>JBIOUH010000070.1:0-27921 GCA_044866955.1 Steroidobacteraceae bacterium
GTGCTTCTGGGCATTCTGCTTGGAACGGGAAAGGTGGTACCCAAGGCTGCTTTAGTATCGGCCTTGTGTTTCCTGACATTCATCGGGACTCTCGTAGCGAAGATGATGATCAGTGTCATGAAAAACCCAACAGCCCCGATATTTGAGAGCGCCACATTCCGGGCGTCAGGGGCCGATATTCCTTTGTTTCTTGTGCTCGGATTTTTTGTCGTGCTCGTGATGGCATCGTTCCTTGTAACGATGTTGGTTGTTTCGTTGTCGGCAATCGGCAAGCGACCCCTCGTCCATTGGCTCGCGCAACTGCAAAAAGCCGGGCCAGACGGCATAGACAAGATCAACAAAACACTTATTGCGCTTGTGGGCTGCATCGCGGCACTCGTCACACTCTGGGCTGCCGTAGGCGACTAGAGACGCCGTCGCTCGGCGTCGCCAGATGGCTCCAAGCCGACAGACACAGCGGCTCTACCGACCACGGTCTGAGATCTTGAACGGTGCGTGGAAGTTTCCTGAGGCGCTGGCAGTGCGCTGATCGCGGGATGACGGATGTCCGCTGCTGGCCGGAAGAAGACTTCCGCTTCCGACCCGAAGCGGACATCCCGAAGCGTCGCGACATGCCAAGGCAGAGGCGCGCCGGAACCTCTTAGGTGGCAAGATGTGGTGGAAGTCTGACGGCAGCCTGCTTAAGCCAAATCCATGACATTGACAGTCTTTCAAGTTGGAGTGGATGTCGAGTACACCCAGGTTCTCAATACTTCGGGTGGCGATGTGCGAAAGCTTTACGCTCGACCTGCAAACGGAGAGTCAGTGGTTGGGCGCCCATGGCCCTCACACTTGACGGTTGGCGATCCAGATTCGCCCCGTGCAAATTTCTTCTATCTGCACGAGATGTTTCTTGTGATGGACGAGCAAGCGGAGAAGGCATGTCGAGTGGCATTCGGCGGCGGAGAACTGCTGCGCTTTCCGGTCGTCGGCCTGGGTGACGTCTACTTGTACAACGCACTCACGAGATTGGGCGAGGATGCGGTTGATTGGGTCGCAACTAAAAACGATTTGGGTGTGTACTCCAATCTGACGTTGATCAAAGAACACATTCCGAGCACCTCAATCTTTCGGCTTCCCAAGATGAGTGGGCTGTACTTGTCGAGCAACCTGCAAGATGAAGCGGGAGATTTCCTCTTCCTCTACGAGAAGCACAAGCTGTCTGGTCTCTATTTCAAAAAGCTCTGGGATGAAGAAGCAGGGGCCGTGCCGAGACTAACAACTGCACGGGGCATGGGCACTTGACCTCACTTGTCTAACTGGAACGGCATCAGCTTTTAGTCACGCAATCGAAAGCGCGCAGAGATTCGCTGCTGACGTCCGCTTCTGGCCGAAGATGGACTCCTCTACAATAATGCGGCGCGCTTTCTCCGCCTGAGCAAGGAAACGATCGCGCGCTACCCGCGCAATGTAGGCTGCTCGAGGGAACGGACATGACTGCTGCACGCTGCGTCGCGCTGACGATCTGCGCATTCGGTATCGCGCCCGCGCTGGCGGCGCCGCCGGCGCCGCTGGGCGATCCCTTCCATGTACGGCACGGAGAGAGCGTCGAGCTGACGCGCGGCGTGAAGCTGAAGCTCGTCGACGTAAGTGAGGGTCGATGCTCGGGCACCTGCGTGTGGCAGGGTGAGGCGAAGGCATTCGCGAACCGCGCGGCGGCGCTGGCCGCAGCGAGCCGCTATGTCGATGCATATACGCGTTCAGCGAAGCAAGTGTGCACCGATTGGCAGAATCGCCAGCTTGCCTCATACATCGAGGACAGCAGCGACCTTTGCTGGATGATCGGCAACGTCCTGCCAACGGCACACGCCGTTAACGAAGACGCCGGCGCCTGGCGCTTCTACTTCATGGTCGACAATCCGCGGATTCATACGCAGGAGAACGAGACCTTGTACTTCTACGTCGCGATGCCGAAGGCTCCCAAGGACGCATTCGATCAGGTGCGCGAGTCCGACGTCCATATGCTTCCGTGCGATGTAACGCTGCTCGACGACACGGCGCACGGCGGCTGCAACGCCCAGCCGCGCTGATGTTCAGACGTCCGCCTCTGGCGGCGGACATCTGTCGCCGCCATCTTGGGCGAAGAGTCACTCAAACGCGTGGAAGCCCCGGACTAAGGACCATTTCCAATTCTGCGTGCGGGTGGTATGAGGCTCCATCTATGGAGACCGTACTGAGGCAGGCGGCAAATGTGGGGGCACGGTCAGTGAGCCGGGTCTACCTGTCCGTCGGGTTTGTGTGCGTCATCATCGCCCTGCTGGGCTTCTGGCCGAGCTACTTCGGCCCCTTGCTGCTGAAAGGGATTCCTCATCCGGCTCGCATCATTCATGTGCACGCTGCCGTCTTCATGGGATGGCTGTTCTTCCTGATCTGGCAGTCCTGGCTGGCAGCGCGCGGGCGCGTGGCCCTGCACATGAAAGTGGGCAAGTACGCAATGCTATGGGGGATCATCGTCATTCTCGTAGGCTGGACCACAGCCTTCGTCGTATTTGGCGAACGCGTGCAGGCGGGCAACTTAGAGGAAGCTCGAAGCCGCCTGATCGCCCCGCTCACCGACATGCTTTTCTTCGGGCCGGTGCTATGCGCTGCGTGGAGCTATCGGCGCAGGCCTGAGATTCACAAGCGATTGATCGTAGTTGCAACGACAGTCCTGCTAGTCGCGGCCGTGCACCGCATGACGTTTCTCGGCGGCCCTCCGCGACCCGTGCTCCCGCTTCTCGCGATCTGGTTGTCCCCAATCCTGGCGGGGATGACCCATGACTACCTCAGGCGGCGGATCGTTCACCCGGTCTACCTGGTCGGCATCGGCCTCGTACTTCTCATGAAGTTCGGCCGCGCATGGATCCGCGGCACTCAGGCATGGAACGATTTCACCGGCTGGCTCGCTACGTACTACGTGTGATATCCGCTGCGGTGCGATCGTTGCCGAGACGTCCGCTCCTGGCCGGAAGGAGACTTCCGCTTCCGACCCGAAGCGGACGCCTTTAGAACGTGAATCTGACGATGAGGCGCGTCGCCGTACCGTTCGACTTCAATTTTGCGGTGCCCGCAATGTCAACGTCAGTCTGTGAAATATCCGCATCGAGGTCCTGATAGAACCACTCGGCCTCGCCGCCCAATGAGAAATGCTCGTTGATCAAATATTCGAATCCGAGAGTCGGCGAGATGCGGTAGCCATCCAGCGACGACTCCTCTTCGACGACGTCTTCCGAATTCTGAAATCTGGTCGCGATGCGTTGCTTCGTTTCATTGTCGATGTAGGCAGCTCGCGCGCCGTAGTAGAGCCGTACGGATTCTCCTAGCAAAGTCTTGCCGAAAAGGCCGACAGCCAACTCACGCTGATCGCTTTCCGACTTCACCGAGGTGGCAATCGGCACGCCAAAGCTCGAGGATTGCGTCTGCGACTCGGACTCGGAGTCGACGAATCGTATGCTCGGCTCGATCCGAAGGCCTGGCGTGACGTCGATGGGTGCATAGATCCAAGCGTCGTTCGACTGCACGGACACGCCGACACCAAAGTCGGCGGCGAGAACGTTGCTCGAACATGCGGCGAAGAGGGCTATCGACAGGGCTCGTTTCATTGGTGCTCCTTCCCATTCGTATTATCGGCTCAGTGCTCCCTCGAAGCTCGAGGGTGTCTGGGCGTCCCAGGCGCTCCATTGAAATCGAAGACCAGCGCCTTGAGCAGTGCACACGTCACACCGGTCCGATCATCTGGACCGATCGCCGCGCTCGTCCGTGAGGTCGCGGGGATTGCCGATTGAGTTCCTGCGCTCTGGGGCCTGACGCTAGGGAATTCGCAGCGCGTGCACTAGTGCAGAGAGCGCAGCCGGCTGATGCTGACGACTGGGGTAATACATTGCGTGACAAGAGTCGGCGACGACGGCAACGTGAGCGTGACGCCGATCGAGACGTGGCTGACGGTGGTTCGGAACATGAAAGCTCCAAAACAACAGGGCGCGGTGCGCCGCGACCAGATCCTGTCAGTAGACGTTACAAGGGAAATGGCACTCGTGAAGTTGAAACTGCAGGTTCCGCCGCGTCGTTTCACAGACATGCTGTCATGCCTGAAGGTCAACGGAACCTGGAAGATTGCTCAGAAGGTGATGAGTACGGAAGCGTAACCTTGAACACGCTTCATGGGTGCACCTCCTGTTCTTCTTTGTTCGCTGGCGGAAACCTGACGACCGGCGTCCGCACTTGCTCGCCAGGGCGTGCGTACGCGGGGGCGGGCGTGCCAGTCGGGCCGAGTGAACGGATGAAGTGGTACATCGCCGTCAGGTCTTCGTCGGTCATGTCGCGCAACGCGAACCACGGCATCGGCGGTCGCGCGGGTTGACGGGCGACCTGACGCCATTGCTCGGGCGTGAGGGTCTGCACGAGCAGCCGCAGATTCACCGCGTACGTCGTGCCCCAGGGTCCCTGCCATCCGAGCGAGCTGCCTGTGAGCCAGCGCGACTCCGCGACGCGGCCTGCGCTTTCCGTGTATCCCTGTGTATGGCAGTCGTTGCACCCGGTCGTCTTGATGAGATAGCGCCCGCGCTCGAGCTGTGCAGACGTGGGAACTGTGCTCGCCATCGCGGCAAGAGCCATCAGCGTGGTGGATGTAAGCACGACTACGCCGAGTGCCAGCGCGCGTCGGGAAAGGCGTTCTCTGGTCATGAAGTGCTCCTTGATTTCCTTACCCTGGCTCTACGCCGTCCGCCGCTCGACGTGACGGCTCCGACTCGAAAAAAGACGTCACTTTTGCCTTCCTGGCGCGTCCTGCGGCATGACTCTTCCACGCCCGTGCTGACAACAATTGCGTCAACACTCCCTTCGCCCTTTTGGCCGCTTTTGATCGGCTCGCGGCAGCAGCAAACTGCTGGCACCCGGTGCACTGCTGATTCGCTCAGAGGTAGAAACATGTCCGAATACTCAGCGCCCGGCGTCTATGTCGAGGAAACCTCCTTCAAGGCGCACAGCATCGAAGGTGTCTCGACTAGCACAGCTGCCTTCATCGGTCCCACTCACATCACCCCGCCCGAGACGGACTCGGCCGTGCGTGAGCCGCTCAGGAACTTTCTGGAGTTCGAGCAGCAGTACGGCGGTCTCGATGATCTGCAGACCGCGCAAGGTTCCGCTTGCAACTACATCGCACACGCGGCACGCATGTTCTTCGACAATGGCGGTCAGCGGCTCTACATAGGGCACGTCGCCGCTGATGCGCTCGCAGAGGAATACGCAGCAGCGTTGCAAGCACTGCCTGATTCCGCCCGAGTCTCGGTCATTGCCGCGCCGGGCTATTCGGCGCGGACTGCGGCAGCGGAAATCCAGCAGGCGCTGATCGAGCATGTGAGTCAGCCAGAGCGCTTTCGTTTTGCAGTACTCGACGCACCGCCTGCGTCGACGATCGACGAGGTGCTCGCTGCCAGGTCGAGTATCGATAGCTCCTACGCGGCGATGTATTACCCGTGGGTCACTACCGAGAATTCAGTGCAGCTTCCGCCGAGCGGCTTCGTGTGTGGAATCTTTGCACGCACCGACACTGCACGGGGTGTGTGGAAAGCGCCTGCGAACGAGACTGTCATCGGTGCTGTGGACCTGCAGGCTGCAGTCGACACTCACGGACAGGAACGACTGAGCGCGCAGGGCATCAACAGCATTCGATCTTTTCCCTCTCGCGGCATTCTTCTATGGGGCGCCCGTACCACGAGCTCAGATCCACAGTGGAAGTACGTCAACGTGCGGCGCTACTTCATCTACCTGGAGCAGTCGATCTGTGACGGTCTGCAATGGGTGGTGTTCGAGCCAAACGGCGAGCCGCTGTGGGCGGCTGTGCAGCAGACCATCACGAACTTCTTACTGAACAGCTGGCGTAGCGGCGCACTGCTGGGCACCAAGCCCGAGGAAGCTTTCTTCGTTCGCTGCGGCCGCAGCACCATGACTCAGAATGACATCGACAACGGCCGTCTGATCGCCGAGATCGGAGTCGCGCCGGTGCGACCCGCAGAGTTCGTGATCATCCGCATCGGTTTGTGGACTGCGAGCCGCTGCGCGACTTGTTGAGCCCAGGCCTACTTATACGCAACCGCCGCGCTGGCTGGCCCCGCCAGGTGCACGACCTCCGTCTTCCGGAAGCCGACCTGACGGCACCATCCATCGAAATCGCTGCCCGTGAAGTCGAATGCCTCGCCGAACTCGATGAGCATGTTCAGCGACATCATGAGACCGAAGGCGTTGTCGCGCCGCGCATCGTCGATGATGTTCTCGATAGCGACAAAGGCGCCGCCCGCGGGGAGCGCGTCGTACGCCGCCTTCACGAGATGCATCTTCTTTTCGAGGTTCCAGTCGTGAAGGATCATCCCCATCGTGATCACGTCAGCGCGTGGCAGCGGATCCTTGAAGAAGTCCAGCGGTTGGGCCGAGGCTCGGTCACCGAGTCCCGCTGCCTGGATCTTCCGCGCGGCGATGGCTGTTGCGGCCGGCAAGTCCGCGGAGATGCAACGCATGTGCGGATGTGCCTGCGCGATCAGCATGGAGAGCAAACCGTTGGCGCCGCCAACGTCGCAAAGCGTCTTGTAGCCTGAGAAGTCGAACCGCTGCGCGAAAGCCTGGAAGTTACCCGCGGAGATTCCTGCCATCGCGTCCATGAACTGCTCGAGCCGCTCAGGCTTGCTGTACAGCTCTTCGAACATCCCGGCACGACCGTGCTTCGTTTCATTCTGCGGCTTGCCGGTGCGGAGCGCTTCCGTCAGGTCGCCCCAGTAGGGATAGAGGCGCGCGTTGGCCATCTCGAGGAAGCCGCCCACGTAGTGAGGACTGCACCGGTCGAGAAACTGCGCCGTCTCGGCAGTGTTGCGGTAGCGCGCGTCGGCGCCGTCGCCATCACGATCGAGAAACCGGAGCGCGACCAGCGTGTCGAAGAAGTCTGGATTCGCACGGCTGTGCAGGCCAAGCGCGCGTCCGAGCTCGGCGCCGGTCAAGGCGTTGCCGCCCAAAGTGGTGAACAGCCCGAGCTCCACCGCTGACAGCAGCGTTTTGGCGGGCCAGAACGCCATCCCAACTTCCATGATGCGAGCGGGGGTCAACGCTTCCGACACGATCTCCTCCTTCTGCGATGTCTTTGGATAGCCTGACCCCTATACGGCCAGCAGCCATCGCGGTGACATCGTTGGCGCCAGGAGGTGGCGGCGCGTCAGTCCCGCGGCTTGCTCGTCCAGAAGACTTCGCGATAGGTGATCCCCGTCGCTGCGACTGCCTGTCCATCGACGAACTTCGGCCGGAAGCGCGAATCGCGAACTGCCTTGAGAATGTCGCGCGCCCATAGGTCGCGCGTGTCGTGCTCGACGATGCGAGCGTTACGGACGGTGCCATCGGCGGCCACTGTGAACTCCGTCTGCACGTGGTGGGACTTTGTATCTACCGCTGCCGCAAGAACAGGAACATGAGCAACGATCTGCGGTGTCGGATAGTAGACACGCACTGGAACGTCCAGCGCAGTGGTAACGGGGTCCGGCAATCTCGGCGTGGTGTGGATGAGTTGCCAGGCACGCTCATAGTAGGGGAGCGCCTCGCGCGGCGACTTCTTGATCTGATACCAGTCGCCCATCTGGATGAGCGTCTCGATGCGAGTCTGCGGCGCCAGGCCGGGATCCGACTCCAGAATCCGTAACGCTCGCTTCAGTGCCTCTTCACCTTCCCGATTGAGCGTCCGGGGTTGGATGATGAAGTGGCCGCTGGAGTCCAGGGCGTTGGGGTTCAGACATTCGGGAGGCACTACGGCGAACGGACGGGCGCAGCCGAGTTTTGGATACGGGGGCTTCCTCCAACTATCCGGGTAGCTGGACCTGAGCATGTAGGCCCGCGCGATCCCGCGCAGGGGCTCGACGATGATGGGCGCTTCCAGTGAGTCCGTCGTTCCAGCGATGTTGAGCGCCACCTGGAAAGTCATGCGGGCTTCAGGTGTCTTGCCGATGTCGGCGAACCAGCTGCCCAGGTCGCACAGCCATGGAATGACCCTGGGGTTGCCTTCACCGTATGTCTTCTCCGCGACGCGCACCCTGTAGGTGAGGGCGTCCTGCGCTTCCGTCTCGCGATCGAGCGCAGTGAGACTGCCAGCCAACGTCTTGAGCAAATCCTGTTGGCGCAGGTCGAACATTCCAAACTCTGCGCGTGTGATCGCGACCGCGCGCTGCAGGCGCGGAATCGCGTCGTGATGATGACCGGCTCTGGCGAACGTAGTGCCCAGGCCCGTCAGCGGCGCGAGGACGCGCTGGGTCTCTCGTCCGCCGTGCTGTTCCGCCGATCGCACGGCCTCGGCATAGGCGGCTTCGGCCTCTGCATACTCATTCGCGTTGAGGTACGCGTCGCCTAGAGAGGTCAGCGCTTCTTCGAGTGCGAGCGGATCGGCATCGACGCTGGGTCTGGCCGTGTCGACTCGAGCAAGCGCGCGTTCGATGTCGGCGTCGTGCTCGACGGGAGCTGCGGTGCCGCAGATTGAGAAGCAGACCGCTATCGCCGCAGCGGTGACCCCGAGCAGGGACGGATGAGGACGGTCCATGGCGCTTGCACCTGTTGCTCGTCGTTATAGGGCCATTCAGGAGAGTAGACAACAACCCTGCCGGCCCTGCGTGCGATCGGTTGCGATGCCCCGGTGCTGGGATTGTCCAGCCGGCGCGTCCGCTACAACTGAGAGTGCACTTGGTACGCGAGCCAGCTGAAGCCGCGCTCCAGCAACGGCCGCCGGCGCCAGCGCTCCAGGCGCAGCTCGGAGCTGCGCTTCAAGTCGGCATTGAAAGCGTCCTTCAGCTCGCTCGCGACCTGGGCGTCGAGAATGCCGACACCGACTTCCTCGTTGAGCGCCAGCGAGCGTGCGTCGAAGTTGGTCGAGCCGATGTGCGACCAGACGCCGTCGACGATCACGATCTTCTGGTGCGGCAGCGTCGGAGCGAATTCGTACACGCGGACACCTGTCTCCAGCAGCATCCGATAGAGGTGCGAGCCGGCCAATCTGACGAACGGACTGTCCGTCTCCTTGCCCGGCACCATCAGGTGCACGGCGACGCCGCGTTTCACCATCTTCGTCAATAGCTCGCAGAAGCCGTCGTCGGGCGCGAAGTAGGGGTTCTGGATGATCACCTCTTTCTGCGCCGAAGCGATCGCCACCGTGTAGAGCAATGCGACGGCGGAACCGACTTCTTCGGAGGCGCTGCTGACGACGTGCGCCTGAACGCCACCCTCATGGCGTTCGATGCACGGATAGCAGCCTGCGCCCGCCGGCAGGCAGCGCGTCTCTTCGATCCAGTTCTCCATGAACACGGATTGCAGAGCGCACGCGACCGGACCCTCGAGGCGCACGCCCGTATCGCGCCAATGATCGGCGTCTTCGCCGTCGCCGAGCCATTGGTCGGCGATGCCGTGTCCGAAGGTATAAGCGGTTGAGCCGTCGCAGATGAGCATCTTCCGGTGGGTGCGGTGGTTGAAGCGCCGCAGGTTCCACCACGCCGGTTTGCAGTACAGTGCGAGCTCCACGCCCGCATCGCGCAGCTCTTGCAATCGCGCCGACGTCGCCCTGGAGCCGCCGAGCGCGTCGATCAACAGGCGAACCTTGACGCCTTGCCGGGCTTTCGCGCAGAGCAACTCGACAAAGCGCCGCTCGACCTCCCCCGCAGTCCATACGAAGGTTTCCAGGTGCACAGTGTGGCGCGCGGCTGCAATGTCCTGCTCCATGGCCGGAAACAGCGCGCCGTTCTGGAATACGCGGACACTATTGCCTTCGTACACAGCGCCGCCGGTGAGACCGGCGAGCGCCTGCAGGCCCTCCTGCAGCGGCTGCAGCTCGTCGAGTTGCAACTGCAGATAAGGTGTGCGCCGCCGGTGCGTGAGCAGGAAGCACAGCATTGCGATTGCTGCGCCGGCGAGCATCCAACCGATGGCTGAAGCCATGCCTCTATACGAAGCACAGAGGGTCGCTGTTCCCCCGACGTGAGCAACCAGCCTCGGTGCCGACGCGTTGCGCAGGATCCCTTCCTTGCGAGGCGCTGCGTCGTGATCACCGACCTCTGGTACAAGAATGCAATCGTCTACAGCCTCGACCTCGAAACGTTCATGGACGGCAACGGCGACGGTTGCGGCGATTTTCACGGTTTGATGCAGCGCCTGGACTACCTCGAGTCGCTCGGCATCGACGTGCTGTGGCTCGCGCCGTTCCAGCCCTCGCCGAACCGGGACAACGGCTACGACATTGCCGATTTCTACGGCGTCGACCCGCGCCACGGCTCGAGCGGCGAGTTCGTCGAGTTCATCAACCAGGCGAACAAGCGCGGCATAGGCGTGATCATCGACCTGGTCGTCAACCACACTTCGGACCGTCATCCGTGGTTCCAGGCGGCGCGCAGCGACAAGAGCTCGCCGCTGCGCGACTGGTACATCTGGTCGAAGAAGCGGCCGGCCGGCTGGAACAAGGGCATGGTGTTCCCAGGCGTGCAGAAGTCGGTGTGGACGCTGGACAAGAAGGCGCGCGAGTACTTCTACCACGTGTTCTACGACTTCCAGCCCGACCTGAACATGGACAATCCCGACGTGCGCGCCGAGATCATGCGCATCATGGGGTACTGGTTGCAGCTCGGTGTCGCGGGCTTTCGCGTCGATGCAGTGCCCTTCGTGATCCAGGAGTCGCCGCTGATCCGCCGCAAGGCGCCGAAACTGCGGTTCGACTGGCTGGAAGAGATGCGGCGCTTCCTGCAGTGGCGCTCGCGCGATGCAATCATGCTCGGCGAGGCGAACGTGCTGCCGAAGGACAACATGCGCTACTTCGGCGACGCCGGGCAGGGCATCCAGATGATGTTCAACTTCTTCGTAAATCAGCACCTGTTCTATGCGCTGGCGTCGGAGGACGTCGGGCCGCTGGCCATGGCGCTGAAACGGACAGCGGGCATTCCGAATACGTCGCAGTGGGCGCAGTTCCTGCGTAATCACGACGAGCTGGATCTCGGTCGGCTCACGCAACGGCAGCGAGAGATGGTATTCGAGCGCTTCGGTCCCGATCCCGCCATGCAGCTGTACGGCCGCGGCATCCGGCGTCGTCTCGCGCCGATGCTCGGCGACCGGCGCAACATGGAGCTGGCCTACAGCATGCTGTTCTCGTTGCCGGGCACGCCGGTGCTTCGCTACGGCGACGAGATCGGCATGGGCGAGAATCTCGATCTGCCGGAGCGCGAAGCGGTGCGCACGCCGATGCAATGGAGCAGCGAGCACAACGGCGGCTTCTCGCTCGCGAAGCGCCTGCCGAATCCGGTGATCACGGCAGGCGTGTACGGTTGCGAGCAGGTGAATGTCGAGAAGCAGCGGCGCGATCCGCAGTCGTTCCTGAACTGGCTGGTGCGGATGATTCGCCAGCGCAAGGAAACGCCCGAGATCGGCTGGGGCACGTGCTCGATCCTGCAGACCGGCCACAAGAGCGTGCTCGGCCTGATGTACGAGTGGCGCGGCAATCGCGTCGTGCTGCTGCACAATTTCTCGCGCCAGCCGGTGGAAGTGGTCCTGCGCATCAAGGGCGAGGGCGGCGACCTGCTGACGAATCTGCTCGTGGAGAGCGAGAGTCATGCGCAGAAGGACGGTGCGCATCGCGTGGCGCTGGAAGAGTTCGGTTATCGCTGGTTCCGCGTCGGCGGACTGGGCTACGCGCTGAAGCGGCTGCCCGGGCGGCCGCATGCGCAGAGTCCCGTCTGATAGACTCGGAATGTGAGCACGGTACTCGGTCATTTCATCGATGGGCGTCGCTGCGCGGGCACTTCGGAACGCGCCGGCGCGGTGTTCGATCCTGCAACCGGCGAGGTGCGTGCGAACGTCAGCTTCGCGTCGCAGCAGGAGACGCAGGCCGCAATTCAGGCGGCCCGGACCGCATTGCCGGCGTGGGCGGAGACACCGCCGCTGCAGCGCGCACGCGTCCTGTTCCGTTTCAAGGCGCTGCTCGACGCGCATATCGACGAGCTCGCAGGTCTCATCACGAGCGAACATGGCAAAGTGCTCGCCGATGCACGCGGCGAAGTCACCCGCGGCCTCGAAGTCGTCGAATTCGCTTGCGGCATTCCGCATCTGCTCAAGGGCGAGTTCTCAGACAACGTCGGCAGCGGGATCGATTCCTGGTCGCTGCGACAGCCGGTCGGTGTCTGCGCCGGCATCACTCCGTTCAACTTTCCGGCGATGGTGCCGATGTGGATGTTTCCTGTTGCGATTGCCTGCGGCAACACGTTCGTGCTCAAGCCTTCGGAGAAGGATCCTTCGTGCGGCTTGCGACTCGCTGAGCTGGCCACGGAGGCAGGGCTTCCGCGTGGCGTGCTCAACGTCGTCAACGGCCAGCGCGAAGCAGTCGACACCTTGCTGACGGACGCAGACGTTGCGGCCGTCAGCTTCGTTGGCTCGACGCCGATCGCGCGTCACGTCTACGAAACCGCGTCGCGCGCGGGCAAGCGGGTGCAGGCACTGGGCGGCGCCAAGAATCACATGGTCGTCATGCCGGATGCGGACGCCAGGCTTGCGGCGCAAGCCCTGATGGGCGCGGCCTACGGCTCCGCCGGTGAGCGATGCATGGCCATCTCCGTGGCCGTCGCAGTCGGCGACGCGGGCGACCGGTTGATCGCCGAGCTGCGGCCGTTGATTGCGGCGCTCAAGGTTGGACCTGGCACAGCGCCAGGCGTCGAGATGGGACCGCTCGTGACGCGCGAGCATCTGCAGCGGGTGCGCGACTACATCGACGTCGGCGTGAAAGAGGGCGCAGCGCTCGTCGTCGATGGGCGCACATTGCAGCTGCCGGGGCACGCGAATGGCTTCTACCTCGGCGCCACGCTGTTCGATCGCGTCGCGTCGCACATGCGGATCTATCAAGAGGAGATTTTCGGGCCGGTGCTCATCGTGGCTCGCGTTCCCGACCTGCGCGCTGCGCTGGCGCTCGTGAACGCGCACGAATTCGGCAATGGTACGGCGATCTTCACGCGCGACGGCGAGGCAGCTCGCGCGTTCTGTCACGAAGTCCAGGTCGGAATGGTCGGTGTGAACGTGCCGATTCCGGTGCCGATGGCCTTCCACAGTTTCGGCGGCTGGAAGCGCTCGCTGTTCGGCGATCTGCACGTGCACGGCCCGGATGGCGTGCGCTTCTACACACGCCTCAAGACCGTGACGTCGCGCTGGCCGACCGGGCCGCGCAGCGGCTCGGACTACGTGATGCCGACGATGAAATAGCGCGATCAGCGGCCCGCGTGCTGCTCGTGACGCTTGCGCGTCGCTGCAGCTTTGCGTGCCGATGCTGAGCGGGCCGCAGCCGGCCGCGCCGCCGATTTCCTGCCGCCGATACGTCCACCTTTCTTCGACGACACGTGGGTATCGGGAACGCCCCGACCGGAACCGCTCTTGTTGCCGCCGCCGGTCTCCTTGTTGACGGTAGCCCACGCACGCCGCTCCGCTTCGCGTTCGGGGACGCCGCGATCTTCATAGCCCTCTTCGATATGGCGCGCCTTGCGCTTCTGCTTGTCCGTGTATTTCGATTTGTCGCCGCGCGGCATGAGTCGTCTCCTCGCTTCGCTGCAAAATGTTTTGCGGAATGATGGAACAACGGGCGAATTGCCCGCGCGTTCCTTGCTGGCATCTTTTGCAAATCGCAGTGGTGGAACTTCGCACGGCGCTGCGCCTTTTAGTGTCAGTTACTCAGGAGACACTATTGTTATGAAGCACATCGCACGTTGGGTACTGATTCTCATGATGGGCGCCGCTGCGGCAGCCTGCAGCTCGAATGGCGAGAAGGGCAGCACGGAGACGGCGGCCGCGAACGCGGGTCGCGTCGTCGACGACAGCGTCATCACCGGCAAGGTGAAGGCGGCGCTGGTTGCCGATCCGACGACCAAGGCCCATCAGATCTCGGTGGAAACCTTCCAGGGTGTCGTGCAGCTGAGCGGCTTCGTGGACACGAGCGAGGCGCGCAGCCGTGCTACGCAGGTTGCCAAGGGCGTGGATGGCGTCAAGAACGTCAAGAACGACCTGGAACTGCGCAACAACTGATCGGTTCGGGGCGATAGGGCCGGCGCGGGCGACTGCGCCGGCCCTTTTTCTTTTGTCGCCGTCAGTGCGACGGACCGCGCAGCTGGACGTCGGCGACCTTGTCGCGGTACTCGGCCTTCGGATCGCGGCCGAGCAGCAGCTTCGCCCCGGCAACCAGGCTGTGCTCGTTGAGCCAGACCTGCGCACGCTCGGGCTCGAAGCGAATCAGCTGCAGACGCGGATCGTCCCTGCCGCCCTCGAACCACGCTGCCACGAAGCGGTTCCACAGCCGATCGATCGTTGCGCGATCATTGTCGAGCACCAGCTCGCCGTGCAGCGAGGCGAACAGGTCGTGACCCTTGGACGCAAAGTGCGCGACCGCGCGATGCTGTGAGCCCATTGCCTTCACCAGGTCGGTGTCGGTCGCAGTGAAGAACCAGATGGGTCCGCCTTCGATGCCGTCGTCGTCGAGTTGCGCTGTCATCGGCTGGCTGTGGCCTTCCTCGACGCCCGCCAGTCCGAGCATTACCGTCATGTCCGACTTCAGTGATTTCCAGAGTTTCGTCGTCAGTTCCGCTTCGTTGCTCATCTCGATCTCCTCGTTGGTGAAGATCGAACGAAGCGGACCGGCTACGGTTCCCGGCTGAAGTCCGGCGGTTCGATGAGCGGCACGATGCCTTGCGGGTTCAGCGCCGGGAACGAGCGATAGTAGTGACGCAGGATCTCGTCGTGACGCACCGTCGCTGCAATGCCTGGCAGTCGATAGATGTCGCGCGTGTAGTTCCAGAGGCGCGGCATTTCGGCGAGCCGTCGCGTGCACTTGAACAGCGGTGCATACACAGCGTCGAAGCGTACGAGCGTCGGAAACAGGCGCCAGTCGCATTCGACCGGTCGGTCGCCGAGCAGAAACCGTGAGCCGCCGAGCCGCTGCTGCAGCTCATCGAGCGCAGCGAGCAGCTTGCGATGCTCACGCTCGTAGACGACCTGCCTCGTTGCAGTGCCTACGTCGTAGACCGCGTCGTTGATGCGCGTGCCGATCCATCGATTGAGCGCGTCGATCTCGGCGCGCAAGGGTTCAGGATAAGGATCGACGCTCGCGTCGCCGCCGACTTCATTCCATGCCGAGCCGAGCATGCGCATGATGTCACCGGACTCCGTGGACACGATGCGCCGAGTCTGCTTGTCCCACAGCACTGGAACGCTCGCGCGGCCTTCGTAGCCTGCGTCGGTCGCCTCGTATGCCTGGCGCAGCGAGCGAAAGCCGTTCAGCGGATCCGCGTGCTCACCGCTGCCGAACACCCAGCCGTCCGGACCCCGCACCGGATCCAGCGCCGACATCGACACGACCTCCTGCAGCTGCTTCACGCAACGAACGAGAACCGTGCGTGCGGAGTAGGGGCATGCGTGCGAGATGTAGAGGTGATAGCGTCCGCGCTCGGCGGAAATTGAGCCTGGGTTCATGCGCAAAGATCGGAGTGCCGGGACCGGCGATTGTGCGCAAACTCGCGCTGCCTGAGAAGTATCATTGCACCGAGGGCATCATGCTGAAACTGTACGACTACCTGCCGTCGCAGAACGGCTTCAAGATCCGCCTGTTGCTGCAGCACCTCGGCCAGCCCTACCAGCACGTGCCGGTTGCGATTTTTCAGGGCGAGTCGCGCACGCCCGAATTCCTGCAGAAGAACCCGGCCGGTGCGATTCCGGTGCTGGAGCCGGAGCCCGGCGTGTACATCGCCGAGTCCAACGCGATCCTCTGTTACCTTGCAGAGGGAACCGCTTACCTGCCGTCGGAGCGCCTGGCGCGTGCGCGCGTGATGCAGTGGTTGTTCTTCGAGCAGTATTACGTCGAGCCGACGATCGGCACGCTGCGGTATTGGACACTCGTCGGCAAGTTGCAGGCGAACGAGGCAGTCGCAGCCGTCAAGCGCAGCTCAGGCGAGCGTGCTCTGGACGCGCTCGAGCGGCATCTGAGTCAGCATCCCTTCCTGGCGAACGACAGCTATTCGATCGCCGACATCGCCGTGTTCGCCTACAGCCATCTCGCGGCTGAAGGTAACTTCGATCTCGCCACGCGTCCGTCATTCGTGCGCTGGGTCGAGCGGGTGAAGTCGCAGGCCGGCACGTTGCCGCAGATCTATCCGTACACGCCCGACGCTAGGGCGTGACGCGCTTGAAGGGATATTCGACGCGACGCGGCTTGCCGTCGCGTCCGGGCCCTTCGATTGCGGCGAGCAGCGAGCCGTCGGGTTGCCGCGCATAGATCACTTTCTTCGGGAAGTCGTGCCCGGGGTTTTCGAACACGGCCGCGCCGGCGCGGAGCGATGTGAGCTTGAACGACGTCTCGGTCTGCTTCGACGGGCTTGCAACGTAGAAGATGTCGCCGTTCGCCTCCTGCCGCAGCAGCGTGAACTCGTACTCGCGCACCTTGCCGCCCTGAACGTTGCGCGCCATGCCCATCATCAGGCCGCCGGCGGGCGCCATCCATTGCTCGTCGACGAGTCGGTCAGCTTCTTCGATGCGCCAATGACCCGCGAGCCACGCAAAGTCCTGCAGCGTCGGCCGGGCGGCCGGCGTCTGCGCGTGAGCCGACGTGGCCAGGACGATCACGCCCAGCAACAGCGAAAGCCTGTTCATGTCCGGACCTCCCCGTTTTCGCATACATTACAGCGATGAGCTGGAATTCGCTGCTGGTACTGGTGCTGATAACGCTGTCGGGCTTCGCGGATTCGCTCGGCTTCGTGTACGCGGCGAAGATCTGGCAGAACGGCACGCTCTCGTGGCCGGACGTCGGCCGCTCGGCGCTCGGCTGGGTCGTCGGCATCACGCTGTACGTGATCTCGCTGAAGTACATGGCGCGGCTCGGCGTGACGTCCGCCGAAATTCAGACGGCGGTCTGGTTCGCGATGACGATCATCGGCGTGGTGATCTTCAGCGGCCGCTTCTTCAGCTGGCCGCGTCTCGAGCAAGTCGTCGCGACGCTCGTACTGCTCGGTCTCGGCTGGCTGCTCGTGCGCACGGGCGATTGATTCTTCAAAGCAGCACGTCGATCTGCTGCTCCAGCAGCGCGCGGCTCGGCAGCCCGACATGCTTTACGCACACGGTCCCATCGCGCTCGAGCATGACCGAGGTTGGAAAGCCGATGAACGGCCCGAACTCCTCGTTGAATTCCTCGCGCCCGGCGCCGATCAGCACCGGGTAGTTCATCTTCATCGTGCGTGCGTAAGGCTTGACGAGTTGCACCTCCTTGTCGACGGAGACACCAAGCACCACGAAGCCGCGTTCCTTGTAATCGCGGTACAGCGCCATGAGCGACGGAATCTCGCGTCTGCACGGCCCGCACCAGGTCGCCCAGAAATTCACCAGCACGACCTGGCCCTTGTACTGACTCAGGCGCACGTCCTTGCCGTTGATGTCCTTCACGCTGAAGTTGAGGTTCACTTTCCGGCGCGTGACGTTACAGACGTCGTCGGCCGCATGCGCGCTCGGGCCGATCGAGGCCAGCAAGGCGGCGACGATGAGCAGCGCTATCCTCATCGTCGTCGAGGTTGCGGGCGTTTCGCGCTTTCGTCGACCGTCAGCGCAAACACATCCGGCCGGGCGTAGTGACCGATGACGTCGAGGTCGTAGCGGCCGCGCACGACGTCGTCCAGATCGATCTTTGCGACCACGAGCTCTTCGCGGTCGTACACCGGACCGGCGATCACTTCGCCGAGCGGCGACACGATGATGCTGCCGCCGCGAATCAGCGGACGTTCGCGTGGCCAGTCCGGCAGGGTCGAGGCCGCGGGCGGTGGCTGGTACTGGCACGCGCTGACGACGAACAATCGCCCTTCGTACGCGATGTGCCGCATGCTCACCTGCCACATGTCGCGCTCGTCGACCGTCGGCGCGCACCAGATGTCGAGACCCTTCGCGTACATCGCGGTCCGCAGCAGCGGCATCATGTTTTCCCAGCAGATGCATGCGCCCACCCGGCCGGCGTCGGTCTGCATCGCGTACAGCGTCGAGCCGTCCCCCTGACCCCAGATCAGCCGCTCCATCGCAGTGGGCACGAGCTTGCGATGCTTGCCCGTCAGCTCACCGCGCGCGCTGAAGAACAGGGCCGTGCAATAAAGGGTGGTCGTGTCGCGCTCGATCACGCCGACCACGAGAGCCGAGCCGGTGGTCCGCGCAAGCTCGCCGAGCGCGTCGGTCTGCGGTCCGGGCACATCGATCGCCTCGCGCCAGTACTGCAGGAAGGCATCGCGCCCTTCCGGCGTGCGATAGCCGACGCGCGCGCCGAAGTCTGCACCTTTCGGGTATCCCCCGAGCACCGCTTCAGGCATTACGACGAGTTGCGCGCCCGCGTCACGGATCGTGTTGGCGTAGCTGAGGATTCGATCGAGCGTGGCTGCTGTGCCCGCAGCCTGGGAGCCGATCTGAAGAGCGGCGATCGTCGCGGTGCGCATAATGGAGCGGAGTGTAGCTTGAACTGCTTGCCCGTTCGCGCTTACGCTGGCGCACAAACGGCCGAATCGCATACAACAACAACGACCATGCGCGCCGCAGTGATCGGCAACTCAGGATCCGGCAAGTCGACTCTGGCGCGTCAACTGGCAACGGCGCACTCGCTGCCGATGCTCGATCTCGATACCGTTGCGTGGGAGCCGGGGAAGATTGCAGTCGCTCGCGATCCGCTGGCTGCGGCGCTGGATGTGAACGCGTTCTGCTCGACCGGCCATCGCTGGGTTGTGGAAGGCTGCTACGCGGGGCTCGTGCGGGCGGCGCTGCCGTACGCTTCGGTGTTGATCTTTCTCGAGCCGGGCGTCGAGGTGTGCCTCGCGAATTGCCGCAACCGGCCGTGGGAGCCACACAAGTACGACTCGAAGGAAGTCCAGGACCAGCACCTGGAGTTCCTGCTGAACTGGGTGCGCGAGTACTACACGCGCGAGGGCGACGCCTCGCTGCTCGCCCACCAGGCGCTCTTCGACGAATACCGCGGGCCGAAGCACAAGCTCACGGCCCGCGTCGAGGCCGGTCAGCTCGACGCTCTGACGCGGTGATTCTCGACGACGGCGCCCTCGGCCGCCTCGCTCTTCCTGCCCGTGAGATGCACCAGCAACCCGATCACACCCATCGCCCACACGATGACCGGGCTGGAAGGCAGGTCGGTGATCACTGACAGCGCGAGTCCCACCACGTAGCTCCCTAACGCGAGCGCGTAGCCGATGGCGAGCTGCCGGTTCTTCGCGTGCCGATAGGTCGCGACCGCCGGCACGATCAGGCTCGTGAACACGAGGTACACGCCGACGAGCTGCACGGAGGCGGTGACGACCATCGCGAACAGCACGTAGAACCCGATGCGGCCGATCTGCTCGCGCCAGCGGAACCACACGACCGCGAAGATCGCAGTGAGCACCGCCGTGCGGATCAGCTGATCGTTCGATGCCCACAGAATCTGGCCCGCCAGCAGGTCTTTCAGGTTCTCGCCGCCATGCGGATCGTTCGCGAGCATCAGGATCTGCGCGGTGGAGGCGAGCACGAACAGGATGCCGATGAGCGCTTCCTGCACTTCGGGCCGCTTGCGCTCGGTCCACGTCAGCAGCAGCGCGCCGGCGAGCGCAGCCGCGCCCGCCGCCGCTTGTGCGCCCCAGCCCTCGATCGGCAGACCGAAGCTGTTGGCGGCGATGACGCCGAGTCCCGCAACCTGCGCAATCGCGAGATCGATGAAGACGATGCCGCGCGAGAGCACTTGCTGCCCGAGCGGCACGTGCGAGATGCAGACGAGGAGGCCGGCAATCAACGCCGGCCACAGGATGCTCAGATCGGTCGAGAAGAGGCTCATTTCAGCACCGCCAGCAGCTTGTCGAGAGTGTCGTCGAAGAGTCCGAACAGATCCTTCGCTTGCGGCGAGCCGCCGACGGAGAACGGCAGCACGATGACGGGAGCGTTGACGCGCTCGGACAGCCACTTGGCCGCCTTCGGATCGTTGTAGGCATTCACGAGAATCGCCTTCGGCGGCGACGCTTTCAGCTTGGTGACCAGCTGACCGAGATAACCCGCCGTCGGCGGCATGCCCGGCTTCGGCTCGATCGCCGCCAGCTGCTGCATGCCGAGCCAGCGGCACAGATAGCTCTGGTCGCTGTGCATGACGACGATCGGCGCGCCCTTGAGCGAGGCGGCCATGCTCTCCCAACGCTGCATCGCTGCCTGCCACCGCGCATCGAAATCCTTCGCGCGCTGCTGATAGTAATCAGCGTGACTGCTGTCGAGCTGTGCGAGGCGTTCGCTCAGCGCCTTGGCGACACGCGCGATGTTGTGCGGGTCGAGCTGGACGTGGGGATTGCCTTGCGGGTGGATGTCGCCGAGCGAGCGATCGAAGCGCTCGGGTTTCTCTACGAGCTGCAGCACCGAAGCTGCTTCGAAATAGCCCGGACCGCCGGGCTGGATGCGGCTGTTGCCGGATTCCTGGATCAGCACGGGCAACCAGCCGATCTCCAGCTCGGCGCCGGTCGCCACCACGAGGTCGGCGCTGCGAGCGCGCGCGACGAGGCTCGGCTTCGCGTCGACGCGATGCACGTCCTGCAACGCGCTGGTCGCGACATAGACGTTGACCTGATCGCCGCCCAGCTCGTTCGTGAGAGCGCCCCAGTCGGAGGTGGTTGCGAGAACTTTGATCGCGGCGTTCGCGGGGAGCGCCGCCGCCAGGATGAGCAGCGCGAGGGCGCTGCGGATGAGCTTGAACATGATAGCGACCCTCTAAAACTTGTGCGCGCCGTGCGCGCCGATGCCGTAGATGTATTGCAGGCGGAACGCACGATCGCGATCGCCCTCGTCACGCGCGTCGTCCCAGTCGTACTGGGCGCGCAGACGGGTGAACTCGCTGGGGTTCCAGTCGAGCCTGATCGAGATGCGGTCCGGATCGGCCGGCAACAGCGCTGGGAATGCGGAGAGCGGCAGCACGCCGGAGTCGACCAGCCCGATACGCGGGGTGCCCGAGTCGAGCGAGTCGTAACGCAGGCCAGCACGCCAGCGCGGCAGGAACTGATACACGCCCTGCAAATACCAGCCGGACTGCGTGCTGCTGTAGTCGTCGCTTAGGTTGGAGCCTTCGGTGTCGAACGCCAGCTCGCCGGTTTCGCGCCGGTGCATGTACTCGCCCTGCAGTTTGAGCTGACGGCGATTCGGATCGCCGACCGGCGTCCACTTCATCACCGCATCCACGACCCAGGTTTCCGACTTGCCGGTGAACGCATCGGTCAACGGCAGCCCGAACTCATCGACGTTCTCGAACGCTCGGTCTTCGGCGTGCTGATCCAGGAACGACGCGCCGCCGCGCCAGCTGATCGCATCGCCGACGTCGCCCCCGACGTGCGCAAACAGTGTCGCCCCGTTCAGGCCATTGCGGTTGCGTCGCGTCGCCGGGAAGGCGTCGCCATTGCCCGCTTCCGCACCGAGCTCGATGAACAGATCGGTCGGCGCCAGCCACTTCACCTGCACGCCGTCCTGCTTGAACTGTCCGCCGAAGAACGCCTGGTAGGCCAGGGGCTGATCGACGAAGTCCCACGCGTGCGAGTGCACTTCGTTGAGGTAGCCGAAGCCGGAGAAGAAACGCCCGCCCTTCGCGGTGAAGCCCTCCGGCAGCGCCAGCGTGCGGAAGAAGGCCTCTTCGACTTCGACTTCGTCCTCGCCGGTGAGCGCCGCGGTCATCTGCGCCGAAAAATAAGGATCGACGTTCGCGGCCAGCGTGATCTCCGACTCGCCGAGGTTGAAGCTGCGCTCGCCGGGTCCGACTTCGCCGCCGCTCGGTATGAAGCCGCCGATGCGCCAGCTCTGCGGATCCCTGGAAGTGTCCGTGTAGCTGCCGGCGAGGATCAGCGAGATCGCGGGGTTGAAGGCAGTCCCGGGCGCGCCTGCGCCGCCTTGCCCGGGCATCGCCATCGGCTGCGGCGGCGGCGCCTGTTCTGCCAATGCACCGACCGGTGCGGATTCGAGCTGCGCGATGCGCGCTTCCAGCGCATCGACGCGGGTCGAGTATTCATTCTTCAGTGCCTGCAGCTCGGCGCGCAGGCTCGCGACATCGTCTGCTGCCTGGCCGAGCGTCGGCGAGATCGTGCCCGCAAGCGCCAGCAGCGCCGCAAGGGCTTTGGAACTCGTCATGGAGAAGTCCTCCTCTTCGAAATGGGGACCTTCCTCATTTCGTGCCTGCGAGCGCAGGGCACTAATGAGAAGCGGAAATGAGGAAGGTCCCCATTTCCAGCGTCAGCGCATTCAGAAGAAGCGAGGAGGTGCGCGGGAGCGGAAGGGCGGGTGCGGAAGCGGGCGGACCTCGGTGCCGATCCTCGTCGGAGCGATGCCCGCGATCTGGGGTGCGAACGGCACACGGATGCAGCTCGAGCTGCTCGCCATGCTCAGCAGCGGCGCCGAGGATGCGCACTGTCCGCAGAGCTGGGTGGTCTGGCCGGGCAGGCCGTCCGGGTCGGACTTCAGGTGGGAATAGGCGTGCGCCTCCATGCCGAGCTGGGCGATGAGCAACGCCAGCGACAGCAGGTGAACGATCAGGCGGCGACGACTACTTCTGAACAGGGCCCGGGCCTCCGAGGCGCAAGTATCCGCTGACTTCGCCCGGCCGACAATCCCGGAACGTCATCAGCCTGCCGACAACGTAACGTTCGCTGCACTCTTCTTTACAAATGACTAAAACATCATGAAGCGGCGCCGTCCATGCGGCCGCCACGATTCGCCACGAATCGTCATCACTTTGCAATACAGAGTACTTGACATGGCATTGCCGGCAGCCGTAGCGTGCCAGCGTGGGCACGCCCCGGAAAAAGCCGATGCAATCCGCCAACACGATCCAGCTCGACTCGCACGCTGCCGCGACGCTGCGCTACATCCGCGCATCGATGGAGTCTGCGGCGTCGCTCGCCGTGCCAGGGTCGACCGGCATCGCGTCGGGCATCGTCGGCCTGCTGGCTGCGATCGTTTCTTCCGTTCCGGCGTTGCGCCCGCATTGGCTGATCATCTGGTTGCTCGCTGCAGTTGTGGCTGGAGGTGTCGGCGGCGCGCTGCTGCTCCGGCAGCCCTCGCTCGGCTCCTTGACGATCGGCGGCGCGCCGATCCGCAGATTCTTCATCGGCCTGCTGCCGTCGTTATTTGCGGGAGCGGTCATGACCTCCGTGCTGTGGGCGAACGCCGGCGCGCGCATGATTCCCGGCACCTGGTTGCTGCTGTATGGATGCGGATTGGTCGCGGCGAGCGCTGCGACCACACGTGCCATCGGCATTCTCGGCGTCTCGTTCGTCGCTACGGGATTGCTCGCTCTCGTGCTGCCGCAGGCGTGGCAGATCGCTATGCTGGGCGCCGGCTTCGGCGGGCTGCACATCGTGTTCGGTTGTCTGATGGGAAGGGCAGGGCATGGCCGCGAAAGCTGAAGCACGCAAGACCGGCGCAGCCACGAAACGCAAGCGGCCGAAGCTCGCCGCGGTGCCGGCGGCTGCGGCGACTGCCGACGATGCGAAATTCGATCGGCTGATCTACGAGCGCGTGCGTCTGGGCATCATGAGCGCACTCGCGGTGCGCGAGGAGCTGACGTTCACCGAGCTCAAGGCGCTGTTCGACGTCAGCGACGGCAATCTCAGCGCGCACGCGCGCAAGCTCGAGGAAGCGAATTACCTGACGTGCACGAAATCCTTCGAGGATCGTCGCCCGCGCTCGGTCTATCGCATCACGGCACTCGGCCGTAACGCGCTGCATCGCTACCTCGATCACGTCGAAGCCGTGATCAAGGCAACCCGCCGGCCGTAAAAAAATTTGCCGCAGCACTCTGCATCATAGAGTACTCTCCAATGCACATCGCGATCATCATGGATGGCAACGGCCGCTGGGCGGCGCGACGCCGCCTGCCGCGCACCGCAGGTCATCGAGCCGGTGCCACCGCTGTCAACACAGTCGTCGAGGCGGCTGCACGCCGCAGCGTCGGCATGCTGACTCTGTATGCGTTCTCGGCCGGCAACTGGCAGCGACCGGAAGGGGAAGTCAGTGCGTTGTTCAAGCTGTTCGAGCGCCATCTGCTCACGCAGACGCGTCGCTGCCTGGAGCAGTCGATCCGCATCAACGTCATCGGTCGCCGCGACCGACTGAACGCGCGACTGCGCGAGTTGATCGAGCGCAGCGAGCAGGCAACTGAGCACTGCGACGGCATGCGCCTGCGAATCGCGATCGACTACTCGGCACAGCACAGCCTCGTCGAAACGTGCCGGCGATTACGGCCGGAAGAGGACATCGATCGCTCGCGCTTCGTCGAACGACTCGCCGAGGTCGACCACTCGGCCCTGCCGGCGCCGGAAGTCGACCTGCTGATTCGCACCGGCGGCGAGAAGCGCCTCAGCGATTTCCTGCTCTGGGAGTGCGCGTACGCGGAACTCCACTTCGTCGACTGCCTGTGGCCGGACTTCGACGAGCGTGCCTTCGACGAGGCGTTGCAGGAGTACGAGCGTCGCGAGCGGCGCTTCGGCGCGATCGACGCAGACCAGTTTGCGAGGTCCAGCCATGGATAGCCCGCGACGTCAGCCGACCGTGCCTCGCGACATGGCGATTGCTCCGCCGCTCGCGCCGATCCGCGCCGGCCGGACGGTGCAATCGCGCACGGCCTTGCTCGTGAATCCCTTCTACGCAAAGGATCCGCGCGCGAGCTTCGGCAAGCATGTGCTGACGCCGACGCTGGCACTGACGAGCATCGCCGGCGCAACGCCCTCGCACTGGGAGGTGCGCTACTGGGACGAGAATCTGCTGCAGGGACCGCCGCCTGCGAATCCTTTGCCGAACGTCGTCGGCATCTCGGTGCATCTGACATTCGCGCGGCGAGCCTACGAGCTGGCCTCGTGGTATCGCGCACAGGGCTCGATCGTCGTGCTCGGTGGCCTGCACGTGCTGTCCTGTCCGGAGGAAGCGTTGGAGCACGCCGATGCGATAGCGATCGGCGACGGAGTGCAGCTGTGGCCGAAGATTCTCGATGACATCGAACGCGGAGTCTTGCAACGCAGCTATACCGCAGACTACTCGCGAGCGTACGCGCTGGATCCGCCCGCTCGCCGCGCCATCTTGCCGCGCGAGTCGTTCCTGACGACGACGAGCGTGATAGCGACCCGTGGGTGCCACAATCGCTGCGGCTTCTGCTATCTCTCGACCGACGGCTTGCACATGCCGTATCGGATGCGGGAAGTGCAGCAGGTGGTCGACGAGATCGTGGCGGACGGCCAGCCCTACGTCGTGTTCGTCGACAACAATCTGGGCTCGCGGCCCGCGTACCTGCGCAAGCTGTGCGAGGCGTTGCGACCGCTCGGGATCATCTGGAGCGCCGCGGTCACGATCGACGTAACCGACGACCCCACGCTGGTGCAGGCAATGGCGCAGGCGGGCTGCACCGGGGTCTTCGTCGGCTTCGAATCGCTGAACGAAGGCAATCTCACCGACGCGCGCAAGCGCACACCGGCGCCGGAAGACTATGCACGCCGCGTCGCGCTGCTGCATCGGTATGGCATCCAGGTGAACGGCAGCTTCGTGCTCGGCTTCGATCACGACGGGCCGGACGTGTTCGCGCGCACGGTGCGCTGGATCGAGCATAACCGGCTCGAGTGCGCGACGTTCCACATCCTGACGCCCTATCCCGGCACGCCGCTGTTCCGTCAGCTCGAAGCGCAAGGGCGCATCCTGCATCGCGACTGGGACGAGTACGACACGGCGCACGTCGTCTTTCAGCCGAAACACATGAGCTGCGAGGAGCTCGATCAGGGCTACGCATGGTGCTACGACGAGTTGTTCTCGCACTCTTCCATCTGGAAGCGGCGGCCGAGCGACAGCCGCGCAGTGCTCGCGTATCTCGCGATGAGCTATCTCTACAAGCGCTCCAACCGTTTCTGGCACCTGCTGATCCGGCATCGGCTCACTGCGGCGATGTGGCGGCCGCTTATCGAGCATTCGCGTCGGCGGCATCTCAGATTGCGACCGCGACTCGCAGCGCTCGGTGTCGCGGACGAGGCAACGGCGCGAGCGAGTCAGTGCGTCAGCGCAGGGGTGTAACCGCATGAAAACCGAATCGACGAAATCCTATCCCGGCAAACGTGCGCTGGACGTGCTGGTCGCGGGCACGGCGTGCGCGGCCTTTGCGCCGCTCATCGCGGGTGTCGCGGTCGCGAGCTGGCTGGAAGACAGCGGCTCGCCGCTCTTTGCACAATCGCGAGTCGGGCGCGAGCGCCGGCCTTTCACGATCCTCAAGCTCCGCAGCATGCGCGGGCAGCGCGTCACCCGCGTGGGTCGCTGGCTGCGCCGCACCGGAATCGACGAGCTGCCGCAGTTCGTCAATGTGCTGCGAGGTGAGATGAGCGTGGTCGGGCCGCGGCCGCTGACTCGGCAGGATATCGAGCGGCTCGGCTGGCACGATGCTCCGCATGACTGGAGATTCGCGACCAATCCCGGAATCACGGGGTTATCCCAGCTGTTTGCCCGGCCGACCTTGCGTTCCACACGAAGACTGGACCGCCTGTACCTGCACCGCCAGAATCTGCTGCTGGACCTGCGGCTCATTGCGCTATCGTTCGCCGTGAATCTCGCAGGCAAGCGCAGTATTCGACACTGGGTGAGGGGTCATGCATATCGCCGCGTGCAAGCTGAGTGGAGTCGCGTTCGTTAGCTTCCTGGCTGCCTGCGCCGTGTCGCCAGGCTCAGCGCCCACGCCTTTCGAGGGCACATGGATCCCGAATGTCGCTGAGTCGCAGCTGCCGCCCGGACAGCGGATACCCGGTGACATGCGCGGCGTCATCAAGGACGACGGCCATTACCTGCAGACGACCCAGACGTTCACCGGCGCCACCGGGCAGAAAGTCGCGTACGTCTGGAACTCGGTTTGCGACGGGCGGGCGAGCGAAGTGCAGGGCGTCGAACCGGCGGGCTTCGTCTCGCTGAGCTGCGAGCGCAAGGCGGACGGTTCGATGGTCGACAAGCTGACGGACAAGTCCGGTTACAGCCATGTCGAGACCTGCAGCATCACGCCGGATGGGCGCAAGCAGATCTGCAAGGGCGTCGCCCGCTTGCCCGACCAGAGCGAACATCCGTTCGTCTATGTCTTCGACCGCGAGTAGCGCCGCCCCGACGACCCGGCTGCCGTGAGCCGCCTGCGCTTACTTTGGTGCGTTCCGCAGGCTGGAGGCCGATTGGACAATAACCCCGTGAGTCAATCCGGGGTTTGTCGTGCGCTATATATATGTATGCGGCTTGCTCGCCATTTCAGCTGCTGCACAGGGCGGTGACTACCGGCCGCCGCGCTTGCCGGACGGCCAGATCGATCTGCAGGGCGTGTGGTCGCACAAGAACATCACACCGCTCGAGCGGCCCGCCGAGCTCAAGTCGTTCGTGATCTCGCGCGAAGAGGCGGCGCAACTGCAGGCGCGGATTCTCGCGAAGACCAACGATCAGTCGAAGCCCGGCGAGCCGGCGGAATATTTCTGGGAGCGCGGCATCGAGGCGATTCGCGGCGAATACCGCAGCTCGATCATCACCGATCCGGCGGACGGCAAGATTCCGGGCAACGATCATTTCAAGGCGCTCGCGAAGACGACGGGCGCTGCGGTGCTGACTGCGTTCGACGGTCCGGAAGCACGGCCCGGTTCCGAGCGTTGTCTGGCTGCCATCAGCGCGGCACCGCCGGTTACGGTCGTGCCGGCCGCCGACCTGAGACAGTTCGTGCAGACGCCGCAGTTCATCGCGATTTCTTCTGAGGAATTGCACGAGACGCGGATCGTTCGAATGAACGCCAGGCACGGACCGGCCGCGGTCGTTTCGTGGCTGGGCGACTCCATCGGCTGGTGGGAGGGAGCGACGCTCGTGATCGAG
>JBIOUH010000071.1:0-24750 GCA_044866955.1 Steroidobacteraceae bacterium
TCAACATCGACGACCTGATCACGCACACCATGCCGTTGAACGACATCAACAAGGCGTTCGACCTGATGCACTCGGGCGAGTCGATCCGCAGCGTGGTGTTGTTCTGAGTGCGCAGGCAAGCTGTCATCATCGGCAAGAGGTAGACCACCATGGCCATAGCAATTCATCCAGCAGTGGACAACGGCGTGAAGGCGGGATCGCCGGAGTTCCAGGGCGGAACGCTGACGTGCAAGTGCAGCGACGCGCCCGTGACTGTCAGCATCAAGGGCAACGTCGCGTTCAATCATGTCTGCGGTTGCACGAAGTGCTGGAAGCCCGCCGGCGCGCTGTTCTCGCTGGTCGCAGTGACGCCGCGCGACAATTTGAGCGTGACGGCGAACGCGCAGAAGCTCAAGGTCGTGGACGCGAATGCGCCCATCCAGCGCTACGCCTGTAGCGGATGCGGTGTGCACATGTACGGCCGCATCGAGAACAAGAACCACCCGTTCTACGGTTTCGACTTCGTGCACCCGGAGCTTTTCAAGGAGCGAGGCTCCGCGCATCCGGAGTTCGCGGCATTCGTCTCTTCCATCATCGAGTCGGGCACGAAGCCGGATCAGATGGGCGCCGTGCGCGCGCGGCTCAAGGAGCTCAAGCTGGAGCCGTACGACTGCCTGTCCCCGGCGCTGATGGACCTGATCGCGGCTCACGCCGCGAAAGCCAAAGGTGTCCTCGCTGCATGATCCGCGGGCGCGGCATCGCAACGATGCCGTCGCCCGTTACACCCGGACTGCAGTTGCGCTGCACTGGCTGGTCGCGCTGGTCCTTCTCGTGCAGATACCTTTCGGCTGGTACCTGGATGAGATCCCGCGCGGCACGCCGGCGCGCGGCTGGTATGTCAATCTGCACAAGTCCGTCGGGCTGACTCTCGGCATCGCGATCGTGCTTCGTGTGTGGTGGCGCTGGCGGCACAGGCCGCCGGCTCTGCCCGACCGCATGCCTGCCTGGGAACGGATCGGTGCGAATGCAACGCACCTGGCGCTCTACGCCTGCATGCTGATCATGCCGCTCACAGGGTACGTCGCGTCGAACTTCAGCCAGTGGGGCGTGAAGTACTTCAACGTAATCCAGCTACCGCCCTGGGGTGTGGACGACAAGCACGTCTACGCATTCTTCAACGGCGCACACGTTGCGACCTCTTATGTCTTCGTCGCGCTGATAGTCGTGCACACACTGAGCGCGATACGGCACGCGTTTACGCGTGACGGGGTCCTGGAGCGCATGTCGCTCACGCGACGCGGATAGAGGCTGTCTCGAGCCAGGGCCCTACTTGCCGAACGAATCGCGCAGGCCGATCGTGCGATTGAACACCAGTCTGCCCGGCTTCGACTCGACGCTGTCGGCGCAGAAGTAACCTTCGCGCTCGAACTGGTAGCGTGTGTCGGATGTCGCGTTCGCCAGTGACGGCTCTGCCTTGCAGCCTTTGAGAATCGTCAACGACTGCGGATTGATGAAGTCGAGAAATGTTTTCGACTTGTCCTCTTCGGGGAATTCGGCAGTGAACAGCCGATCGTACAAGCGCACTTCGACGTCCAGGCTGTGCGCTGCCGAAACCCAATGGATGACGCCTTTCACTTTGCGTCCGTCGCTCGGGTTCTTGCCGCGCGTCTGCGGGTCGTAGGTGCACTTGAGCTCGACCATGTTCCCGGCGGCGTCGCGAACGACCTCGTTGGCGCGAATGACGTACGCGTTACGCAGCCGCACTTCCTGACCCAGTACCAGTCGTTTGAAGTCCTTCTCCGCCGTTTCGCGGAAGTCGTTGCGATCGATATACAGCTCCCGCGTGAAGGGCAGCTCGCGCGTTCCCATTTCCGGCTTCTGCGGATGGAGCTGTGCAGTGAAGTGCTCGAGTACGCCCGTCTCGAAATTCGTGATCGTCACTTTGAGCGGCGCCAGCACGCACATTGCGCGCGGGGCCTGCTTGTCGAGATCATCGCGAATGGCGAATTCCAGCATGCCCACATCCACGACGCCTTCGCTGCGCGTGACGCCGACGAGGTCGCAGAAGGCGCGAATCGATGCCGGCGTATAGCCGCGGCGGCGCAAGCCGGAGAGCGTCGGCATCCGTGGATCGTCCCAACCCGACACATGGTTCTCGGCGACGAGCTGCTTGAGCTTGCGCTTGCTCATGATCGTGTACGAGAGATTGAGCCGGGCGAATTCGTACTGTCGCGGCGTCGACGGGACCGGCAGGTTGCTCAGATACCATTCGTACAACGGCCGATGATCTTCGAACTCGAGCGTGCAGAGGGAATGAGTGATGCCTTCGATGGCATCGGACTGTCCATGCGCGAAGTCGTAGGTCGGATAGATCTTCCACTTGTCGCCAGTCTGGTGATGATGCGCATGCCGGATGCGATACATCGTCGGGTCGCGCATGTTCATGTTGGGCGCGGCCATGTCGATCTTCGCGCGCAACACGCACGCACCTTCCGGCAGCTCGCCGCGACGCATCTGCTCGAACAACGCCAGATTCTCTTCGACCGAACGATTGCGATACGGGCTGTCCTTGCCCGGCTCCGTCAACGTACCGCGGTACGCGCGCGTCTCCTCGGGCGTCAGGTGACAGACATATGCTTTGCCGTGTTTGATCAAATGAACCGCCCAGTCATGCAGCTGATCGAAATAGCCGGAGGCGAAGCGAACGGACCCATCCCACTCGTACCCGAGCCAGTGCACGTCCCGCTGGATCGCCTCGATGAACTCGTCTTCTTCCTTTTCCGGGTTGGTATCGTCGAAGCGCAGATTGCAGGCCCCGCCGAACTCCTGCGCCATGGAGAAATTCAGGCAGATCGACTTGGCGTGACCGATGTGCAGGTAGCCGTTCGGTTCGGGCGGAAAGCGCGTGCGGACTGTCGAATGCCCGGCGGCGACGTCGTCGGCGATGATCTTACGAATGAAGTGGACGGGCTTTTCCGCCTTCTCGGCTGCGTTGGGCTTCATGTTGTCAGGGTCTTGCCATGGAAGAGCGCAAGAATACTACCCACGCAGGGAGCAGGGCAGATATGCTTCGCCTATTGGCTGACCTGACGGTGAATGCATGCGTACCGCGTTGTTGACGACCGTATTGCTGATGGCAACGGCGATGGCCTGGGCCGACGAGCCGACGCCGCCGGAGACGAAGACCGAAACGACGGCAGAGACGAAGCCGCCCGAGCAAGCGACAGCCGCTTCGAGCGAAACGCCAACGGCTGAGACGGCGACGGCTGCGACGGCGAAGGAGGACTCGACCAAGCGGCTGCGCCCGCCCGCCGGCTACAAGCCGAGGCGTGTCAACGGCCAGCAGGTCTGGTGCGCGAAGCTCGTCGTGCTCGGCTCGAAGTTCCCGAAGGAAGATTGCCGGAACGAGGCGGAGCTGCGCGAGCTGATCCGAGTCCGCGAATCCATGCGAACGGACATGGAGCAGCGCACCAGGACGTGTACCAGCTCCGGTGGTTGCGCCATGAATTGACCGGCTCCTCAGCGGAGCGAGCGAGCTATCTATCCGTTGGTCTGTTCCGCGGGCGCCAGACTGTCCAGAAGTAGGCGAGAGCGCCGATGTATGACCCCAGGAATAAGAACCATCCCCACGCAACCGGATACCGCGCGGGACGCTCGCGAAAGAAATCGATCAGCATACGGATCCAAAGCCAGAACAGTGCAATGACAGATAACGAGCCCAATACACGAGCAGGCAACGGCAGATCGAGCTTGGGCAATTGGCCTGTCATTGAAGAGTAGATGAGCAGGCCAAGCAGGGACGCGACCAGCAGCAGCGTCATTGCGGCCAGGACGTGCAGCAAATACCAGGAGCGGGTTCGTGCGGCGGCGGTCATTGACCTGCTGATCCGATCCGGACGTTCCAACGCTTCAAAGCGGCGACTCCGGCCTGGGAGCTCAGCACGCAGATCGTTGCAGTGTCGAGCAGTAAATGCGCGCCCGCACGGGGTGCCAGTCCCAGCCATCGGGCCGCGAGTACTCTCAGAACGTGCCCGTGAGCAAACACTGCCGCGTCACCCGTCAACGCGCGCACTCTTGCGATGACACGATCGACGCGCGCGCCGACCTGGTCGGGGGTTTCTCCGCCAGGGCCGCCGCCATCGTTGAAGATGGTCCATGCAGGCCGGTGGGCGTGAATCTGCTCTGACGTCAGCCCTTCGTAGTCGCCGTAGTTCCACTCCATCAGGTCCGGATCGATCTCGGCAAGCTCTGCCAGCCCCGCCAGTTCACACGTCTCCCGCGCACGTCGCAGCGGGCTCGTCAGCACCAGCTGGAAATGCTTCGTGCTCAGCTCCGGCCGCAGCAGCTTCGATTGCTCGCGACCGCGCTCAGTCAGTGGAATATCGGACACGCCGGTGTGCTTGCCGCTGGCACTCCATTCCGTTTCTCCGTGCCTGACCAGATAGATTTCCGGCGTTGACATGACCTTCATCACTCGGTGAGAGCCGCGCGTGCCGCATGCCCGGGCAGCACGCCCTCGACGAGCTCCCCATCGCTGACCACGGCCACACCGTTGACCAGCACGAAGCGAATTCCCTGCGAGTACTGCAGCGGTTTCTCGAACGTAGCGGCGTCGATGACGCGAGTCGCGTCGAAGACCGTGATGTCCGCATCCGCGCCCAACTTGATGCGGCCCTTGGTCTTGAATGCCGGTGCACGCTGCTCCAGACGCTGGGCCGGCATCAGCGTCATCTTGCGTAGCGCCGTCATAAGGTCCAACGCCTTCTCCTCCCTGACGTACTTGCCGAGCACGCGGGAAAAGGTGCCTTGTCCCCGCGGGTGAACGCTTCCGCCCGCAGCAGGCATGCCGTCGCTCGCGATCATCACCATGGGGTCCGCGACCGCGAGCCGCACGACGCTTTCCGGAATCATGAAGATGACGACCTGGCCGCCCTCCTTGCGGTAGCGCTCGAAAGTTTCCGCGGTCAGGCGTTCGCCGGTCTTCACCCATTGCAGATCGCCGTAGCCGATTCGCATCCGCTCCTGCCATCCGGGATCGAACAGGGCACTCTCGAGACCCGTGCTGCCAGCCACGTATGGATAGCACTCCGTGGTCACATCGGTGCCCCGCGCCTTGGCGTCGCGAATCATTGCGAGCAGTTGCGGGGTATCACGCAATCCCATGCTGCTCACGTGCACGACGTGCAAGGGAGCTTTGGTCTCACTCGAAGCCGCCAGCACTTCCTCCAGCGCCGCGCGTCCCGTCTCCGGAGGTTTATCGCCGGCGTAACGTAAATGAACGTGCACTGGAGCGCCGTATCGGGCTGCAACTCGAAAGACACTCAACACTTCGCCGCGTGTCGCCGCCGCGGTGTAGTTGATGCCCATACCCACAGCCAGCGCGCCTTGCTTCAGCCCAGCTTCGACGCGCTGATCGATCTGGGCGAGCTCGGCGTCGGTGGCCGCACGATGAGCTGCGTCGCCAGTGGGTAGCCAGGTTCCCGGATCCTTCATCACTTTCATGCGCGTGGGGATGTGGCCGACGCTCACGCCGAAGTTGATGAGCGATTTGCCTTCGCGTTCCGCATACCAACCGGCGACATCGGCCGTGCCGGCTTCGAGCTCGAGCGAAGTGGTCACGCCATCGTGCGCTTGGAACGCGTAGTTCTCCGGCTTCTGGCCGTGTTCGTGAAGATCGATGAAACCGGGGGCAACGACCAGCCCCTTGGCGTCGAGAGTGCGTCGACCCTGGATTGCCTCAGTCGTAATGGCCGCAATGCTGCCGGCGCGCAGACCGATATTTCTGACGGCATCCAGACCGGACTCCGGGTCCATCACGCGCCCGTTCACGATCACCACATCGTAGGGGTCATCTGCGGCAACCGCAGACGTCGCGACGACGAGAGAAAGCATCAGCGTCGCGACGAGTGTCTTGTTGAGCATCATGCAGACCTCATGAGGGAGCGGCCTCCCTCAGGAACGAACCGTGGAAACCCAGAGGGATCGAGCTCGGGACCTCGGCGCTGGCGAGGAGGGCCAGGGTCTTCGCGTCGAGGACCGCCAGGAGCGAGGTCTCGGAGCTCTTCGCCGATCCGACGCTGAGGAGCACACCGTCGTCTTCAGAGTCGCCCTGCGGCCGCGCGACGAACAGCGGCTCGCCGAATATGAGTGCGGGCTCGCTGAACGACGTCGACCTGCCGGTCTCGAGGTCGACTTTGACGATTGCCGAAGTATACGCGCCGCCGGCCTGGTGACCGTCGGATGCTCCATATGCGAAGCGGTACGGACGCCCGCTGACGCGCTTGTAGTGGACTGAGGGAAACTCGAAGCCGCAGTCGCTCAACTTCTCGACGGTGGCGCGTTCGACGCCCGGCCGCATGCTGATCCGAAGGAGCGACGGAGTGAGCTCGGGCAGACTGGCGAGCATGCGATCGGGACGCAGCGAGGCCATGATGTCCACGTTCGGATAGGCGAGAAGATCGAGGACTGTCGCGTCTTCGCGCTCGAATGCGTTGACGGTATGAAAAACGAAGAAGGCTTCGGTGACATGCTCGCGAACCTCGCCGTTGGTGCGATCGATGACCACGAGCTTGGTCCCTTCCTCCGGCTTCCACTCGAAGTGATCGATGTAACCCTTGCTGGACCAGAGCATCTTTACCGGCCTGACTGCAAACGGCTGCGCAACGAGCAGCGCGTGCCGCGGCGTCAGTCCAAAGGTGTGAACATACGGGACACGATCGGTCCGCCACGAGCCGACGACGTGTCGCTCCCGCGCCGCCGGCGCGTGCTCGTAGATCGAGATCACTCCGTTGACCCCAAACCGTGTTGCGACGTTCACCACTTTGCCGCGCTCGAAGTCGAAGTGCGGGTGCGCCGACATGATCGCCCCGCCGATCGCGTCCTTTGAGTAGGCCACCTGTCGGGTCGAAGCGAGCGTCTCATCATCGATCACGAGTTGGCGATTGCCTTCGGTCATCGCCACGAGGTCCGATCCCAGCCTTACGATGTTGACGTTGGTGTTGTCGGAGACGCGCGGGACGGGCTCGAAGATTCGTCGCAGGAGCGGGCGCTCGGTCGGTGTGCCGAAGGAGCCGAGGTTGGCCTGGCCGCGCCGCGCATCGCGTGCCGTTTCCGAATCGAGCAGCCGTGAACGAAACTTTACGCCCGAGTCGCCGATGCGGAAGGCGTAGATCATCCCGAGACCGTCGAACCAATGCTGGGCGCGCCAGCCGCCCGTCTCGAAGACAGCGGGGCACGTCCGGACGACCTCGCCTCGAAGCCAGTCGGGGATCTTGCCGCCGATCTTCGCTGGAATGCCGGCTGGGTCTTCGGGCGACCGGCGAAACGGAGAGAGATTCTCGATCGACTGTTTCGCGGAGGTGCTGGCGCTCACGGCATTGTCCTTGGCAGACGGCGAGGGTCCAATATACGACGAAGGGCGGGCTCAACACTCCTATGAAGATACGACTTGCTGGACTTGGATTGATCGCGTGCGGTCTGCTATTCGCCGTACTGTTCGTCTACCTGCCGATCCGCGACGGTGCCGACGGTTTCATGGGACCGGTGAACCTCAAGGCGCTCGTATTCATTCCCTTGGCAGTGGTCACGGGACTGGCCTTCCTGTTGGGTGGCTCCCGGGTGTTTGAGGCGTTCCAGGTGGGAGCCAAATCGAAGGGGCAACACTCTTTGGTGCTCCTGATCATCGTCGGCTCCGGAGCATTGACCGCGCTCGGGTATTGGCAGATCAAGACCCGCTGGCTGCGCCCGCCCGAACCGGTGATTCTCGATGCCTCGCCGAAAGTGCCTGAGTTGCCCGACGCCCGGTGACTCCATGCAACCAAAACGGCGGCGCGCAATCAGACAGGATGCAAGAACGGACCCGGCCATTTCAGGAGGCACCATGTCGGTCGACTTTGACGGCGGCTACATTCAAAGAGCGGCTCTCGTCATCATGCACTACCAGGTCGACGTCTTCGCCATCCTGTTCGGAGAGCAACCGTCGCCGCTGCTCGACCAGTGCAATGCTTTGCTCCGACAGTGGCGCGTCACTGGCCGACCGGTATTTCTTCCGAACTTTTTTCTGGGAAAGAACTACGACCATGCCTCGGCAGACAACCGCCTGATCTCGTCGATCGTACCCACCGGAAAATTTCGCAGCGCGCTACCGGTGAAAGGGCTGGCGGTCGAGCAGGGCGACGTGTTCTACGAGTGCCCGCGAGCCAGCGTCTTCCATGGCACCACGCTGGACGCCGACTTGCGCGCTCGCGGCGTGAAAACACTCGTCATGGCAGGAATCAGCACGACGGGTGTCGTTCTCTCGAGTGTTACCTGGGCGAGTGACGCCGATTACGACGTGCGACTGGTCAGGGACTGCTGCTACGACCCGGACACGGTTGCGCACGAAGCTCTCTTTCGCACCGGTTTCGGTGGCCGAGTGCAGGTGGTGTGAGTCACCGCCTGGTTTCTAGTGCTCGCGCAGCGCCTGACGAATCGCCGCGCTCGCCAGTGGTTGCATCGCTGCGTAGCCTGCGGCGTTCGGGTGCACTCCATCCTCAGAGAACTCACGCTTCATCCCTCCCTCGGACGTCGCGAGAACTGAACCGTAGTCGACGTACACGAGGCTCTGACGCGTGGCGTAGTCGTGCAACCACGCGTTGAGCCGCTTGATCCGCGACGCTGGATTCAGGCCGGGTCGCCACGGGAAATCGCTCGCTGGAGGAATCGCAGCCAGCACGACCACGATGCCATGTGCGCGCGCGAGCTCGACCATGCTCATGACGTAGCCCTGGATTTCCGCATCGCTCTCCGGGCCGGTGTTCTCCGCGACATCATTCGTGCCGCCCATGAGGTGGATGACCGCGGGTTTCAGCTCGATGGCGTCGGCTCGGAAACGCACCAGCATCTGCGGCAGCGTCTGCCCGCCGATGCCTCTGCCGACGAAGTCCGGGTTGTTCTTGAACGAGGGCTGTCCAGCCCAGCCTTCGGTGATCGAGTCGCCAATGAATACGACCCGCGTGCGCGACGGGGGTCCGAGCTGCGCATTCGCTTCACGATAGAAGGGGAGTCGCGCCCAGTCGTCAGTGCGATCGGCGGCGCTGGCGAGGGTGGCGAGGAATAAGAGCGCGACCATCGATTGCGCCGCTGTCGAGCATCTTCTGTCCAAAGAACCTGTCTCCCATGTAACCCCGCTCGATCTTGCAGGAGACTACACTTACGGTCCACTGCATCCGAGGTGGTTCATGTTCATCGGTCACTATGGCGCAGCGTACGCGGCCAAGGCAGTCGCACCCAAGGCGCCCCTCGCTGCGTACTTCCTCGCGGTTCAGGCGCTCGATGTGCTCTTCAGTGTCTTCGTGCTCAGTGGCATCGAGCACATGGAGATCGTTCACAAGTACACGAGCTACAACCCGTACCGCTTGTACGACATGCCGATCACTCACAGTCTGGTCGGGTCGCTCGGCTGGGCAGTCGCGGTCGCCATCGTCGCAATGCTGGTTCGTTTGCCACGTCGCGAATCGTTGGTGCTCGGCCTCGCCGTGTTCTCGCATTTCCTGCTCGATCTGCCGGTTCACACGCCTGACCTGTCGATCGCGGGCAACGACACCGCAAAGCTGGGTCTCGGCCTGTGGAACAACGTCCCGCTGGTCATTGCGCTGGAACTGCTGCTGCTCGTGGGCGGCTGGGTGCTCTTCAGCCGATCGAAACGATCCGACGCGACGTTCCCGAAACAGCGCAATCGAATCTTCCTCGGCGTGCTTGCGCTGCTGACGATCGTCACGCCCTTCATGCCGGACCCGGCGAGTCCGGCGGTATTCGCGGTGCAGGCGCTGCTGCTTTATTGCGTGCTCGCCTGGGCAAGTGCGTGGAGTGCCGGGGAGTCGCTCTTCAAGACGAAGAGCGTCCGGGCAGTCTAGTCACCGCTAATGCTCCACGCATGGCTTGCCTCAGCGCGCCGAGCTTTGCGCCGACGCAGGCTTCTCCGGCGCCAGGGCAAAATCCAGGAATGGTACGACCGAGGCCCACGCGACGCTGATGTGAGTCTCGCCGTCGAAGACGCGCGCTCGTGAGGCATAGCCCGAGGTACTTGGCAACGCCTTGAGACGGTCACCGAGATCCCTCGTGTTGCGGACCATGGCCGCCTGTGCGATCGACGTCGCAACCTGCTCGCGTGTCATTCCGGGCGGAAGCACCGCTGGCGGCTTTTCCTCTTCGCCGCCCACTGCGACGAAAACCCTGGGAGAGACTTTGCCGCTCTTCACGGCTGCTGCGAACGTCGCTTCACTCTTGAGCACTACTCCATGGTTGAACCAGATGGAAGGGCTCAGCACGAGATACGTCCTGAACGATTCGGGATGCGTGAAGAGCGTGTGCAAGGCGAACAGTCCGCCGAGCGAGTGCCCGAAGAGGATGGTGCGACTCGAGTCGACGGGCAGCAGCGCCGCGACCCGTGGTTTGACCTCGCGCTCGATGACCTGCAGGAAAGTGTCTGCGCCACCGAGTGCAGACGGGTCGGTCGCCATCCCGGTCTGCGCGGCCTCCTTCGCATCGATCTGCGTCGGCGTAAGGTCGTACTGCCGCCGCACCAGCGCGACCTTCATGTCGGTTTCCGCCTCCGGATATCCGAGGCCGACGACCACCGCAGGCTGCACCTCGCCCAACATCGCTCGCATGCGGGCGGCGAAGGAATAAGTCCCGAAATAGCCGTCGCCGTCCAGCACGTAGAGCACCGCATATCCGTTCTGCGGAGCCGGCACGAAGGGGATCGCAACCTGCACACGGTAGGTGCGGCCGTTGATCGTGGACTTGAAATCGAATTGGCGGGTCGACGGCACCACCGCTGACACGGCGCTGTCGGATGCGGACGCCGGGTGCTCCGATGCGGCCAGGGCGCTCGCGGCGGAGGTCAGGAGCAGCATTGCCAACAGCATCGGGACGGGAATTCTCATTTCGGGGCTCCGGCTCGTTGAATGATCGGTACGACCTCGGTTTTGAACGTCTGCACGCAATTCTTTGCCTCGTCGTGGATGTGCGCTGTGTGTTCCGCCTGGTCCTTGTCGAGAATGCGAACGACATCCTGAACGGTGTTCTCGCTCTCCTTCGTGACGAATTCGTCGTCCGAAAGCAGCGTCGCAGCCAGCCGATACTGGAAACGGCTGTCCCGAAAGCCCGCCAGGCCTGGATTCTGCGGATCGTTCTGCTGCAGGTACTCGTAGAAGAACTGGTTGATGTTCATGCAGAACAGAAACCGGCGGGCCAGCTGCTCATTGCGCTCGGGCTTCGTCTGCGCAACTGCCGCCGGGGCAGCGAGACTGCTTGCGACTACCAGTGCGACGAAGAAAAGGCTACTTCTCATGGCGCACAACCTACCACGGCGACCGGGGACTTGCTGTCCAGGCCATTGGTCTCGTACCGTGCGCCGTCGCGATTTCAAAGGAGACGCGGTGAGCTTCGGCGAACGATGGCGGGAGATCCGGTCCGGCTTCGAGCGGTCGTTCTGGATTGCGAACTTCACGGAGCTGTTCGAGCGGCTGGCGTACTACGGCCTGCAGGCCGTGCTGGCAATCTACCTGCACGAGCGCCTGGGTCTCAGCGAGGAAGAGACGGGGTCCATCCAGGGGATCTTCGGCTTCGTGGTCTGGTTCCTGCCGATCCTGGGCGGCGCGATCGCGGATCGGTTCGGCTTCCGGCGCACGCTCGCCGCCGCGTACGGAATCCTCGCGGCGGGCTACTTCCTGTTCGCGTCCATCGGCGGCGAGTGGCTGGCGCCGGTTCGCGCTGCTCTGCCGATGTACTGGTTGGTGCTCGTCATCCTGATCGTGCCGGCGCTCGGCCCAGGACTGGTGAAGCCTGTCGTGGCCGGAACGACGGCGCGAGCGTCGAAAGAGAACGTGCGCTCGCTCGGCTTTTCGATCTATTACACGATCGTGAACGTCGGCGGCATGCTGGGGCCGCTCCTGGCGAGCTTCGTTCGCACCTCGCTGGGCCCCGAGGCCGTGTTCATCATGAGCGGCTGCTTCTCGCTCGCGATGTTCCTGCTGACGATCTTCACGTTCAAGGAGCCGACGCGGCCGCCGGGCACGGAGGTGACCAGTGTCGGCGCGACGTTGCGGAACATGGTGGTCGTGCTCGGCAACTTTCGGTTCGTCGCCTTTCTGCTGATCTTTTCCGGCTTCTACATCGTCTTCTGGCAGGTCTACATCGCGCTGCCGCTCTACGTGCGCGGTTACGTCGACCCGAACGCTCCGATCGACGCCCTCATTGCCGTCGAAGGATTCGGCGTCATCAGTACGACCGTGCTGGTCGCGTGGCTCACCAGAAAGGCGCGACCGCTGCCGGCGATGGCAGCGGGCGTGGCGATCACGAGCGTGGCCTGGCTGATCCTCCTGCTCGGCAACGGCTCGCTGTTCATTGCAGCGACGCTGCTCGTTGTGGCGCTGGGCGAGGCGCTGCAGGCGTCGCGCTTCTATGAGTACTGCTCACGCCTCGCGCCGAAAGGCCAGGAGGGCGTGTTCATGGGATACGCATTCCTGCCGATCGCCATCGGGTTCCTGATCGCCGGGCAGATCGGCGGGCGACTGGTTCGCTACTTCGGAGAAGTGCGCCACGCACCTGCGCAACTCTGGATCGTGATCTGCGGGATCGGGCTCGCGACGTCGCTCGCGCTCGTCGTCTACGACCGCGTCGTGGTCAAGTCGACCAGAGCACAGCCATGACCTTCGACGTTGCCGTGGTAGCAGACCTGTGCGCGGACATGCTGTTCAGGGGAGATGCGCGCCCGGTGTACGGCCAGGTCGAGCAGTTCGTCGACGACTACCAGATCGAGTTGGGCGGCTCGGCTGCCATCTTCGCCTCGCAGTTCACACGTCTGGGCGGGCGCGTCGCGCTCCATGGCGTGGTTGGCGAGGATCTGTTGGGTCGCTTCCTGAGCGAGCGCATCGCGGGTCTCGGCATCAGCACGCAGTATCTCTCCACGACATCGCGGTCGAAGACTCCGGTTGGGCTGGGGCTGCTGGCGCAGGACGATCGCGCCATGCTCACGCACAAAGGGTGTTTGCACGAGATCACCGTCGACGCCGTGCATCGCTCCGGTGTCCTGACGGCGGCCCGACACCTGCATATCGCCGGCTACTACCTGCTGGAAGAACTGCAACCGCACTGGCCTGCGCTGCTCGCAGCTCTCGAAGCTCGCGGTGTCACGGTTTCGCTCGATACGAACTGGTCGCCGCTCGGAGACTGGGATTCCGTGCGTGCAGTGCTGCCGTACGTCGACGTGTTCCTGCCGAACGAAGGCGAGGCGTTGCACATCTCCGGCAAGGACGACCTCGACCAGGCAGGCAAATGGCTCGCCGGCATTACAGGCCTGACGGTGATCAAATGCGGCGCGCAGGGGGCTGTGGCATTCAAAGGCGATGAGCGCACGCAGTTCGCAGTCCCGCAGGCGCTCCTCGACGGTCTGCGGATCGTCGACACCACCGGCGCCGGCGATAACTTCGATGCGGGATTCATGTTTGCCTGGCTGCAAGGCGAGGCACTTGCAGACTGCGTCGCGCTGGGGATGAAATGCGCCACGGCGAGCCTGGGCGCAATCGGCGGTATCGAAGGTCAGCTGCGAGAGGATTCAGTACGATGAAAGCCAAGACCGTCCGCATCGGCCTGATCGGATCGCAGTTCATCACGAGCATCCACGCTGAAGCGCTCAAGGGCGTCAGAGACGCCGAGGTCCTCGCAGTCATGTCGCCGACCGAGGGCCATGCGCGCGCTTTCGCCGAGCGCCACTCGATTCCGCATCACTTTACGGACCTCGATGCGCTGCTCGCGATGGATGAGATCGACATGATCATCATCGGCGCGCCGAACTTCCTGCACTGTGACATCGCCGTACGCGCCGCCGCGGCGGGTAAGCACGTCGTAGTGGAGAAGCCGCTGTGCCTGAACCTCGCCGAGGCCGATCGCATGATCGCGGCTTGCGCGCAGGCGAAGGTCAAGCTCATGTACGCCGAGGAGCTCTGCTTCACGCCGAAGTACGTCCGGTTGAAGCAGCTGCTCGACAAGGGCGCACTCGGCCGGCCGGTGCTGCTCAAACAGTGCGAGAAGCACGACGGCCCGCACGCCTCGCACTTCTGGGACGTCGAGCGCTCGGGCGGCGGCGTCACCATGGACATGGGCTGCCATGCGATCCAGTTCTTCCGCTGGCTGAACGGCAACGATCCGGTCCGATCCGTCTACGCGCAGATGAGCACGAGCGTGCACGCCGACAAGACCCGCGGCGACGACAACGCGATCATCATCCTCGAGTTCGCGAACGGCGTGACAGGGCTCGCCGAGGAGAGCTGGACCAAGCTCGGCGGCATGGACGACACCGCCGAGATCCACGGCACCGAGGGCGTGGCCTATGCGGACGTGCTGCACGGCAATTCGATCCGCACCTACAGCGCTCGCGGCGTGGACTATGCAGTCGAGAAGGCCGGGAACACGGTGGGGTGGAGCTTTGTGATGTACGAGGAGACCTGGAACTACGGGTTTCCTCAGGAGCTGCAGCACTTCGTGACGTGCGTGAGGAATGACGAACAGCCGCTGCTGACTGGCGAGGACGGCAGGGCCGTGCTCGAGATCATCTTCGCGGCGTACGAGTCTGCCGGCTCCGGACGCAAGGTGCTGCTGCCTTCGCGCGCTCGCGCCGACCGACCGTTCGAGCTGTGGAAAGGGAAGTGATGAAGCTCATCCGTTGCGCAGGCTATGAGCCGATGAGCAGGGCCGCAGCGGAGTGCATCACTGACGGGCTCGCTCACAAACGCGACGCTGTGCTGTGCGCCGCCGCCGGGAACTCGCCCACCGGCCTGTATCGCGAGCTGGCGCGCGCAGCGCAACGTGATCCGGATCTGTTTGCTGCCGTCCGCATCGTGAAGCTGGACGACTGGCTCGGCGTGCCGCCCGATCATCCGGCAAGCTGCGAGTATTACGTGCGCAGCAATGTCGTTGAACCGTTACGAATCGATAGCGAGCGCTACCTCGGATTTCGCCCCGACGCCGTCAACCCGGTGCAGGAATGCGGTCGTGTGCAAACACGGTTGGACCGACTCGGCCTCGATGTCTGCATTCTCGGCCTGGGCGCCAACGGTCACATCGGACTGAACGAGCCGGCGCCGTCGCTGGAAGTCGGCTGCCACGTCGCCGTCCTGACCGAAGAATCGCGCAGGCACCGCCTGCTCGCGGACCTTGACCCCAAGCCGACGCACGGCATCACCCTGGGCATCGGCGACATCCTGCGTGCACGGAAGATCGTCCTGTTGATCACGGGGCAGGGGAAGGAGCGGGCGGTCTCGGGATTGCTATCAGGAAAGCTTACGACCGCCGTGCCCGCCTCGCTGCTGGCGGTGCACGACGATGTCGCCGTGTTCATCGATGAGAGCAGCGTTACTGCTGGTACTTGATGACGACGTTCTTGAACGAGAGCGCAAAGATCGTCGCCACGATCGCCGCGAACACCGCCGGATAGAGCCAGATGGTGCGCCAGCCCTGCGGACCCGCAGCGGCATACCAGTCGGTGATGAGACCCGCGAACCAGAAGCCCGCGAGCATGCCGACGCCGTAGGTCGCGAGCGTAATCAATCCCTGCGCGGAGCTCTTGTACTTCTCGCCTGCGCGCGAGTCCGTGTAGATCTGGCCTGCAACGAAGAAGAAGTCGTAGCACACGCCATGCAGAGCGATGCCAATGAGCAGGAGCGCCACGAGATCGCCTGCGTTGCCGGTTGCGAACAGGAAATAGCGCACGGTCCACGCGAGCATGCCGATCAGCAGCGTGGTCTTCATGCCGAGCCGCTGCAGGAAGAACGGCAGCGCGAGCATGAACAGCACTTCGGAGGCCTGGCCGATGGTCTGCTTGCCCGTCGCATTCTCGACCCCGATCTGCGTGAGGAACAGGTTCGTGCACTGGTAGTAGAACGCGAGCGGAATGCAGATCAGCACGGAGCAGAGGAAGAACGTCAGGAAATTGCGATCGCGCAGCAGCGTCAGCGCGTCGGATCCGAGCATCTGACCGAGTGTCTGCTGTTCGCCCTTTGCAGCGCGCGGCGGCGTGCGCGGCAAAGTCAGGCTGAAAATGCCGAGCAGGAGCGAGGCGACCGCGGCCAGCAGGAACGTGTTCCGCAACATTCCGGATTGCAGCGCCTGCTGCGCATCCCAGTGAAACACGTAGCTGATCGCCAGCCCGGCGACGATCCAGCCCACCGTGCCCCAGAGCCGGATCTTCGCGAAGTGCCGGCTCGGGTCGTCCATCACCCGGAACGAAATGGAGTTCACCAGCGCCAGCGTCGGCATGTAGAGAATCATGTAGCCGAGCAGGTACGCGTAGAACTGCGTGAAGTCCGGCGTGCGCGACAGCTGGTAGAGCAGCACCGCGCCGACCAGGTGAATCGCTGCGAGCAGGCGCTCGGCATTCACATAGCGATCGGCGATCAGCCCGATGACGAAGGGCGCGATGATCGCGCCCCACGACTGCGTCGAGTACGCCATGCCGATCTGCGCGCCGCTCGCGCCGATCGCCCCGAGGTGGCTGCCCATCGTGACGAACCAGCCGCCCCAGATGAAGAACTCCAGAAACATCATGATGCTCAGCTGGAGCCGGATTTGCGTGCTCAAGTGCAATCCTCTTCTGGCGACGTCGAGCCGGCGCGGATCATTTCATGTTCGAGGCCCGCTTGTGAAGCTATGCAGGGGTCACTCCCGAGCAGAAGTCTCGCGGCCCGCATCGCGCCGTCGCTGACGATTGTTTCGGCTACTGCAAGCGCCCGCGCACGAGTTCCGGAGTTCAACGCAGCTTCGAGAGCGGTCGATAGCGATTCGGCCGTCGGAGTCGGACCGGGGTGCGCCGCGCCGACACCCAAGTCCCAAACTCGGCCCGCCCAATACGGCTGGTCGCCGATTTGCGGGACGACCACTTGCGGAGCGCCAGCGCGGGCGGCAACAGTCGTGGTCCCGGCGCCGCCGTGATGGATCGCCGCAGCGACTCGAGGGAACAAGGCCTGTTGGTTGACCTCGCCGACGACGAAGCAGTCTTCGCGGTTGTCGATCAGCGCAAGCTCAGCCCAGCCACGCGAGAGGAGCATGCGCCGGCCTTGCGCGCGCACGACATCGATCGCCATTCGTGCGAACTCCTTCGGCGCGGGAAGGCTGCCAAAGCCCGCGTACACGGGCGGGGTGCCGGCATCGAGGAATGCCAGCAGGTCAGCGGGGAGAGGGCGCTCGTCAGGCAGGATCCATGCGCCGGTCTGCACGACATCGGTCCTCGCCGGCCCGCGCCAGGGCGCGAGCACCGGATCGGCAGCGAGCCATGGCCGCTCGCCGTGGGCGTGATCACGCACGTTGACGACCTTCGGCAAGCCGACCGATGCGCGCAGGGCGTTGAGTCCTGGGCCGAACACATCGTCCATCACTTGTACGTCCCGGTCCCACAGGGCCTGGTTGTCAGTGACGCCGGGCGGATGCGGGTGGCCCGGATACTCCATTGGCCGCTGATGGGGCGAAGGCAGAAACATCGGGCAGTACGCTGCGTGCACGTAACGGATGCGCTGTTTCTCCGCGACGGCGCGCGCAGCGACAACGGAGGAAAAGAGGCCGGTCGCCATCATCACATCGCACCCCTGCGCAGCTGCACTGATCGCCGGGTACTGAGCAGCCATCACCTGCGCTGCGAGCTGGGGCAGCGAGATCGTCGCGCGTTTGGGGATCATCTCCGCAATCCAATCGCGCACGGACGTGAAGGCAGGCAGCAACGGCACGGCGGCAGCGGCGAACATCTTCACGAACTCGTCGTCCGGAGGTGCACACACACGTGCGTCCGCTCCGAGCGCTCGCAACGTGACCCCAAGTGCGAGCAAGGGCTGAACGTCTCCGCGCGATCCAAAGGTGGTGAGCAGTACACGCATCGCAGGCTCCCGGAGTGACGAAACCGGCGATGCTGGGGTAGAGCACGGGCCTTACGGCAAGCCCCCGAACGCGGTATATTCTCAAGCGGGGAAAGAAGAGGTCTGTTCGCTGTCCGGCGAAGGCCCACACATTCTGCAATCCGGCGAACAACAGGTCGATCCGAGTCTCACCGACGAGTGGGCGTGCAGCGATACTCACGTCCTTCCCAGCGTCGTCGACGTAGCAATCATCGGCGGTGGCATCGTCGGCTGCTCGGCCGCATATTTCCTGGCACGCGAAGGTTTGCGCGTAGCGCTCTTCGAGAAGGGCAGGATCGCCGGCGAGCAATCGGGAAGGAACTGGGGCTGGGTGCGGCAGCAGGGCCGATCACCCGTCGAGCTTCCGCTGATGATGCGCAGTTTGCGACTGTGGCTCGAGCTGCGCGAGGAGCTCGGCGACATCGGCTTCATGCAAGGCGGATCGCTCTACCTCGCGGAGGATGATGTCCGGCTCGCGGAGCTGGAAGAGTGGTTGAGCGTCGCACGCGAACATGGTCTCGACACTCGACTCCTGGATTCGCGACAGCTCGCCGCGGTCCTGCGAACCGACGATCGGCGCTGGAGCGGCGCGCTCCACACCGCGAGCGATGCGCGAGCCGAACCCAGCCGTGCGGCACCCGCCATGGCCCGCGCTGCTCAACGGCGCGGTGCGCAGGTTTTCAGCCGCTGCGCGGTTCGCGGCATCGACCGCGCCGCGGGCCGCATTCAAGGCGTGATTACCGAGCGAGGGCGCGTCGCGGCATCAATGGTGGTGTGCGCGGGCGGAGCCTGGACGAGCAGTTTCTGCCGATCGATCGGCATCACCTTCCCGCAGCTCACAGTCCTAGGCACAGTCGCGCGGACCGCGCCAACTCGCGAAATCCTCGAAGGCGAGGCCTGGTGTCCTGCCATTGCGATCCGCCGCCGGGCGGATGGAGGCTACACGGTCGCACATGGCGGCTCGTTCCTCCATTCATTGACCCCCAGCACGCTGCGATACGCGCTCAAGTTCTGGCCGGCCTTCATGGCCGACCACCATTCGATCCGGCTGCGCCTGGGCGTCGGATTCTTCGACGCCCTGCGCACGCCTGCGAGCTGGACCATGGATGAAGTTTCGCCGTTCGAGCGTCAGCGGATGCTGCATCCGGAGCCGGAAGGGCATGTCCTGCGCCAGATGCGGGCCGCCCTGGAGCGCTGGTTTCCGGAGATCGCGCCCGCAAGATTCGTGGAAACCTGGGGCGGCATGATCGAATCGTCGCCGGACGTGCTTCCGGTGATTTCGCGCGTCGACGGCTGCGAAGGGTTCCTGGTCGCCAGCGGCTTCAGCGGTCATGGCTTCGGCATTGGGCCCGGCGCCGGTAGACTCATCGCCGAGATGGTCCGGGGAGCCGCCGACCCCGGCGAGGTGCGTGCCTTCCGCTTGCAGCGGTTCTTCGACGGCTCGCCTATTCGCCCCGGCCCATCGATCTGAGCAGGTGTTTCACAAGTGAGCAACGAACAGCCTGTCCTGGCCCGCGAGCTGCAGCCCTCTCTGGCGCCGCATTTCTATAGCGGCGAGAGCGTATTTGCACTGGAGCGCGAGCGCCTGTTCCACGCGCAGTGGTTTTGCGTGGGGCGCAGTGAGCAGGTGCCAGCGCGCGGGGACTCTCTCCACGTGCACGTGGCCGGCGAAAGCGTCTTCATTCTTCGGCAGGAGGACGGTTCGCTGCGGGCGTTCTACAACGTTTGCCGTCATCGGGGCAGCCGGCTCGTGCGCACACCGCCGCTGCCGGACCCGGAGCAGCCGTCGGCAACGCGGTCGACCTCACTGGCTGGCGGCGTCGTCTGTCCGTATCACGCGTGGACCTACAACCTCGACGGTTCGCTGCGCGCGGCGCGCTACGTGCAGTTCGACTCGACGTGCCCGAAGGAAGGCTTCTCGCTCGTGCCGGTCCATCTGGAAACCTGGGGCGGATTCATCTTCGTGAACCTCGCGACCACGCCGGCGCAGTCGCTGCACGAACAGGTCGCGGTGCCCAGAACGAAGCTGGAGCGCTACCCGCTGCACGATCTGCGTCGTGGCGCGCAGCTCATCTACGACGTGCGCGCGAACTGGAAAGTGATCATGGAGAATTACAACGAGTGCTATCACTGCGGGCCCGTGCATCCGGAGCTGTGCGCGCTCGTTCCGGCGTTCCGCGAGCGCGGCGGCGCCGGGCTCGATTGGGACGACGGCATTCCGCATCGCGCCGGCGCGTGGACATTCACGCGCAGCGGCTCATCGAATCGCGCGCCGTTCCCCGGGCTGTCGGACAAGGAAAAGACTCATCACAAGGGCGAAGTTGCGTATCCGAACCTGCTGCTGAGTGCCGCAGCGGAGCACATCGCGGCCTTCATCCTCTGGCCGATGGCGCCGGACCACACGCGCATCGCCTGCGAGTTCCTGTTCCATCCGGACGAAATCGCGAAGGCGCACTTCGATCCTGCCGACGTCATCGAGTTCTGGGATGTGGTCAACCGGCAGGACTGGCAGATCTGCGAATCGGTGCAGGACGGGATGCGTTCGCGCGGCTTCCGCGGCGGCTTCTTCGCCCCGATGGAAGACCCGAGTCTGGACATCCGCCGCTATCTCGAACGTCACCTCGGCGATCTGTCGCAGGTGCGTTGAGCATGCGCGCGTGACATCCAGCTACGACGCTATCGTCATCGGCGCAGGCCACAATGGACTGACGACCGCGTTCTATCTCGCGCGCGCCGGCTTGCGCACGCTGGTACTGGAGCGGCGCGAGATTGTCGGCGGGTGTTGCGTCACCGAGGAAATCGATCGCGACGCGGCGCCCGGGTGCCGCGTCTCCACGGCGTCGTACATGGCGAGCATGTTGCGGCCGGAGATCATTCGCGACCTGCAGCTGGACCGACAGGGACTGCGAATGATCGCGGCCGAACCGACGGTTCAGGCCGTGATGCCCGACGGCGTCGTTCTGCCCTGGTGGAGCGATCGCGAGCGCATGCGTCAGCTTTTGATGCGCTTTGCGCCGCAGGACTGCGAACGTTTCTTGTCGCTGGATGTTCATCTGAGCGCGCTGGCGCGCCATCTGGAACCACTCTTCATGCAGGCACCGCCTGATCTGCAGCGCAGTGGCTTCGCAGGGGTGGGAGAGCTGTTGCGCTTCGGGTTGAAGTTTCGCGGGCTGAAGGGCCGCCAGATTGGCGACCTCATTGCGTTCGCAACCGGTAGCCTCGGTGAGTTCCTCGATCGCTCGCTCGAGTCACCACATCTGAAGTCGCTGGTGCTGTCGAACAGCCTCTACGGCAAGCACGGCGGTCCCTACGATCCGGGCACGCTGTTCGGACTGCTGTTCCATCTTCTCGGCGGAGGCGCCGAGTCGAAGCAGGGCTTTGTCGGTCACGTGATGGGCGGCATGGGCGCCATCACGCAGGCGATGGCTGCTGCCTGCACGGCGAAAGGCGTCGAGATACGCACCGAGTCGACTGTGCAGCGAGTGGCGATTCGATCGGGTCGCGCAACAGGAGTGGTGCTTGCGGACGGCTCGCAGATCGATGCAGCTATCGTGGTGTCGAACGCGGATCCAAAACGTACGTTCCTCGATCTGGTGGAGGGCACTGAACTGGACGAGCAGTTCCGCGCCGGCGTGCGCGGAATCAAGATGGACGGACCGTGCGGCAAGCTCAACCTGGTGCTGGCCGAAGAGCCGCGGTTGCTCGGCGGCGATGCTGACGCCGACGCGCTGCGCAACGCGCAGTTCACCTTCGTGCCGTGGCTCGAAGGTGCGCAACGCTGTTACGAGAGCGCGCGGCAGGGAAGGGTGCACGAGCGCCTCTGGATCGATTGCCTCGTGCCATCGCTCATCGATCCCTCTCTCGTGACGCCGGGCCGGCACGTCATGACCTGCTTCGTTCAATATCTTCCAGGCAAGCCGACCGAAGGCTGGGAAGCTGCGCGCGAGCCGCTGCGCCGTCAGCTGCTTGCTCACCTGGGCGAACGTGTGCCGGCCGTGCAGCGCTCCTTGGTGGCCAGCCGTCTCTATACGCCCGCGGATCTGGAGAGCACGTTCGGCATCACCGAGGGCAACATCTTTCACGGCGATCTGCGGCCGGACCAGTTGTTCTTCATGCGCCCGCTGGCGGGCTATGCGCGCTACGCGACGCCGATTCGCGCCTTGTATATGTGTGGAGCCGGCACGCACCCGGGCGGCGGCGTGACCGGCGCTCCGGGGTTCAACGCGGCGCAGCGCATCCTGTCGGACCTGACCCGCGATCGCGAGCTGCGCAAGGCGACGAACGCATGAGGCACGCATGAGCTGCGCGCGAGCGATCCCGGTGCGCTACCGGATCCTCGGCGTTCTGTTCGTGTTGAGCTTCGTCAACTACCTGCTGCGCAATAACCTGTCGATCGCAATTCCGAGCATCCAGGAAGAATTCAGTTTCAGCAACGCCGAGCTCGGCTGGATTCTCGGCAGCTTCAACTTCAGCTACGCGTTGCTGCAGATACCCGGCGGCATCTTCGGACAGGTCTACGGCCCGCGCCGCGCGTTGACTTACATCGCTCTGTCGTGGGGCGTGCTCACGTTCCTCAGCGGCTTCGCCCCCGCGCTCATGGCAGCGTCGGCGGCCGGTGCGATGGTGTCGCTGTTCGTCGTGCGGCTGCTGCTCGGCGCGACCAATGCTCCGCTGTTTCCTATCACTGCGGGCGCCTTTGCCAACTGGTTTCCCGAAGGCCGCTGGGCGTTCCCGAACGCGGTGCTGAGCGTCGGCCTGGTGCTCGGGCAGGCAGCGATCGGGCCGATCGTGAGTGTGCTGATCGTGAAATACGGCTGGCGCGAATCGTTCTACCTGCTTGCGCCTTTCGGGCTCGTCATCGGTGCGTGGTGGTATTGGTACGGCCGGGATCGGCCTGCGCAGCATCCCGCCATCTCCGCCGAAGAAGTGCAGCTGATCGAGGGCAATCGACCGTCTGCCGCTCCGGCAACGCGAGAGCGCGGCGCGTGGCGTCGCATGCTCGTGCATCGCGACATACTGCTGCTCGCTGCCAGCTACTTCTGCATGAACTATGTCTTCTATATGTTCGCGCAGTGGCTGTTCACTTATCTCGTGAAGGCGCGTGGCTTTTCGCTGCTCGAAAGCGGCTGGCTGTACATGCTGCCGTTCGTGGTCGGTGCGGTGCTCGCGGCCGTCGGTGGACTCACGTGCGATGCGCTGTGCAAGCGAGTCGGTGCAACCTGGGGCTGCCGCTTGCCTGCGATGACCGGCTTGGTGCTCGTCGCCATCTTGCTGATCGCAGGCGTCTACGCGTCGAACCCGTACATCGGCCTGGCATTGCTTTCCCTCTGTTTCGGCTTCACTCAGTTCACGGAAGGCGCGTTCTGGTCAGCATCGACCTATGTCGCCGGCCGACATACATCGGCAGCCACGGGCGTCATGAACACGGGCGGCAATGCGGCCGGCTTCCTTGCCCCGGTCGTCGGATTGATGGTCGATCATCTCGGATGGCTCGCGACGCTCGCGAGCGGATCGGTCTTCGCGTTGATCGGCGCTGCATTGTGGCTGCTCATCCGGATTCGTCCGGCGGACTGCCTTGTTGGTGTGGAGCTCGACCGCTGACACTTAGCTATTGCGCTAAGCGATTCGCTCTGCGATAGTTAGCCATATGGCACAGTATTCAGAGCGGCTGAACGGCATCTTCCAGGCCCTTGCCGATCCCACGCGACGCGCGGTGCTGCAGCGCTTGAGCAGAGGGCCGGCGAGCATCACCGAGCTGGCGGAGCCGTTCGACATGGCCTTGCCCTCATTCATGAAACACATTCGTCTGCTCGAAGACAGCGGCTGGATCCAGACGCGGAAGGAGGGGCGAGTGCGCACGTGTGGAATCGACCGGAAGTCGTTTGCCGCGGCCGAAGGATGGCTGTCCGCACAGCGCGCTGCGTGGGAGGCGAACACTGATCGCCTCGAGCGCTTCGTCACGGCCGCCCGCAAGAAGGAGCAATGATGTTGAGTCCGGCTTTCGATCCCAACTGCGACCTGCAGATCTCGCGTCTCATCAAGGCGCCACGCCGCGTTGTCTGGCGTGCGTGGACCGATCCTGCCAGTTTCGAGCAGTGGTGGGTGCCTGCGCCGGCGAAGTGCAGGGTCCAGGAAATGGATTTGCGGCCCGGCGGCGCGTTCATCACGCGGATCAGCGAGCAGGGTGGGGACTTCGCCCCGCATCTGAATGCTTGCTTCCTGGCTGTGGACGATCTGGAGCGGATCGTCTTCACGAACGCTCTGGTGGCGGGATGGCGGCCGGCAGAGCAGCCCTTCATGACTGCGATCATCACGCTGCAGGACCATCAGGGCGGCACCCATTACGCCGCTCATGTAATGCACAGGACCCGCAGCGATCGCGACATGCATGAAAGGATGGGTTTCTTCGATGGATGGGGCACCGTCATTGGACAGCTCGCGGCGCAGGTCGAGCGTTCTTCGTGATCGCGAGGGCCATCGCCGGTTGAGTTTCACGAAGCGAAGAGTGAGGCAAGGATTCGAGTGGACTTCGCGTGCCGGCTGCGGACGAGCTCAGCACATGTGTATAGATCATCGTCGTGCTGACGTCGCTGTGTCCCAGCAATTCCTCACGCGACGAATATGAACGGCCGAGTCGAGCAGATGCGTGGAAGTGCGTCCGGCATCGCGATGCCGGGAACTCGGTGGATGCGATCCTCCGCCCAAAGCGCACGCGAAAGTTCGAGCTGTCGGCGCAACGGAATTGTGAGTGGCTCGGGCAACATCACGACGCGGTCCTTTCGACCTTTGCCCTCCCGCACGATGAGGATCTTTCGATCAAAGTCGACGTCCTTTACTCGAAGGCGCAGAC
>JBIOUH010000072.1:0-10949 GCA_044866955.1 Steroidobacteraceae bacterium
GAATCCTCGGCACACGCACACGCGTCGTCGACACCGAAGACATCGTCACTGGCCGCGCACGATACGGTCTCGACTCGACGATCCCCGGCGCATTGACTGCGGTCATCACGCGCTGCCCGACCTTCGACGGTGAGCTCAAGTCATTCGATGCCACCGCTGCGAAGAAAATCCCAGGCGTGCGCGACGTCATCGCATTACCCGGCCCGAAGCACGGCGAGCCGATCACACTGAACCTTGCGCCCGGCGTCGCAGTGATCGCCGACAATACCTGGGCGGCACTGCAAGGCCAGCGCGCGCTCAAGATCGAATGGACACCTGGCCCTTACGCTCACGAATCCTCTGCTTCTCTCGATGCTCAGTGCGCGCAGCTTTTCAAAGGCGCCGGCGCTCGAGTCCGCAATGACGGCGACTTCGACGCCGCACGCACGTCCGCCGCGCAAGTGATCGAGGCAACCTACCGCATACCGTTCGTCTCACACGCTCCGCTCGAACCGCAAAACGCATGCGTCGACGTACGTAAGGACAGCGTGCTCATCGTCGCGCCGATGCAAATGCCAGGCGGCGCGTCGCGAATCGCCGCACAGCTCACCGGCATCGATCGGCTCAAGATCGATGTGCGCATGACGCGCGTCGGCGGCGGGTTCGGTCGACGTCTCTCCAACGACTTCATCGCCGAGGCGGTGATGCTGTCCAAGCAGATCGGCAAACCGATCAAGCTCATGTGGACGCGCGAAGAGGACATGCGCCACGACTGGTACCGACCCTTCGGTCACCATCACCTCATCGCCACGCTCGACGCGAACAAGCAGCTCACCGGCTGGACGCATCGGCTCGCGAGCGCATCCAAGTACTATCGCCGTCCGGACGTGAAGCCCGAGGACATGTGGACCTCCGAGCTCTATCCGGACGACTTTCCGGCACAGTTGCTGAGCAACCTCCGCATGGAATGGTTCGCGGTCGACTCAGGCATTCAGCGCGGTTCGTGGCGCGCGCCCGCCCACACCGCGAACGCATTCGTCGTGCAAAGTTTCGTCGACGAGATCGCGCACGCCACGCAACAGGATCCACTCGAACTGCGGTTGCGGCTGCTCGGCCCTGCACGGGAATTGACCTACGGACAGCACGGTGGACCGACATTCAATCCCGGCCGCCTCGCGGACGTGCTCCGTCTGGCCGCGCAACGCATCGGCTGGGGTCGCAGCGTGCCGCGCGGTCGCGGCCTCGGCATCGCCGGCCACTTCACCTTCGGCGGATACGCCGCGCACGCGATGGAAGTGAGCGTCGCGAGCGACGGCAGTTATCGGATCGAGCGTTGCGTGTGCGCTGTCGACGTCGGTCGACCGATCAACCGCCTGGGCCTGGAAGCGCAGATGATGGGCGGCACGATCGACGGCATCAGCACCGCACGCAACCTGGAGATCAACATCAAGGAAGGTCAAGTCGTGCAAAGCAACTTCAACGACTATCCATTGCTGCGCATCGCAGATGCACCCGATGTGGAAGTTGCAATCGTCGACAGCGAGCGGGATCCGTCCGGCGCAGGCGAAATCGGCTTGCCGACCGCTGCCCCGGCCCTCGCCAACGCAATTTTCGCGGCGAGCGGCCAGCGCGTGCGCAATCTCCCGATTGGTGCAAGGCTCGCTGCGTCGCGGGATAGCTGAGAAAACTCGTGTAGCGGCTGCTACACTGCGGGCCCCACCGCAGCTTTGAGTCCTCATGCCCCGTTATTGCTCCGCCCTGCCCCGCCTGGTGATGTCTCTTCCTGTCTTCGTCTGGCTCGCTGCGTGCGGCGGTCACGGCGAACAGAACGGCGAGAAGCCGATTCCGGTCACCACACAGCAGGTCGAACCGCGCGCCGTGCCGCTCGTCATGGAGGCAGTCGGCCGCACCGAGGGCTCGAAGGAAGTCGAGATTCGTGCGCGCGTCTCGGGCATCGTGCAGAAGCGCTTGTACGACGAAGGCTCCTTCGTGCGCGCCGGCACGCCGCTGTTCCAGATCGAGCGCGCACCATTCGAGATTGCGCTGGCGCACGCGAAAGCGACGGCCGATCAGGCTGACGCAACCAATGAGCAGGCGCGACGCGAGTCCGAGCGTCTTCGCGGACTGCTGGCAAATGCAGCGGTCAGCAAACGTCTCGCCGAAGAAGCCGAGACGGCGTATCGCACGGCAACTGCACAACTTGCAGCGGCGCGCGCAGCGGTTCACGAAGCCGAGCTCAATCTGTCATACACCTCCGTAGTGGCGCCGATCACTGGCGTGACGGGCCGCGCGCTACATTCGGAGGGCAGTCTCGTGACGGCGAACACGGACAGCAGCCTGCTCACAACGATGTCGCAGACGCATCCGGTGTGGGTGCGCTTCGCTCTTTCCGAAGCTGAGCATGTCAACCTGCGCAAGGCGGGCGAGGAACGCAGCGACGTCGGCCTGGTGCTCGCGAACGGCGAAACGTACGGCGCTCGCGGTCATATCAACTTCGCAGCCTCGACGGTCGATCAGCAGATGGGCACGGTGCAGCTGCGCGCGGAGTTCCCCAATCCGCAGCTGCAGATCCTGCCCGGCCAGTTCGCAACGGTGCACGTCGAAGCGGGCTCGCAGAATGTTCTCGCCGTCCCACAGAGCGCGGTCCTGCAGGGAGACCTGGGTCGCTACGTCTGGGTCATCGATTCTGGCGGCAAAGCTGCGCAGCGCGCTGTGGACGTCGGCACCTGGGTCGGCCAGGACTGGATCATCCGCAACGGCCTGAACGCCGGCGACACGGTGATCCTCGACAATCTCATGAAGCTGAAGCCGGGCATCGCAGTGGTCGCACAGGCGCAATCCGCGAACTCGTCGACGGAAGCCGCAACGGCGGCCCGCTGACATGTTCTCGAAGTTTTTCATCGAGCGCCCGGTGCTGGCCGGTGTCATCGCGATCGTCATCGTGATCGCCGGCCTGGTAGCGAGCACGATCCTGCCGATCGCGCAGTATCCGGACATCGCCCCGCCGACGGTCGTCGTCAACACCAGCTATCCGGGCGCGAGCGCGGAGACGATCGCGAAGACCGTCGCGGCGCCAATCGAGGAGAAGCTCTCCGGCGTCGAACACCTCCTGTACTTCAACTCCAGCTCCTCCTCCACCGGCGATCTGACGATCACCGCGACATTCGATGTCGGCACGAACATCGACACCGCGGTGTTCAACGTCAACAACCGGGTGCAGCTCGCATTGCCGAGACTGCCCGATGAAGTCCGTCGCAATGGCGTAACGGTGCAGAAGCGCTCGAACGACATCCTGTTGCTCGTCGCGCTGGTATCACCGGATAACAGCCGCGACACGCTGTTCCTGTCGAACTACGCGACCATCACGCTGCTCGACGAGCTCAAGCGCGTGCCGGGCGTCGCCGATATCGGCGTGTTTGGCGCCCGCGACTACTCGATGCGCATCTGGCTGCGCCCGGACCGGTTGGCGCAGCTCGGGCTGACAGTCAGCGACATCGCAGATGCCTTGCGTTCACAGAACACGCAGTACGCCGCCGGCAAGATTGGCGCGGAGCCGGCGCTGAAGGGCCAGAGCCTGGTCTATACCGTCACGGCGCAGGGTCGACTGGTGGAGCCGGAGGAATTCGGCGACATAGTGATCCGCTCGAGCGCGGGCGGCGGCGTCCTGCGGCTGAAGGACGTCGCACGCATCGAGCTCGGCGCGCAGAGCTACGACACCTACAACCTGCTGTCCGGCAAACCGTCGATCGGCATGGCCGTTTTCATGCAATCCGGCGGCAATGCGCTGGAAGTGTCGCAGGCAATCCGCGACAAGATGAACGAGATGAAGCAGTCGTTTCCGCCCGGCGTCGATTTTGCCACGCCGTTCGACCCGACCCGTTTCATCTCTGCCTCGATCGAGGAAGTGACCAAGACGATTCTAGAGGCCGGCGCGCTCGTCATCCTCGTGGTGTTTCTGTTCCTGCAGACGTGGCGCGCAACGCTGATCCCCGTGATCGCAGTACCCGTGTCGCTCATCGGCACATTTGCCGGTCTGTGGCTCGTCGGCTTCTCGATCAACACGCTGACGCTGTTCGCGATGGTGCTATCGATCGGCATCGTGGTCGACGACGCAATCGTCGTGCTCGAAAACGTCGAGCGCCTCATGCGCGAGGAAAAGATGTCGCCGCTGGCTGCGGCAGTCGAAGCCATGCACGAAGTCTCGAGCGCTGTCATCGCGATCGTGCTCGTCCTGTGCGCGGTGTTTGTACCCGTCGCCTTCCTCACCGGCCTCGCCGGCCAGTTGTACCGACAGTTCGCGGTCACGGTCGCAATCGCCGTGGTCATCTCCGGTTTCACCGCGCTCACCTTGACGCCGACTCTATGCGCGCTGCTCTTGCGCGATCCGACTCACGACTCGAAGTGGTTCCGGTGGTTCAATCGAGCCTTCGGCGCCACCACGCGCCGCTTCCTCACGAGTGTCAATCAGGCTCTGCAGTACCGGACCCGGGCGCTGGCGATTTTCGCCGGCATCATCGCCCTCGCCGGCCTGCTGTTCTGGTACCTGCCGAACAGTTTCGTTCCGCCCGAGGACCAGGGTTACCTGATCGGCAACGTCCAGCTACCGGACGGCGCCACGCTGGAGCGCACCGCGGCGGTCTCATCGCAGATGCAGCGGATGCTCCCCGACTATCCCGAATTCGAGTACGTCAACGTCATCAACGGCAACGACTTCGTCGGCGGCGGCACCAAGAGCAACGCGGCGACGCTGTTCATCATCTTCAAGAAGTGGAACGAACGTGACCGGCTCGCGGCGGACATCGCCAGTGACTTGAACCGGCGCGTCGCCTCGATCCGCGGCGGCACGGCGATAGCTTTCAATCCGCCGTCGATCCGCGGCCTGGGCACTGCCGGCGGCTTCGAGGGCTACTTGCAAGCGCGCGGCTCCTCGGACCCAGTGCGACTCGGCCAGGTGCTGCGCGAGTTTCAGCAGAATCTCGCTGCGGATTCGCGATTGCAGGGCGTCAATACGTTCTATCGCTCCTCTGTGCCGCAGCTGCGTGTCGAAGTGGATCGCGCGAAGGCGCTGGCGCTCGGTGTTCCCGTCAGCGAAGTGTTCGATGCTCTGCAGAGCACGATGAGCGCGCTGTACGTCAACGACTTCAACCTCTATGGCCGCACATTCCGCGTGCAGATGCAGGCCGAAGCACCGTACCGCAACGAGCCGAACGATCTCGGCGAAATCTACGTGCGCTCGAATACGAGCCAGCAGATGATTCCGCTGAAAGCGCTGATCCAGGTCAAGGAAGTCGTGGGTCCGGAGCTGCTCGAACGCTTCAACGGCTACGTCGCCGCTCGCTTCAACGGCTCCGGTCGCGAAGGCGTCAGCTCGGGGGAAGCGCTGGCGGCCGTCGAAGAGGTCGCTGCGAAGACACTGCCCGCCGGCTTTCAGATTGCGTGGACCGGCCAAGCGTACCAGGAAGAGCGCACCGGCAGTGCTTCCGCGTTCGCCTTCGGATTCGCGATCGTCATGGTGTTCCTGATTCTCGCGGCACTGTACGGCCGCTGGTTACTGCCGATCTCGGTGCTGCTCGCTGTGCCTTTCGCAGTATTCGGCGCGCTCGCCTTCGTGGCGCTGCGCGGGATGGAGAACGATATCTACTTCCAGATCGGCTTGATCGTGCTGATCGGCCTCTCCGCGAAGAACGCGATCCTGATCGTGGAATTCGCTCACCGCGGAGTGCAGGAGGGTATGGCGCCCATCGAGGCGGCCAAGGAAGCCGCACGCCTGCGATTCCGTCCGATCGTCATGACGTCGCTCGCGTTCGTGCTCGGTGTCGTACCGCTCGTCGCGGCGACCGGCGCCGGCGCGGCTGCACGTCAATCAATGGGCACGGGCGTATTCGGCGGCATGATCGTCGCGACGTTCGTGGCCACAGTCTTCGTGCCGCTGTTCTTCGTATTCGTCGAGCGCCGCAAGAAGCAGCACTCCGCAGCGCAACCGACGTTGCCAGCGCCGGAGCAGTCATGAAGCAGGCGCTTAACCACGACGGCGTGACCGGCACGAGCAACACTCGCTCGCGTCAGCTTGCTGCGCGCCGCGAGCAATTGATCGCAGTCGCCGAACAGCTGTTCCTGCAACACGGCTTCGCGAACACGAGCGTCAACGCGATCGTTCGCGAGGCCGGCGGCTCGCTCGCGACGCTGTACGCGGAATTCGGCAGCAAGGAAGCGCTGTTCGAATCCGTCTTGAGCGAGCGGGCTGCGCGGTTCTTTCCGGAAGAGCGCTCGGTGCCGCGACAGACGCTCGATGCCGAAACGGAATTGCGCTCACTGGCGACGCACATGCTGAAGCGAATGCTGTCCGACGACGGCCTCGCGGTCTATCGCATCGCCGTGCACGAAGCGCCGCGCTTCCCGGCGCTGCGCAAGGCTTTGCTCGAAGTCGGAATGCCCGGCCTGCTGGACCGGACCGCGCGCTATCTGCGCGGGCTCGCCGATCGCGGCGTGATCAGCATCGATGAGTCGAACGAAGCGGCGCGGCTCGCGGCGAGTCAGTTCATCGCGCTCGTGCAGGGGCAGCTCGTGTTCAGCGCGGCGTGCGGCGGAGAGATCAGCGCGCGCACGCGCGCGAATCATGTGAACGCGGCGGTGAAGGGATTTTTGGAGATGTACGGCCAGTCGGGCTAAAGCCCGACCTATCGGCGCAGAATCCGCAGCACTTCTTCCAGCTCGACCCGAATCTGGCGCACGATCTGTTGCGCCTGGGTCAGGTCGTCGCGCGCCTCGTCGCCTTGCAGGCGATTGCGCGCGCCGCCGATCGTGAAGCCCTGTTCGTACAACAGGCTGCGGATCTGGCGGATGACGAGCACGTCCTGGCGCTGGTAATAGCGGCGATTGCCGCGGCGCTTGACGGGCTTGAGCTGCGGGAACTCCTGCTCCCAGTAGCGCAGGACGTGGGGCTTCACCCCGCAAAGGTCGCTGACTTCACCGATGGTGAAGTAGCGCTTGCCGGGGATCGGGGGCAATTCGCTGTTATTGCCTGGTTCCAGCATACGCCTCGACTCGAGCTTTCAGTTTTTGTCCCGGTCGAAACGTCACGACGCGGCGAGCGCTGATCGGAATCTCCTCGCCCGTCTTCGGATTACGACCCGGTCGCTGGTTTTTATCGCGCAGATCGAAGTTGCCAAAACCCGAAAGCTTCACCTGCTCGCCCGTCGACAACGACGCGCGCAGCTCTTCGAAGAACAGATCGACGAGCTCCCGAGCCTCGCGCTTGTTCAGACCCAGCTGGTCGAACAAGGCCTCGGCGATCTCCGCTTTCGTAAGTGCCATAGGTTATTTGTCCCGGATCGTGGCGTTCAGCTTGAGCTTCAGTTGTTCGATGACCCGCGCCACGATGGCGTCGGCTTCGCTATCGGTCAGGGTGCGGGAAGTATCCTGCAATTGCAGACCTAAGGCTATGCTTTTCTTGCCTTTCTCGAACTGTCGTCCACGGTAGACAGACAGTACGTTCAACGCCTGCAAAAGCGTGCCAGCGCCGTCGCGCACGGTGGCCAGCAAAGCCTCCACCGCCAAGTCTTCGTCGACGATCACGGCAATATCGCGGCGGATGGCCGGGTATTTGGAAATCTCGGCGAAAACCGGCACGTCATGCGCCAATCCGCTGTGCGTCTCGACCTCGAACACGAACACCGGATATGTCAAATCCAGCCGCCGCGAATGCTCTGGATGCAGCGCGCCGAGCCACCCTACGGAACGGTTGTCACGCCAGATGCGGGCGGATTGACCAGGGTGGAGCGCGGGATGAGCTTCGGGCACGAAGCGGAATTGCGCAGCCGCGCCGGTGAGTCCGAGCAGCGCTTCGACATCCGCCTTCACGTCGAAGAAATCCACCTTCGTCGCTTCGGCGCCCCACTGCTCCGGCAGTGTCGAGCCCGTGACGACGCCTGCGATCACTTCAGTCTCTTTGCCATCGCTGCCGGAGTAGCGACGCCCGACTTCGAACAGACGCGCGCGCGACTGCTGACGTCGTTGATTGCTGGCGAGTGCCTGCAACAAACCCGGCCACAGCGACACGCGCATCACTGCAAGCTCCGCGGAGATCGGATTCGCGAGTGCGAACGCCTCGCCAGGAAACAGCAGGGCCTGCGTGGCCGGATCGGTGAACGAGTACGTGATCGCTTCCTGATAGCCGCGATCGACGAGGACATCCGATGCGCGCTCGTTGCGCACGCGGGTTTCGGTCCACGGCTGCATGCGTTGCGCCGCTATCTCGTTCTTCTCGGGAATATTGTCGAAGCCGTACAAGCGCGCGACCTCTTCGATCAGGTCTTCCTCGATGCTGATGTCGAAACGCCAGCTCGGCGGCGTCACGGACCAGGCCGGCGCCGAGCCTTCGACCTTCATGCCCAGGCGGACCAGGCAGTCTGCGACCGCTTCCGCTGTCAGCGGAGCGCCAAGTACGTGCTGAACACGCTGATGGCGCACGCGCACTGCTGAGCGCGGTGGGTAGCGCTCGGCCGTGCGAGTCACTTCGAGCGGGCCCGGCGTCCCACCCGCGGATTCCAGCAGCAACTGTGTAGCGCGCTCGATAGCACGCTCCTGCAACTCCGGATCGACGCCGCGCTCGAAGCGCTGCGAAGCATCCGTGATCAATCCGAAGCGGCGGCCGCGGCCCGCGACGATCGAAGGCGTGAAGAACGCTCCTTCCAGCAGCACGTTCGTAGTGCCGTCGTTGATGCCGGAGTCTTCGCCGCCCATCACGCCTGCCATGCCGAGCAGCGTGCGCTGGTCCGCGATCATCAGGATGTCGGGCGCTAGTTCGACCACGCGGCCGTCGAGCATCTTCAGCGTCTCGCCGGCCTTGGCAAACCGCACGATGATCGAGCCGTTGAGCTTGTCGAGATCGTACGCATGCAGCGGCTGGCCGAGCTCGAGCATCACGTAGTTGGTGACGTCGACGACTGCGCTGATCGGACGCAGACCGGCGCGACGCAGACGCTCCTGCATCCAGAACGGCGACTTCGCATTCGGGCGGATGCCGCGAATCACGCGACTGACGAACTTGGGGCAACCGCTGCCGCCTTCGAGGCGCACCGGAAAACGCTCGGTCGATTGCGCGGTGACGGGCTTCATCGCGGGCGGATGCAAGGGCTGCTTGCGCAGCGCTGCCACTTCGCGCGCGACGCCAGCGACGCTCATGCAGTCACCACGATTCGGTGTGAGGTTCACTGCAAAGATTGTGTCGTTCAGGCGGAGCGCCGTGACCAGGTCTTGACCGACCGGCAGCTCAGCCGGCAGATCGAACAGCCCGGTTGCGTCCTCGCTCAAACCCAGCTCGCGCGCGGAGCACAGCATTCCTGAGGACTCGACGCCGCGCAGCTTCGCCTGCTTGATCTCCATCCCGTTTGGCAGCTTCGCGCCGATCATCGCGAGCGGCGCCTTCATGCCGACGCGAACGTTCGGCGCGCCGCAGACGATCTGCAACTCCTCGCGCCCGTTCGACACGCGGCACACGTTGAGTTTCTCGGCGTCCGGATGCTTGGTCACGCTTTTCACTTCGCCGACGACGACGTTAGCTAGCGGCGGCGCCGCAGCATGAACAGCCTCGATCTCGAGGCCGACCATCGTGAGTGCGTGCGCGAGCCCGCGCACGTCGGTCCCTGTGTCCACCCACTCGTTCAACCATTGCAGGCTGATCTGCATCAGGCGAACTGCCGCAGAAAGCGCAGATCGTTCTCGAAGAACATGCGCAGGTCGTTGATGTCATAGCGCAGCATCGTAAGCCGGTCGATGCCGAAGCCGAATGCGTAGCCGGTGAAGCGTTCAGGGTCCACGTCCACAGCGCGCAGCACATTGGGATGCACCACGCCGCAGCCGGCCACTTCGAGCCAGCCGGTGTTCTTGCACACGCGACAACCCGCGCCGCCGCAGGCGACACAGGAGATGTCGACTTCCGCGGAAGGCTCGGTGAAAGGGAAGTAGGAAGGACGCAGGCGCATGCCGACGTCCTTCTCGAAGAATTCCTGCATGAAGCCGTGCAGCACGGCTTTCAGATTGGCGAAGCTGATGCCCTCGTCCACGACCAGCCCTTCGAGCTGGTGGAACATCGGCGTGTGGGTCATGTCGGAGTCGTTTCGATACACGCGACCCGGCGCAATGATGCGCACCGGCGGCTTGTGCGCCTGCAGGTAGCGCACCTGCACCGGCGACGTGTGGGTCCGCAGCAGGCGGCCGTCGCCGAAATAGAAAGTGTCGTGCATCGCCCGCGCCGGATGGTCGGCGGGGATGTTCAGTGCTTCGAAGTTGTGCCAGTCGTCTTCGATCTCGGGGCCATCGGCGACGACGAAACCGCCGCCGCGAAAGATCTGCTCGATCCGGCGCCGCGAGCGCGTGACCGGATGCAGCCCGCCGAGGCTCTGGCCGCGGCCGGGCAAGGTAACGTCGACAGTGTCGCTGGCAAGTTGCGCTGCGAGTTGCTCGCCTTCGAGCGCTGTGCGACGTGCGTCGAGCGCTGCGGTCAGCGCTTCTTTCGCTTCGTTGATCTTCGCGCCCGCGAGCTTGCGCGCCTCGGGGTCCATCGCCCCGAGCGACTTGAGCTGCGCGGTGATCTCGCCCTTCTTGCCGAGCAGGCGGACCCGGATCTGCTCCAATTCCTCGATGTTGGCCGCGCGCACGATTTCCGCGCGCGCGGCCTCAACGAGCGATTGCATTCAGGCAGCCTGCTTCAACAGGCTATCTTTTGCCTTCTGCGCGATCACGCCGAATGCGGCCGGATCGTTCATCGCGATGTCGGCGAGCACCTTGCGATCGATTTCCAGACCCGCCAGGTTCAGCCCGGCGATCAGCTTGCTGTACGACAAGCCGTGAACGCGCGCTTCGGCGTTGATGCGCGTGATCCACAGCGAGCGCATGTTGCGCTTGTTGGTCTTGCGATCGCGGTAGGCGTACTGGCCGGCCTTGATGACCGCCTGCTTCGCCGCGCGGAA
>JBIOUH010000073.1:0-19158 GCA_044866955.1 Steroidobacteraceae bacterium
AAGTCACTTCGCAGGCCAGTTCCGGTGTCATGCAGAGCTTCAGGAAGTTGCCCGCGCGCGCGCGCGTGGCGCGATATTCCGGCAGATAACGTCCGGCCTGGCGCATGAGCCAGACAGGCGTTCGCTCTACCGGTTGGCGAAGCAGAGCACGTAGCAGTAGGTCATTCTTGAGCATCGTGACTCAGCTTCGCTTCGCCGGATCGAACAACCGCTCGTGCTCGACGATCGCGTAGCGGTCGGTCATGCCGGCGATGTAATCGGCGACCGCGCGCGCGCGGCCGTTCTCGCCAGACTCGGACTCCATGTCACGCGCCGCCTGGAAGTGCTCGTCCGGCAACAGCTCGGGCCGCGCGTAAAACGAGTCGAACATCGAGCGGATGACGTGGTGCGCCTTGTTCGTCATGCGCAGCACGCGGTAGTGACGGTAGACGTGGTCGCGCAGGTAGTGCTTGAGCTCGAGGTGCTCGGCAGCGACGCTCTCGCTGAACTGCACGAGCGCCATCGGCTGCGTACGCACGTCCTCGACGTCGGCCGGCCCGGTGGTTTCGATCGCCCCCTGCGTCGTCTGGACCAGGTCCGTGACCACGTGATTGATCATCCGCCGCACCACTTCGTGTATCAGGCGGCGGTCCTGCAGTTGCGGATAGAGCGCGAGCACCGCGTCGTGCTGACGGCGGAACAGTGGCACGTCGCGCAGCCCGTCGAGCGTAATCAGCCCGGCGCGCAAGCCGTCGTCCAGATCGTGGTTGTTGTAGGCGATCTCGTCGGCAAGATTGGCGATCTGCGCCTCGAGCGTCGGCTGCCGGCGCTGGATGAAGCGCTCGCCCAGCTCGCCGAGCTGCCGCGCGTTGGTCACCGAGCAGTGCTTGAGGATGCCCTCGCGCGTCTCGAATGTCAGGTTCAGGCCGGGGAACGCGGCGTAGCGCTCTTCGAGCTCGTCCACCACGCGCAGCGACTGCAGGTTGTGCTCGAAGCCCCCGTGCGGCCGCATGCAAGCATTCAGCGCGTCCTGGCCGGCGTGCCCGAACGGCGTGTGGCCGAGGTCGTGCGCGAGGCAGATCGCTTCCGCGAGCGTTTCGTTCAGACGCAGCGCGCGCGCGATCGTGCGCGCGATCTGCGCGACTTCGATCGAGTGCGTCAACCGCGTCCGGTAAAGATCGCCCTCGTGATTGACGAACACCTGCGTCTTGTAGACCAGCCGGCGGAAAGCGGTCGAATGAATGATGCGGTCGCGGTCGCGCTGATATTCGCCGCGCAGGACCGGGGCCGGCTCCTGGTGCACGCGGCCGCGCGAGGCAGCCTCGGTGGCGGCATACGGGGCGAGCGATGCGGTTTCGGCAGTCATGCGCTACGGCGAGTATCAGCCGAAATGCGCTTGCAGAGTAGCTTCAAGGGCCTGCTCGGCGTAGTCGTCAGGCACCGCTGCGCGGCCGAGCCCGCGCATCAGCACCAGGCGAACACGCCCGCCGAGCACCTTCTTGTCCATGCCCATGAGCTCGCGGCCGCGCTGCGCACCGATGCGCGGCGGCGCGATTGGCAGCCCGAGCCTTTCGATCAGCCGCACCGCGCGATCGCGCTCGGCCGGCTCCAGCCAGCCCACCCGTTCCGACATTTCCGCCGCCATGACCATGCCGGCAGCCACAGCTTCGCCGTGCAGCCACGTCCCATAGCCCGCCGCGGTTTCAATCGCGTGGCCGAAGGTATGGCCGAGATTCAGGATCGCGCGCAGCCCCTGCTCGCGCTCGTCCTGGGCGACGACCTCGGCCTTGATCTCGCACGAGCGGCGCACGGCGTGAATCACTGCGGCAGCGTCGCGCGCCAGCAAGGGCTCGACGTTCGTCTCGATCCAGCGCAGAAACGCCACGTCGCGGATGAAGCCATACTTGACGACCTCCGCCAGCCCAGCGCGGTACTCACGCGGTGAGAGCGTCTGCAGCGTGCTGGTGTCCGCGATCACGCAGCGCGGCTGATGAAATGCGCCGATCATGTTCTTGCCGTGCGGATGATTGACGCCGGTCTTGCCGCCGACCGAAGAATCGACTTGTGCGAGCAACGTCGTCGGCACCTGCACGTAGTCGATGCCGCGCTGATAGCAGGCCGCGGCGAACCCGACCATGTCTCCGATGACACCCCCGCCCAGCGCCACGGCCGCTGCGTCGCGATTCATGCGCCCGGCGATCAAGGCGTCGATGATGCGGGCGAAGCCGTCGAGCGTCTTGTGCTGCTCGCCGTCGGGCAGCACCAACGTCGCCACGCGCCGATCCTGCAGCGCGCTCTCCAATCTGGCCAGGTACAGAGGCGCGATCGTCTCGTTCGTCACAATGAGCAGGTTGCGAGCTGCGATGTATTTGGCCAGCAGCTGCGCATCTTCGAGCAGTTGCTGACCGATCAAGATCGGATAGCTGCGCTCGCCCAGCGTAATGTCGATGCGTTCGCGCGGTCCTTGGGTCATGATGTTGCGAGGCTCTGCAGGCGCTCGAGAATTTCGTCGGCGACGACGCGCACGTGGCGCCCGTCGGTCGCGACGGTCACCGCCGCGATGGATTCGTACAGCGGCGCGCGCACTTCCATCAGCTCGCGCAGCCGCCCTTCCGGATCGGTGGTGAACAGCAGCGGGCGCTGCCGGCCGTGCCGCGTCCGTTCCAGCTGCTGGCGAATGCCGGTCCTGAGGTAGACCACGTTGCCGCGTGCGGCGAGCCGCTCGCGGTTCTCGGGCATCAGCACCGCGCCGCCGCCGGTTGCGACCACCACGTCGTGAAGCTGCGTCAGAGAGTCGATCACGTCGCGCTCGCGCTCCCGGAAGCCGGTCTCGCCCTCTTTCTCGAAGATGTAGGGAATATCGACCCCGGTGCGCCGCTCGATCTCGATGTCGCTGTCGTAGAAGGTCAGATCCAGCAGGCGCGCCAGCTGCTTGCCGACGGCCGTCTTGCCCGAGCCCATCGGGCCGATCAAGAACACGTTCCTGCGAGGGGCCGGCGAGCTCATGGCGGTGACGGGGACTATAAACGAAAGCGGCCGCCCGACGGCGGCCGCGGATTCGTCACCAGCTTGCGGGCTGGATCAGTACAGGCTCGAGCCCTCGCGCAGGATGCGCGGGGTCACGAAGATCAGCAGCTCGTCCTTGTTGTCGGTCTTCGAGGTCGTCTTGAACAGGCGGCCGAGCACCGGCACGTCGCCGAGCCACGGCACTTTCTGCTCATTGTCGCGACGCTCGGTCTCGAGGATGCCGCCGAGCACGACGGTCTGGCCGTCGTTCACCAGCACCTGCGTGACGATCTCGCGGGTGTCGATGCTCGGCACGAAGCCGCCAGTCGCGCTCGCGACCAGCTGACCGACGCTGTCCTTCGCAACCGTGAGGTCGAGAATGACGCGGTTGTCCGGCGTGATCTGCGGCGTGACCTTGAGCGACAGCACGGCCTTCTTGAACTGCGTGGTCGTGGCGCCGCTGGACGAGGATTCCTGGTAAGGAATTTCCACACCCTGCTCGATCGTCGCCTCGCGCTGGTTCGCCGTGATCAGGCGCGGCGAGGAGATGATCTCGCCGCGGCCTTCGGCCTGCGCCGCCGACAGCTCGAGGTCGACGATGTAGTCGGAATCGAGCAGCGTGAGCGCCAGGCGGCCGGCCGGGTTCGCGACCGGCAGGTTCACCATGTAGCGGTCGATCGGGTCGCCCTGCACGAAGCCCGGACGGCCGTTGGGCACCAGCGCGTCATTGGGCGACAGCACGAGATCGTCCTCCTCGGTCACGAAGTTCTGGCCTCCGACGATGCCGCCGCCGTCCGAACCGCCGTGTTCGAACGCGGCCGTCGTGCCGAAGCGCACGCCGAGCTCGCGGCTATAGTCGTCGTTGACGATCACGATGCGGGCTTCGATCAGCACCTGCCGCACCGGAATGTCGAGCGTCGAAACCAGCCGGCGAATGTCGCCGAGGCGCTCCGACGTGTCCTGCAGCAGCAGGGTGTTGGTGCGCTCGTCGATCGCAACGCTGCCGCGCTCGGAGAGCAGCGAGCTGTTCTGGCCGGATTTGATCAGCGCGGCAAGGTCGGCCGCCTTGGCGTAGTTGATCTGCAGGTACTCGGTGCGCAGCGGGGCGAGCTGCTGCACCTGCTGACGCGCGGTCAGCAGCTCTTTCTCGCGCGTGGCGATTTCTGCCGCCGGGGCGACGAACATGACGTTGCCTTCGCGACGCATGTCCAGACCCTTGGTGCGCATGACGATGTCCAGCGCCTGATCCCACGGCACGTTCTGCAGACGCAGGGTGACGTTGCCGCCGACCGTGTCGCTGATCACCATGTTCTGGCCGCTGGTGTCAGCCAGCAGCTGCAGCACGGCGCGCGTCTCGATGTCCTGGAAGTTCAGCGTCAGGCGCTCGCCGGTGTACTCCTTCTGGTCCTGCAGCTCCGGCGGCAGCTTCACGACCGGCTTGATCTCGATCGTGTAGATGTTGTCGGACTGGTACGCGAGCTGCTCGTAGTCGCCAGTGGCCTGGATCACGAGGCGCGTGCCGTCGCCGGCGCGCAGCGCGTCGACAGAATTGACCGGCGTGCCGAAGTCGTTGACGTCGAGCCGCTGCATCAGGTTTTCGGGGAGCGAGGTCTTCGCGAAATTGACGACGATGCGACCGCCTTCCTGGCGCAGGTCCGCGGGCACCTTGGCGTCGGTGAGCTCGACGATGATGCGGCCCGAACCGTCGCTGCCGCGGCGGAAGTCGATGTTGTTGACGCTGCGCGAGCCGGTGATCGGCGCGGCGGAGCGCGGAGTGGCGGAGGTGGCTGCCGCGGCGGCGGTGGAAACTGCTGGGCCGCTGGCGACGCGTCCGCCGGCGCCGCCGACAGAGATGACGATGGTGTTGCCGGAGACGCGCGTCTCGTACGGCACCAGGTTATCGACGTTCAGCACGACTCGCGTGCGGCCGTTCGCCTCGGCGACGTTCACCGTATCGACCACACCCTGCTTGACGTCGACGCGGCGCGAAGCCATCGCGACGCTCGTGTCGGGCAGGTCCAGCGCGATGCGCGCCGGATTGTCGACGGTGAAGGTCAGCGGCGTCGGCGCGTTGTCGCTGAGCTGCAGCGTCAGCTCGACCTTGTTGCCGGCGCCGGTGGTGAACGTGATGCCTTCCAGGCGGTTGGCGGTCTGCGCCAGCGCCTGCAGCGTCACGCCTGCAAACAGCAGTACGCCGATACCGATCCGGCGCAACGACGAGATTGAGAACGACATTTTCGGATTTCTCCCTGGGATCATTCTGTCAACGCCAGCGCGGCTGGACGCTCGATGTATCCGCCGAGACCGTCGGGGACGATCTCGATGATTGATATTTTGGTGGGTGCGATACCGACGATCTTGCCGTCGTTCTGACCGACGAAGTTGCCGGGCAGCACGCGATGCACGAGGCCGTCTTTGCCCTGCACGAGGCCGTAGTTGCGGCCCTGCAGCGCCAGCGTGCCGACCATGCGCATCGTGTCGAGCGGGAACTGCTCGAGGAATTCGCGCGGGCGCTTCACGTCGGGACGCACGCCGGCGGCGAGATCGCTGCGCGCAGGCGGCGTTGGTACGAACGGCGAGCGCATGCTGGCAGCGTTATATGCGAACGGCTCGTACGGCTTGATCGGCGGCAGCGGCTCGATCGAATCGCCCGGACGGCTCTTGATGTCCTCGACTTGCTTGTGCAACTCGTCCATGCCGTTGGAGCAACCGCTCAGCGACAGCACTGCGAGCACGGCGGCCGAAATGAGGATGGATCTGGTCATAGGTTGCATCACTTAGCTGCCGGAGTGCGGGCGTTGGGCGGCTTGTTGCCCTGCTTCTTGCCAGCCGGTCCCTGCTTCGCCGGCTGAGCCGCGGCCTGCTCTTCCTCGTCCAGGTAGCGATAGGTTTTCGCAGTCACGTCGAGCTGCAGCTCGTCGGTGCCGGGAGTCTTGCCCAGCTGCGTGATCTGCACGTCGTGCAGCGTCACGATACGCGGCAGCGCCGCGACGCCGCTGACGAAGGCGCCGATCGAATGGAACGTGCCGGTGAGGCGCATCTTGATCGGCAACTCGGCGTAGAAGTCCTTGACCACCTGCGCGTTCGGCTGGAACAGCTTCTGGTCGAGGCCGGCGGCAGTGCCCTGCTGCGAGATGTCGGTCAGAAGATTCGGAACTTCGGTCTTGTTCGGGAGCTTGCGCAGCATCGCGCCGAACGACTGCTCCATCTCCGCGAGCTGCGCCTTGTAGGCGTCGAGGTTCGCGGCCTTCTTCGCCTTCGCCTCGAGCTTCTGCAACAGCTGCGTCTCTTCGGCGCGGGCCGCGTCCAGCTCGGGTTTCTTCGGTTTCCACGCTCCGAAGTACGCCCCCGCCACCACGGCGATGACGAAGATCAGGCCGATTGCGCCGAGGCGGATCGGCAGCGGCCAGCGGCCAGGATCGTTCGGATCGAGCTCGCGGATCTGGTCGAGGACGCTCATCGGCGCGCTCCTTTCGGCCCTTTCGGCGGCGTCGCGGCAACCTGCTGCTCGGCTTGCGCGGGCAGCTGCGGGTTCTCCTGCGTGGCGTTCAGCGTGAACTCAGAGCTGCCCTCGGTGGCGCTCTTGGTTTCGAGGATGTCGAGCGCCGGATCGGTCAGCCACTCGGACGCGTCGATGTTGCGCATGTACGAGGCAACGCGCGTGCTCGATTGCGCCAGGCCTTTCAGCTGCAGCTTGCGGTCGGTCTGCTTGACCGAGGTGAGGTTCACGCCGTCGGGAATGGTGCGCACCAGCTGGTCGAATACGTGCACGATCTCGGGCCGCGACAGCTCCAGCTTCTCGATGACGTCGATGCGCGCCTTGAGCCGGCGCTTTTCCTCTTCCAGCGCGAGGATCTCGGTGATCTGCTTGTCGAGCTTCGCGATCTCGTCGTTGAGATACTGGTTACGCTCTTTCTGGTTGTCGATCGCGGCGCCCATCTGCAGGTACACCAGGAAGGCGATGAGACCGGCGACGACCACTGCACCGAGCGCGCCGACGCCGAACTCCTGGCGCTTGCGCTTGCGCTCTGCCTCGCGCCACGGGATTAGGTTGATTCTCGGCATGTCAGTCGAAACTCCGTAGTGCCAAACCGCAGGCCGTCAGCAAGGCAGTCGCGTCCTTCTTCACCGCTTGCGCCTTGGCTTTCTGACTCACTTTCATCTGCCCGAGCGGATCGCCGCGCTGCGACTCGATGCCGACGCGGCTCTGGATCATTTCCGCGGCGCCCGGAATGTTGGCGCAGCCGCCGCAGATCAGGATCTGCTCGGGCTGCTCGCGACCGGCGCCGGAGGCCAGGAAGAACTGCAGCGAGCGGCTGACCTGCTGGCACATGTCGTCGATGAACGGCCCCAGCACTTCGGTCTCGTAGTTGCCCGGCAGGCCACCTTCTTTCTTGGCGCGCCCGGCTTCCTCCATGCTCAGCCCGTAGGTGCGCATCACTTCTTCGGTCAGCTGCTGGCCGCCGAAGGAGAAGTCGCGCGTGTAGATGACTTTCAGGTCGCGCAACACGCTGAAGGTGGTGCTGCTCGCGCCGAAGTCGACGACCGCGATCACGCGGCTCAGGCCGCCGTCAGGCATCTGGTGCGTCAGCAGACGGCAGGCGTTTTCCAGCGCGAACGCTTCGACGTCGACGATCTTCGCGGTGAGCCCCGCAGCGGCGCACGCCGCGATGCGCTGCTCGACGTTCTCGGAGCGCGTGGCCACGAGCAGCACGTCGAGCATGTCCGGATCCTTCTCTGACGGACCGATCACTTCGAAGTCGAAGCTGACTTCTTCCATCGGGAAGGGGATGTACTGGTCGGCCTGCATCTCGACCTGACCCTCGAGCTCGTTCTCGCTCAGGGTGCGCGGCATCTGGATCACCTTGGTGATCGCAGCGTCGCCGCTGATCGCGACTGCAGCTTCTTTCGCGCGCGCGCCAGAACGCTTCACGGCGCGCTTGATTGCTTCGCCGACTGCACTCGCGTCGACGATGGCTTTCTCGTTGATGGAGTTCGGAGGGGTCGCTTCGGCCGCGTACGATTCGACGCGGTACTGGCCGCCGCTCATCGAGAGCTCGATCAGCTTCACCGAGGAGGTGGTGATGTCGAGTCCCAGGAGAGGCCGGGATTTTGCGGTGAGGAGCACGCTGTTTCCCTTTTCAGATCAAATAGTTAAGGCGCCAACGGAGACCGGACACGAAACTCGGGCGGCAACTATATACAGCCGGGCGTTAAGTTGAATGTGAGCAGCCTCACGAATCACCATCGCGGCATTCCCGGATCCGGATCGCTCTTTTTCCTACGTCGGGCCTCATGCTAGCCGGACCGTCGATGAACGGGCCGGGCAGAGACTGGTCAATCAAGCCCTTATGACGGATCTGCTGCACCTGGCAGCGCTGGACAATTCGCCAGGCAGAACGATAATTCGGACCCACCCCACTGCGCGGATGCCGGGTATTTGCTCTGGTCGTACCCCCGCCCCCGATTCGCCTCTTATCATCCTCACGCGCGGTCAACGCACGTGGACCCGCAAACGCCAGTTACTATGCATACGGCCCTTTTGAGAAGCAAGGGTAAAGCAAGGACTTAGGATTTTTTGTTGTGATGCGACGTTACCTCTCGTCCCCGCCCCGCGTGCTGCTCGCGCTCGGTTTCTGCGCGCTCGGCGCGATCGTGCTGGCGCTGCTCGGCTGCTACCAGTATCTGCATCCTTCGTTGCCCGACGTCTCGACCATCAAGGACATCCGGCTGCGCGTGCCACTGCGTGTCTATAGCCGCGACGGCAAGCTCATTGCGCAATTCGGCGAGGAGCGGCGCATCCCGCTCGCGTTCGACGCGATCCCGAATCAGATGATCAATGCCGTGCTCGCCGCCGAGGACGACAACTTCTTCCAGCACGGCGGCGTCGACTATCCCGGCCTGATCCGCGCGACCGCGCGTCACCTGCTGTCGGGCGAGAAATCCGAAGGCGGCAGCACGATCACGATGCAGCTCGCGCGCGGCCTGTTCCTCAGTCCCGAGAAAAGCTATCGCCGCAAGCTGGTCGAGATCTTCACGACGTTCCGCATCGAGCAGGAGCTGACGAAGCAGGAAATCCTGGCTCTGTATCTCAACAAGATGTTCCTTGGGCAGCGCGCGTACGGCATCGGCGCCGCGGCCGAGGTGTACTTCGGCAAGACAGTCGAGCAGCTGACGCTGCCGGAGATTTCGCTGATCGCCGGCACCTTCCGCCTGCCGTCGCGCGACAATCCCGTCGCCAACGCGGATTTCGCGCGGCAACGGCGCGCGTACGTGCTGCGACGGATGCGCGAAAAGGAATTCATCACGCAGGACGAGTACGACATCGCGCTGAACGCGCCGGTCGAATCGCGCTTGCACGGACCTTCGGTCGAAGTCGAAGCGCCGTACGTCGCCGAGATGGCGCGCGCCGAACTGTTCAACCGGCTCGGCGCCGAGGCTTACACCGCAGGCTATGAAGCGGTCACCACGGTCGACAGCCGCCTGCAGAGCGCAGCCGTGCGTGCGCTGCGCGCCGGGTTGATCGAGTACGACCAGCGCCACGGCTATCGCGGGCCGGCTGGACGCGTGCAGCTGCCCCCGGGCGCGCGCGAGCAGGAATACTCGCAGGCGCTCGAGGAATATTCGCCGCGCGGCGGACTCGTGCCGGCGCTGATTCTCTCGGTCGACGAGAAGAGCGCAGTCGCGTTCACGCGCGCCAACGGCCGGATCAGCCTCGCGTGGCCGGCGATCAGCTGGGCGCGGGCACCGTTGCCGGACGGCAGCACCGGACCGCAACTGCAGCGCGCCGCCGACGTGCTCGCACCGAACGACATCGTGTATGTCGCGCAGGAAGTGTCGGGCAACTGGCGCATGACGCAGGTGCCGGACGTGCAGGGCGCACTCGTCGCGGTCGATCCGAAGGACGGTGCGATCGCTGCGCTCACCGGCGGCTTCGACTACTACGCGAGCAACTACAATCGCGCGGTGCAGGCGAAACGTCAGCCGGGCTCGGCGTTCAAGCCGTTCCTGTATTCGGCCGCGCTCGAGCAGGGCTTCACGCCGGCGACGATGGTCAACGACGCACCGCTGGTCATCGAGGATCCGACGCTCGAAGGCAGCTGGCGGCCGCAGAACGTGACGCGCGAATTCCGCGGGCCGATGCGGCTGCGCGAAGCGCTGGTCCGCTCGCGCAACCTGGTGTCGATCCGCGTCATGAACACGCTCGGCCCGGCATACGCCACGCAGTACATCGAGCGTTTCGGGTTCTCGAAGGACAGCCTGCCGCGTAACCTGTCGCTTGCGCTCGGCACGGCATCGGTGTCGCCGCTGGATATGGCCAGCGCTTATGCGATTTTCGCCAACGGCGGTTTTCGCGTGGAGCCGTACTATCTCGATCGCATCGTCAGTCCCGACGGCAAGACCCTCTACGAAGCGCAGCCGCGTTTCGCATGCCCGGAGTGCGCGCAGCCGCCGCTAGCGGCGGCGATCGCCAGCGGCGAAACGGAAGGAGGCGGTGGCGAAGCGCCGATCCGCGCGCCGAGCAACGATGAGATGCGCTGGGGCGCAGAGACGTACCTGCAGGACGACCGGCTGGCGCCGCCCGCGATCTCGCCGCAGAACGACTATCTGATGACGGACATGATGAGCGACGTGATCCGCCGCGGCACTGCCACGCGTGCACTGGTGCTGAAGCGCGGAGACCTTGCCGGCAAGACCGGCACCACCAACGACCGTCGCGACACCTGGTTCTGCGGCTTCAATGCGGGGCTGGTCGCAACCGCCTGGGTCGGCTTCGACCAGGAGCGCTCGCTCGGCCCCGGCGAGGAAGGCGGCCGCACTGCGCTGCCGATGTGGGTATATTTCATGGCGGAGGCTCTGAAGGGCGTGCCGGAGCAACGCCGGGCGGCGCCGCCGGGACTGGTGTCGATGCGCATCTCGGCGGACACCGGACTGGCAGCACGGCCGGGCGACGCGAACGCCATCTTCGAGACTTTCATGGCCGGGCACCTGCCCGCCGAGCCGCAGCTCGACAGCACGCTCGGCGAACAGCAGGAGGACGGGCAGGAGAAGAAGGACGACGACTCGTTATTCTGAAGATGACTCATTGATGACGAAGAGAAGCAACCCCCGCGCCGAGCAATTGCGAGCCGCGCTGGCGCAGGAAGCGGCGCGCATCATGTCCGAGCAGGGAATCGACGACTACGGACTGGCGAAACGCAAGGCGGCCGAGCGCTTCGGCGCCACCGACATCGCGGTGCTGCCGAAGAACACGGAGATCGAAGCGGCGCTTGCCGCGCACCACCGCCTGTTCGAGGCGCACACTCATTCTTCAATCCTGAGCTCGCTGCGCCGGACGGCGTTGCAGGCGATGCGCCTGCTGCAGCGATTCGAGCCGCGGCTGGTCGGGCCCGTGCTCAGCGGCACGGCGTCCGCGCACTCGGAGGTGAACCTGCACCTGTTCGCGGAGGGCGCCGAGCCGGTCGCGCTGCACCTGATGGAGCGCGGCATTCCGCATCGCATGGGCGAACGACGCCTGCGCTACGAGCCGAACCGCCTGGTCGCGTATCCGGTCGTGCACTTCGTCGCGGGGGACAAGGAGATCGACGCCGTCGTGTTTCCGATCGATGGCATCCGGCAATCGCCGGCGAGCCCGGTGGATGGGCGGCCGATGAAGAGGGCGGATGCCGCCGAAATCGAAGCGATGCTGGAGAGTGAGTAGGTCGGGCTTCAGCCCGACGCGAATGTCGGGCTGAAGCCCGACCTACCTTTTATTCATTTCGACGTAGTCGCGCTTGCCCGGCCCGGTGTACAGCTGGCGCGGGCGGCCGATCTTCATCGCCGGATCGGAAATCATCTCGTGCCAGTGCGCGACCCAGCCGACCGTGCGCGCGATCGCGAACATCACGGTGAACATCGACTGCGGGATGCCGATTGCGCTGTAGATGATGCCGGAATAGAAATCCACGTTCGGGTACAGCTTGCGCTCGACGAAATACTCGTCCTTCAGCGCGATCTCTTCCAGCTTCAGCGCCAGCTCGAACAGCGGGTTGTCGGACTTGCCGAGCTTCGCCAGGACCTTGTGGCACATGGTGCGGATGATCGTCGCGCGCGGGTCGAAGTTCTTGTAGACCCGATGGCCGAAACCCATCAGCCGGAAGTTGTCGTTCTTGTCCTTGGCCTTCGCCAGGTACTTCGGCACGTTCTCGACGGTGCCGATCTGCTCGAGCATCGCCAGCACCGCTTCGTTCGCGCCGCCGTGCGCCGGGCCCCACAGAGCGGAGATACCGGCGGAGATCGCCGCGTACGGATTCGCGCCGGTGCTGCCGGCGAGGCGCACGGTCGAGGTGCTCGCGTTCTGCTCGTGATCGGCGTGCAGGATGAAGAGCAGGTCGAGTGCCTGCGCCGTCACCGGATCGACTCTGTACGACTCGCACGGCACCGCGAAGAACATGTGCAGCAGGTTCGAGCAGTAGTCGAGGTCGTTGCGCGGGTAAATGAACGGCTGGCCGAGCGAGTGCTTGTACGCTGCCGCGGCGATCGTCGGGATCTTCGCGATGATGCGATGGGCGAAGATCTCGCGATGGCGCGGGTTATGGATGTCCATCGAGTCGTGATAGAAGGCCGCCATCGAAGCGACCACGCCCGAGAGCATCGCCATCGGGTGCGCGTTGTACTGGAAGCCGTTGAAGAACCGCAGCAGCGATTCGTTGATCATCGTGTGGTACTGGACGGCGTGCGTGAACTCGTTGAGCTGCTCGCCGGTCGGCAACTCGCTGTTGATCAGCAGGTACGCGACTTCGAGGAAGTTGCTCTTCTCGGCGAGCTGGTCGATCGGAATACCCCGATGCAGGAGCACGCCCTGATCGCCGTCGATGAAGGTGATGCGGCTTTCGCACGAGGCGGTCGCCATGAAGCCCGGGTCGAACGTGTACACGCCGAGATCGCGGGTCAGGTTCGCGATGTTGAGCACGTCGGGACCGAGCGTGCCGCTCTTGATGTCCGCGGTCGACTTTTTGCCGGTCGCGAGGTTGGTCAGCTCGAATTTCTTCTCGGCCATGTCTGCTTCCACCGTTGGCCGCGCAGACTGACACGAGCGCGCTGCTGAGGGCAAGCAGCGCGCCGGCACGAAGCGGATGGCTTATTCGACGATCAGCAGGGCTTATTCCACGATCTTGATGAGCTGGCCCGGCTTCGGCTCCTTGTCCGGGTACAGGTCGTTCAGCAGGCGCAGTTGCTGCTCGGCGTATTTCGGCAGCGGGGACTGCTTCGCCAGCTCGGCGATGCGCGTGTTCTCGTCGGCGCGGATGACCTTGATCTTGTACGGCTCGGCCGCCTGCAGCTCGCTCTGCTTCAGGCGCCGGAAGGTTTTGATCGTCGACATGAACACCGGGTCCGCGGAGGGCGCGCCCGCCGAGCCCTTGGTGACCGCGGCGAAGATGTACGCGAGGTTGTTGTAGTAGATCACCGCATAGCGAGCGGGCACGATGCCGAATTCAGTGCGCGCCGAGCGCACGACCGTCGTGTAACCCTGCAATCCGTTCACGTCGATCGGCTCGGCCTGGCCGGCGCTATATTGAGCGAGCATGCGCGAGAGGAATTCTCTCGGGCCGGTGTTCGGCGGCGGCGCCTGCGTCTGCATCTGGATGATGCTGTCCTTGTTCGGCGAGACCGCGAACAGGCGATCGGCGCGGTTCTCCACGTGCCAGCCGGTCGGGAAGACCATCGTGAGGCCGAGATCCGCGTGATAGAAGCGGTTGCCCTTGAGCACGCCTTGCGCGCGGCTGGTGCCGACCGGCAGCCCCTCGATCGTCTTCAGGTACTTGTCGCGCTCCGGGTCGCGCGGATCGGCCGCCGTCTTGAGATGCGACGCCGCGTCCACGACTTCGTGCAAGCGCGAGTCGTTGTCCGGATGGCTGGCGAAGACGCCGTGATAAACGTGCGGCTGCCGCTTCTCCTCGCGCGCGCGTTGAATCTCGACCAGCTCCTGGTTCTTCAGCAGGCGCACGACGTCCACCATGTGACCGGGCGAGTAGCCGGTCTTCACGAGGTATTCGGCGCCGAGCCGGTCGGCTTCGAGTTCCTGGTCGCGGCCGTAGCCGCTGACCAGCGCCGCGCCGGCGTAGTTCGCGAGCCCGGCGAGGTCCGGGCTGCCGGTGAAGATGCCCACGGCCGCCGCACCTATGCCGGAGAGCACCGATTTGCTCTGCTGACGCACCGGATGGCGCGCGCACACGTGACCGATCTCGTGCCCGAGCACGGCCTCGAGCTCGGCCTCGTTATTGAGGTAGTTCATGATGCCGCGCGTGATGTAGACGTAGCCGCCGCCGGTCGTGAAGGCGTTGATCTCGTCGCTGTCGAGCACGGTAAAGGTGTACGTCAGCTCCGGACGCTGGCTGGCCTTGGCGGCGCGCTGGCCCACTTCATTGACGTACGCAGCGATCTGCTGGTCGTCGTACACGCCGCCGAACTGCTGCAGCAGCATCGGGTGCACTTCTTTCGACTTGGCGATCTCGCCGGCTTCGCTCTGGAACACCAGATCCGGTGTGCCAGTGACGGGGTTCGTCGCGCAGCCGGCGAGGCCGCCAGCAGCAGCCGCTGACAGCAAAGCCAATCGGGCGAACGCGACTGCGGTGATCGTATTGGACGGCATGAGCAGACCCTGCCAAGTGGACGTCGAAGCTAACCCCGCGGTCGGGCGGGCCACAAGGTTGGAGCCGTGCGCTGAGCGTCCAGTTCAGTCGACCCAGTTCATCACTGCGTCAGGCTCTGCCGCCACCATGAACGGGCGAGTATGAACGGTCAATGAAAAAGGGCGCCCCTTCCATACGAAGAGGGCGCCCCCTTTGCGAACGATGCGGGCGGGGAGCCCGGCGTCAGCGGGCGTACTTCTTGCGGAACTTGTCGACGCGGCCGCCGGTGTCGACGATCTTCTGCTTGCCCGTATAGAAGGGGTGGCAGTTCGAGCAGACCTCGATCTGCAGATCGTGGCCCAGCGTCGAGCGCGTATGGAAGGTGTTCCCGCAGCTGCAGGTCACCGTGATCTCTTTGTACTCAGGATGGATTGCGTCTTTCATGACTGCGAATGCCTTTGCGCGCCCGGAAGGAAAAAGGCGCGCAGTGTAGCGATGAGAGTCTGGGGTCGCAAGAAAAAATCCGCTGAAAAGCCGTTTGGCCGTCGGCCGGCCCGCGGCAGCAGGGATCCCCCCGCGGTTATCCACAAATGTTGTGGATAAGTGTGTGGATTACAAGAGTGCGCCGCTCGACCGCAGCTTACAAAAATGTGACATCGTCAAATTGGTCAATTTTTCACCAGTGGTTTTTGGCTTGTTTCGTCAGTGACTTGCGAGTGGCTGCTGAGATATCGCGTTCAGAACAGTCATCAACGCACAGGGACGGTGCCGCAGCCGCGGCGGTGTGCATAACCCCCGTGCGCGCACCGTGCGCACGAACAGCTGCTGGCGGAAAATTTTGTGCGTCGGTTCACCAACTTGCACGCGACCCGACGGTTCGTACCTGGAACTTTCCTACGCAGCGCTCGTTACGCCCGACCGCCCGTCGAGCGTCTGCCCGGCCGGCAGGAACAGAGCCTGCAGGTCGTTCAGGAACCGCTGGCCCAGCTCCGTAACCCGCCATCGGCCTGCTTCCACTCCCTGCAACAGACCTTTTCTCTCTGCCTCGGCAACCGCGCCCGCGACCGTCGCGAAGCCCAGGCCGGTCCGCGACTCGTAGTCGGCCACCGCGAAATCGTCGGTCAGCCGCAGCACGTTCAACATGTACTCGAACGGCAGCTCCTCGCTCTCGACGGCGAAACGATCGCTGATGCGCTCGGCCGCAGCACGCCGCAAGAACTCGCGCGGCTGCTTGATGCGCGCGCTGCGCACGATCGCGGGCCGCCTGCCCTCCGCATTCGCCAGCCACGTCAGCTTGCCGTGCGCCCCGGCGCCGACTCCGATGTAGTCACCGAAACGCCAGTAGTTGAGGTTGTGTCGGCTGCGTCGTCCAGCGCGCGCATGAGCCGAGACTTCGTAGTGCTCGAAGCCGTGCGCGGCGAGGCGCTCCTGGCACTCGAGCTGCATCTGCCAGATCGCCTCCGAGTCCGGCAGCGGCGGCGGGCGATGGTAGAACACCGTGCCGGGTTCGAGCGTCAGCTGGTAGTGCGAGATGTGCGCGGGCCCGAGCGCGAGCGCTGCGTCGAGATCGGCAAGCGCCTGCTGCAGACTCTGCTGCGGCAGTCCGTACATCAGATCGAGATTGAAATTATCAATGCCCGCGCGCCCGACTTCCTCAGCCGCTCTCGCGATGTCGCCGCTGCCGTGAATGCGGCCGAGCGTCTGCAGGTGCGCCGCGTCGAACGTCTGCGCGCCGAGCGAGACGCGATTGATGCCGGCGTCGCGATAGCCGCTGAAGCGGCCGTGCTCGATCGTGCCGGGGTTCGCTTCGAGCGTAATCTCGGCATCCGGCGCGAACGGCACCTGCGAGCGCGCAGCTTCGAGAAAGCGCCCGACCTGCTCCGGCGCGAACAGGCTCGGCGTGCCGCCGCCGAAGAATACTGAGACGAGCGAGCGGCCTTGTGCGGCTGCTGCGTCGATGGCGAGATCCTCGATCAGCGCATCGATGTACTGCTGCTGCGGAATCGATTCCGGTGCTGCGTGCGAGTTGAAGTCGCAGTACGGGCACTTGCGCACGCACCACGGCATGTGCACGTACAAAGCCAGCGGCGGAAGGCTAAGCACCGGCCACTTCTTTTTTCAGTTGCGCTACCAGCCCGCGCAGCGCCTGGCCGCGATGACTGAGCTGGTTCTTTTCTGCAGCCGACAGCTCCGCGACGGTGATGTCCCGCGGCGGCAGCTCGAAGATCGGGTCGTAGCCGAAGCCGCCGCTGCCGCGCGGCGCGGTGGCGATGCGTCCTTCCCAGCTCGCCTGGCTGATCAGCGGAAAGGGATCGTGCGCCCAGCGCATGTACACGAGCGCGCAGCAGTAGCGTCCCGACCGTTCGGACGCAGGCCGCCCGTCAAGCACCGCGAGAAGCTTGCGCAGATTGTCTGCGTCGCTCGCACGCTCGCCGGCGTAGCGCGCCGAATAGATGCCGGGTGCGCCCTGCAATGCATCGACCTCGAGTCCCGAGTCGTCGGCAATCGCCGGCATCTGTGCGAGCTCCGCCGCGTAGCGCGCCTTGATGATCGCGTTCTCGACGAAGGTCAGGCCCGTCTCTGCGACCGCAGTGCGCGTGAACTCGGACTGCGGCACGACCTCGATCGCGAGCGGCTCGAGCATCGCCCGCAGCTCCTCGAGTTTGCCGCGATTTCCGGTGGCGAGAACGACACGCATGCGCGCGCTGCTTAGTCCGCCTGCAGCGCTTCGAGCTGCCGTGCCAGCAGCTGGCCGATGCCGTTCGCAGCGAGGTTCAGCAACTCGTCGAGCTCGTGCCGGCGCAGCGCGTGGCCTTCCGCCGTGCCCTGCACTTCGATGAAGCCGCCGCCGTTGTTCATCACCACGTTCATGTCGGTCTCGGCGTCCGAGTCTTCGGCGTAGTCGAGATCGAGCACCGGCATGCCCGCCCAGATGCCGACGGACACGGCGGCGACCTGGCCGTGAATCGGACTCTCGCGCAGCGTGCCTTTGCGCACGAGCGCATCGACCGCGTCGACGAGTGCGACGTAGCTGCCCGTGATCGATGCAGTGCGCGTGCCGCCATCTGCCTGCAGCACGTCGCAATCGATCGTGATGGTTCGCTCGCCGAGCGCTTTCAAATCGACGACCGCTCGCAACGCGCGGCCGATGAGCCGCTGGATCTCCAGCGTGCGTCCACCCTGTTTGCCGCTTGCTGCCTCACGCTTGCTCCGAGTGTGTGTCGAGCGCGGCAGCATTCCGTATTCGGCGGTCACCCAGCCGCGTCCGGTATTGCGCAGGAACGCGGGCACACCTTCCTCGACCGAAGCCGTGCAAAGCACGCGCGTGTCGCCGAACTCGACCAGCACCGAGCCTTCGGCGTGGCGTGTGAAACGACGGGTGATGCGCACCTGCCGCAGCTCCTCGGGAGCGCGGCCGCTGGGTCTGGCTTTCATGGCCGGGATCTTACCCGTGCCAGCGCAGGACTGCGGCAGTGCTGTTGTCGCTGAATGGAGCGGATGCCTGCACGGCGCGACGGCCGAGCGCTTCCAGCCAGGCGCGCAGCTCCTGGTTGTCCTCGCGGAAGAAGCCGGCGATGTCGCTGTCGCGCAGGTTCGCCCAGATACCGTCCGTGCAGAGAAGGAGGACGTCTCCCGGCTGCAGCACGTGGCGGCCGCTGACGGTCATCTCCGGGATCGCAGGATCGCCGCCGAGGCAACACTCGACGAAGTTACGCATCGGGTGCGTGGGCAATTCTTCCTCGGTGATTTTGCCCTCGCGCAGCAGGAGCTCGACGTGGCTGTGATCGCGGGTCCGCTGCAGGATCTTGCCGTGGCGCATGTGGTAGACGCGGCTGTCGCCAATGTGAGCCCAGAACGCCGCGCCTTCCTGGACCAGGCAGACGGCGGTGGTGGCGCGCGGCCGCGTGTCGATGGTCTGGCCGTTGCCGAGCTTCGCCACGTCGTCGTGCGCACGGCTCAGCGCCATATGCAGAAAGCCGAGCGGATCGAACATCGGCAGCGAGGTCTGCCGGAAAGACTCGAGCAGGCTCTTGAGTGCGGTGTCCGCGGCGCGGCTGCCGTCGGAGTGGCCGCCCATGCCATCGATGACCACCAGCAGTGCGGCCTGCTCGGCCGCCGAGACCGTCACGCGGTCCTGGTTGTCTTCGCGGTCTCCGAGGAGACTCAGCTCTGCATACTCGATCTGCAAGCGGGCTCCGGCGCGAGGCCTGTCAGCTGCTACACTTCGACGCCTCGGCGTACAGCCGGGCGCGGCGCTTTATATCACCGCGCGAACACCCGTGTAAGACAGCGTTTGCCTTAATCTGAACTCAATGATCCGGAGCATGACAGGGTTCGCGCGCCGCGAACGCCAGGGGCCGTGGGGCACGCTGGTCTGTGAGCTGCGCACTGTGAATCACCGCTACCTCGAAGCATCGCTGCGGCTGCCGGACGAGCTCAAGGCGGTCGACAACGAAGCACGGCAAACGATCGCCGCGGCGCTACGCCGCGGCAAAGTCGACGCCAGCCTGTACCTGAAGGCAGCAAGCGGCACGCAGCGGTCTCTGGAACTGGACGGCGC
>JBIOUH010000074.1:0-6001 GCA_044866955.1 Steroidobacteraceae bacterium
TGCGCGATCTCGAAGCCGCGGCCCTCGCCGAGCAGGATGTTGTCGGCCGGCACGCGCACGTTCTCGAACACGATCTCGGCGTGGCCGTGCGGGGAGTCGTCGAAGCCGAACACCGGCAGCATGCGCAGCACCTGCACGCCCGGCGTGGCCATCGGCACGATGATCTGCGACTGCTGCGCATGTTTCGCTGCGGTCGGGTCGGTCTTGCCCATCACGATGAGCACTTTGCAGCGCGTGTCGCCGGCGCCGGACGACCACCACTTGCGGCCGTTGATCACGTAGTCCCCGCCATTGCGGCGGATGCTGGTCTCGATGTTGGTGGCGTCCGAGGACGCCACTGCCGGCTCGGTCATGCAGAACGCCGAGCGGATCTCGCCGTCGAGCAGCGGCTTCAGCCAGCGTTCCTTGTTCGCCGGCGAAGCGAAGCGGTCGAGAATCTCCATGTTGCCGGTGTCCGGCGCCGAGCAGTTGAACACTTCGCCGGACCAGGCGACGCGGCCCATGACTTCGCACAGCGGCGCGTATTCGAGATTGGTCAGCCCGGCGCCGCTTGCCGAGTGCGGCAGGAACATGTTCCACAATCCCGCGGCGCGCGCCTTCGGCTTGAGCTGCTCGATTTGCGGAATCGGCTCCCAGCGTGTTTTGCCGTCGCGGCTGTGAACGAGCTCCCGCACGGCTTGCTCATGCGGATAGATGTGCTCGTCGAAGAAGGCCTCGAGGCGCGCGATCAGCGCCTTGACCTGGCCGGTGTGCTCGAACTGCATGGCTCCCCCTCACTTTTTTGTTCGCAAACGATCATAACGTCGGCTCTGCGCAGGGGCGAAAGTCGTAGTGCATGGTGGAACTCAAGGCCAATTTCCTTGCACGAGCGTTGTGGGCAGGATGGAAGCCATATGTAAAGCGCGGAACCCGGCGCGCTGCCGCTGGTCAATTGTTGTGACGCTTTCGCCGCATGTGATGTGCAGCGCAGTTCGCAGAGAAAACAGGCATTTCTCTGCATCCGTCGCTAAATGGCGGCAGTAGAGAGTCGATATTACAGAGCGTAGGACCAGGAACTGCGATTTACCGGCGAGCGTTGAATGGACGACTTGGGAATCGGAGTGAGCATGAAGAGCAAAGACGGCTGGCGAGGACATTTGCGCGACCTGGTGACTGCAAGTCTCGACCCGGTCGTTTATGCAATGCAGTGGGCGCACGATCCGCGCGTCATGCAGCGAGGCCTGGGACACCGGCGCGTCGGCGCGTTCGTCGCGAGCCCGGCTCCGGTCTGCAGATTGTGGTCCACCACTGCGCGCCGCGACTGGCGCTGATTCGCTGATCCGATAACTGTCGCGATTGCCGGGCATTCGACCCAGTTAATCGCCGCCGACGTTCTCCCGCGCAGCGCTAGCCTGCGCGCATGACCCCCGCCTTCTTCAGCCGACCGCGCCGCGCGCGGTCCGAACCTCATTGTGCGATCGAAGACCGGCTGCGCCGGCTGCTGCAATCGCCATCCCTGCATCCCCATCGCTTCAGCGCGCACTGCGAGATCGGTCCATTCGTCGTGGCGCACGTCTGCCGCGAGCGCTCGCTGATCGTGGAGCTGCTCGCGCAGGCTGAGCAGCGCGAGCGCCAGCAGCAGCGCGCCGCTTTCCTGGCTGAGCTCGGCTACACCGTGCTGCGGGTCTGCCCGCGCGAGCTGGCGCGGCACCCGCGGCGCGTGCTGCGGCGGGTGCGGGCCGCGCTGCAGCCAGCCGGGCGGTGAGGGGAACCGTGCAACAGGGCATGGCGTTTAGTCCAGTATTGGAGTATCTTCAGGATAACTCCATTACAGGACTGGACTCGATGTTGCAACCCCGCCCCGCCGGCCTGCCCGATCTCGATTCCGAAGAGCTCGGCTCCACCGCGCTCACGGCGTTCTTCAACATTACGCAGCGCTGGGGCCTCAGCGCCGAAGAGGAGCGCACGCTGCTCGGCGCGCCGCCGCGCTCGACTTTCTTCAAGTGGAAGAGCGAGCGCGCGGCCCGGCTCTCCGCCGACACCGTCGAGCGCATCAGCTACGTGATGGGCATCTACAAGGCGCTGCGCATCCTGCTGCCCACCGCGGAAGCGGCGCATGCCTGGATCAAGAAGCCCAACAGCGCCTACGCGTTCGCCGGCAAGACCGCGCTGGAGCGCATGCTCGGCGGGCGGGTCGTCGATCTTGCCGACGTGCGCCGCTACCTGGACGCCGAGCGCGGCTGACGCGAAGCAGACGCAGACATGTCCGACCCACGGCCCGTCAGCCTGCGCTGGCACAGGATCTATCGCGTTGTCGCCGCACGGCATCCGCCGATCAACGTCTTCGAGGACGTCGTGAGCGCGCGCCAACTGGAGATGGCCTGGCACATCGAAGGCCTCACTAACGACAGGTTGCGCGACGAGAGCGGCGTGGCCCCGCTGGTCGCCGAGGAAGATCGGGCGCGCGGCCCCGGCGCGAGCATCGTCATGGCGCCGTTCACGCATCTCGGCCGGCCGAGCCGGTTCAGCGACGGCGCCTATGGCGTGTACTACGCGGCGCGTTCGCTGGAGACGGCCGTGCGCGAAACCGCGTTCCATCGCGGCCGGTTTCTCGCGGCGACGAACGAGCCGCCCTGCGAAGTCGACATGCGCGCGTACGTGGGGCGGCCGGTCAAGCCGTTCCTCGATATCCGCGCGGCGCGTTACTCGGCGCTGCACGATCCCGACGACTACGCCACGCCGCAGAAATTCGCGCGGCCGCTGCGCGAGAAAGGTCACTGGGGACTGGTGTATCGCAGCGTGCGCCACGAAGGGGGCGAATGCATCGCGGCTTTCAAGCCGCAGGCGGTGAGCATCCCGCTGGCGGGCGCCGCGCTCGCTTACGTCTGGGACGGCGAGCGCGTAAGCAAGGTGTACGAGAAGTCAGAGGTGTTATTCGAGCTGTAGATCGGCTGAAGCCCGACCTACCTGTACCGCGACATGATCTTGTCGAGCCCTTTCGCACCCGGGCTCAGCTTGTCGTAAGTCAGCTGGTTGATCGGCGTGGCGGTCGTCTTGTTGACGTCGTGGAAGTCCTGGCCCGCTTCATCGATGTAGATCAGGCCCGTGACGTATTCGCCTTGCGCCAGCTTGTCGCGCAGGTAGGTGTACGCCGCGGCGCGGTTGGTCGGATCGTAGGCCGGGTCGAGCTTGCGCAGCAGGATGCGGCTGCCGTCGTGCATCGTCACGGGAATCGCTTCGCCCGCCGCGTAGTGCGTCGTGATTTCCTGAGCCGGCGCGACGAAGTCCGCGTGCACCACTTCGTCGTAATGGTCGCGCACGAACTCGTAGCTCTTGGTCGAGCCTTCGTGATCGTTGAAGGTCACGCACGGCGACAGCACGTCGATCAACGCGAAGCCTTTGTGCTTCAGTCCCGCGATGATCAGCGGGACCAGCTGTTCCTTGTCGCCGGAGAAGCTGCGCGCAATGAACGTACAGCCCAGCGTCAGCGCCGTGAGCACGGGATCGACCGGCGGCTGCAGGTTCTCTTCGCCCTTCTTCGCCTTCGAGCCGATGTCGGCGGACGCCGAGAACTGACCTTTGGTCAGCCCGTACACGCCGTTGTTCTCGATCATGTACAGCATGTCGAGATTGCGGCGAATTGCGTGCGCGAACTGGCCGAAGCCGATGGACAGAGTGTCGCCGTCGCCGGAGACGCCGATGTAGTACAGATCGCGGTTGGCAGCGACCGCGCCGGTGGCGATCGACGGCATGCGTCCATGGACGGCGTTGAAGCCGTGACCGCCGCTGACGAAATACGCGGTCGTCTTCGACGAGCAACCGATGCCAGACAGCTTCGCCAGCTGCTCAGGGCGCATCGACATCTGCCAGCAGGCCTCGATGATCGCCGCCGTCACGGAGTCGTGGCCACAGCCGGCGCACAGCGTCGACATGCCGCCCTCGTAATCGCGCCGGGTCAGCCCCAGCTCGTTGCGCGGCAGGGAGGGATGGGCGACCTTGGGTTTGACTATGGAGCTCATAAGGGAAGAAGCGGTTAGCGGATGGCGGTTAGCGGTTGGTTCATGGACGGCTGCAGCTCGGCGGCGATGGCATCGACGATGACCGTCGACGACATCGGCATGCCGCTGTAATACAGGATCGAGCGCAGCTTCGACTTTTCGACGGCCGTCTCCAGCGTGAGCAGGCTCTTCAGCTGCGCGTCGCGGTTCTGCTCGAGCACGAACAGCGTCGAGTGCGAGGCGAGGAACTCCTCGACCTCCTGACCGAACGGGAAGCTGCGAACGCGCATGTAGTCCAGCTGCACGCCGCGGCGCTTCAGGATGTCGAGCGCTTCGTGCACGGCGCCGTCGCAGCTACCCAGCGACACGATGCCGACATCGTGCGAGTTCTTGCCGGTGAAGACAGCCTTCGGCACCAGCGTTTTCGCCGTATTGAATTTCTTCGTCAGCCGGTCGAGCACGATCTGATATTCGGTCGCGTCCTCGGTGTACGCGCCGTACTGCGTGTGGCCGGAGCCGCGCGTGAAGTACGCGCCCTTCGGATGGACACCGGGTAGCGTGCGGTACGGGATGCCGTCGCCATCCTTGTCGAAATAGCGGTAGAACTTGTCGAGCTGCTCGATCTGCTCCTTCGTCAGCATCTTGCCGCGGTCCGGACGATAGCTGTCGTCCCACTTCAGCGTCGGGCACATCCAGTCGTTCATGCCGATGTCGAGATCCGACATCACGAAGACCGGCGTCTGCAGCCGCTCGGCGAGGTCGAACGCTTCCACCGACATGTAGAAGCACTCTTCCGGGCTGTTCGGGAACAGCAGCACGTGGCGCGTGTCGCCGTGCGACGCGTACGCGGCGAGCAGGAGATCGCATTGCTGCGTGCGGGTCGGCATGCCGGTCGACGGTCCGACGCGCTGGATATCGAAGATGACCGCCGGCACTTCGGCGTAGTAGGCGAGGCCGATGAACTCGTTCATCAGCGAAATGCCGGGACCGCTGGTCGGCGTGAAGGCGCGCGCGCCGTTCCACATCGCGCCGATGACTGCACCGATGGCGGCGAGCTCGTCCTCGCACTGCACGACCACGAAGTTGCGCTCACCGGTAGCCGGGTCGACGCGCCACTTCTGGCAGAAGCCGCGGAACGCATCCATCAGCGACGTCGACGGCGTAATCGGATACCACGCGCCCACCGTCGCGCCGGCGTACAGGCACCCGAGCGCGGCGGCCGTGTTGCCGTCGATCATGATGTGATTCGAAGTCTTGTCCATGCGCGAGACGCGCAGGGGCAACGGGCACTGGAAGTGCTCCCTGGCGTAGTTGTAGCCGATATCGAGCGCCTTGACGTTCGAGTCGAGCAGCGACTTCTTGTTGGCGTAGCTCTCGCCGAGCATCGCCCGCATGATCTCCATGTCGATGTCGAGCAGTGCGCCGAGGAAGCCTGCGTACATGATGTTCTTGAGCAGGATGCGCGAGCGCACGCCCTGGAACGTCTCGTTGCACATGCGTGCGAACGGCGCGCCGAGAATCGTGATGTCGTCGCGCTTGAGCAGCGCCGGGCGCGGCCACGTCGTGTCGTAGACCAGGTAGCCGCCGGGGCTCACTTCCTTGACGTCCTTGGCGTACGTCTCGGCGTTCATCGCCACCATGACGTTGACGCGGCCGGAGCGCGCGACATAGCCGTCGCGCGTTACGCGGACTTCGTACCACGTCGGCAGGCCCTGAATGTTGGACGGGAAGTAGTTCTTGCCCATCACCGGAATGCCCATCCGGAAGATGGACTTCATCAGCAGCGAGTTCGCGCTGGCCGAACCGGTGCCGTTTACATTCGCGAGCTTGATGACGAAGTCGTTCAGGCGGTCTTGCGAGTCTGCTGCGTGGAGCATGGAGGGGTCTCGTCGCCCGCGTAGGGGATCCGGATCGTGGACTTCTGCATGTCCCACGCTGCCGTCGGGCAGCGCTCGGCGCACAGGCCGCAGTGCACGCAGACGTCCTCGTCTTTGACCATGACGCGGGCGGTCTGTTTCAGCGGG
>JBIOUH010000075.1:0-28044 GCA_044866955.1 Steroidobacteraceae bacterium
CAGGGCGTGACGAGAGTCGAAGACCTGATCAACCAGCTGCCGCAGGCCTTCGCTGCGCAGAATGCCAGCGTCTCGAACGGCGCCACCGGCACAGCAACCGTGAACCTGCGCGGTCTCGGTTCGCCCCGCACGCTGGTGCTGATCGACGGCCGCCGCATGCCGTACGGCGGTGTGACGAACTCCGCAGCCGACCTCAACCAGATCCCGGCCGCGATGGTCGAGCGCGTCGAAGTGCTGACCGGCGGCGCATCCGCTGCGTACGGTTCGGATGCGATCGGCGGCGTCGTCAACTTCATCATGAAGAAGGACTTCGAGGGCGTGCAGTTCGATGCGATGTACGGCCTCTACCAGCACAACAACGACTACGGCGGCCCTGGCACCACCAAGCTGCGTGACGTGATCGCCGGCCGCGGTGAAACGAACCCAGGGCAGTTCCGGCTGCCTGATGACAACGTCACCGACGGCGATGCGCGCGAGTTCAACGTCACGATGGGCGTGAGCACCGAAGACGGCCGCGGCAACATCACCGCGTACGCCGGCGTGCGCGACAACAAGGAAGTGCTGCAGAGAGACCGCGACTACTCCGCGTGCTCGCTGGCCGCCAACCCGACGGAGAAGTTTGCCTGCGGCGGCTCGAATACTGCCGCGCCGGCCTATTTCTACGGCGGCGGTCGCAAGCTCACCATCGACGAGACGACCGGCAACACGTTCCGCACGTTCGATCCGACGAAGGACCAGTACAACTTCGGCCCGACGAACTTCTACCAGCGCCCCGACACGCGCTACGTGCTGGGTGCGATGGGTCACTACGAGCTGGCCGAGATCGCCGACGTGTACACGCAGTTGATGTTCTCGGACTACGAGTCGGTCGCCCAGGTGGCTCCAGGCGGCGCGTTCTTCGACACGAAGACCATCAACTGCGACAACCCGCTGCTCTCGGGACCGCAGCTGGCGACCATCGGTTGCGACGCGACGAAAATTGCGAACGGCGACAGCGTTCCGCTGTACCTCGGTCGGCGTAACGTCGAGGGCGGCGGCCGCCAATCCCGTTTCGAGAACACCTCGTTCCGCGCACTGCTCGGCGTTCGCGGCCAGATCTCCGAGAACTGGGACTACGACACCTCGGTGCAGTATTCGGCAGTCGTCGCTGACCAGTCGGCCAACAACTTCTTCCACAAGACGCGCCTGGCGCGTTCACTGGACGTCGTCGATGTGGACGGCGTGGCGACCTGCCGCAGCGCTCTGCCTGCAACCGACCCGCGGTTCAGCGGTGTCGCGGATCCGAACTGCGTGCCGTACAACCCGTTCAAGCTCGGCGGCGTCACGCCGGAAGCTTTGAACTACCTGCAAGTCCCCGGCTTGCAGCAGGGCAAGATCGAGCAGGAGATCTACTCCGGGTCGATGACGGGTGACCTGGGCGCTTATGGGGTGAAGAGCCCGTTCGCGCAAGAGGGCATCAAAGTGGCGTTCGGCGCGGAGAAGCGCATCGATCGTCTGCAGAACGTGACGGACGATGCGACCTCGCAGTTCCTGCTGTCGGGCGCCGGCGGCCCGACGATCGGCCTCGAGGGCTCGACGAAGGTGCTCGACCTGTTCAGCGAGTTGCGCGTGCCGTTGGTGCAGGATGCGCCGTTCGCCGATCAGCTCGGACTGGAACTGGCGTATCGCTACTCCGACTATGACCCGATCACCACCGATACGTACAAGATCGGTGCGGACTGGGCGCCGGTGCAGGATGTGCGCTTCCGCGCCAGCTATCAGCGCGCGGTGCGCGCGGCAAACGTCGTCGAGCTGTTCACGTCGCAAGGCGCCGGCCTGTTCGACCTGCCGGGCGATCCGTGCGGTACGGCGCTGATCGGCACGGCGGGCGAAGCCTCGCGCGAGGCGTGCATCAAGAGCGGCGTGCCTGCTGCGGTGTTCGACGATCCGGCTCGACGGTCGCGTCTGGACAGCCCGGCCAACCAGTTCAATCTGCTGGCGGGCGGCGACCCGAACCTCAAGCCCGAGACGTCGGATACGTACACCTACGGCGTCATCATCCAGCCGCGGTTCCTGCCGCACCTGGCGATGTCGATCGACTACTTCGACATCTCGATCGACGACACGATCTCGACCGTCGGGCCCGACACCACGCTGCAGGCCTGCTATTTCTCGAACGATGCGGGATCGTGCGCGCGCATTCGCCGCAACCCGGGCAACGGCTCGCTGTGGCAAGGCACGGGTCAGGTGATCGATCTCAACACCAACATCGGCTCGCTCTCGACCAAGGGCGTGGACCTGAGCCTGAGCTACACCGGCGTCGAGCTGGGCGGCCTGGGCGAGTTGAGCTTCAACCTGGTCGGTACCTACCTGGATGAGCTGACCTACGTCTCCGGCATCAACGGCATCTCGCCGACGGAGTGTCAGAGCAAGTTCTCCGGCGCGCTCTGCGGCGTTCCGAACCCCGACTGGCGGCACCACTTCCGCATGGGCTGGGAGACGCCGTGGAACGTCGACCTGTCGCTGACCTGGCGCTACTTCTCGTCGGTGACGAACGTCGCACCGTCTCAACAGGCCAACATCGACTACCGGCTCGGTGCACGGAGCTTCTTCGACCTGGCGGCGAACTGGGCGGTGACCGAGAAGGCGTCGGTGCTCGTGGGCATCAACAACGTGCTGGACAAGGATCCGCCCATCACGTCGGCTGTGGGCAATACGGGTAACGGCAACACGTTCCCGCAGACCTACGACGCGCTGGGACGGTGGGTCTTCATGCGCGGCCAGGTGGCGTTCTGATAGCAGCCTGAGAGTGTGAACCTGCGGCGGCCTCGCACGAGGCCGCCGCTTTTTTTCCGGCCGTCTTTCTTAAACGCCGGGCGCGACGACGGATTCGGCCTTGCGGATTTCTCGCGGGGACAGACCGGTCCAGCGCCGCATGTGCCGCAGCAGTGCATGACGCTGCGCGAAGCCGACGCACGATGCGATCTCACTGACATCCAGCGGCGTGGTTTGCAACAGCCGCAGCGCCACCCTCGCGCGCTTGCGCAGCAGATATTGGTGCGGCGTGATGCCGTGGACGAGGGTGAACAAGCGCAGGAAATGAAACTTCGACAGGCATGCGGCCTTGCCGAGCGCGTCCAGATCGATCTGCTCGCGATAGTTCGAGTGCAGATAGTCCGTGGCGCGGCTGATGCGGCGATGGATTTCTCGCCGCGTGGTGGCGCGGATGAGCTGCAGCGAGTCGATCTGCCCGAGCAGGCCGTCGCGATGGCCGAGCATGCGCTCGAGCAGAAAGTGCAGCTGCTCGTCGTACCACGCTTCGTCGTCGAGACCGCGCAGCACGTGCAAGCGAATGAAGCGCAGCACCGGGCTCACGAGCTTGTCGTGCGGCTGCAGGCTTTCCACGAACTCCGCGGAACGCTCGACGATCGTGTCGCCGCGTTCCAGCGCTTTCTCGATCGAAAGCGTCATGGCGCCGTAAGCGCGCTCCACGAGAGCGGGCCCGAAGTAGATCGCGAACGACTCCACGGTGTGCGACGACTCGATCTGAGTCGTGCAGACGCGGCCGTTGTTCAGGATCAGGAAGCTGTCGTCGTCGACGGCGACAGTGCGCCCGTCGAACTGGCAGCGCTCTTCGCCGCCCCAGGCGGCGCGGATCGAAAGACCATGCGCGCATGGGCCGAAGCGCGCCCGCTTGGCGCGTCCCCAGATGATGCAGTTTTCACGGCCCCATTTCGTATTGAACCAGGTCCGCATGTCGACGGGGGCAGAAGCGAAGTCGGGCAACGTACGTAGCAGCATCTCCTTAGTGCAATCGCAATTCGCGCATCCGATCGGTCACTGTTGTTGCAGAAAAAAAATCGCATCGTGCTGAACCGGGCACCTTCGGTGGCTATACTCCGGCGCGGCCCGCGGAGTTTTCCATGCAGATGACCGGCATTCCTTTCGGCACCACCGACTGGTCCACTGTCGAACCGACGCAACATCCGGGCGATGTGGGGCTCGCGCAGTGGCGCACGTGTCAATTTGGCAATATCCGCGTGCGCATGGTCGAGTACTCGCCCGGCTACGTCGCGAATCACTGGTGCAGCAAGGGTCACATCCTCTTCTGCATCGAAGGCGAGTTGCGCACCGAGCTGGAGGACGGCCGTCTGTTCGTGCTCAAGCCGGGCATGAGCTATCAGGTCGCCGACAACGCTGAGCCCCACAGGTCGTCTACGGAGAGGGGTGCGCGGCTGTTCATCGTGGATTGAGAGAAGAATGTTTCGCCAAGCACGCCAAGGAAGAACAAGATCGCCAAGTAGAGTAAAACTCTGAGCACTTCACATTCTGGCTTGGCGTGCCTGTTCTTCCCTTGGCGCCTTGGCGAGACTGTCTATCTCTCTCTTCTTGCAGGATCGGCCAGTCTGTCGCGCATGACAGGATTCTACGTTATCGTCGGCCCCTGACTCGCGACAGGGGAACAACAACAATGCGCCGCTACACAGCCGGGATGGCGATTCTCATCGGCGGTCTGATCGCCGGGACGCTCGATATCCTCTATGCGATCGGCTATTCGGCCTGGCGCGGCACGGCGCCGATGACGCTGCTGCAGTTCGTCGCCAGCGGGCTGCTGGGACAGTCCTCGTTCGAGGGCGGCGCCACCACGGCGGCTCTCGGCCTGCTGTTGCACTACCTGATGATGCTGCTGATCGCGGCCATCTTTTTCGGGCTCAGCCGCCGGCTGACGTTCCTGGTCGAGAAGCCCTTCATCTGGGGTCCCGTCTACGGGTTCCTCGTCTACTGGGTCATGAACCTGGTCGTCATGCAATTGTCGGCCACTCCGAACAAGTGGCGCTTCATCGCTCTGTCCTTCGCGACCGGGATCCTGGTGCACATGTTCTTCATCGGCCTGACGATCGCCTGGGCCGCCAGCAAGGGGCCCGCACCGAGGGGCGCCGAGCCCGCGTCTGCATGACTGGACATTCCGCCGCCCGGCGGCGATTCTTGACCCGCGATTTCAAAGTCCGGGGGCCCTGCCATGAGCGCCGCGATCCAGCCCATCCATTCCGACGAGGACGATTTCGGCCTGCCCGGCTGGATCTATCACGACCCGGAGTTCTTCGAGCTCGAGAAGCGCTCGATCTTCCGCACCAGCTGGCAGCTGGTCTGCCACAGCAACGACATCCCGCAGGTCGGCGACTATCACCGCTTCGACCTGCTCAATGAATCGGTGGTCACGGTGCGCGGCAAGGACGGCAAGCTGCGCAGCTTCCACAACGTGTGCCGGCATCGCGCCTCGCGCCTGCTCGACGCGCAGAAAGGCAACTGCGGGCAGATGATCGCGTGCCCGTATCACCGCTGGACCTACTCGCTCGAAGGCAAGCTGATCGGCGTGCCGCAGCGGGACTCGTTCAACAACCTCGACATGAGCCGCCTCGGGCTGGCGGAGCTCGAGCAGGAAATCTTCATGGGGTTCGTGTTCGTGCGCTTCGAGCCGGGATTGCCGAGCGTGCGCGAGATGGCTGCACCGTATGCCAGCGAGCTGGCCGCATACCGGATGGAGGAGCTGGTCCCGCAGGGCCGCGTGACGCTGCGTCCGCGCGACGTGAACTGGAAGAACGTCGCAGACAACTACTCCGATGGCATGCACATTCCGGTCGCGCATCCCGGGCTCACGCGCCTGTTCGCGCGCAGTTACGCGATCGAAGCGCGGGAGTGGATCGACAAGATGTCCGGCTTGCTGCAGGAGCAGATCAGCAGCAACTGGTCCGAGCGCATGTATCAGCGCCTGCTGCCGCAGGTCGACTATCTGCCGCCCGAGCGTCAGCACATGTGGACGTATTTCAAGCTGTGGCCGAACGTCGCGTTCGACATCTATCCCGACCAGATCGACTTCATGCAATTCATCCCGGTCTCGCCGACGCAGACCATGATTCGCGAGATCGCCTACGTGCATCCGGACAACCGGCGCGAGATGCGTGCCTCGCGCTACCTCAACTGGCGCATCAACCGGCAGGTCAACATCGAGGACAAGGCGCTGATCGAGCGCGTGCAGAGGGGCATGGCGTCCAGCAGTTACTCGGTCGGGCCGCTGAGCGAGAACGAAGTGTGCCTGCGCAGCTTCGCGCGGCGCATGCGCAGGATGATTCCGGAGTGCCGCAAGCCGAGCAAATGACGGCGGATCTCCTCGCGAGCTGGACGTCGCAGGCCAGCGCGAGCGACGGCACGCGCCTGTGCATCCGGCCGCTGCGGCCGGACGATCGCGAGCGCGAGATCGAGTTCATCAACTCGCTGTCCGAGCGCTCGCGCTATTTCCGCCTGATGACGCCGCTGAAATTCCTGCCGCCGCACCTGCTCGATCGGCTGATGGATATCGACTACGACCGGCGCATGGCGTTCGTGGCCACGATCCAGCACGAAGATCGCGAGCAGTTCGTCGGCATCGCGCGCTATGCAGAGACGGATCGCCGCAACTGCGCCGAGCTCGGCATCACCGTGACGGACCAGTGGCAGCGACGCGGGATCGCACGACTGCTGGTCGCGGAGCTTACGCGCTTCGCACGCTGGCGCGGCATCCACTGCCTGGAAGGAATCGTCCTGCCCGAGAACTTCGCGATGATCGAGCTGGCGAAGAGTCTCGGCTTTCACGCGACGCACGACTACACGCAGGGCGTCGTCGTCATTACCCAGTCGCTGGACTCAGGGCAGTAGCACGGCCGCGCCGGTCAATGCACCGCTGCGCAGGCGTCCGAGCGCATCGTTCGCATTCGCGAGTGCGAACGTCTCGACGTGCGTCTCCACCGGGATGCGACCGGCAAGCGCGAGGAACTCCACGCCGTCGCGGCGGGTCAGGTTGGCGACCGAGCGAATCGTCCGCTCGCTCCACAGCAACGCGTAGGGCATGGCCGGGATATCGCTCATATGAATGCCGCCGCAGACCAGCGTTCCGCCCTTGCGCAAGGCGCGTAGAGCCAGCGGTACGAGCGTGCCGACGGACGCGAAGATGATTGCGGCGTCGAGCAGCACCGGCGGCGGTTGGTCGCTGCCTCCCGCCCAGGTTGCTCCGAGTTGCAACGCGAAGTGCTGCGCGCTCGTATCTCCGGGGCGAGTGAAGGCGTAGATCTCCTGACCATGCCACCGCGCGACCTGCGCAACGATGTGTGCGGCAGCGCCGAACCCGTAGATGCCGAGCCGTTGCGCGTCCCGCGCGAATCGCCATGAGCGATAACCTATCAAGCCTGCGCACAACAGCGGCGCGGCGTGTGCATCATCGATTTCTCGCGGCAGCTCGAAGCAATAGCGTGCGTCGGCAACGACGTGATCTGCGTAGCCGCCATCGAGCGTGTAGCCGGTGAAGCGTGCGCGGTCGCACAGATTCTCTTCGCCGCGCAGGCAGAACGCGCACTGACCGCAGGTCCAGCCGAGCCATGGCACGCCGAGTCGGGTACCGGGCGCAACGCTGACGCCGTCTCCTTGCGCCACGACTTCGCCGACGATCTCGTGACCGGGCACGAGCGGCGAGCCGGGAAACGGCAGATCGCCATCCACGACGTGCAGATCCGTTCGACACACGCCGCAGGCATGCACGCGCAGGAGCAGCTGACCGGGTTGCGGAACGGGGAGAGGTCGCACCTCAGCGACGAGCTGCGCGCCCGCCCGGTGCAGTCGCATGCATTTGGAGGTCGTCGGCCCCATACTTTCAACTTACACCACACAGGCCGGAGCAGTCATGAGCGAAACCTCACGACGCGATTTCATGGTCGCTGGCGCCGTCCTCGGCATCGGCGTACCGAGCGTCACACTCGCGGCAGTGCGCGGGAGCGTCGGCAGATCGGTCGTCGAGACACCCGCCAGCGCTATCGTCGAAACCTCCGCCGGCAAAGTCCGCGGCTTCGTGCGCAACGGTATCTTTACGTTCAAGGGAATTCCGTACGGTGCTACGACGGCGGGAGAAGCGCGCTTCCAGCCGCCAGCGCCGCCGACTCCCTGGACGCAAGTGCGAGCGACGATGAGTTACGGGCCGGTCTGCCCGCAGCCTGTGCGCACAGGCTGGCAGTCCGATCGCGTGGCTTTTCTCTACGACTGGGATGACGGTTACCCGGGCGAAGACTGCCTGCGTCTCAATGTCTGGACGCCGGCTGCCGAGGATCGCGGTAAGCGGCCGGTCATGGTATGGCTGCACGGCGGCGGCTACGAAGCGGGCTCGTCGCAGGAGCTGCCCGCGTACGACGGCGAGAATCTGAGCCGTCGCGGCGACGTCGTGGTCGTCAGCATCAATCACCGGCTCAATGTTTTCGGCTATCTCAACCTCGCCGCGGTCGGCGGCGAGAAATACGCGCGCTCGGTCAATGTCGGCATGCTCGACATCGTCGCAGCGCTGCAGTGGGTGCGCGACAACGTTGCTCGCTTCGGCGGCGATCCGGGAAACGTGACGGTGTTCGGTCAATCGGGTGGCGGTGCCAAGGTCAGCACGCTGATGGCGATGCCGGCCGCGCAGGGTCTGTTTCACAAAGCGATCGTGCAAAGCGGCTCGCAGCTGCGCCTGGCAAGTGCAGAAGCATCAGCTGCGCAAGCTGCCGCAGTGCTGAAGGAGCTGCAGGCGCAAGGCATCGACAACGAGCAGCTGACGCGGGTTCCAGCGGTGCGCCTCGTCGAGATCGCAACGGCGGTGAAGAACAAGCTCGCGTCCGCCAATCCGCGCGCATCGCTCACCGATCGGCTCGGCTGGCAGCCGTGGCTCGACGGCGCTGTCGTGACCTCGCATCCGTTCGAGCCGCAGGCGCCGGCGCTGGCGGCGAAGATACCGATGTTGATCGGCACGACGATGCACGAGTTCTCGTCGGGGGCGGCGATGCCCGATCCACGCAGTCTCACCGAGGAATGGCTGGTAGGGGACGTCGCGAAAACCTACGGCGACTCGGCGAAGCGGATCGTGGAAGCGTTCAGGAGCGGTCATCCCGGAGCGTTGCCTTACGAGGTCGGGGCAATCATCGGCGCGACTGCTACGTTTCGCTCGGCTGCGGTCAAGCAGGCGCAGCTGCAGTCGACGAATTCGCCCGCTTATCTCTACTGGTTCGCGTGGAAGACGCCGGTGCTCGACGGGACCCCGCTCGCGTATCACTGCGCCGAGCTCGCATTCGCCTTCGACAACATCGATCGTTGCGCGAACTCGACCGGCGGCACGCCGGAAGCACGCGACCTGGCCGCGAAGGTCAGCCAGGCGTGGATTCAGTTCGCGCGCACCGGCAATCCGAATCACTCCGGACTGCCGCGCTGGCCCGCTGTGTCGGCGCAATCGCTGCCGACGATGGTCTTCGACACGCGCTGCGAGGTGAAGAATGATCCCGACGCCCAGCAACGCCGGGCTCTGTCGGGCTAAAGCCTGACACTCTTGCGACCTACACGTGGCAGCACGCCTCGATGTTGTGCCCGTCCGGATCCAGCACAAACGCGCCGTAGTACTTATCGTGATAGTGCGGGCGCGGGCCGGGCGGACCGTTGTCGCGACCGCCGGCAGCCATCGCGGCCGTGTAGAACGCATCCACCAGCGCGCGTGAGTCCGCGCGGAAAGCGATGTGCAGCGGCGGTGAGTTCGCCGTCGCGTTCTCAGCGAGCCAGAAGTCTGGTTTCGGCGGCACGCCGAATCCCGCGACGCCGCGGCCGCCGGTGTGCTCCTTCGGTATTTCCATCATCAGCTGGTAGCCGAGCGGCGCGAGAGCTTTCGTATAGAACTGCTTGCTCTTCTCGTAGTTCGTTGCGGCGACGCCAGTGTGATCGATCATCGGTATCTCCTTTATTCTCCGAACTGCACGGTCAGCATCGACACCGAGCCGCCGTCCATGCCTTCGACGGGAAATGAAATCGCATCATCTGCGTGGGCCGCGCCGAGAACATACAACAGCGGCAGATAGTGTTCGGGAGTCGGTACGCAGAGCAGCGCATCTTTGCCGAGCGACGCGTAATCGATGACAGGGGCGTGCTCGCGCGCCTCGACGAGATCGCGAACTCGCGACTCGAAGCGGATCGCCCAATCGTAAGGCTCGACCGGATGCTGGCCCCAGGCGTAGGCGTGCAAGTTGTGCACGATGTCGCCGCTGCCTGCGATCAGCACGCCGGCGTCGCGCAGTGGCCGCAGGCGCTGGCCGATCTCGTAGTGGAAATGCGGTGCACGCGTCTCGTCGATGCTCAGCTGTATGACAGGCACATCGGCTTGCGGGAAGACATGGCAGAGCACCGACCACGTTCCGTGGTCGAGACCCCAGCGGTCGTCGAGCTCCACGTCGAGCGGCGCCAGCAGCTCCTGCACCTCGCGTGCAAGCGCGGGGTCGCCGGGCGCCGGATATTCGACGGCGAACAGCTCGCGCGGAAAGCCGCCGAAATCGTGGATCGTCCGCGGCTTCGTCATGGCCGTCACAGCGAGCCGGGGGATGTACCAGTGCGCCGAAATACACAGCACCGCGCGCGGCCTCGGCAGGCGCGCGCCGATCGCCGACCAGGCCTGGGCGTACTCGTTGTTTCCCAGCGCATTCATGGGATTGCCGTGACCGAAAAAGATCGCGGGCAGGCGCGGTTTGACAGTTGTCATGGCGGTTAGCTGCGGTTTGCCGGGAGCTGTGCGGGGCGGGGCGCTGTGGCATCATAACCCCGCTCGCTGTATCGCAGAGCCAACGAGTCGAATGGGGGAATTGAGGATGCAGGGCAAGCCCACCTCAATTGATATTGCGTACCTGGCTGGTGTGTCGCAACCGACGGTGTCGCGCGCCTTGCGCGGCAGCCCTATGGTCAGCGAGGAGACGCGACGGCGCATCGAGACGATCGCGCAGCAGCTGAATTACAAGGTCGACAAGAACGCGTCGAACCTGCGCTGCCAGCATTCCAATACGCTCGCGCTGCTGCTGTTCGAAGATCCCACGCCCGACGATTCGCTGATCAACCCGTTCTTCCTCGCGATGCTCGGCTCGATCACGCGCGCGTGCGCGCAGCGCGGTTACGACCTGCTCGTGTCGTTCCAGCAACAGTCCGGCAACTGGCACGTCGACTACGAGGACAGCCGCAAGGCGGACGGCATCATCCTGCTCGGCTACGGCGACTTTCTCCAATACCGCCTGCGCCTGGAACAGCTGGTGCGGCAGGGCACGCATTTCGTGCGCTGGGGCGCGGTGATGGAAGGGCAGCCGGGGCTCTCGGTCGGCTGCGACAACTTTCATGGCGGGCACGAAGCAACTCAGCATCTGCTCAAGCTCGGCCGCCGCCGGATCGCGTTCCTCGGCAGCGCATCGGGTCACTATCCGGAATTTCTCGAGCGCTATCGCGGCTACGGCGCGGCGCTCGATGCCGCGGGTGTAGCGCTCTGCCCGGCGTTGCAGGTCGACGCGATTACCATGGAACAGTCGGGCTACGAAGCTGCGTGCGAGTTGCTCGCGCGCGGCGAGTCGTTCGATGCGATCGTCGCCGCGAGCGATTTGATCGCGATCGGTGCCTTGCGCGCATTGCAGGAGCAGCGCATCGATGTGCCGGGCACCGTCTCGGTCGTCGGCTTCGACGATATTCCGGCAGCGATGCTGGCAAATCCGCCGTTGACGACGGTGATGCAGGACACGCGGCTGGCCGGCGAAGCACTCGTCGATAGTCTGCTGCGCTCCGTGCAAGGCGAGCCGGAAGAGAACAAAGTCCTGCCCACACGCCTCGTCGTCCGCAAGTCCTGCGGCGGCTGATCAGATACCCGCAGATTGCCCATCCTGTCCGTCCCCCCAGGCGGGGAAGGGACGTCAGTTCACACGCTGCGGTACGCGTAATACCAGCAGGCCGGCGAGCATGAAGCTCACGCCGCCGAGCACGAGCGCATAGATCGGCGCGCCGCCGAACAGACGGTTCACGAGAATTCCGAGCACGCTCGCGGCCACCAGCTGCGGGATCACGATGAAGAAATTGAAGATGCCCATGTACAGGCCCATCTTCTGCGTGGGCACGCTGTTCGCGAGCAATGCGTACGGCACCGAGAGGATCGACGCCCAGGCGAAGCCGACGCCGACCATCGAGAGCAACAGCCACGACGGATCGTGGATGAAGCGGAACGAGATCAGTGCGATGCCGCCGATGAACAGATTGATCAGGTGCGCCATGCGCAGCCCGACGCGCGCCGCGATGATCGGGATCACCACAGCCGCAAGCGCGGCGAAGCCGTTGTACGCGCCGAACAGCACGCCCACCCAGTTCGCGCCCTCGTTATAAGCGTCGGACTGTGCGTCCGTCGTGCCGAAATGCACTTGCGTGACGGCGGAGGTCGTGTAGATCCACATCGCGAACAGCGCGACCCACGAGAAGAACTGCACCCAGGCGAGGCGGCGCATCGTGTACGGCATCGCGTGGAAGTCGCGCATGATCGCCAAAAAAGCACTTGCGCTGCCCGCGGCGCTCTCCAGCAGTAGCGCCAGTCCCCACGCGAGCACGAGACCGCAGAGGATGTAGAGCTGCTGATCGAGCGCGAAATACTTGACCGCGACAGCCGCAGCGACGCCGACTCCCATCCACAGCAATCCGTCGCGCCGACTCGTAGCGTGTGCGACTGCACCGGAGGGAGCGTCTGCCGCGGGTTGCGCCGCGGCGAACGAGCGCAGCGCTTCCGGTGGATATTCGCGCGAGCGCATCACTGTCCACCCGACCGCGGCGAACAGCACGATCGCACCGATATAGAAGGAGTAGTGCACCGCGTCCGGGACACCGCCGGCCCCGGCGTGATTGCTGACCCCTGCGTGCGTCAGCAGCCACGGCAGCATGCTTGCGACGATCGCGCCGACGCCGATGAAGAAGCTCTGCATCGCGTAGCCAGTCGGCCGTTGCTGCGTCGGGAGCTGATCGCCGACGAACGCGCGGAACGGCTCCATCGAGATATTGATCGAGGCGTCCAGGATCCACAGCAGCCCCGCGGCCACCCATAGCGCCGGCGATTGCGGCATCAGCACGAGAGCCACGGACGCCAGGATTGCGCCCACGAGGAAGTAGGGCCGGCGGCGTCCGAGCCGCGTCCAGGTGCGGTCGGAGTAGTAGCCGACGATCGGTTGCACGATCAATCCGGTGAGCGGTGCGGCAATCCACAACAGCGGAATCTGCTCGATGCTCGCGCCGAGCGTCTGGAAGATGCGGCTGACGTTGGCATTCTGCAAGGCAAAGCCGAACTGGATGCCCAGGAAGCCGAAGCACATGTTCCAGATCTGCCAGAACGACAGGGGCGGGCGGGTGGCGGTGACTGCATCCATAAGGGTTCGTTCAGGGAGTTCATGTCAGTTGAATACGTATGCGCGAGCAGCGGCTATATGAATACGTATGCGTGCCGTGGCTTCGGGCTCTGCCGAGGTCGAGACTCCTGCCTACCAAAATCGGCGATCAGGGGTATCGCTGCCGGACTGTAGGGGACCGGCGCGCGCCGAACAATCGAAGTGCGAGGAGTCACCATGAAAATTTCCAGTCACGCGACCGGCATCGGCTGCGCCCTGTTGCTATCCGTCGGCACCACGACCGTCGCGATGGCGGCCGAAGGCGACAACATCGAGGAGGTGGTCGTCACCGGCATCCGCCACGGCATCGAGGACGCGATCGAGATCAAGAAGGGCAACGACAGCATCGTCGAAGCCATCTCGGCCGAGGACATCGGCAAGCTGCCCGACACGAGCATCGCGGACTCCATCTCGCGCCTGCCGGGCCTCACCTCGCAGCGAGCCGAAGGACGTGCGTCAGCGATCAGCCTGCGCGGTACCGACCCGGGCTTCACGACAGCGCTGCTCATCGGCCGCGAGCAGGTCAGCACCGGCGACAACCGCAGCATCGAGTTCGAACAGTATCCGTCCGAGCTGCTGAGCGCAGTCGTCGTGTACAAGACGCCGGACTCCGGTCTCATCGGCCAGGGCCTCGCCGGCACGATCGACCTGCGCACGACGCGGCCGCTGAACTACGGTCGCCGCACCATGGCGTTCAACCTGCGCGGCGAAGCAAACTCGCACGACGATCTCGGCGCGGATTCGGATGAGAAGGGCTATCGCGCGAGCTTCTCCTATATCGATCAGTTCGCCGACGACACGATCGGCGTGACGTTCGGCGTTGCGCGATTGGTATCGCCGCTGGCGACGCGCGGCGCCGGTGTGTACGAGCCCTGGCAGGTGAATGGCACCCCGAGCGAGGGGCTCAAGAACGACACCTGGGAGATGAACCCGGGCGTAGGCCCCGACGTGTTCATCACCAGAGGTATCAAAGTGCGCACTGACATGGGCGAGAACCAGCGCGACGGCGCGATGGCCGCTCTGCAGTGGCGCCCGAGCGATAGCTTCACCAGCATCTTCGACGTGTACTACACACGCCGAAAGCAGGAAGACAACGCCCGCAGCCTCGAAGTGAATCTGTGGGACTATCCGGCGCCGTGTTGCGACGGCGACGCCAGCGCGTTCCCCGATGGCACGCAGTTCGGCTTCGTCAACCCGACGATCCGCGACAACACGCTGGTCGCATCGGACCTGACGTTCCGCGTGCCGCTGGCGCGCAACTTCCTGTTCAAGACGCAGGACAAGATCCTGGCGCTCGGCTGGAACAACGAATGGCTCGCCGGCGACTGGACGTTCACCGCGGACGTCAGCCACTCGAAGGCGAAGCGCAACGAGCAGCAATACGAGACCAACGCGCAGATCGCGCCCCTGACCGGTCTGCCGGAGGGCTCAGCAGTCAACGTCTACGATACCGGCAGCTACGCGCTCACCAACGACGGCATGCCGCGCCTCAGCTTCACTCGCAACTACGCCGATGCGGCGGCGGTGCAGGTGGGCCCGACGATCTACGGCGCTGGCTACAGCAAGATTCCGCGGATCACCGACGAGCTGACTTCCGGTCGCTTCGATGTCGGCTACCAGCTCAATCGCTTCTGGATGTCGGACCTCGTGTTCGGCGTGAACTACGCCGATCGCGAGAAGGACAAGGACCAGCCGGAAGGCGGCCTGAACACCATTGGCGGAGGCTACTTCCAGATCGCACCGGAGCACCTCGAAGGGCCGACCAACCTGTCGTATGCCGGCGCCGGCAACGCGCTCGCATGGGATGTTTCGGAAGTGCTGGCCGCTTACTACCAGCCGATCGTCTACGGCACGGAGACGACGCCGGGCTTCGACTATCTGATCGGCAAGAACTGGAACGTCACCGAGAAGGTCACGACCGGCTTCGTGCGCGGCAGCCTCGATCACGAGCTGAGCTCGAGCGTCACGCTGCGCGGTAACATCGGCGTGCAACTCGTGAACACCGACCAGAACTCCACGGCGACGCAGAAGGTCAACGGCGTCGTCGAGCCCTTCGAGGACGGCAAGGATTACACCGACGTATTGCCTGCGATCAATCTCGCTTTCATGCTGCCCTCGGATCAGGCAGTGCGCGTCGGCATCGCGCGTGAGCTGGCTCGTGCGCGCATGGATCAGCTGAAGGCTTCGAGCGAGATCGGCTATGACTCCGCGACCGGCCAGCCCGGCGGCACCGGTGGCACACCGCTCCTCGATCCCTGGCGCGCCAACGCGTTCGACCTGTCGTATGAGAAGTATCTCGGCAGCGGGGCCTACCTGTCTGCTGCGGCGTTCTACAAGGATCTGAAGACTTACATCTACAACCAGACGGATCAGAACGCCGACTTCTCGGAGCTGCTTGGCGATCTGCCGCCGGACTACTTCCAGCCGGGCGTCACGCCGGTCACGACCGGCAAGTTCACGCGGCCGTTGAACGGCAAGGGCGGCAACCTCAAGGGCATCGAGCTGGCAACCTCGCTGACGGGCGATCTCCTCACGCCCGCGCTCGGCGGCTTCGGTGTGATTCTCAGCTACGCGCACACCGAAAGCAGCATCACGATCCAGGATCCACCCGGCAACAACTTCATCACCGGTAACGGCCTCGGCGAGATCCCGTTGCCCGGCCTGTCGGAGGACGTGTGGAGCGCGACGCTGTACTACGAGAACTATGGCTTCTCGGCCCGCATCGGCACGCGCGCCCGCTCGAAGTACATCGGTGAGGTGACGAACTTCGCGAACGATCGCGCGCTCAAGTACGTGAAGGGCGACCAGATCACGGACGCGCAGATCGGCTACGAGTTCGGCCCGGGACGGCTGCAGGGCCTGTCGCTGCTGTTCCAGATCAACAACCTGACCGACGAGCCGTACATCGCGTACGCCGTGACGGAGACGCGCCAGCAGGACTTCCAGGAATACGGACGACAGATCCTGCTCGGCGTGAACTACAAGCTCTAAGAAGAAGAGAAGCGGTTAGCGGTTGGCGGTGGGCGGTCAGTGAGATGCCGCCGCCGCTGACCGTTGCTGCGCGATCATGAAGTCCGCTATCCGCTACCCACTGCTGCTTCTGGCACTGGCGTGCACGGCGAACGCCGCCGATGCCGTGCGCGAGCGCGCCGAGACGGACGAGATCGTCTACTTCGTGCTGCCGGACCGCTTCGAAAACGGCAACCCCGCGAACGATCGTGGCGGCATGAAGGGTGAGCGCTTGAAGCACGGCTTCGATCCGACATCGAAGGCGTTCTTTCACGGCGGCGATCTGCAGGGACTCACTGCGCGGCTCGACTACATCCAGGCGCTCGGCGCCACGGCTGTCTGGCTCACGCCGGTGTTCAAGAACAAGCCGGTGCAGGGCGGGCCCGGTCAGGAATCGGCCGGCTATCACGGCTACTGGATCACCGATTTCACCAGCGTCGACCCGCATCTCGGCGATGAGGCGCAGATGCAGGCCTTCGTGCGTGCGGCGCATGCACGCGGCATGAAAGTGTACCTGGACATCATCGCCAATCACACGGCGGACGTGATTGCGTATCGCGAATGTCAGACCGACCAATGCCCTTATCGCTCGCGCGCCGAGTATCCGTATTCGCGGCGTGGCGGGCTGCAGGGCGAGCCGATCAACGACGGCTTCACGGGTAACAATTTCGAAAAGCTGACGCGCCCCGACTTCGCGTACACGCCATACCTGCCGGCTGGCGAAGAGCGCAGCAAGGTGCCGCAGTGGCTCAACGATCCGCTGCTGTATCACAACCGCGGCAACACGACATTCGCGGGCGAGAGCTCGGAGATGGGCGACTTCGTCGGGCTCGACGACCTCATGACCGAGAGCCCGCGCGTCGTGCAGGGGATGATCGAAATATACGGCAGCTGGATCGATCGCTACGGCGTCGACGGCTTCCGCATCGATACGGCGCGGCACGTGAATCCGGAGTTCTGGCAGGCGTTCGTCCCGGCGATGTTGCAACGGGCGGCCGCGAAGGGCATCCCGCACTTCCACATCTTCGGCGAGGTCTCGACCTCGGATATCGACGTGGCTCTGCTCGCGCGCTACACGCGCGACGCCAGGTTGCCGGCGGTCCTCGACTTCGCGTTCGCGAGCGCGGTTCGTGCAACGATCGCGGGCAGTGCCGGCACGGATAAACTCGCTCGATTGTTCGCCGATGACACGTTGTACGCAAACGGTGAGAAGTCCGCGCTGCAGTTGCCGACGTTCATCAGCAATCATGACGCCGGACGCTTTGCGTTCTACGTGCGCAAGGAAAGACCGCAGGCGAGCGACGACGAAGTGTTGCAGCGTGTTCAGCTCGCGCACGCGATGTTGTTCATGCTGCGCGGTGTGCCCGTCGTGTACTACGGCGATGAGCAGGGCTTCACCGGCGTCGGCGGCGATCAGGACGCGCGACAGGACATGATGACGAGCCGGACGGCGAGCTATCTCGCGGATCGAAGGATTGGCACCGGGCAGAATCCGCCGAACTTCGATCTGAACCATCCGATCGCGCGCGCAATCGCGAAACTGTCGGCGCTGCGACGGGCGCACGCCGCATTGCGCAGCGGGCAGCAGATCGTGCGCAACTATTCCGATTCCCCGGGGCTGTTTGCAGTATCGCGGGTCGATCCGGTCACGGGCCGCGAGATCGCGATTGCATTCAACACTTCGCTCCAACCGCTCGCGACCACGATGGAGGTCGCTGCGGGCTCGCGCCGTTTTAGCGCGCTGTACGGCCGTTGCGAGAGCGAGGTCGCGGCCCCGGGATCGTATCGCGTCGTGCTGGCGCCGCTCGACTTCGTCGTGTGCGCCGCCGGAGACGGCACTTGAGCGCATCCCCCCAGCCGGCCCCACGCGTCGCCGCGACCCCCGGGCGCGCGTGGTGGCTCGGCGCGCCGATCTACCAGATTTATCCGTATAGCTTCGCCGACTCCAACGACGACGGCATCGGCGATCTCCCCGGTATCACGGCGCGGCTCGAGCACGTTGCATCGCTCGGCGTCGCGGCAATCTGGCTGTCGCCGTTCTTCACCTCGCCGATGAAAGACTTCGGCTACGACATTTCCGACTATCGCAGCGTCGATCCGCGCTTCGGCTCGCTCGCCGACTTCGAACGGCTGATCGAGCGTGCCCATGCGCTGGGTCTCAAGGTGATCATCGACCAGGTCTACTCGCACACGTCGGATCAGCACGACTGGTTCCGTGAAAGCCGCACCAGCCGCGGCAATCCGCGTGCCGATTGGTACGTGTGGGCGGATGCGCGTCCTGACGGCTCGCCGCCCAGCAACTGGCAGTCCGTGTTCGGCGGCCCGGCGTGGACGTGGGACGCGCGGCGCGGCCAGTACTATCTGCACAACTTCCTGGCGGAGCAGCCTGACCTCAACGTCCACAATCGGGACGTGCAGGACGAGCTGCTCGGATGCGCGCGCTTCTGGCTCGACCGCGGCGTCGACGGGTTCCGGCTCGATGCGGTGAGCTACGCGATGCACGATCCGCAGCTGCGCGACAATCCGCCGGCGCCGGCGGACGGCAAGCTGCGCACGCGGCCGTGCGATTTCCAGCTGCCGCTGTACAACAAGTCGCATCCCGACATTCCGGTATTCATCGAGCGCATTCGCGAGCTCGTCGACAGCTATCGCGATCGTTTCACGGTCGCCGAAGTCGGCGGCAGCGACGCAGACGCGGACATGAAGAGTTTCACCGCAGGCGTGAAGCGCTTTCACAGCGCGTACGGCTTCAATTTCCTGCAGGCCGACCGGTTGACGCCGCAGCTCGTCGAGCAGGCGCTGGCTGCCTGGCCCGAAGCGGAGGGCATCGGCTGGCCGAGCTGGGCGTTCTCGAATCACGATGCGCCCCGCGCGCCGTCGCGATGGGCGAGCATGCCGGACCGCGCCGCGATGGCGCGCGTCACGATGCTTCTGCTCGCGTGCCTGCGCGGCAATATCTTCATCTACCAGGGCGAAGAGCTCGGCCTGCCTCAGGCGCACGTGCCGTTCGAGCAGCTCAGGGATCCGGAGGCGATCGCGAACTGGCCGCTCACGCTCGGGCGGGACGGCGCGCGCACGCCGATTCCGTGGCGATCATCGATGAGTGCAGCCGCGCAGGCGCATTCGTGGCTGCCGGTTGCCGCTGAGCATCTGGCGCTGGCGGTCGATGGTCAGGAGCACGATCCGCATTCGCAGCTCGCCTTCACGCGGCGCGCGCTCGCGTTGCGCAACGCCAACGAGGCGCTGCTGATCGGCGCAATGCGGATCGTGGAAGTTTCCGACACGATCCTGGCGTTCGAGCGCAGCACGCCGACGCAACGTTTGCTGTGCGTGTTCAATCTGGGGCACGATGCGCACTCGTGGCGCCCGGCGGAGTCCGAGCGCTGGCGTGTAATCGAGCGCTCGGACGGCACCAGCGGATGGGCGCTGCCGCGGCTCAGCGGTTGGGTCGCAGCATGGACATAGAAGGATCTCGGGCTATTGCCCGACCTGTACGCGCTCTCTTTCTTCTGCTCGCACTGTGGATCAGTGCTGCTGACGCGGAGACCCTCGCGACGGTTACGTCTCCGGGCAACGTGCTGTCCGCGAGCGTCACGATCGACGAGGAGGGGCGCCCCGGGTACACGGTATCGCGCAACGGGCGGCCGATCGTTACCGAGTCGCGCCTCGGCTTTCTGCTGACCGACGCGCCGAAGCTCGAGCGCAACTTCACCGGCGAGGGCGTCGAGACGCGCAGCTTCGACGAGACCTGGGAGCAGCCGTGGGGCGAGCGGCGCTACGTCCGCAATCACTACAACGAAATGCGCGTGAGGCTGGTGGAGAAGAGCTCGCTGAAGCGCAGGCTCGTCGTCGTGTTTCGCGCCTTCGACAACGGTATCGGCTTCCGCTACGAGTTTCCCGATCAGCCGCAGCTGCTCCAGGTGAACATTGGCGACGAGCTGACCGAGTTCGCGATTGCCGATCAGGGCACGGCGTGGTGGATTCCGGGCGGCGAGTGGAACCGCTACGAATATCTCTATAACAGGACGCCGCTGAGCGAAGTCGCGCAGGCGCATACGCCGATCACGATCCGCACCGATGCGGGTCTGCACATCGCGATTCACGAAGCCGCGCTCGTTGACTATTCCTCGATGTGGGTGCGGCGCGTCGCTGGAACACGGTTGAAGGCAGTGCTGTCGCCTGCGTCGCAGGGTGCGAAAGTTCAGCGTCAGGCGCCGTTCTGGACGCCCTGGCGCACGCTGTTGATCGCCGATACTGCGGGCGATCTCTACACGGCGTCGGATCTGATCCTGAATCTGAATGAGCCGAACGTGCTCGGCGATGTGTCGTGGTTCAAGCCGGCGAAGTACATCGGCATCTGGTGGGGGATGCATCTGGGCACCTGGAGCTGGGCGTCCGGGCCGCAGCACGGGGCGACGACGGCGAACACGCGCCGCTACATCGACTTCGCCGCGCAGCACGGTTTTCGCGGCGTGCTGGTCGAAGGCTGGAACGTCGGCTGGGACGGCGACTGGTTCGCGAACGGCGAGACCTTCAGCTTCACGCAGCCGTATCCCGATTTCGACCTGGAAGGCCTCGCCGAGTACGCGAAGAAGAAGGGCGTGCACCTGATCGGTCACCACGAGACCTCCGCCAACATCGCGAACTACGAGCGGCAACTCGAAGCCGGACTGGATCTGTATCAGCGCCTCGGCATCGACAGTGTGAAGACCGGCTATGTCGCGGACGCAGGCGGGGTCAAGGCGCTCGGACCGGACGGCAGGATCCATTTCGAATGGCACGACGGTCAGGTCATGTCGCGCCATCACCTGAAGGTGGTCATGGAAGCTGCGAAGCGCCACATCGCAGTCGTCGCGCACGAGCCGATCAAGGACACGGGTCTGCGCCGCACGTATCCGAACTGGGTCGCCCGCGAAGGCGCGCGCGGCATGGAATACAACGCGTGGGGCAATCCGCCGAATCCGCCGGAGCACGAAGCGAACCTCGTCTTCACGCGCATGCTCTCGGGTCCGTTCGATTTCACACCCGGCGTGCTGAGCCTGAAAGGCAAGGGCGGCCGGCCGTTCCAGTCGACCCTCGCCAGGCAGCTCGCGAACTATGTCGTGCTGTACAGTCCGCTGCAGATGGCGGCGGACCTGCCGGAGAACTACAAGAAGTTTCCCGCGCCATTCCAGTTCATCAAGGACGTGCCGACCGACTGGGCGCAGACGCTGGTGCCGAACGGCGAGGTCGGCGACTACGCGACCCTCGTGCGCAAGGATCGCAACAGCGACGACTGGTATCTCGGCAGCGTGACCGACGAGAGCGCGCGCACCCTGGAAGTGAAGCTCGACTTCCTGGATGCGGATCGCTCGTATCGCGCGCAGATCTATCGCGACGGCGCGAACGCGGACTGGCAGACCCATCCATTCTCGATCGCGATCGAGCGCCGCACCGTTCGCCGCGGCGACACGCTGCAAGTGAAGCTGGCGCCGGGCGGCGGACAGGCGATACGCTTCCAGGCCCGCTAACCGCAGCGGGAACACGGCGCAGTCGCACGACCGCGCCGTTCTTGTTTGTTGCAACCCAGTCGAATGCTGCTGCGTCGGAACCAGTACACTTTTTCCGACGGACAGGTAGCACCATGACAGTTTCGTCTTTTTTCCTCCGTACAGTCGCGCTCGCCGCCGCAGTTCTTCCGGTTACGACTTTCGCCAACGCTCCGGCCGAGCCGCCCAATGCGTGCTACTCCGGCGCGTACAAGTTGGAGCGCGGCGGCGACTACATCGTCATCTCGCCGAGCGACGAAGGCGCGTTGCGCTATCGCTTGCACGACGGCCGCAGCGGCCGGCTCTATCCCGACGATGATCGTCGCTTCCACGGCGGTCCCGGCTGGGCAGCGCGTGAGCCGCGCATCGCCGAAGCCGTGTTCGATGGATGCCCGGGCAAACGTCTCGAGTTTCGTCTCAAGGACGGACCTGCGGGCGTCGCGCAGCGCATTGCCGTGACGAGAACGCCCGCGTCGTTTTCGAGCATCGGCAACACGCTGTACGGCGAGTTGTACGCGCCGCCCAACCCGAAGGCGCTGGTCGTGCTGGTCTTCGGTTCCGGGCAGGACAGCGCGGTGACGTTCAACTACGTACAGCATCTGCTGCCGGTCTACGGCATCGCAGTGTTCGTGTACGACAAGCGCGGCACGGGTCGCTCGACCGGCCGCTTCACCGTCGACTTCAGTGAACTGGCTGACGATGCGGTCGCGGCGGTCGCGCAGGCGCGCAAGCTTCTCGGGATGCCGAACGTGCCCGTCGGCCTCATGGGTGAAAGCCAGGGAGGCTGGATCGCGCCGCTCGCAGCGAGCCGCGCGCCGGCGGACTTCGTAGTCGTTTCGTACGGGCTCGCGATCAGTCCGCTGGACGAAGATCGCGAGGAGGTGCTCGGCGAGCTGCGCGCGAAACACTACGACGAGAGCGTGATGGCGAAGGGCCGCGAGCTGACGGCCATCACGGGCCGCATCATGCTGTCCCGCTTCACCGACGGGCTCGAAGACCTGCGCGAGTTCAAGGCCGCGCACGCCGACGACAAGTGGCTGCACGACGTCGAGGGCGACTTCACCGGGCCGCTGCTGCGCTCGCCAGACGAGCAGTTCACCGAACTGCGTGCCGCGCTCGGCTTCGACGCGATCCTCGACTATGACGCGCAGGCAGCGCTGCGACGGGTGCGCACACCGATGCTGTGGGTCATCGCCGGCAAGGACACCGAGGCGCCGCCCGTGCCGACGATCGAGTTCGTGCGCAAACTGCAGACCGAGCCGACGCAGCTCGACATCGCGGTCTTCCCGAACGCCGATCACGGCATGATCGACGTGGAAGAGCGGGGCGGCGAGCTCGTTGCCACGGTGCAGTCGCCGGGCTACTACGACCTGCTGGCGAGCTGGATCCGCACGCGCAAGCTGGAAGGCAAGTTCGGCAGCGCCCAGCTGCAACCGGACGCGAGCAAGTAGCGGCCGTTGGGGCAATCGACGCCGGCCGGGTCCCGCGAGTATGCTCGGCCCCATGCAGCGCCCTCCGAGTACTCCCGTGCGCCGCTTTCCCATGTGGATCGCGTCCGGACTTCTGGTGGGCGGCGCTGCCGGCGCCGCCCAGTCACCGCCCGATGTCCAGGGCATCTGGACCAGCGGCACGCTGACGCCGTTCGAGCGCCCGCCACAGCTGCCTGAAGGTGATCGCTCCGAGCAGCAACGCACTGCTGCGGAGAAGTTCTGGGCGGCCGGCCACAAGCCCGGCGACGTCGGGCGCGACAACGACGCCTTCATCGATCAGCACCTGGCGATCCTGCCGGGCAATCAGACCTCGCTGGTCGTCGAGCCCGCCGACGGCAAGGTGCCGTTCCGCCCGGAGGCGCTCAAGCGCCGCGATTTCAATCTGACGAGCTTCGATTCGTACGAGACCATGAGCCAGTGGGACCGCTGCATCACGCGCGAGCCCACCACGATGTTTCCGGTGGTCTACAACAACGCCTATCAGATCGTGCAGGCGCCGGGGTACGTGCTGATCGTGACCGAGATGATCCACGATGCGCGCATCATCCCGATCAGCAGCGACGGCCGCAGCGCGCACAACGACGCCCGCGTGCGCTCATGGGGCGGAGACTCGCGAGGTCACTGGGAGGGCCAGACGCTCGTCGTCGATACCACGAACTTCAACGCCCGCGGCTGGATTGCCACCGGCGGAAATTCGATGGCGCTGCGCGGCGTGCCGTACAGCGAGCAACTGCACATCGTCGAGCGGTTCACGCCGATCGACCCTGCGACGTTGCAGTACGAGATCACGATCGACGATCCCGCAAACTACACCGCGCCGTGGAAGATCGCATACCCGCTCGCGCGCGATGACAAGTATCAGATGTTCGAGTACGCATGCCACGAGGGCAATCGCGCGATCGAGCTGATTCTCGGCGGCGCGCGCGCGCAGGAGCGGACGACCGGGAATTAGCGGTTGATGATGCTGAAGATGTTGCCGTCCGGGTCCTTGAACCAGGCAACCTTGAAATCCTGGCCGTCGGCGACGTGCAGATCGCCCTGTACCTTCATCCCCGGCATGTCGTAGTGCTCGAAGGCGACGCCTTTCGATTTCAGCGCTTTGACCTCGCCTTCCACGTCGTCTACCGCCCAAGTGACGGCCGTTGCCTTGTTCGTGCCCGCGTACTGCGAGCGATAGACGTTGAGGCGCGAGCTGCCGCTCTCGTACACGACGACCTCGTCACCCTCGGCGTCGATCGGCTTCAGGCCCAGCGCGCCTTCGTAGAACTTCTTCGCCGCTGTCAGATTCTTGACCGCAACGGTGGCCACCGCATCTTGTTTGCCGAGCATGGTTGTTTCCTCCTTTGGTCAGGTGCCAGATCAACACCCATGGCGCAGAATGGATCCCAGCCGAGGTCAATTCCTGCAGCGACGTCGTAGAATGAGGACTGCATGACGCACCTGAGCGCCGCCGAGGCCGCAGCGTTTGCGCAACGCTGGCTCCCTGCGTGGACCGGCAACGAGCCGGAGCGGCTCGCCGCGTTCTATTCAGACGATGCGCTGTACATCGACCCGGGCATTCCGGGCGGCGCACGCGGCAAGGCTGCGCTGCTCGCTTACTTCCGCAAGTTGCTCGCGAACAATCCGCATTGGGTGTGGACGCAGCTCGAAGCGATCCCGATGGCGGACGGCTTTCTCAACAAGTGGCTGGCGAAGATTCCGGTCGGTGCGAAGACGCTCGAGATCGTCGGTGTCTGCCTGGTGCAGCTCGATGCCACGGGCAAGATCCGCCGCAACGAGGTGTATTTCGATCGCACCGAGCTGCTCGCGGAGATCGCAAAGAAAACGGCGGGCCGAAGCCCGCCGTCGTAAGCGCTCGCAGGATCGTCCTGGTGCTCAGAACGCGATCTGACCGCGCATGAAGATCCAGCGGCCCAGGGCGTCGTAGGTCTGCGGGAACGTGTTGCCGTTACCCGTAGTGCCCACGGCCGACGAGATCGGCGGATCCTTGTCCAGCACGTTGTTGATACCCAGCAGGATCGAAGCCTTCTCCGTCACGGCCCAGTTGCCCGCGAGGTCGAAGTAGCTGCGCGCGCCGAGCTCATAGTCGATGTTGGCAGCGGTCGCCGGCACGATGTTCGTCGCCTCAGCGTAGTAACGCCAGGTGAGCGACAGGTCGACGTTCCACGGCGTCTCCCAACCCATGCGGAAGTGATGACGCCAGTCGGGGTTCGGGACGCCGCACAGTGCGCCGGAGTACTTGCCTTTGCATTCCGTCGGGACGTCGCCCGGAATGCCCGACACGTAGGTCAGCTTGTCCAGGTACGTGCCGACCAGGTTGAAGCTCAACTCGCCCAGGCCGCCCAGCTCGACGCCGGTGTAGCTCAGGCTCAGGTCCACGCCCTTGGTCGAGAGCGAACCGATATTGGTGTTGAGGTCGATCACGTTTCCGCTGCCTTGCCACAGCGAACCGTTACCTGGGTTGCGCTGGATCAGGCTGCACGACGATTGGATCCCCAGCTCGTAGCAGGCACGCAGTGTGGTGTCGGCGCCGACCACGGAGATCGTGTCTTCGATCTTGATGTCGAAGTAATCGATCGACATGGCCAGATGTGGCAGGAACCGCGGCTGGATGATTACGCCGTACGTGTACGTATCCGACGTCTCGGGCTGCAGATTGATGTTGCCACCCTGCAGGAAGTTGTACTGGCCGGCAGGGCTGTCCAGGCGCGCTCTGCGCTGCGGATCGTCGTATACCTCCGCGGGCACGCCGCTCGGGCCGCCCGTGACGCACGCTTCGCGAGTCGCCGTGGGCTGATCCACACCGCAGGGATCGCCCGGCAGGTCGAACAGGTTGAAGCCCTGCGCGGTGAACAGCTCGACGACGTTCGCCGCGCGGATCGCGCGCTGATAGCTGGCGCGGAACCGCACGTCCTGCACCGGCGCCCAGTCGGCACCGATCTTGTAGGTGTCGGTGGTGACCGGATCGTAGTCGGAGTAGCGATACGCGAGCTCCAGGCCCAGCTGATCGGCGAACGTCTTGTCCTGCACCAGCGGAACACGAACTTCGGTGAAGATATCGAGCACGCTCGTGGCACCCGACAGGCCGATCGTCGCTCCACCCGCTCCGGACAGGAGATCCGAGGCAGTGGGATCGTCGGTCACGTTCGACAGGGTGTCGCGCCGGTCCTCGACACCGAACGCCACCTTGATGCTCTCGGTGGCCGTCGGCATCTTGATGCCGTACGCGCCGAGGTCACCCGTGATCGACGCAGAGTAGATCTCCTGCGTGATCTTGCCCTGCTGCATGCCAGGCACCTGGAGGTAGTTCAAAGCCGCGGGCGTTACGCCGCCGATGGTGAATACGTTGTACGGTACGCAGAGCGGATCGGTGCCATCCACTACCGAGCGGCAGGTCGGCACACCGTTCACATCGACGACGTCCAGCGAGCGCGTCAGTCGCGTCTTGTGGAAGTAGTTGTTGGCCGACTGGTCGGGATTGGATGCCGAGTACTGCACGGACGCGTCGTAGTCCCAGTTCTCGGAGATCTGGCCGCGAACGCCGAGCAGCGCACGGAACGAGGTTTTCGCGAAGCGCTGCTGCCGGCCGCCACCTTCGACGTTGCGCCGCCCCAGGTACAGGGGAACGATGGTGCCAGCCGCAATCGCCGCGGCATCGCAACCGATGATCCCTGCTTGTTGAGCAGACAGCAGCGGGTTGTCGCAATTGATGGTGTTCGTGTCGAAGAATGCGCCGCCCGGAGCGGTCTGGGCCACCGACTCGTAGTCCGAGAACATCAGCTGCGTGTAGACGTCGGCGATTTCGGCGAGCTCGTAGTGACCCATCGCGCCGAGCGTGTACCGGGTGTCCGGCCGCTGATAGTGATTCACCGGCCCGAAGTTGTAGCGGTTTGCGTCCTGATTGTAGGGAATGAACTCCGAGCCCGAGACGGTCAGCGCCTGGCCGCCGCCGTAGAAATAGCCCGGGTAAGATGTATCCGAGCCGCCGCACGCGAACTGTACGGTCGGGTTCGCCGCCAGCGAGCACGCGGAGTAGTCGCGGTCTCTCTGCAACACTTGCTTGTTGTCGCGCACGCCGGCGTACGCAGTGATGTTGCCGCGGCCGTCATCGGTGCTGACACCCATCGTGATGTTGAACTCGCGCGCTTCACCGTCCGTCACGTTGTCGTCCGGGAGCTGGAACTGCGCCGGGTTCGTGACGGAGCGCCCCGCGATGACATCGCGCAGCTTCGTCGCACCCGGGCCGCCGTAATCGTTGTTGTGCTGGTAGAGGCCGTACATCGCATCGATCTGCACGCCCTCGAAGTCCTTCTTCATGATGAAGTTGACGACGCCGCCGATCGCATCCGAACCGTACGCAGCGGACGCGCCGCCGGTCAGCACTTCCACGCGCTCGACCATCGCGGCCGGGATCTGGTTCAGGTCGGGGGCAGCGGACGCGGAGGACACACCGCCGTACGGCATGCGGCGGCCGTCGACCAGCACCAGCGTGCGGGCCGAGCCGAGACCGCGCAGGTTGACCGTGGCCGTGCCCGTGGCGCCATTGGAAACACTCGCGTTCTGTGCAGCGAAGGCCTGCGGCAGCTGGTTGACGAGGTCTTCGATTCTCGTCACGCCCTGTACTGCAATGTCATCCGCCGTGACTTGCGTAACCGGGCTGGTGGTCTCGAGATTCGGTTGCGCACTGCGCGAACCGGTAACGACGACTTCCTGAATCGTCTGATCAGCTGCGAACGCGGGCCCTGCGGCAGCGGCCGCAGCGCTCGTCAGCAGCGCGTATCG
>JBIOUH010000076.1:0-24724 GCA_044866955.1 Steroidobacteraceae bacterium
CAGATCCGTCCGCGCTTCGCCTACTGGGAAATGAGGAATGTCCCCATTTCCAAGTTCTGTATCATCGCCAGCCGCGCGGGGATTCGAACGAAGCGGTTACATACAGGGAGCCCGCATGGCCGAACTCGATGCGTCCTGGTTCTCGAGCGGGCAGTTTCTGCCGCATGGACACTGTTAGATGGGGAGCCCAGGCGTGCTGTGGATGAACGTCATCGCCGACATCCTGATCGCGATGGCGTATTTCACGATTCCGTTTGCTCTGCTGTACATCGTGCGACGCCGCCGCGACCTGCCCTTCGACTGGCTGGTGGTGTGCTGCGGCGTCTTCATCGTCGCCTGCGGGCTCACCCACGTCATGGACGTGTGGAACGTCTGGCACTCGAACTACTGGCTCGAAGGCATCGTGAAGGTGCTGGCGGCGGCGGCATCCGTGCCGACGGCGATCCTGTTGTGGCGCTTCCTGCCCGGCATCCTGCAGCTCCCGAGCCAGCGGCAGCTGCGCGACGCGAACGAATCGCTCGCACGCGCCAATCGCGAGCTCGAAGCCTTCACCGCCTCGGTGTCGCACGACTTGCGTTCACCGCTCACCACGATTGCCGGCCAGGCGGGGTTACTCGAGCTGTCGCTGTCCGACGCAACCGACGAACAGAAGCGCCGGCTGCTGCGCATCCAGAGCAGCGTGCGGCAGATGTCCGAGCTGATCGAGGCGCTGCTGGTGCTGTCGCGCATCTCGCGGCAGACGCTGCACCGGGAAATTGTCGACGTCTCGGCGCTCGCGGAGAGCGTCGTGCAGGACATGCGGCAGAAGGATCCGGCGCGCAACGTCGAGGTGGTGATCCAGCCGAACATGGCCGTGCACGGCGACCGGCGGCTGCTCGGCGACCTGTTCCAGAACCTGATCGGCAACGCCTGGAAGTTCACCTCGAAGACCGGCCAGGCGCGCATCGAGATCGGCCAGTCGAGCAGCGGCCCGCTGGCGACGCTGTTCATCCGCGACAACGGCGCCGGCTTCGACATGGCGTACGAGCAGAAGCTGTTCAAGCCCTTCCAGCGGCTGCACGGCGCGGCCGACTTCGACGGCTCGGGCGTCGGGCTCGCGACGGTCGCGCGCATCATCGACCGCCACGGCGGGCGCATCTGGGCCGAGGGCAAGCCGCACGAAGGCGCGGTGTTCTACTTCACGCTGCCCACGGCGCCGATCACCGGCGAGTTCGTGGTTCATCATCGGGCGCTCGCGTGAGCAAACCTGTCAGCACCTGACAGGGTCGATACAGCATGATCGGACGAGTGCCGGGCGGTTGACCGGCATCGGCCGGCTTTTCGCCGGTGCGCCTTACCGCGGTCGCAACGAGCGGATTAGAATGCGCCGCGCCCGGCAACCCCCCAACCTGCGATTCGCTCACATGGCCTTCGATCAGAACGCTCTCGACAGTTTGCGCATCGAACGCAACAACGAACCTGGTAACGCGGGGCCGAGCCCGTTGTACAAGTGGCTCGTCATCGGCGCGCTGGCGCTTGCCGTCGCTGTTGGCTTGTATGCGCTGCTGCGTGACAAGGCCATCGAAGTGGAGACGGCAACAGCCGTGCAATCGTCGTCGAGCGGTGGGAGCGGCGGCGCTGCCGTTCTCAACGCTTCCGGATATGTGGTCGCGCGGCGGCAGGCCACCGTCTCCTCGAAAGTCACCGGCAAGGTTGCCGAGGTGCTGATCGAGGAAGGCATGAGCGTGAAGGAAGGGCAGCTGCTCGCGCGCCTCGATGACACCACAACCAAGCCGATTTACGAGCTCGCGCAGCGCCAGCTGGATGCCGCGCGCAGGAATCTCAACGAAGTGCAGGTCCGCGTCGCCGAAGCCGAGCGCAACCTGGTACGCACCGAGGGGATGCGCAAGGACAAGCTGGTGAGCGAGCAAGCGCTCGATCAGGCGCAGTCGGAAGCTGCGGCTCTCAAAGCGCGGCTCGAAGCGCTGCAAAGCGAAGTGAAGGTCGCTGAGGCCACGGTGCGCGTGCGCGCACAGGATCTCGACGACCTGCTGGTGCGCGCGCCGTTCGACGGCGTCGTCGTTTCGAAAGACGCGCAGCCGGGCGAAATGGTGTCGCCCATCTCCGCCGGCGGCGGCTTCACGCGCACCGGTATCGCGACCATCGTCGACATGGACTCGCGCGAGATCGAGGTCGACGTCAACGAAGCGTTCATCAACCGCGTCAAGGACAAGCAGAAGACCGAGGCGGTGCTGGACGCCTACCCGGACTGGGTGATCCCGAGCCACGTGATCAACATCGTGCCGACGGCGGATCGCCAGAAGGCGACCGTGCGCGTGCGCATCGGCTTCGACACACTCGAGCCGCGCATCCTGCCGGACATGGGCGTGAAGGTGAGCTTCCTCGAAGACCGCCCGACCGAAGGCACGCAGACGGCTGCAATCCGTCCGTCCGTGCGCATTCCCGCTGCTGCCGTCATCCGCGACGGCGACACGACTTTCGTGTGGCGCGTGCAGGAAGGCGAGATCGAGCGCGTCGCCGTGCGCACCGGCAGCGAACGCGACGGTCAGGTCGAAGTGCTGTCGGGTATCAACCCGGGCGACATCGTGGTCGCTGCGCCGGTCGAAGGCCTGAGCGAAGGCGCGAAGGTCAAGAGCAAGAACAGCTGAAGCGAGGTGAATCGTGGAGACTCTGGTACGACTGCGGAAGGTCGCTAAGGATTACAAGCGCGGCGCAGAGACGGTGCACGTGCTGCACGAGCTCGACCTCGACATCCCGAAAGGGGATTTCCTCGCGCTGATGGGCCCGTCCGGCTCGGGCAAGTCGACGCTGCTGAACCTGATCGGCGGTCTCGACCGGCCGAGCGGCGGCACGATCGAGATCGCGGGCCAGCGCACCGATTCGCTCAGCGACGGCCAGCTCGGCAAGTGGCGCGCGAATCACGTCGGCTTCGTGTTCCAGATGTACAACCTGCTGCCGGTGCTGACGGCCGAGCGCAATGTCGAGCTGCCGCTGCTGCTGACTTCGCTGTCCGGAGCCGACCGGCACAAACGCGTCAGTGCTGCCCTCAGCCTGGTCGGCCTTGCCGACCGCGCGAAACACAAGCCGCGCGAGCTGTCGGGCGGTCAGGAACAACGCGTCGGCATCGCGCGCGCGATCGTCTCGGATCCGACTCTCTTGCTGTGCGACGAGCCGACCGGCGACCTCGACCGCAAGTCGGGCGATGAAATTCTCGATCTGCTGCAGGCGCTGAACCAGCAGCAGAACAAGACCATCATCATGGTGACGCACGATCCGCACGCGGCAGCGCGCGCCAAGCACGTGCTGCATCTCAACAAGGGACAGCTGACCACCGAAGCCGTGGCCTAGGCTGACGACGGGATTCCCATGTTCAAGTACCTGCCGCTGCTGTGGGCGAACCTCGGGCGCAAGAAACTGCGCACCGGGCTGACGCTCGCCTCTATCATCGTCGCGTTCCTGCTGTTCGGATTGATGCAGACGCTGCGCGTTGCGCTGACGGGTAATCCCAGTCTCGCGGGCGTCGACCGTCTCGTGGTGATACACAAGGTCGCGATCATCCAGCCGCTGCCGGAAAGCTATCTGATGAAGGTGCGCGGCCTCGAAGGAGTGAAAGTCGCCTGCTCGCACGACTGGTTCGGCGGCATCTACCAGAACGATCGTAACCAGCTGCCGGTGATCGCGGTCGACGTGCCGACGTTCTTCCAGGTGTACGCGGAGTATTCCCTGCCGCCGGATCAGAAGGCAGCCTGGGAGCGGGACCGCACCGGCGCTATCGTCGGCTCGGCTGTCGCGCAGCGCTTCGGCTGGAAGATCGGCGATACCGTGCCGATGCGCTCGAACATCTGGACGCAGAAGGACGGTGGCAACGTCTGGCCGCTGAAGATTTCCGGCATCTTCGCCGCGGGCAACGGCGACAACCAGAGCATCTATTTTCATCACGAGTACCTGGAAGAGTCGCGCCAGTTCGGCGAGGGCACCATCGGTTGGATCGTGCTGCGCGTGAAAGACCGCAACCAGTCGGCCGAGGTCGCCCGCACGATCGACGCGATGTTCGCCAACTCCTCGACCGAGACCAAAACGGCGACCGAGAAGGCCTTCATCCAGGGCTTCGCCAACCAGATGGGCAATATCGGCGCACTGATTACCGGCGTGGCTGCGGCAGTGTTCTTCACGATGCTGCTGGTGACGGCCAACACGATGGGGCAGTCGATCCGCGAACGGCTGAACGAGATCGGCGTGATGAAAACGCTCGGCTACTCGAACGCCAGCGTCAGCGGGCTGGTGCTGGGCGAGGCGCTGCTGGTCACCGCGCTCGGCGCTGCGATCGGCTTGGCGTTGGCCGCGCTGTCTTCCGTCGGCCTGGCGAAGTCGCTCGCGCAGTTCTTCCCGGTGCTCGGGATGCCGTCGAGCGTCTACGTCGTCGGTGCCCTGCTGGTCGTAGTGCTGGGCGGGCTCGCTGCCGCGCAGCCGTGCATGCAGGCCGCACGCCTGCGAATCGTCGATGCATTGAGAAAGGTGTGACATGGCCGGCAGCGCGATGAATCAGATCTCGGCAATTACGTCGATGAACCTGCGCAACGTGTCGCAGCGAGCGACTTCGTCCATTGTGGCGCTGGTCGGCATCGCCGGCGTCGTCATGGTGTTGATCGGCGTGCTGTCCATCGCCGCCGGCTTCCGCGCAGTGCTCACGCTGTCCGGTGCAGAGGATGTGGCGATTGTTCTGCGCAGCGGCGCGACGGACGAAATGGGCAGCGGCCTGACACAGCCGCAGACTCGCATCATCGCTGACGCGAAGGACATCGCACGCGACGCGGACGGCGTGATCGCATCGCCCGAGCTATACGTGATCGTCGATGTGCCGCTGAAGCGTACCGGGACGGCGGCCAACGTGCCGCTGCGCGGTGTCGGGCAACAGGCACCGAAGCTGCGGCAGAACTTCCGCATCGTCGAGGGCCGCATGTTCACGCCGGGCACGTTCGAAGTGATCGTCGGCCGCGGGGCGAGCCTGCAGTTCGCCGGACTCGCGGTCGGAAACAAGTTGCGCTGGGGTACGACCGACTGGACGGTCGCCGGCATCTTCGAGGATCGCGGCAGCGTCGCGGAGTCGGAAGTATGGACCGATGCGACGGTGCTGCAGGGCGCGTACAACCGCGGCAATTCGTTCCAGTCGATGCGGGTCAAGCTCACCAGCCCCGCTGCGTTCCAGACGTTCAAGGACACACTGACCCAGGATCCGCGCCTCAACGTGCGGCTGTTCACCGAGCGGCAGTATTACGAAGAACAGTCGCGCACGCTGATCGCACTGGTCAGCACGATCGGCACGACGATCGCCGTGCTGATGGGCCTGGGCGCAGTGTTCGCAGCGCTCAACACGATGTACTCCGCCGTTTCCACGCGGACCCGCGAGATTGCCACGCTGCGTGCGCTCGGCTTCGGCTCCACGCCGGTCGTGGTTTCCGTACTCGCGGAGGCGCTGCTGATCGGCATCATCGGCGGCGTCATCGGCGCACTGATCTCGTACTTCGCGTTCAACGGCATGCGGGCTTCGACGATGAACTTCGCAACGTTCAGCCAGATCACGTTCGCGTTCACAGTCACGCCCACCGTGCTCGTGCTGGGCCTGGTGTACGCGCTGATCCTCGGCTTCGTCGGCGGCCTGTTTCCCAGCGTGCGCGCCGCGCGGCTGCCAATCACGACCGGACTGCGGGAACTGTAGGAAAGGGACCGGGGACATTGCTTTCCCGTCAGCACCTGCCTGTGCGGCGCTGACTTCGAAATGAGGAATGTCCCCATTCCCTAGGTCACATGCCCGAGCTGCCAGACGTCACCGTTTATCTCGAAGCGCTGGAAAGCCGGCTGCTCGGGCAGACGCTGGAGCGCGCCGTGCTGAAAAATCCGTTCCTGCTGCGTACCGCGGATCCGCCGCTGCAATCGTGCGAAGGACATCGCGTCGTCGCGTTGGAGCGCGTCGGCAAGCGCATCGCGATCGGCTTCGACAACGATCGCTGGCTGCTGATCCATCTGATGATCGCCGGTCGCCTGCACTGGTACGACAAGTCGCACAAGGGCACCGTGCGCGCGTCGCTCCTCGCGCTGCAGTTCACGAACGGCACGCTCACGTTGACTGAGGCCGGCACCAAACGCCGCGCATCGCTGCACGTGTTGAGTGCCGCCGCGCAGCTCGCCGATCACGATCGCGGCGGCATGGAAGTGCTCGGCGCCGACATCGGAGCCTTTCGCGAGCGGCTCAGCCGCACGAACCATACGCTCAAGCGCGCGCTCACCGATCCGACCATTCTCAGCGGCGTCGGCAACGCGTACTCCGACGAGATCCTGCATCGCGCCCGCCTTTCGCCGACACTGCAGACGCGCCACCTCAGCGACGCGGAGTGGCAACAGTTGTACGACGCCACGCAGTCGACGCTTGCCGACTGGATCGAGCGCCTGCGCGCGGATGCGGCCGGCGCTTTTCCGGAGAAGGTGACTGCTTTTCGCAAGGACATGGCCGTGCACGGACGCTACGGCAAGCCCTGCCCCGTCTGCGGCACGGCGATTCAGAGGATTCGCTACGCAGAAAACGAAACGAACTATTGCCCGCGCTGCCAGACCGGCGGCAAGCTGCTGGCCGACCGTTCGCTGTCGCGGCTGCTCAAGGACGACTGGCCGAAAACGATCGAGGCGCTGGAAAACCAGCGAAAGACGTGAGCTATCGACCTGTTGTGTATTGCACGTACCGTCCCGGACCGCCGCTCGACCGCTTCGTCGAGCAGCTGTGGTACTGGGAAGGCGAGCCGCTGCCGCACGCGAGAGACCGGCTGCTGCCGCGCGGCGGCAGCGCCCTGATGATCAACCTCTTCGAAGACGAAACCCGCTGCTATCACGGACCGGGCGACGACCAGGTGGAGCGCATGCCGGGCACCGTGCTGTGCGGACAGTACTCGCGCTACTTCGTCATCGACACGCATGAGCAACGCGTCAACGTCGGCGTCGGATTTCGTCCGGGCGGCTCGTGGCCGTTCTTCGATCCGGCCGCTGACGAGCTGCAGAACCAGCACATCCCGTTGCGCGACCTGTGGGGCTCGGGAGGCGCTACGCTGCGCGAGCGCCTTCTTGCGGCGCCGACGCCGCGTGCAAAGATGCTGCTGCTGGAAGCGGAGCTGATCGCCCGCGCGATCCGGCCGTTGCAGCGTCGCGCGGAGATCGACTTCGCGATCGAGCGTCTCGCCTACGCACCGCAGGATTATTCGATCGCGATGCTGAGCGAGCACGTCGGACTGAGCGCGCGACGCTTCACGCGCCTGTTTACGCTCGAAGTCGGACTGACGCCGAAGCTGTTCGCACGCATCCAGCGCTTCCAGCGCGTGTTGCAAGCCATGGACGGACCCGCCGGCGACTGGACTGACATCGCGCAGAGCTGCGGCTACTTCGACCAGTCGCACCTGATCCGCGAATGCCGCTCGCTGTCGGGCTTCACGCCGACCGAGCTGGCCGTGCGACGCATCGACAACAGCGGCCACGTGCGACTCTCATGAACGACGCCATCGTCCCGGCGCCGCGACGCGCTGCCTTCGCCTTCGTCTTCGTCACGGTCCTGCTCGACATGTTCGCGATCGGGATCATCATCCCGGTGCTGCCGCGACTGGTCGAGGATTTCATGCACGGCGACACCGCGCGCGCCGCGCTGATCTACGGTGTTTTCGGCACCGCCTGGGCGCTGATGCAGTTCCTGTTCTCGCCGGTGCTCGGCTCGCTGTCCGACCGCTTCGGTCGCCGGCCGATCATCCTGCTGTCGAACTTCGGCCTCGGCCTCGACTACATCCTGATGGCGCTCGCGCCGACGGTGCGCTGGCTGTTCGTCGGACGCATCATTTCCGGCATCACTGCTGCGAGCATCAGCACTGCCGGCGCGTACATCGCCGACGTCACGCCGCCCGAGCAGCGCGCCGCGAAGTTCGGTCTGCTCGGCGCCGCGTTTGGCGCAGGATTCGTAGTCGGCCCCGCGCTCGGCGGCGTGCTCGGCGACATCAGCCCGCGTCTGCCATTCTGGATCGCTGCTGCTTTCAGCCTGACCAACGGTCTGTATGGATTGTTCGTGCTGCCGGAATCGCTGACGCGCGAGCGTCGCGCGCCGTTCTCGTGGCGCAAGGCAAACCCGGTGGGTGCGCTCAAGCTCCTGCGCTCGCATCACGAGCTGTGGGGCTTCAGCGTCGTGACGTTCCTCAGCAATCTAGCGCACGCTGCCTTGCCGAGCGTCGCCGTGCTCTACATGGGCTATCGCTACAACTGGGATACGAAGTCGGTGGGGTTGCTGCTCACCGGCGTCGGGGTGTGTCAGATCATCGTGCAGGCTTTGCTGGTGAAGCACGTGGTGAAAGCGCTCGGCGAGCGGCAAACGCTGCTCGTCGGGCTCGTCTGCGGCGCCGCCGGCTTCACTGTCCAGGCCATGGCGCCGAACGGCGCGATCTACGCCTCGGGCATCGTCCTGATGTCGCTCTGGGGTCTGATGAATCCCGCGCTACAGGGCCTGATGACGCGTCTCGTGAGCCCCTCCGAGCAGGGTCAGCTGCAAGGTGCGAACAGCAGCGTCATGGGTATCGCGACGATGATCGGTCCGCTGCTGTTCACGCAGACGTTTGCCTCATTCATCGGGCCGCATCGCGACTGGCACCTGCCCGGTGCGCCGTTCCTGCTCTCGGCGCTGCTGCTGGTGAGTGCGCTGGCAGTGGCCTTGCGCGTCATGGCGGGCCGCCTGCAACGCGTGCCGGCCGAGAATCCCTGATCGTTATTCGTGCGTGCCGTGCAGGCGCTGCACACCGCGAGTGCACTTGAGATGGTGCGACCCGGCCAATCTCCCGTGTTTTCGCGGGTGCGCCCGCTGGCACAGCACATGCATTGAAGACTGCGAGTCTCGATCCGGTTTCAACTTGCTGACGAAGGTGGTTGACGATCCCCCTGAGCCATCTCGGATGCAGACGTGCGCGGTGGCGACATCGCGCACGTTATTTTTTTGTTATCACCGTGCGAGCCACTGCGGCACGAGCGGCCACAAGGTCTGCGCGAACTGCGGCCGGAAGAAACCGAAATGACCGATGCGCTGCGCGCCGACGTCGCGCGGCGCGATGCGTCGATACTCGATCGGCGCGCTCGTGTACAAGCCGTGCAGCGAGCGGATGCCCTGCTCCGACATCATCTCGTCGTCCGTGAACGATAACGACAACATCGGCGTGCGCACCGACGCATAGGAGCGCCGCACGCTCTCGCCTTCGACGCCGACGACATACTCGCGGTTGAGGCACCAGCGGCGCCACTGTTCCATGACTCCGCGCGGCAGATCGCCGACCTTGCGCAGCCGCTTGCCGGGAAAATAGCCCGCGACGTTCAGCGCCAGCGGCACGACCACGTACCACAGCCACCAGACGAACCGCTTCGTCTGCCAGCTGTTCTCGCGCCAGTAGCCGTTGCCCGTCGCGATGGTGATCACGCGATCGATGCGCTCGCGGTTCGGAATCAAGCCGAGCAACTGGCCGCCGAGGCTGTGGCCCACCCAGTACAGCGGCATTCCCGGCGCACGCGTCCTCATGAACTCGATGACTGCGGGACAGTCCTGGGTCGCCCAGTCGCGAATGTCGATCTGGTAGCCGCGCAGCTTTGCAGGCGCGGACTGGCCGATGCCGCGATAGTCGAACGTCGCGGCAAGATAGCCACGCGCAGCGAGCCACTGCGCGAAACCCGCATAGAAATTCTGCGTGACTCCCATCGCCGAAGGCACGACCACTGCAGCGAGCGGCGCAGAAGCGGGTTCGAACGTACGCAGAATGAGCGAGGCTCCGCTGTGCAGACCGATGGTGTGAAGCATGGAGGGAAGCTTACTATTCGCGCGTCTCTGGTCACCACCGGCCGCGCCATGCGTGTCTCAGAAGCCATCGACAGCCGCATCAGTTGCCGCGCCTTTCACGACACGCCGGTGCCGCAAAGCACGGTGGTGGCGATTCTCGAAGCGGCGAAGCGCGCGCCTTCCGGCGGCAACCTGCAGCCGTGGCGTGTGGACGTGCTGACCGGCGCGCCGCTCGCGGAATTTCTAGGCATCATTCGCGCAAAACAGCGCACCCAGCCGGCCGGCGAAGGCACCGAGTACCCGGTCTATCCGCCGAACCTGCACGAGCCGTATCGCTCGCGGCGCTTCAAGTGCGGCGAAGATCTGTACCGAACGCTCGGCATTCCCCGCGAAAACAAGGCCGCGCGCATCGCGCATTTCGCGCGCAACTACGAGCTGTTCGGCGCGCCCGTGGTGTTGTTCTTCTCGATCGATCGGCGCATGGGCGTCGACCAGTGGGCCGACCTCGGCATGTTCATGCAGAACGTCATGCTGCTCGCTCGCGAGCACGGCCTGCACACGTGCCCGCAGGAGGCATGGGCGATCTGGTACCGGACGATCGGAGAATTTCTGCAGCTGCCGGCAGACCACATGTTCTTCTGCGGCATGGCGCTCGGCCGCATGGACGAGAGCTCGGCGGTCAACAAGCTGCGAACCGAGCGTGCGCAGCTTGCCGACTTTGCCACCTTGCGCGGATTCGATCCCGCGGGAGTTCCCGGGGCAGCCTGACGGCCGCCCCTCGGTCAGAATCTGAACCCGAGCACCACCCCGTACGTGCGCGGATCGAGCGCGAAGATGTTCGTGAACAGACCCGACGAGGCGTCCGTCACGTACATGCCCGTGATGTTGTCGTCATCCATCAGGTTGTAGACGTAGCCGCGCAGGAACCACGAGTTGCTGCTCGAACCGAGCTCGACCTGCGCGTTGACCACATCCCACGAGTCGATCTTGTCGACCGGCCGGTTGAAGATGCGCGCGTAGAACGAATCGCGCCAGTAGTAATCCGCGCGCGTCGTCAGGTTCAGGCTGCTGCCGAGATGGAACGTGTACTGCGCGCCGACCTTGAACGACCACTCCGGCGTGCCCTGCAGCGAGTTGCCGTCGAGGTTCGCAGCGATGCCGTCCTGCACCGGCAGGCCATTTGCCGCCATCGCTCCGCAGAAGCCGAACGGACCGCCGACCGCCGCGACGGGCAACACCAGCCCGAAGGTCTGCGCAGTGCCGAGCGCCTCAGTTGCGAGCACGCAGTTCGAGCCGTCGGAAATGTCCTTGATCACCGTCCAGTTCGGATCGCCGTTGCTCGGATCGCGCGGATCGATGCTGCTGAAGTCCTTGATCTTGGTCTTGAGGTACGCGAAGTTCGCGTCGATCAGCAGGTCGTTCACCGGGCTCAGCACGAACTCGCCTTCCAGGCCGTAGATGTTCGCGTCCACGTTCTCGTTGACCGAGGTGCGCGCGACGATCTTCGACACCTGCAGTGCGTCGTACTTGTAGTAGAACGCGGTCAGGTTCGCCTGCACGCGGCCGCCCGCGAGCACGTTCTTCGAGCCGACCTCGAAGGCGTTGACGAACTCCGGATCGTAGACCTCGGGCGTGCCCGCGAACTGAGGCAGGCTGCGATCGAGCGGCGGATTGAAGCCGCCCGCCTTGTAGCCGCGCGAATAGAACGCGTACAGCGTCGAGTCATCGAACCAGCCCGGTTTCAGGTCGAAACCGAAGCGGCCGGTGAACTCGTTGAACGTGGTCTCGTCGACGCGGAAATCGTTGAACGCGGTCGTGGTCGGCGGCACGCCGACCGGCACCGAGAACAGCATCTGCCGGTCTTTCACGCCTTTTTCGTCGTGCGTGTAGCGCACGCCGAGGGTCCACTTCATATTCTCCGTCGCGTCCCAGTACACCTCGCCGAACGCTGCGCTCGATTTCAACGAAGCGCTCGGCGTCGCATTGATGTAGTACGGCGGCGCCGAATTGAGGAACGGCGTGAAAGGCGCGGTGACCTGTGCCCAGTAGTCGAGCTCGCTGGTGACGACGTAGTAGTTCGTGTTGTCGTCAGAGTCCATGTAGAACAGGCCGACCTGGAAATTCCACGGTCCGTCGAACTCCGAGGACAACCGCATTTCGGTCGACCACTGGTCGGCTTCCTGGTCGGACTGGTCGTAGTTGCGCGAGAACACGCCGACATCGCGGACGTGGCCATTCAGCGAGCCGAGCAGCGCCGACGCGTCGATCTCGCTGATCGGGATGCCGCCGCCGAACGCCGCAACCGCCGGGCCATCGTACGGCAGACCCGCGACGGTCCAGTTGTAGTCGGTCTGCGAGAGGAAGCTCGTCTCCTGGTAGCCGCCGATCGCCGTCAAAGTCATCGGCCCGAAATCGTGCGAGAACTCCAGCGTCGCGACGGTTTCGTCCGCCTGGTAGATCGGGTCGTACTCCGCGAACGTCTGGTGCAGATCGCGCGGCACCGGTGAGCCGGTGTTTACGTCGGTGCCGGTGTTGATCAGCGCGGGCGGCAGCGGGAAGCCGGCGAACGTGCCGTCCGGTGTGCCGTCGCCGAGGTCGAGCAACAGCGGCCCCCACTCCCCGAGAATGCCGCCGAGCGTGCCGCGCATGTTTCCCGCTTCGAAGCCCAGCGAGTCCGGCAGGCAGCCGTAAGCGCCGTTCGGGTCGTGGTGGCACATCTGCTTCGTCACACGCGAGCGGTGCGAGTCTTCGTCGTAGTGATTGACCATCAGCGTCAGGTCGGTCGCGTCGCTCGGCGTGAAGCGAATCGCGCCGCGCGCCGACCACTGGTCGCGGTCGTCGATATCGTTGCCGGTCGCGAGGTTGTCCGTGAAACCGTCGCGGCTGAACGTGATGCCGGCGAAGCGCGCAGCAACCTTCTCGCCGAGCGGAATGTTCACCACGCCCTTCGCCTTGAGCGCGTTGTAGTTGCCTGCCTCGAGCTCGACGCTGCCGTCGAACTCCTTGGTGTCGGGCTTGCGGGCGATGACGTTGACGGCGCCGCCGGTGGCGTTTCGTCCGTAGAGAGTACCCTGCGGGCCGCGCAGCACCTCGACGCGCTGCACGTCGAAGTACTCGGTCTCGAACAGGCGCGGATTCTTGACCGGCATCGAGTTGAAGTGCTGCTCGACGCCCGAATCGCCGCTCGCCGCCACCGACGACACGCCGATGCCGCGGATCTGGAAGTTCGAGCCGGTGAAGTTCGTCTTCGTGTACGAGACGTTCGGTACGTTCAGCTGCAGGTCCGTCGCCTGGTCGATCTGCCGCCGCTCGAGCGCCTCGCCGCTGAAGGCGGCGACCGCGATCGGCACGTCGATCAGGTTCTCCTCACGGCGCTGCGCGGTCACGATCACGATGTCGATGACCTGCGTGTCCCTGGGTGTGTTGGAAGGCGTCTGCGCGTAACCAGCCCGCGCACCAGCCAAAGTCGAAGCTATTGCTAACGCCAGCGCAGCCGCGCGTCGCACACGGATGTGATCCCCCGAGCTCATCTTTGACTCCTTCTTGTCTGTTGCTGTTTTGCTTGACGGTTCCCCTGGAAGTCTCGTTCGAAGCTGAAGTATGGCACTTTGGACATGCAGTCCAAATACATGAGGCGCCGTCTGCCGCACGATTTTTAGAATTCGAACAGACGGAATGTGCGGCGTCGGTCCTGCTGCACCAGTTGGAGGCTGCCCGCGCCGATTGTCCGCCACGCGACCGCAAACGCCGCCGACCATCTGTTGCTAATAGGAGACAGCATGCTCGCCAAGCTGGAAATCAGGCCTGTATGATGTCGGCCGCCGGCAACGACGCCGGTTCCCTTACCCTTTCGGGAGATCTATTCAATGCAACGACGCATCTTGAGCGGGTTGGCGGCCCTCGCGGCTGCACTGCCGCTCGCGAGCCACGCCGACGTCATGGACTATTCCTATGCGGAACTCGGCTACGTCGACACGAGCCTCGACACCAACGGCGACGACATCGATGGCAACGGCTTCGCGCTGCGGGGTTCGCTCGCGGTGAATCCGAACTTCTTCGTGTTCGCGGGCTACCAAGACCTGGACTTCGACTTCGACGTCGACGCTTCACTGCTGGAAGTCGGCGGCGGCGGCCGCTGGCCGCTCAGCGACAAGATCGATCTGGTCGGCAAGGTCGGCATCGTCAAGGCGGAGATCGACGTCGGACAGTTCAACGACGATGACGACGGCTTCCTGCTCGGCGCGCGTGTGCGCGGTGCGGTGGCGCCGAAGTTCGAGCTGGAAGGCGGCTTCGACTACCGCGACATCGATGTCGGCGACGAGACCACGATCGTGCTCGAAGGCCGGTATTTCTTCATCGATAACGTAGCCGGGGGCCTGAGCGTGGCAATCGGCGACGACGTCACCTCGCTGGGTCTGAACGTGCGCATGACGTTCTAAAGCCAGACGTACGTAGGAGGGTCGGGCTGTGGGTCAGGCTTCAGCCTGACTCTCCTTCAAAAATCCGCGAATTTCGCTTCGACGATCTCCGCCTCGGCGGCGCAGCCGATCTCGCGCACCGAGTTCGGTCCGGGGAAAAACTGGTCGGTCAGATCTTTGCCGCCCGCTGCGCGCCAGCGCACGGTGGTGGCCACCGTCTTGAACGTGTGAGTGTTGGTCAGCCACAGGCGATTGTTCTGCGCGTCGCAGGCGCCCTCGAGCTTCAGCGACACGAAGGTCGCCGCCGGCGCGTCGTCGGCCGCCCGGATACCGGTCGTGGCCGACACTGCCCACAAGGCGATGCAAGCCGCGATCTGCGTCGCTCTGGTCACTATCGATACCCTCCCCAGCCCGCCCAGCACTGCCGCACGAAATATAGACCCTCTTGCCCCGGCGCGCACATTCGGCTGCCCTGGCTCGAAAAGGTAGTGCCTCGAGCGTGGCCGCCGGCTGAACGCGTCGCCGGCGGCGTGTGACCACGATCACAGTTCTTGCGTTTTTTTCCCTAGCGGTCCAGCTCCACCAGCCGCTTGCCGACGAACTGCCAGTTCGCGACGTTCTCGATCACCGCCTTCACGAACTTGGCGCGCTCCTGCTGGTAATCGAGATAGTACGCGTGCTCCCACAGGTCGCACGTCCACAGTGCGTGCGTGTCGGAGGTGAGCGGGTTGTCGGCATCGTGAGTGGTGACGATCTCGAGCTTGCCGCCTTTCGCCACCAGCCACGCCCAGCCGCTGCCGAAGTGATTGACCGCCTCGTCCACGAACTTGTCGCGGAACGTTTCGAGCGAGCCGAAGCTGGCGACGATGCGCTTGAGCACCGGTTCCGGCGGCTGCCCGCCGCCGTTCGGCGCCAGCGACTCCCAGAAGAAATCGTGGTTCCACACCTGCGCGGCGTTGTTGAAGATCTTGCGCTCTTTTTCCTGCCCGCGCGCCGTTGCCTTGATGATCGACTCCAGGTCGGAGCCTTCGTACTTCGTGCCGGCGATCAGCTCGTTGAGCTTCTTGACGTAGCTCGCGTGGTGCTTTTCATGATGATGCTCGAGCGTGCTCGCGGACATCGTCGGACCGAGGGATTCCTTGGGAAAAGGCAAAGGCTTGAGTTCGAAAGGCATGGCAGCGCTCCGCTTCATCGACGGGGATGCAAAGTAGACGTACATGACCCGCGTCGGGTTCCGACCGTCTCGTTCCGCGGGATTACCTTGCGCCGCGCTGGTCGCGCGGCCTGGGGCATCAGGCTGAAGCCTGACTCTTCGCGGCGAGCGCATCGAACGTGCGCTGCGCCTGCGGATCCTGCCGCCGCGCATCGAGCATCGAGACCGCCCAGGCAGTGAGCAGCGCGAGCGGCAGCGCAATCAGCGTCGGATAGTTGGAGCCAACCAGCGGCCGCGCGTAGCCGAGCACCTCCACCCAGATCGCCGGACCGGCGATCAGCATGCCGGTCGAAGTGATCAGGCCGACTGCCCCACCGATCAGCGCACCACGCCGCGTGAGCCCGCGCCAGTACAACGACAACATCAGCACCGGAAAATTGGCGCTCGCGGCGACACTGAAGGCGAGGCTGACCAGGAATGAAATGTTCGTGCCCTTGAACGCGATCCCGAGCAACGCCGCGACCACAGTGACTGCCAGCGTCGCGAAGCGAAACACGCGCAGCTCCTGCGCTTCACTGGCAGTACCGCGACGAAATACTTGTGCGTAGAGATCGTGGGCGAGCGCTCCGGCGCTGGCCATCGTCAGACCCGCGACGACGGCGAGGATCGTCGCGAACGTCACCGCCGAGACGATGCCCATCAGGACATCGCCGCCGAGCAGGCGCGAGAGGTGCACCACCGCCATGTTGGCGCCGCCCCGGAGCACTCCGGCCTCGTCGAAGAATTCCGGCTTGCCATACAGGAACGCGATTGCGGCGTAGCTCAGCACGAACAGCACGATCGTGAAGACGATTGCGATCAGCACCATTGCGACGACGATCGAACGCCGCGCCTGCCGCGCATCGGGGACAGTGAAGAAGCGCATCAGCACGTGCGGCAGGCCGCAGACGCCGAGCGACAGCGCAAGGCCGAGCGACAGCGTCGAGAACAGCGAATTGAGTGCGCCGGTGCGATTGCCCGTGAGTACGTCGCTCATCTGCTCGCGCGCGATCGAATACAACGAGCCGAGGTCGTAGTCGACGCGGCTCAACGTCAGCACGGTCATCAGCACGACGCCGGCGATCAGCACGACCGCCTTCGTGATCTGCACCCACGTGGTCGCGAGCATGCCGCCGAATGCGACATACAACATCATGAGCGTCGCGACCACGACCACCGCAAGCGAGTACGGCACGCCGAGCAGAATCTCGATGAGCGCACCGGCGCCGACCATCTGCGCGATCAGATAGAAGATCGTGACGACCAGCGCCGCGGCGGCCGTAAATCCACGCACGCCGCGACCGGCAAAGCGCAGCGAAACGACCTCCGGCACGGTGTAGCGGCCGAGATTGCGCAGCGGCTCGGCGATGAACAGCAACATGATGGTGAAACCGAGGAGCGGCGCGACGATGTACAGCACTGCGTCGGAGTTGCCGCTGAACGCGAGCCCGGCGACCCCGAGGATCGTCGAAGCAGACATGAAATCGCCGGCGATCGCCAGCCCGTTCTGCGTGCCGGTGATCGAGCTGCCGGCGGCATAGAACTCGGAGCGAGAATGCGTCCGGCGTGCGGCCCAGCGCGTGATGAGCAGCGTGCTGACGATGACGACGACGAACAACGCGATCGCGATCGGGCTCTGCATGCTCAGCGCTCACCGCGCCGTGCAGCTCGCGCCCGCTCGATGCGTCGCCAGTAACCGAAGGCGACGACGCTGCCTAACGCCAGCGCGAAGTTGATGCCGACCCCGACTGCGCTGAAGCGCACGTCTCGCAGCGGCGCGAGCGGATCCTGCTGAACGGCCTGCGCCAGCAGCAGCAGAAAGATGAGGAAGACCGTGCACGAGACGCCTGCGAGCGCCAGGCACACACGCGAGCGGACGCGCGCCCGCCGGACGATCTCGCTCGATTCATCGGCCATGCAGTCGCTCCGCCAGGCGTCACCGAATTGCGACACTAGCAGGATCGATGGAGATCCGTGAAATAGAGCCCCGTATGTCGCAGCCGGGCATTGGCATAATCGGCCCGCCACAGGAACCACCGAATGCCAAACAGCTGCCGACTCCTCCTGGTGATGTCCGTCCTCGCGTTCGCGCCGGTCATATCCGTCGCACAGGATGCGCGCAACAAGGACCCCGACAAGTTGCCCGACTGGGCGCCGAAGCCGGTGCCGAACGTCATCGAGGATCGGCTGCGCGTCGAGGTCAACCTGTTCGGCGCGAGCCCGGCGACCACGCTGCGCGTCGACGAGTCGCCCGCGGAGCAAGGCACCGAGATCGACGCCGAAAAAGACCTCGGTCTCGCCGACTTCCAGGTGTTGCCGCAGGTCGAGTTCACACTGCTGCCCGGCGAGCGCCACCTGGTGCGCCTCTCCGCGTTCGCGATCCATCGCTCGGCGGTCACGCGGATCGAGAGGGACATTGCGTTCGACGACGAGGATTACCTGGTCGGCGAGCGCGTCGACAGCCTGCTCAACATCACGATGTTCGGCCTGACGTACGGCTATCGCTTCCTGGTGCGTCAGCGCGGCGAGCTCAGCGGCACCTTCGGCATCCAGATCGCCGACGTCGAGGCCAACGCAGTGGTGCGTAGTCGCGTCGTGCGGGAAAGCGAGAGCGGCGTCGCGCCGCTGCCGCTCGTCGGCGTCGAGGGCCGGTTCGACTTCACGCCGCGCTGGGCCGTCGAAGCGCGCGCGCAATATCTGAAAGTGGACGTCAGCGATGTGACCGGGTCGATTCTCGACGCGCGGCTGGCGCTGACTTGGCGCGTGAACCCGTACCTGGCGATGGGCCTGGGCTATCGCACGTTCCAGATCGACGTCGATTCCGAAGACGAGGGCACGCCCGGGTTCGTCGACCTGTCGGTCACCGGGCCGCTACTGTTCGTTCGAGCCAGTATGTAGCGGCACGGCCGCGGCGTTGAGCGAGCGCGGCACCGCGTACAGCAGATCGTCTGCGAATTTGCGCACGGCGTAGTTCAGCCACGACGTGTCTTCGGCGTGATCGCTGCTGTCAGCCGGCGTGCGCAGCGTCTGCGACGGCGACTCGCCGAACAAGCGCTTGTAGTTGCGCGCGAAGAGACTGAAGTCCCATACCCCGAAGCGGCCCGCGATGCTCGCCACTGTCTCCTGTGCCGGATCAGACGCCAGCAGCGCCGCGCGAATCTCGCGCAGCTGACGCATCTTCAGCAGGCGGATCGGACCGACGCCGAAATATTCGTTGAACGTGTTGCGCAGCGTGCGCTCGCTGACGCCGGCCGCGCGACACAGATCGCTCGTGAACAGCGGCTGGCCTTCATGTGCGCGAATCAACTCGAGCGCACGGGCGATCACGCGCTCGCGCGACAGGTGCGGCCGACCGATCGGGCGCAGCTGCAGCTTCAAGCTCCGCTCCAGCGCCCGCACTGCGACCGCGCTGATCTCCTGCTCCGCCATCTTGGCCGCAGCAGGATCCGACAGATCGATCGTCGGGCTGCCGCAGCAGATGCGCCCGACCAGCCAGCGCAGTTGCTCGAGCCGCAACGGATCCGTGCGCGTGCAGGCGCCGTCGCTCGCGTGCAGCTTCTCCAGCAGCTCCGGACCGAGCACGGCATGAGCCACCGGCAAGGTGACTCCGGCCCACCGCGTCACGTCGTGACCGGCGAAAGTGAACGGCTGGTTCTGCTTCAGGATGATGAACGAATTGCCGTCGAGACGCTGGCCGTCGATGCGGATGCATTGCGGCTTGGTCATCGGGATGCCGAGCGTGAAGGAGCCGATGGCCCCGTCGCCGGCAAAAGTCGCGGAGCCGCCGATCTGGATCTGTTGCAGGGACAGTGCGCCCGCCGGGACGGCGTCGACCCACCATTCGGCGGTAGAACGGGCGGTCGGAACGAAACGGCCGGCGATCCCATCGATCGAGTCGGCGAATTCATCGAAATCGCGAAAGATCAATCGCGACATGTGGTGGGCCCCCCTGGCTCCGGCCGCCTCAGGCCCGCAACTGTGTACTGACGGCAAAATCCACGGCAATACGCATTGATGCCGTGAGTCAGTTATGTCGCGTAGACGAGCTCAGCGCGAAGGCGGCGCGTCCTGGGCCGGCGGCGGGCTCGCTGCGGGCGCGGGCCCGGAGTCGCTGCGCTGCGTAGCGGACGGCGTGTCGTAGGATTCCAGCATCACGACGCCGGGGGTGGAGTTCGACTCGGCGTCGGCCGGCTGCGACTGCTGCTGCGGCGGCGAGCTGTACATGTCTGCGACCTTGTGAAACACGCGCAGGAAGCCGTCCACGGCGACGATCGTCAGCAGCACCGGAATGCATGCGAGCGCGAAGATCGTGAGCCACTTCACCGGCTGCGGCCGCCGCTTCTCGCGATCGAGCTCCGCGTCGCGATCCAGCGCTTCCTGGGCGCGCTGCTGAATGGCCCGCTGCAGTTCCGACTGCGGGCGTTCGAAAGGCAGGATCCTCGCACCGGCGCGCACCGACGGCGCGCCTTCCGTTTCAGGCAGGCGTTCTTCGGAGTGTTGGGTCATTAGAGGGGCGCTTCGCTTCGCGGTCGGGAGGCAAGTGGTAGCAGTGTAACCCGACGTGCGGGCCGTATGACCAGTGGACCAATCATGCAGCGAGCGGTTCCCGGCCGACGGCGCGCGCATCGCTTAAGTCGCTGAAAACAAAGCCGCGCACCTGTAATGAGAGCGCGGACAGCCCTCCGCCTGCGGAGCTGGCCGTTCAGACTGTCTCCAAGCCGCGCAATGCTGTGCGGGGCGCTGCTTGACGCCAGCTGACACGCTTGGCCAGAGTGCAGCGATGAACGCCAGAACCGCCCTCCACGCCCTCGCAATTCTGTTCGCTACGGCCGCGATTTCGGCCGACAACGGCTCGGTCAGCGGCAGCGATGACAAGGACACCGCACAGTTGCCAACGCGCACGGCTTGCCTCACTCATTGCGAGGCCAGCGAGGGACGCTGCTCGCGCGAGGTGCGCACGGCGCGTCGCGACTGTGAGCGCGTTGCGGCGAACGGCGGACGCGACGTTTTCACGGGCCGCAACTCCAACGGCGGCTACGGCATCGACTACGGCCAGTTCTGCAACTACTTCGCCAACGCCGAGTTGAACTGCGGGTCGGACTACTACAGCCGCGGCTGTCAGGCGCGGCTGGTGCAGCGTCACGGAATTTGTCTCGACGCGATGCAGAACATCGCCCAGCTGCGCTACGACTGTTTTCGCACCGAGCGCGACGCGAACAACCAGTGCCGCGCCGAGCTGAGCGACTGCAAGGCCGCCTGTCAGTAGTCCTTCAGACGCGCTCGATGAGCATCGCGATGCCCTGCCCGACGCCGATGCACATCGTGCACAGCGCGTAGCGCCCGCGGATCTTTTCCAGCTGATTGAGCGCGGTGGTGGCCAATCGCGCGCCGCTCGCGCCGAGCGGGTGACCGATCGCGATGGCACCGCCGTTCGGATTCACGTGTTCCGCGTCGTCAGCGAGGCCGAGTTGCCGCGTCACTGCGAGCCCCTGCGCCGCGAACGCTTCGTTCAGCTCGATGACGTCGAGCTGATCCATCGACAGCTTCGCGAGCGCGAGCACCTTGCGCGTCGCAGGCACCGGTCCGATGCCCATGATTCGCGGCGGTACGCCCGCCGTTGCCGTTGCAATCACCCGCGCGCGTAACTTCAACCCATACTTCGACGCTGCGTCTTCGCTCGCGAGCAACAAAGCGCAACTGCCATCGTTGACGCCCGAAGCGTTGCCCGCTGTGACCGTGCCGTCGGGCCGCACCACGCCCTTGAGTCGGGCGAGCGCTTCGATCGTCGTGTCCGCGCGCGGATGCTCGTCCGCGGTGAAGCTGAGCGGATCGCCCTTCTTCTGTGGAATCGACACGGGCACGAGCTCGCTGTCGAAGAACTTCGCTGCGTGCGCGCGTGCGTAACGCTGCTGACTGCGCAACGCGAACTTGTCCTGATCGGCGCGTGCGATGCCGTACTCCTGCGCTACGTTCTCGGCCGTCTCCGGCATCGAGTCGATGCCGTACTTCGCCTTCAGCAGCGGGTTGACGAAGCGCCAGCCGATCGTGGTGTCTTCGATCTTCGCGGTGCGCGAGAACGCGCTGTCGGCCTTGCCGATGACGAACGGCGCACGCGTCATGCTCTCGACGCCGCCTGCCAGCACCAGCTCCGCCTCGCCCGCACGAATCGCGCGCGCCGCGAGATTGACGGCGTCGAGCCCCGATCCGCACAGGCGATTGACAGTCGCGCCGGGCACTACATCCGGCAGTCCCGCGAGCAACGCCGACATGCGCGCAACGTTGCGATTGTCTTCACCAGCCTGGTTGGCGCAGCCGAAGTAGACGTCGTCGACCGCGGCCCAGTCGACGCGCGGATTGCGTTGCATGAGGGCCTGCAGCGGAATTGCGCCGAGATCGTCGGGACGAACGCCGGCGAGCGCGCCGCCGTAGCGGCCGATGGGAGTCCGAATAGCGTCGCAGATGAAGACTTGGCGCATGACAAGGGCTCGAGAGGAGAGATGCGGCATTGTACCGCCGCCTCTCCGCAACGAACGGATCGCGTTGTCACCGCCGCGAGGAGCCGGATGCCGGGAGGGGTTTTCGAAACCGTGCGAGCCAGGGATGGCGAGCCCGGAGCCTACAGGGATGTACTTGTGGCGATTTCGAAAGCCCCTCCCGGCATTCGGCTCCGGGACGAGTGGGTCTCTCAGAGCCGCGGCGTGGAACCTACCGCATGCGTCTTCTCGTAGAGCTCCTGACATCTGATGCAGCGGAGCGCGGTCGGCTCAGCTTCGAGGCGCGCTTCCGGAATGCGCTGCCCGCAATCCTCGCAGAGCCCGTAACTGCCCTCGGACAGCCGGGCGAGCGCCGTGTCGATCCGCCGCAACTCGTCGGCGTCCCGGTCGATCTCCGCCAGGTTCAGATCGACGATCAGGTTCGAGAATGAATCGTCCTCGGTATCGCGCGCCTGCTCTGCAATCCGCACGTGCGTCTCGTCGGTGGAGCGCTCCAGCGTGTGCTGGATCTCGCCCCGCAACTGCGCAGCACGCTCGCGCAGGCGAGCTTTCATCGTGGCGGTCTGGCGCGGTTCGGTGCTGGTCATCGCTTCAACCCTCGTGGGCATTTCGTCATGAGCTGAAACCCGGCGAGCGCGCGCACGGTTCCACTGGACACCGAACTCGCGGCGTCCGTAGCATGCGACATGCCAACGACGAATCTCCGCGGCATCCTCTCGATGCTCGCGGCCGTCACCACGTTCTCGGTGATGGATGTCCTGTTGAAAACGCTGTCGGAGGACTACCCTGCCATGCAGGTGACGTTCCTTCGTGGCGTCGCCTCGCTGCCGCTGCTGCTCGGAGCCAATGCCGTGTTCGGCCGCTGGCGCGATCTGCTGCCGAAGCGCTGGCTCCTGCACGTGCTGCGCGGTTTCCTCAGCGTCGGCGTGCTGTGGTTCTTCGTTTATGCCGTGAGCCAGCTGTCGCTCGGCAACGCTTATTCGATCTTCATGTCGGCGCCGCTGCTCATCACGGCGCTGTCGGTGCCGATGCTGCGCGAGCGTGTCGGCTGGCCGCAATGGCTCGCGGTATTCGTCGGCCTGAGCGGCGTCATCATCGTGCTGAAGCCGACGGGCGCCGGACTGGTCACGATCGGCGGACTCGCGGCGCTCGCTTCGGCTGTCGGCTACGCGCTCAACGCGATCACGATCCGCATCCTGACGCGCACCGACAGCAGCGCGTCAACCGTGTTCTGGTCGCTGTTGTTCATGTCGATCATCAGCGGAATCGCGGCGAGCGTGCACTGGGTGCCGGTGCAGTGGGATCACTGGCACCTGATCGTGGGCCTCGGCATCAGCGGAGCGCTCGGTCAGTACTTCATCACCGAAGCGTTCCGGCTCGCGCCGCCGCCCGTCGTCGCGCCGCTCGAATACACGGCGCTCGCGTGGGGCATGCTGTTCGACTGGCTGCTGTGGGCCACCGCGCCTGGACTGCGCATGCTCACCGGCGCGTTCGTGATCGTCGCCAGCGGCATCTACGTGATCCACCGCGAGCGCTTCGCTAGCGCTGCCCTCCAGCAGCAACACTGACGGCGCGCGGCGCCCGCAGCGTCTCGGAGACGATTTCCAGCGCCTGTGCGAACCCTTCGGCCTGCGCGCCGAAGCCCAGACGGAAATGCTCGGGCGCATCGAAGGTATCGCCCGGCGCGAACAATACGCCGGCGCTCGCCAGCGTCGTGCACAACTCGCGCGCATTGCTGCCGTCGCGCAGCCATGGGAATGCGGTCGTGCCGCCGCCGGGCTCGACCCAATCCAGGATGTCCTGGTGAGCGCTCATGAAATTGCGCAGCGTGACGAGATTCGTCGCGGCCACGGCGCGCAATCGCGCGAGGATCGACTCGCGGTTCGCGAGTGCGTGCGCGGCAATCGCTTCCGTCAGCGGCGAGCCCGAGATCGTGAAGTAGCTGCGCAGATCGATCAGCCGCTCGCGCCGGCGCGCATCCCGATCGATCAACCAGCCGATCCGCAGACCGGGCAGCGACAGCGCCTTCGAGAGATCGCCGACGACGATCGTATTCGGAATTTTCGCTGCGGACGGTACCGCCATGCCACCGTGATACAGCGGGTGATAGACCTCGTCGACGACGAGCGGAATCAGCCGCTGCTCGAGGTTCGCGGCTACGCGTGCGATCTCCGTTTGTGAAATGAGAGAGCCGGTTGGATTGTGCGGCGTGTTGACCAGCACCAGCCGCGTACTCTCACGAACTGCGGCCAGCACACGCTCGGCCGATTGCTTGAACCCGTCGGTGCGCTCGAGCTTGTACGTCGAGACGCTCAGCCCCCAGGCGCGCGCCATGGCCGGCATCGCGGGGAACGAAGGGAACGGGAGGGTGATCGAAGCGCCGGGCTCGGAAGCGAGGCAGTACAGCGCGGACAACGCCTCGGACGCGCCGGTCGTGATGACCACCCAGTCGGGATCGACATCGTGGAACGCCGCAACTTGTCTTCGCAGCGTCTCGCTCCCCTGCGGCGGCGCATAGGAGAGTCGCAGCTCGCCCAGCTCCTTCACGCCCGCGCCGTCGCCGAGCGCCAGCAGATCGCTGAGCGTCCAATACGGTCCCGTGCTGGACGCGAGGTTGTAACGGATCGGCGGCGAGGCGAACTCATATTTCGCGAGCCAATGATCGAGCTCGAAACGTGGAATACGCATAGCTTCCTACCTCCGGCTGCGCGCCGTCAGCGTCCGCACCAGCGGCAGATCCTGGAACACGATCAGCGCCACGCCGACGAGCACGAGCAGCGCCGCC
>JBIOUH010000077.1:0-12103 GCA_044866955.1 Steroidobacteraceae bacterium
CGGGCGGGTAGAATGCGCGCCGAATCCCTTCGAGGCACAGGTGTTACCCATGTCTCCGGAATAAAACAGCACCTACGTGACCGGAATACACCGTCCATAGCCGGATTCGAAATCGTGTGCAAGTACATGATGCGACAGGGGTAAAAATACACCTGCCGCTGCGGTACTCCTATCGATACCCCACCAGTCAGGCAGGCCCCCAGCCTGAGTCACACCATCGGATGCCGCACTGAAGTTTGCCAGGGCAGTCAGTGTAAGCTGGCTCGGGGGGTGAGGTGTGGCAGTGGCAACACCAGGTCGGGCTGATGACACGACCAAGGATGCGGTCGCGATCTACCAGGCGGGGGACCTCATCATCGACATGGGTCGACGCCGCGTGCTGCGCGGCGCGCAGGAGATCCCCCTCCCGAAACTCTCCTTCGATCTTCTGCTGGCCCTGGTGCGCGCAGCACCGAACATCGTCTCGCTTGATGCGCTCGTCCAGCAGGTCTGGCCCAACGTAGTCGTCGGTCCGGAGACGCTGAGTCAGCGGATCAAGCTGCTGCGTGAGGCGCTCGATGATGACTCGCGGACGCCGCGCTACATCGCGAGCCTGCGCAGCCGCGGATACAGGTTCATACCCGTGGTGGTACGCGATGGCAACGAGTTGCCACCAGCGCCTTCGTCGCCACGCAGGCGCGCGACCTTCTTCGCGGGCGCCTTGAGTCTCGCAGCCGTGGTCGCTGCTCTATTCGTTATGCAGAGCGGGCGACGAGAGAATACAGACGTCGCCGCAAAGGCGACCGTGACCGCTCTGCCAGCGCATACAGTGGCTGTATTGCCGTTCCAGAACCTTACTACCGGCTCGGAAAACGACAGCGAGGTGCTCGCATTCGGTATCGCAGAAGGTCTGTTGCACAGACTGGCGAGCATGCGCGACCTGACGCTGATCGCACGTACCTCGTCGTTCGCCGCCGCGGCAGCGCCGACCGCGGATGCGCAGGCGATCGGCAGGAAGCTAAACGCGAAATACCTGATCGAAGGCAGCGTGCAGCGCTCGGGCGAGCGTCTGCGAGTCACTGCACAGCTGATCGACGCGGTAACGGGAGCCCATGTCTGGTCGCTGCGCTTCGACCGGACCCTGGATGACATCTTCGCGGTGGAGGATGAGATCACGCAGAATGTGGCGCAGGCGCTGCAGGTTACGTTGACGGAACCCCGGCATCCCTATGCCCGCTTCGGTATCGAGGCGTACCTCGCGCTCCTGCAAGGTCGTGCTCTCGTCGCGAGCCGCAAACCGGGAGACGCTGGCGAAGCAATCAAGCGATTCGAACACGCGATCGAGATAGCGCCGGATTTCGCCATCGCCTACGTGGATCTGGCGAATGCACACGTGAACCTCGCTCATCTGCGCACGGTGTACCTTTCGGATCCGAATCGCGAGGCGATCGAACGCGCACGTCCACTCGTCGCGAAAGCGCTGCAGCTCGACGGAACTCTGGGCGAGGCGTACGTGCTGCGTGGCTTCATCGAGGCGTTCGATGGCGATCTGGCACAAGCTGAAGCGGACTACCGTCGCGGCCTCGCTTTAGCCCCGAACTATGGGTTGGGATACGAGGAGTTCACCGAATTCCTGCAGGTCGACCTGCAGCGATTCGATGAGGCACTGGCGGCCATCGATAGGGCGCTGCTAGTGGACCCGCTCGGGCCGCGGCTCCACTACATCAAAGGACGGATGCTCGCCGGCGTCGGCTCTTTCGGGGAAGCCGAAGCACTCTACTTGCGCGCCCTCGATATCGCACCTGACTACTATCCAGCTCTGCTTCGTCTGGGCGAAATACGCTCGCACCAAGGTCGCTTCGCCGACGCAGTTCGGCTGGGTGAGCGGGCCGCCGCCATCGAATCGACGGTGCAGTGGGTACCGTTTACGCTGGCCGAGTTTTATCTCGACAGCGGCGAAGTTGACGCCGCGCGGGCAGTCCTGGGCGATCAGGCGGGCGACGTTCAATGGAGTTCCGTGTGCATGCTCGACGGCAAAATCGCACCGGTCGCCGCCCTCGCGGCGAATTTGGCGCCTGAGGCCGTCGAGCCCTATGAAGACGAGTTTCTGCCGTTCGCGCTCCGGGATGCTGCGCTGGCGCCTGGTCGCGCCGCGGAACCGCGTCAGATGCTCATCTCGCGCTGGGAGCGGTCCCGCTCCCGGCCGCCCAGCAGCGAGTTCTGGGGGACGAGGATAGCCTTCGCGCAGCTCCAGCTGGCGTTGGGCAATCGCCACGAAGCCCAGCAGCTCGCGCGTGCACTGTTGCAGATCGATGACCCGCATGCGGCGCAAGGAATCCAGTACGCGAAACCCTATGCCTATGTCTTATTGGACGACAAGAACGCCGCCATACTCGCGCTCGAACACAATGTGGAGCGCGGGTACCTGAAGAGATGGTGGTACACATTCGAACGTGAGCCTTCCCTCCGCTCTGCCCTGGGTGCTGACCCGCGCTTCCAGTCGCTCGCCGCGCGCGTCCGCAGGCACGTCGATTCAGAGCGCGCCCTGCTTCAGCAGATGCGCGCGCGCGGCGAAGTGCCGGCTCGCAAAGCGGATACCAGCGCGGTGCGCCGATCCTGCTGACGCTGGCCTGGCGCCAAACTTCAGCCATTCTTCAGCCAGCCTTCACGCTTCTGAGCGAGCTCTGGGTCAGGTTGGGGACGTCCCACGCCCCCACCTGAACAGGAGAGCTCACATGTTGCACCGCTCCTCATCACACCTGTGCCGCCGCGCACGCGTCGCAGTTCTCGTCGGCCTGGCGGTGACGTCGGCCGCGATCAAAGCGGAAGTCGTCACTGACTGGGACCGCATCGCCAGCGACGTGCTGGTCGCCAATCCCACCGCCCATCCCTTCATTCATCTGGCGATGACGCACGTCGCCATGTTCGACGCTGTCAACGCGATCGACCGTGGGTCCTCTGTCTACGCGATCCGTCCGCAGGCCGATACGGCGGGCGCCTCTGCGCAGGCCGCTGCTGCCGCGGCTGGTTACTTTCTGCTCAGCTCGCTGTTCCCCAACCAGCAAGGCGTGCTCGATTCCGCCTACACCGCTTCTCTCGCAGCGATTCCCGACGGAGCAGCCGAAACCAAAGGGATCGCCGTCGGCCAGGAGGTCGCCGCGAAGATCATCGCGCTGCGCGCGAATGACGGCAGAAATTCAGTCGTACCTTATATATTCGGCTCAGGACCTGGCGTGTACCAGGCCACGCCCCCCGCCTTCGGTCCGCCGATTACACCGTACCTGCGCTTCGTGACCCCGTTCGGGCTACAGCGTGCCGATCAGTTCCGTGCCTACGGGCCGCCCGATCTGACGAGCGCGCAGTATGCGGCGGATTTGAACACGGTGCGCGAGTTGGGTGCAGCCAACAGCCAGAAACGTACAGCGATTCAGACCGAGATTGGTCGCTTCCATACCGAACCACCGTTCGGGTTCTGGAGTCGGAATCTGCGCACGATCGCCATGGAGAGAAATCTCGACACGGCGCAGTCGGCGCGGTTTTTCGCCTTGGTGCACGTTGCGCTTGCCGATTCGCTCATCGGCTGCTGGGACTCGAAGTACTACTACAATTTCTGGCGGCCGGTGACCGCGATTCCGGCCGCCGATACCGACGGCAATTCGGCGACCGAGGCTGACGCTGCGTGGCTACCGCTCGCGACTACGCCGCCCCATCCCGAATATCCGGCGGCGCACGGCTGTGGCGCAGGAGCAGTGGTCGAAGCGCTCAACGGCTTCTTCGGCACGAACAAAGTGAGGATGACGTTCACCAGCACCGTGGCCGGCACCGTGCCGCATGTCTTCAATAGCACGAAAGAGCTCAGCGAGGAGATCATGGCCGCCAGAGTCTACGGTGGCATGCACTTCCCGACCTCGGCACGTCACGGCGTCGAACTGGGGAGGAAGGTCGGCAAGTGGACGGTAAAGCACTACTTCCAACCTGTGAGTCGCAAGAACTAGGGCGAGCAGTTCTTGCGAGGCTGGGGGAGAGCCGGGCCATCAGGCCCGGCATCCCTGATACAAGCGGCTCTGCGCGCGGAAAGCCTCCTGCTCATCAGCGCCTTTGTGCAGCCTCATTGTTAGCTCACTTCCTCACCCGGACCGCGCCGACACGCTTGTTTCGCCCGTTGATTCGATAGAGTCCGGTCGCACACATCGCGCGCCACTAGGCAGCGCGAAGCTTACGCGTACCAGGCAACCCTTCCGCGGCTGCTCCCAAGCAATGTTGGCACCGAGTTGCTGTGCAAGTAGTCGTGTCAGTCGCGTTCCGATTCCTTCCTTAGGCAATGGGCATCCGACGCCATCGTCCAGCACCACCAGCACTACGTCCGGCCCAGAACTCAGGGTCACCTGGACTGTCCCTGCTCGATCATCGGGAAACGCATGTTTCAGGGCGTTCGTAACCAGCTCATTGACGATCAGCCCGAGGGGCACTGCGTGCTCTGATGGAAGGTACAACTCAGCCGCCTCGACATTTACGACGATTGGTCGAATGTCCCGCAGTGCATTGGCGATGTGAGCGCACAGCTGCCCTAGATATGCGCGCATCTCGATGCGTCCAGTATGCTCGATGGGTCGGAAATGCTCGTGTGCGCTTGCGATCGCGCGAATGCGCGCGATAGCCTTTTCGAGAGGTGCTCGAGCCTCTGGATTGCTCTTCAGCTTTGCCTGCATCTCGAGCATCGAAATCACCATGAAAAGATTGTTCTTCGTTCGATGCCCAAGTTCCTGCAAGAGCAAATCTTTCGCTCGTTCTGCAGCTGCGGCCTGTTCCCATGCGCGACGCAGGGCTTCACTTGCGAGTGCGAAACCGAGCGCCACGAAGAAGTAGAGAATCAATGGGAGAACGAACTGGCCCGGGAGTAGCACTGTGCCCTGCGGCGTCACCAGAACGTAAAGCAACAGGGTGCTCAGGACGCTCGCGAAAATTCCCGCGCTGCGGTCGAGAAGAATGGCGGCGACGAAAATAGCCGGAAGGAGCACGTAAAATCCCAGCAGGCCCTCAGCTCGTTGCAAACCCAACAGAACGGCAAAGCAGACCATGACCAGGCCAGCCGCTATGGACAAACGAAGCAGCGCGGAACGGGGCTTGCGTGGAAGGTGTTGCAGAATACCGTCCATGATCGAGAACGCCTCGCGAGCAAGGCGAGTGCCATCACGGCAAGCGTTTCGTAACCCGCACACTGAAATGTTGCACCTGCATGTGGCACTGCGGGGCGAAGTGGACTCGTTCTGACGAGTTCGTTCTGAATAAACGACTCGCGCTAACGGCCCTGTGCTCTGTGCACTAAGGCACCGTCGCCCAGAGGATCGAGGAGTTCGAGCTCAGGCTCCGACGGTCTGCGCAGTTACCGGTGCGAGCGAGATCGAGGCCGACAGCGGAATACCAGCGAGCGCGCGCAATAGCTCATCATCCTGGATGAGGACTCGCCCACCATGCGGCAGCGAGCGACCAGGCAATGACAGCTAGAGGGTATGCGAAGGCAACCTTGGCCGACTCAGGCACGTATTCTGTGCCCACCGCCGTCCCTCCGCATGTATAGGCATTCGTCATCCGATTCCGCTGAGATCGCGTTGCCAGTCCCGGACGAACTCTATGGAACAGCGCAAATGCGTGCGCGTGATCCATGGGAATCATCTTCGTAATGCCTGAGCGATGCGCGCAGCGACAGCGTTCACGATGGCTCTTCCGTTGCAACTATGCATTGGCAACGCCGAGTGGGCTTGCCAGCTCCTGACGAGCCTGACAGCGATCCAATTTGCCGATCTTTCCTGAACCAACCATGCGGCGCCATGCGTTGCAAGGAGGCCGAACGTTCCAAATCGAGAAAACAACCTCAGTCACTGGCCGTGCATGAGCGTCAGCAGTTAAACGACAAGGCATGACATCCGGTCCCATGAACATACACGATTCCAAGAACAGTGCTCCAGAACACAGCGACGAACTGGTTCGCTTATTGGTGGACTCGGCGCTCGAGCATGCAGTCTTCCTGCTCGACCGCCAGGGTCGCGTCACCTGGTGGAGCAAGGGCGCCGAGCGCGTCTTCCAGGTGTCATATGAACACGCAGTCGGCAGACCGATTGCGCAGATCTTCACACCGGTGGACCAACAGTCCGGGATCGCGGAACTGGAGCGCGCGATCGCCAACGCAGATGCAATTTCGGAGGACGATCGCTGGCACGTACGCGCCAACGGTGCCCGGTTCTGGGCCTCTGGCGCGCTCATCGCATTGCGAGGCCCCGACGGCGAGATGTTGGGTTTCGGTAAGATCCTGCGAGATCGCACCGACATCAAGGAACAGATGGCTGCCCTGCAGAGTCAGCTCGCAGACGCGCAACAGTCCGACGCTACCAAGGACCGCGTCATCGCCAAGGTTGCGCACGAACTGCGCAATCTCTTCGCGGGCTTGAACTCCGGATTGCAGGTGATGCGTTCGCACGCCGGGGATGAGCAGCGCCAGCAACACGTGGCAGCGTTGATGCAACAGCAGTTGCAGGTTGTTCGGTCGCTGATCGAAGACTTACTCGATGCTCAGCGTTTCCGAGCGGGCAAGGCGGCCCTGACTGTTCAGCCCACAGTCGTTCAACAGGTCTTGATCGATGCGGTCGAGCACCTGCGGTCGAGAGCCGAGGCAAAGTCCCAACTTCTGCAGCTACTCGCGCCCAGCGCGCCGATCGTAGTTCCGGCCGATTCAGCCAGGCTGTTTCAGATCTTCACCAACCTGGTCGAGAACGCCATCAAGTACACACCGTCGCGGGGCCGCATCTGGGTGAAGGCGACCTTCGATGATCGAGATGCGATCATTCACGTCGAAGACACCGGCAAGGGCATCGCGCCGGCCATGCTGCCGCGGGTATTCGACATGTTCACGCAGGCGGACACCGAAGCGTCCGGCGGCGGGCTTGGCATCGGCCTCGCGCTGGTACGGGAGCTCGTGCGATTGCACGGAGGTTCAGTGCAAGCGGTCAGCCTCGGTGTGGGCATGGGCAGTGAGTTCACAGTGCGTTTGCCGCTGCAAGATCCAACAAAACTTGCCCCTGCAGTCGCCTAGCTTCAGAACCTCAATCGCGCTGAGTTGGCAACCCGTGCGCCCAGCGCACGCTCAGCGATGAAGAGGGCATGCCGGATCTCGTCGCGTGAACCCGCGCCGACGCAGTCAGCCGGCATGATGAGTTGATACTCGCGAACATGCGCGTCCATGGCAGTGAACAACACGCATTGGTGGGCCGTGATACCTGTCAATACCAGCCGGCGAGTTCTCAGGTCGCCGAGTAGTGATTCCAAAGGCGTGCCGAAGAACGCGGAGTGCTTGGGCTTGAACATGAAGTAGTCGCGATCCAGGTCCGGCTTGACCAGCTGCACGACGTCACGGCCGCGCGCGTCGGCCGCCAAGCACCGCGCAACGAAAGCACGCGGATCAGACTCCCACTTGCCCGCTGTGTCATTCACGTAGATCACCGGCACGTCGGCAGTCCGGGCTCGCGCCTTGAGGCGAGCTATCGTGCGGGCCGGGTCACGTGCGCCGCGAAGCACCGGCTCGGCGTCCGGAAATCGAAACTCTGAAATCATGTCCAGGACGAGCAGTGCCGTGCCTGCTTTGTGTCGTCGCCTAGTCATCGTTGTTCTGTGAGGACAAGTTGATCGCCCGCGAGGACCGGAATGCCGTAATCACACAGCAGCGCGCGAATAGCAGCTGCCTGATGTGCGAGCACTCGGTCGAGCTCACGGCGGAGCGCAAGATCATCCTTGCGCACACCCATCGACACATCGAAAACCATTGGCAACATCGGGCCGTCGCTCAGCGGCGAGACGGCTTGGAGGTGTAGCTCGGGTCGGCGCTGTCTTGCGAAATAACCTGCTAGTGGGCCCCAGGCAACTGCGACATCGAGCCGGTGTCGCGCAACATCATCGACAATCGCGCGTGCGGGACTCTCTTGCGCATAGTCGCCATACACCATGTAGCCGCGGACATTGTCCACCACTCCTCGACGCGCTAGCGCGTGCGCCGGTGGTGTATTCGAGAAGTCATCGCCGACCATCTGCACGCCGATGGTCAGCGTGCGCAGACGCGGATCGTCGTATCCCAGCAGTTGAAGGTGATCTGCAGCGCGGGTGACGAATACATAGGATGAGCGATAGTACGGTCGCGTCGTCGACAGCATCTGCAGATTGCTCGCAACTCCCGGTATCACGTCGCACAATCCCGCCGTGAGAGTCTCGCGCACGTTGCCGCGGCGCTGCGGCCACCAAATGTATTTCAGCTCCGCATGCATTTCAGCCGCGACGAGCCGCGCGAGCTTGTTCTCGAATCCCTGTTCGCGTCGATTGGAGAAGGGCAGATTGTTCGGATCCGCACAGACCTTCAACTCGCGAGCGTGTGTCACGGTCGAGACCGCCAGCAAGCATGCGAGCCCGATGACCCACGCGCTCGTGGTCGCGCCTGCGATTGCCTTGCGCGGGATCCTGAACCAGCGGCTCAGATAGATGAGTGCTGCGATTGCATGCACGGCGCCCCCGGGCACCCACATGATCAGACCCGCCATCTGTTGGTCCTCGAGCGGGGTCAGCCCTGCAGTGCCCGACATACCCATGCGACCGTATTGCGAATACCAGGGACTTTCGGCAAACGCCATCAAGGCACCCAGCAGGGCGCTGTGCACCGAGGTAAAGAACAGATAGAAACCTGCAATCCCGTGTTTGCGCCCGAGCGCGGAGGCGGTGTTGATCGACCACCAGAACAGCAACGCCGAGAAAACGAGCGACAGATGCTGCGCAGCGTGCCAGAGCTCGCTCCGCAACGCGGCGTCGAAGAAGATCGGTGCGTGCCACAGCCACAGCATCGCGGCCTGGATCATGCTGGCACTCAGGGGTGAGGAGATGCTGCGCCAAGCCGATGCGAACCACGTTTGATGCCCGAGCGCTCCGAGCGCGTGTCGCGACGATCGCGGTAATGCCCAGATGAAAACACCAAGAGGTCGTGCGAATGCAATCAGTGGCGCAGCCACGAGCATCAGCAGTTCATGTTCGATCATGTGAGCGGTAAAGGAACGGCCGCCCAGCTCGTGGAGCGGGCTCAGCAACGAGGCCGCGATCACCCCCCAACCGCCGGCGAACAGCGCGCCCCGCCAGGCGAGAGCGGCGCGACCCGCGCGAGACGACTGCCAAACGTGCGCATAGCCCGTGGCGTACCAGATGCCAGCGAGAAACAGGATGGACATGAGCACCCACTCGCCCGCTTCGCGGCCCGATGGCTCCTGAGTGTGTGCCCACGCGAAGCTGGACGCGAGCAGCAGCGCGAGAATCAGCGCTCGCATCGGAAGATCACGCCGGCAGTAGTGCCGAAGGCGATTGCCAGGATACTGATGGCCGCGAGCAGCATCGACAGGGCTGCGATGAAGCGATCCGTGCGCGCGTGATCGCTGGCGTTCCTCGCGGTCAAGACGCGCCATATGCCCCACGAGTGCAGTCCGCCGATGAGTGCAAGCACAGCGCACGCGAGTCCCACTCCCACAGCGAGCGCCTGCGAGCGTGGCGGGCAATTGGCATATGCAGTCATCGAGACGATCTGCTGGTCGGCAATCCACGCCAGCGTGCCCAGCCAAGCTCCGGACCACTTTCCGAAGCGCTTCCACGGCGAATACTGTTGGCGTTCCGCGCTCATAGCCACCGGGGCGCGAAGTACAGCAGCACATAGATCGGCAGCCAGACGTAGATCACGAAGTTCCAGTAGATCGCATTCTCGGCCACGTCCACGAAACGTCGTCCTGAGTTGGCGTGACGCGTGAACATCAGCACGGTCAGAACCGCCGTGTCATACAGATCCGTAACCAGATGAACCGTGTGCAGGCCCAGCAAAGTGATCACGATGGAGCCGTAGGCCGAGTCGCTCCACACCACGTGCATGGCAGCGAATTCGAAGTAGCGAATCGCGACCAGCAGGGAGCCGACGACAGTCATCACGATGAGCCAGACCCGCACCGGACCTAGCTGCTCCTGCTCGGCGCGCCGGTTGAGCAACAGGTTCGGCACGAAACTCAGCAGCACAATGATCGTGAAGGCCGTGCCCCAGCCCGGACTCGGCGGCAGCCGGTGCGGCGGCCAGGCAGTCTCGTGCCCGGACAGGTAAAGATAGGCAGCGACGGCGAGCGCGAGCGCAGTGCCTTCGACGCAAATGAGGCCCATCATGCCCCACCAGGTCAGACTGCGATGGCTGTGCCCGTGCGCCGGAAGATGCGACAGATCACCTGCGAACTGCAGAGGCCGCTCGTGTGTGTCGCGCGCACTCACCGCTCGCCCTCCTCTTCCGGTCGACCTTTCGGCCAGAACCAACCGGTCAATGTGATGGCTATCGGCACCATGCCGACGACTACGGCCCATGGAGTGAAGATGGATGTGAGGAACATCGTTCCGACGGCGATTGCCGCCAGCAGTGGCCAGATCGATGGCGGTACCGACGGCTCGCGCAGGTCCGGTCGTGCATCGAGCACGCTCGTCAGCACGAGCTCACGCTCGTCGAGCTTCAACCCGCGCATCACCTGCAGTCGTGCGGCGTCCCATAGCGGATGACTGCCCGTCGCCAACGGAATGTGGTTGAAGTTGAAAGTAGGCGGCGGCGAGGGGGTCGCCCATTCGAGCGTATCCGCGTTCCATGGGTTTGCTCCCGCCATTGCTCCGCCGCGCACGCTCTTCACGACGTTGAACGCGAGTAGCAGCATGCTCAAGGCAATCAGCACGGCTCCGCCAGTTTCCAGCAGATTCAGTCCGTCCCAACCGAGCCCCGCCGAGTACGTATAGATGCGTCGGGGCATGCCAGCGAGCCCGAGGTAATGCATCGGCAGAAATGTGATGTTGAAGCCGACGAACAACAACCAGAAGTTCAGTTTGCCGAGGCGCTCATCGAGCAGACGCCCAGTGACTTTCGGAAACCAGTAGTAAACCGCACCGAGCAGCGGGAACACCGCGCCTCCGATCAACACATAGTGGAAATGCCCGACCACGAAGTACGTGTCGTGGAGCTGTAAATCGAGCGGCACGGAAGCGAGCATCACCCCGGTGAGCCCGCCCACGGCGAACACCACGATGAAGCCGACAACGAATAGGAGTGGCGTCGTGAAGCGCGGCCGCCCGAGCCACAACGTGGCAATCCAGCTGAAGATCTGGATGCCGGTCGGGATAGAGATGACCATGCTGGCGGCGGTGTAGAAGCTGTTGCCAAGCCGCGGCAGTCCGGTCGCGAACATGTGATGCACCCATAGGCCAAAGGCGAACAGGCCAGTCGCAAGCAGCGCGAGCACCATCAACGGATAGGCGAACACCGGGCGGCGCGCGAACGTTGCGACGATTGACGACACCATGCCGAGCGCCGGAATGAAAATGATGTAGACCTCAGGATGACCGAAGAACCAGAACAAGTGCTGCCACAGCAGCGAGTCGCCGCCTTCCGCCGGGTTGTAGAAGTGCGTGCCGACCAGGCGATCCATGATGAGGAAGGTGCTTGCGATCATCACCGAAGGCATCGCGAACAGCACCATGAAGCTCATGACCAGCATAGCCCAAACGAACAGTGGCATTCGGTTCAGCGCCATGCCGGGTGCGCGCTGCTTGAGTATCGTGCCGATCACGCAAATCGCCACGGCGATACCCGACAGTTCGGTATAGGTGATCATCTGCGCCCAGATATCCACACGCTTGCCGGGCGAGTACTGCGGACCTGAGAGCGGCGTGTTCGCGAACCAGCCGGCATCGGGACCGACGTTCATGAAGAACGCGATCCACAGCATCATGCCGCCGAAGAGGTAGATCCAGTAGCTGAAGGCGAGAAGTCGCGGGAATGCGATGGCGCGCGTGCCGACCATCAAGGGCACCAGATAGACCGCGATGGCCTCCATGATGGGCACGGCGAACAGAAACATCATCGTCGAGCCGTGCATCGTGAACAGCTGGTTGTAGAGGTCCGGGCCGACGAGGTCGTTGTCGGGACGCGCAAGCTGCAGGCGCATGAGCGCCGCGATCACGCCTGCCGCCGCGAAGAATCCGAACGCGGTCACGATGAAGCGCAGCCCGATCCGCTTGTGGTCGACGGTGGACA
>JBIOUH010000078.1:0-43295 GCA_044866955.1 Steroidobacteraceae bacterium
TCGTCTGCTCCCGGCGCAGGCGCCGCCTGCAGGGGCACGACTTCCATCACCGTCGACGATGGCCACAACACCGCCGAAATCCCAGTGGAAGCAGTCGGCTCGTCAGCCTGATAGAAATCCGCATCACCCCAGCCGAATTCGAGATAGCCCGCGTCGGCGAATCTTGCAAGCAGCTGCGAGTCGCGATGCGGCCAGTCCGCTGTGGCCAGTGCGACTCCGCTGTGCCACCCGCGACGTACGACATAGACGACCTGCGAGCGCTCGGAGTCCGCGGCTGTGCGTGCGCCGGAACACGCAGCGAGCGGAAGACACGCGATCAGGATCAGGATTGCAGCGCGCGGCATGTCGGCAGTGCGTGTCAGGCTGCACGCAGTCGCAGACCGTCGAACATCGCAGCGGCGGCATACTCCAGATGCAGCACCCGCCGCGATTCCTCCGCAGTCGCTTTCGACGACGCGTGGATGAGCAGCGGTCGCATGATCACGACGCCGCCGCGTTCGACCGTGCACGCAACGCCGTCCATGCGTCGAGCCGCAGCGCGAATCTGTGCGTCGCTCAAAACGCCTAGCGTGTGAGTTCCGGGCAGCACTCGCAGCGGCCCGTTGTGCGCAGTGGAGTCGTCGAGGTGAACACGCAGAGCGATGATCTTCGACAGTGCTGCAGCAGGCGCGTGCGCGTAATCGACTCCCGCCTTCTTCGACCAGGGCCCCCAGCCCGCGACTTCGCGGCGCTCGACGAACGGCAGCGCCGTGTCCTGATGCCACGCAACCAGCCAGTTGGCGTCCGGTGATTTGTCGAACAGCGTTGCTCCGAACGGCAACGGCTCGCAGCCGAGTACGTTCGCCGCCAGCTTCGTCAATCTTGAATCTCTCGCGAGCGCTGCAATGACAGGAACAGCCAGAAGATGTCGTGCGCCGGCTCGCGAGCGCTGCAGCGATTGCGAAGCGAGATTACGGCCGAGCGCATCAGCCTCGTGGCTGCTGATGACGGCAGGCTCGATTGCGAAGCCGTCGTCCACACGCACGGTCAGCGCTCCCGGATCCTTGTAAACTGCATGACGATGAACGACGACAGGATACCCGATATCCGCGACGGCTTGACCCGCGAGCAGCGAGTTGTGCTTTACGTATTGCATCAGCTGCAGCAGGAGCGCGGCGACGCCAATGTCCCTACTGCGATGCTATGGGGCCGCGTTTGCGAGTACTTCTACATCAGCCCGGAAACCCTCTCCGAGATGCTCGCGCAACTCGGTGCGCGCAAATGAGCGCATTGTGAAGCTGCGATTGACGCGGCATTAAGCCGCAGCTGACTTATCGAAACGCCGGGACGCCGCTACCTTGTCATTGGCATCGATGAGGAGGTGCATGATGGAAAAGCGGACGCTGCGATCTCGCGGCTTGACCGTTTCCGCGCTCGGCCTGGGCTGCATGGGCATGAGCGACTTCTACGGCACGCGTGACGACGCGCAATCGCTCGCAACGATCGCGCGTGCGCTCGACCTCGGCCTCACCTTGCTGGACACAGCGCCCATGTACGGGCCCTTCATCAACGAGGAGCTCGTCGGGCGCGCAATCCGTGGACGCCGCGAGCAGGTCGTGCTGGCGACAAAGTTCGGCGTGGAGCGCGATCCGCAGGATCCGAACGCCCGGCGCCTCGACAGCCGTCCGGAAACGGTGCGAGCTTCATGCGAGGACTCATTGCGGCGGCTCGGCATCGAGCGCATCGATCTGTTCTATCAGCATCGTCTCGATCCGAGAGTGCCGATCGAAGAGACAGTCGGCGCGATGGCCGATCTGGTCCGCGCCGGGAAGGTTGCGCACCTGGGGTTGTGCGAGATCGGCCCGGACACACTCGCACGCGCTCACCGCGTGCATCCGATCACGGCCGTGCAATCCGAGTACTCGCTGTTCTATCGCGAGCCGGAGCAGGACATTCTTCCGGCGCTGCGCGAGCTCGGCGTGGGATTCGTTCCGTACAGCCCGCTGGGCCGCGGCTTCCTCACCGGGCAGATCCGCTCGCCGTCCGATCTGGAGGCGTCGGACTGGCGTCACAACAGCCCGCGCTTTCAGAGCGAGAACTTCGGGAAGAATCTGCAGCTGGTGGGACTCGTCGAAACGCTCGCGCAGGAACGAGGCGTGACGCCGGCGCAGATCGCGCTCGCCTGGCTCCTCGCGCAGGGCGACGACATCGCGCCGATTCCAGGAACGAAACGGGTCACGCGACTCGAAGAAAATCTGGGCGCGCTGTCGGTTCGACTCGATGAAGCAGAGCGGGATCGACTCGGAGCAATGTTCACTGCTGGCGCAGTTGCAGGCGCACGGTACGGGACAATTGGCGCGCCGCCGACGCAGCGCTAGGTTTCTTGCGGCGCGCGCTCCGACCCGAAAGTCATATTGCCCGGCGTCGGACACCAGAGCATAGTTCCCGGGCGTTCCGCTGCCCGGGTGTCAGATGCGAACGTCCATTGCCCTGCTGTCACCATTCCTCGCCGCGTTGTCGATTGCGGCCTCCGCCGCACCCGCAACTTATCAGCCGCCGCGTCATGCGGATGGCAGGCCGAATTTCGAAGGCCTGTGGACGAACAGGAACAGCACGCCCCTCGTCCGCCCGCCAGGCTACACGCAGCTGTTCATTTCCGAGGCCGAGGCGCGGGAAATCGACGCGAAGCGGCTGGGAGGCGAGGAAGATCCGGGGCCTGGCGACCCTACGGAGACCAATGATGAGCGCCGCATCGAGCGGGTCGGCGGCATGTTGCGCAGCTCCATCATCGTCGATCCGCCGGACGGCCAGCTGCCGACCACAGCAGAAGCCGGCGAGCGCCTCGAAAGTTTTCGCGCGGGGATTCTTACAACCATGGATGGGCCGGAACAGCGGCCGCTCCCCGAACGGTGCATCGGCACGCTCGCGGCGTTTCCGCCGATGCTCTCAATCCCGGCAAGCAACGTGCACCAGATCGTGCAGACTGTGGACGCCGTCCTGTTGTTCGCCGAGCCGATGCACGATGCGCGGATCATCCGCATGAATGCGCAGCACGCACACCCGGCGGTCACCTCATGGCTCGGCGATTCGATCGGCTGGTGGGAAGGTGACACGCTCGTCGTCGAGACAAAGTTCTTCACACCGAGCGGTCGCGTGCGCACCTCGCCGCTCGGCGACTATCTCGTGTCTCCGCGCACCGTCGTCACTGAACGATTCACGCGCGTTGCGCACGAGGAGCTGAACTATCGCTTCACGGTTGAGGACCCGACGTGGTACGTGCACCCGTGGCGCGGCGAGTCACATTTCACGCTCACCGCCGAACCCATGCTGGAATTCGCCTGCCACGAGGGCAACTACTCACTGCGCTTCATCCTCGAAACCGCGCGGACGCTGGAAGCCACGGCGGAACCGACGACGGCAGCGGAACGTTCCCCGCGTTGATGGATGAACTGCTGAACGGGCTGCAATGGCCGGCGATGATCGTGACGCTGACGGCCGCGTGGCTGGTCGCATCCCGCTCGAGTCGCCGGCGCACCGTGGGATTCTGGTGCTTCATCGCGAGCAACATTCTGTGGATCGCGTGGGGACTGCACGACGCGGCGTACGCGCTGATCGGTCTGCAAGTCGGATTGTTCGCGCTGAACCTGCGCGGCGTGAAGAAGAACGATCCCGAGCTGAGCTGACTCCAGGGTCAGCTCATCGCAGCTGACTGTCCTTGCTGCCGCGGCGGTTGTAGCCGCTGAACTGCTCGGCTTCCTTGTCCTGCGCTTCCTGACAGGTCACGCACAAGCGCACTCCCGCAATGGCATTGCGACGCGCCTCGGGAATCGGCGTGCCGCATTCCGCGCAATGCGACAGCCCGGGGCCGGCGGCCAGGCGCCTCTGCGCCCGGCTCACGCCGTCCTTCACTGTCGCATCGATCTGATCCTGTACTGCGCCGTCGCCGGCCCAACCGGTAGCCATGGCGACATATTAAACTATTCCGGCAATACGACGCCCGAGCCGCCCATCTCCTTCGGAAAGTCCTTCAACTTGGGCTTGCCGTCCTTGATGCGCAGCACGGTCTCCTGGTAGTTCACGTGCAGGGCCGGCTCGAACTTCAGCTCCGGGATCATCGCCGCATACACATCGACCAGCTTCAGCGGCGGATGATCGGTGAACAGGTGGCCGCCGCACTTCGTGCACCACTTGCGGTAGCTGACCGGCGTCTTGTTGTGGGTCCCGATGCTGGCAGCGCCCTTGGTGACGCGCAGGGCTTCCGGGTTCCACAAAGTGAAAGCGTTGACCGGTCCCGCGGACCAGTGGCGGCAGGACTCGCAATGGCAGTAGCCCATCGCGGCCGGCGCGCCGGTGACTTCGAACTCGACCTCGCCGCAGAAGCAGCGCCCGGTGTAACGTGCATTCGTCATGATGTCTCTTACTCCTCCAGAACCTGGTCGCAAGACCTGCCAATTAGCCGAAAGTGTACCGGCAGAGGCAGGCCTGCCGAATGACCTACCGTCCGGAACAGCTGCCCCGGCGTCTGCCTCAACGGGCAATGCGGTTATGTTCCCGCATGGACATGCGCACGTTCTATCGAGCGCCCCCGGTGTGCGCAGCACGCCTGACTTGATGGCGGACCGCCGCCCTGACGAAAGTCACTTGCATTCAGCCTGGAGAATCGCATGAGCCGTGCCCGTTTGTCCCGCTCGCTTTTTCTCGGATATGGCGGAGTGATGATGCTGTCGTTCGCCGCGATCGCGCTCGGCGCCCAGGACACCTTCACGCCCCGCTTGCCAACGCCGCGCGTCGCCCCGCTCACCAAGGCGCAACGCACACCGGCGCAGCAGGAATTGCTGGCGAGCCGTCCCGACTACAATGTCTACAAGACCCTCGCACATCACGTCGATCTCTACAATCGCTGGAGCCCGCTCGGACGGTTCGTCATGACCGAATCCAGCCTGCCGCCTCGCGACCGCGAGATGGTGATGCTGCGCATGGGCTGGCTGTGTCAATCCGAATACGAATGGGCCCAGCACGCGCGCATCGCCAAGGCGCAGGCCGGACTCACGGACGAGGACCTTCATCGCATCGCCGAAGGTCCGGCCGCCGCAGGCTGGTCCGGGTTCGACCGCATGCTGCTGCGGATGGTCGACGAGCTGCGCTACGACGCGATGATCAGCGACGCGACGTGGCAGGCGCTGAGCACGAAGTACCCGGTGCAGCAAATGATCGAAGTGATGTACACGGCTTCGCAGTATCAGCTGGTGTCGATGGCGCTCAACAGCCTTGGGGTCCAGCTCGATCCCGGCCTCGAAGATCGCTTCCCGAAGGATGTAGCCCTGCCCCCGCTCGCGACGATGCCGAAGTCGCCGCGACTCGAGCAACCCCGCGTGCCGCCGCTGCATCCAAAGGATTGGACGCCGGAACAACGCAAATTGATTGCCTCGCACACCGACACCAGCCAACCCGTGCTGAACCTGTACACGACGATGCTGAATCACCCGGGCATCTACGCTGCACGCCTCAAGTTCGGCAGCTATTTGCAACGCGACTCGCTGCTACCGGCGAAGACGCGCGAGCTGGTGATCATGCGTACTGCATGGCTGACACGCACCGACTACGAGTGGGGTCATCACGTCGAATCCGCCCGCAAGGCGGGTTTGTCGGACGCCGAGATCCAGCGCATCGCGGCCGGACCGGATGCGCCGGGCTGGAGCGAGGAGCAGGCAGCCGTGCTGCGTGCCGTCGACGAGCTGCGTCGTGAAGCGTTCATCAGCGACTTGACCTGGAAGACGCTTGCAAAGCACTACGATACGAAGAAGCTGATCGAGATCATCTTCACCAGCGGCGGCTATACGATGACGGCGCTCGCGATCAACAGCCTCGGCGTCCAGCTCGAACCGGGTTATCCGTCGATCCCCCAACAATGATGAAGAGCCGCGCAGTCGCACTGGCAGCCGCCCTCGCCTTCTCCTCGCTCGCGCACGCTCAACAGGGCATGCGCCAGGGCGAGTGGCGCTACTGGGGCGGCGACGCCGGCTCGACGCGTTACTCCGCGCTCGATCAGGTCGACGCGACCAACGTTCGCGATCTGCAGATCGCGTGGCGCTGGCAAGCGCTGCCCGGCGATGGCGAGCCGGACTCGAACTTCAAGGCGACGCCGCTGATGATCGATGGTGTGCTGTACACCAGCGCTGGCGTGCATCAGGCCGCCGCGATCGATCCGAAGACGGGCACGACGCTGTGGGTGTTCACGCCCGATCCACGGGAGATCGCCGGTCGCGGCGGAGTGCCGCCGAGCGGCCGCGGCGTCGCGTACTGGAGCGACGGGCGCGAGAAGCGCGTGTTCCTGAACACGCTCGACGGCCGTCTCATCTCCATCGATGCGCGCACTGGCAAAGCCGATGCGAAGTTCGGCACGAACGGCACGGTGCTGCTCAAAGAGCAGTTGACCGATCGGCCGGTGCCGATGGTCGGCTCATCTTCGCCGCCCATCGTCGTCGGCAATGTCGTGGTCGTGCAGACGGTTTCCGAAGTCGCGGCGACCAACAAGGAAGCGATCCCGGGCCACATCCGCGGCTACGACGTGCGTACTGGCAAGCGCCTGTGGATCTTCCACACGATTCCCCAGCGCGGCGAGCCCGGCGTCGAAACCTGGGAAAAAGACTCGTGGGCCTACACCGGCAACGCCGGTGTGTGGACGATGATGAGCGCCGATCCGGAGCTCGGCTACGTGTACCTGCCGGTGGAAACGCCGTCGCACGACTTCTACGGCGGTCATCGTCTTGGCAACAACCTCTACGCCGAGAGCATCGTTTGTCTGAACGCCAAGACTGGCAAACGCGTCTGGCACTTCCAGATCGTGCATCACGGCGTCTGGGACTACGATCCGCCCGCCGCGCCGATCCTAAGCGACATCACGGTCGACGGCCGCAAGATCCGCGCAGTCACGCTGCTTACGAAGCAGGCGATGTCGTTCGTCTTCGACCGCATGACCGGCAAGCCGGTGTGGCCCATCGAAGAGCGCCCGGTGCCGGCCTCCGACGTGCCGGGTGAGCGGCTGTCGCCAACGCAACCGTTCCCGACGAAGCCGCTGCCGTACGAGAGGCTCGGCTACAACGAGGAGGACCTGATCGACTTCACGCCGTTCCTCCGCACCGAAGCGCTCGACATCGCGAAGCAGTATGTGCGCGGTCCGATGTACACGCCGATCACGCGCGTCGTCGAAGGCGGCACGAAGGGCACGTGGGTGAATCCGGGCTACGGCGGCGGTGCGAACTGGAACGGCGGCGCCTTCGATCCCGCGACCGCGATGATGTACGTGCCGACGCGCAATCAGCCGATGGTCGCGGCGCTGGCGCCGGCGGATCGCTCGCTCACTGATTTCGACTACGTTCGCGCAGCAACTGCGGTCGTGCCCGGCCCGCGCGGGCTGCCGATCGTGAAGCCGCCGTGGAGCCGCATCACCGCGACCGACATGAACACCGGCGAACACCGCTGGAGCCGATCGATCGGCCCGGCTTCGGACTTCGTGCGCAGGCATCCGGACTTGCGCGGCCTGAAGCTCGACTTCGACGCCATGGGGCAGGTCGGAGTGCGGCCGAGTCCGCTGCTCACGAAGACGCTGCTGTTCCTCGGCGAGGCGGGTGCACTCAGCGGCGATCCGGGCGGCAGGATGTTCCGCGCCTACGACAAGGCCACCGGCGCAGTTGTCGCCGAGATCGAGCTGCCGTCGAAGGCGACGGGCGCGCCGATGACGTACATGTATGAAGGAAAGCAGTACATCGTGGTCGCGGTCAGTACGCGCGAGCACCCTGCTGAGCTGGTCGCCCTGTCGTTGTCGGATTCCACGAAGTCGCAGCCGGCCGCGCCGGCCGAGGTCTCCGCACCGTCGGCTGCAGCGCCGCCGGTCGCGCCAGCGGACACGCCTGAGATGCGCAATGGCCGCCAGATCTTCGCGACCTCCTGCGCGATCTGTCACGGCCGCGGCGGCGAAGGAGTGCCCGGCGGACCGCCGGCCTTGACCTCGGTGCGGGATGCCGCGACGGTCCGACAGAGGGTGACGAAGGGTGGCGTGCAGATGCCGGCCATGCAATCGGTTCTCACGGAGGCGCAGATCCACGCTGTGAGCGAGTATGTCGCCGCCGGATTGCCAGCGGAGCCGAAGCAGCAGTGACGCCCGCCGCCGAATACAACCGCCGATTGCAGGAGCGCGAGGCTCAGGTCGCACAGCTCGAGCTCACCGCTGCGCGCATCTCCAACGTCCGGGTCGTCCTCGCGATCCTGTTCATCGTCGCTGCGTGGTGGAGTGCGCGGTCCGCTTCATTCGACTATTGGTGGGTTGCACCCCTCGGGCTGTTCATCGTCGCGGTGATCTATCACGCGCGCGTACGTCGAGCCGGCGCTCGTGCCGAGCGGGCTGCAGCTCACTATCGCGCCGGCATCGCGCGCATCGAGGATCGCTGGAGCGGCAGCGGCAATCCCGGCACGCGCTTCGACGATCCGCATCATGTCTACGCTGCCGATCTCGACCTGTTCGGGCCTGGCAACCTGTTCGAGCTGCTCTCCATCGCGCGCACGCGCATGGGCGAGAACGCGTTGGCCGCGTGGCTGCTCTCGCCTTCTCCCATCACGACCATTCAAGAGCGGCAGAAGAGCAGCGGCGAATTGCGCGATCGGCTCGATCTGCGCGAGGAACTGGCGGTGCTCGGCGAGAGTGCCGGCGTCGGTGTGCAACCTGAGCAGCTCGTGCGCTGGGCGGAGTCGCCGAATCGGCTCACCGCGTGGTGGATTCTGCCCGTCGCGCTGCTGATGCCGCTTCTGGTGATCGGCGCTGTCGTGTTGTGGAACAGCTCCGGCCTGGTGTCGCCCTTGATCGCGATCCTCGCGATCGAGTACGGCGTGATGCGCTCGTTACGCAATCACCTTGCCGACGTGTTTCGCAGCACCGAGGAAGCTTTCGACAATCTGCGGCTGCTTGCTGCGCTGACGGAGCGATTGGAAAGTGAGCCTGTGCAAACCTCCCTGGCGAAACGGCTCATCGCGCAGTTGTCGTCCGAGGGTCTGCGTGCGTCGCGTGCCATCGGCCGGCTCGGCACCGTCGTGCAGTTCGTCGAGTCGCGGCGCAACTTCATCATCGCGATCCTCGATCTGCCGCTGCTCTACAGCGTGCACGCCGCGCTGGCTGCCGAGCGCTGGCGTCGTCATCACGGCCACGCGGTGCGCGTATGGCTGGACACGATCGGCGAGATCGAAGCGCTCGTCTCTCTATCGGGCTACAGCTACGAGCACCCGGACGATCCGTTTCCGGAAATCGTGGAAGGTGAAGCGACATTCGAGGCGGAGTCGATCGGACATCCGCTCCTGCCGCAAGCGTCTTGCGTGCGTAATGATGTGACCATCGCCGGCGGCACGCGGGTGCTGCTGATCAGCGGCTCGAACATGTCGGGCAAGAGCACGCTGCTTCGCACGGTCGGCATCAACACCGTGCTGGCGATGGCGGGTGCGCCGGTGCGCGCCCAGCGGCTGCGGCTGACGCCGCTGCAGGTCGGCGCGAATATCCGTATCAACGATTCGCTGCACGAAGGCAGCTCTCGCTTCTACGCAGAGATTACGCGGCTACGCCAGCTCAACGAGCTCGCCGCGCGCATGCCGCCGCTGTTGTTCCTGCTCGATGAGGTTCTGCAGGGCACGAACTCGAAGGATCGGTTCATCGGCGCGCAGGGCGTCATCCGTGCTTTGCTCGGCCGCGGCGCGATCGGGCTGGTCAGCACGCACGACCTCGCGCTCACGGAGATCGAGGTCGCCGGCAGCCAGCGCCTGCGCAATCTGCATTTCCAGGACGAGCTGGTCGACGGCCGCATGAAGTTCGACTTCAAGCTGCACGAAGGCATCGTCACCAAGAGTAACGGCCTGGAGCTGATGCGCTCGATCGGGCTCGACGTGTGAAGGTGTCGGACTGAAGTCCGACCTACACGCATCGCTGCAGGTCGGGCTTTAGCCCGACTCTGCCGCTGGCAGCGGCAGCGACGCCTGACCGAACACATAGCGCCAACCCTTCGGCGTGCGCACGTACGTGTCGCTGAACCACAGGCGTCGCTCGAACGCTTTGCCTTCGTAGGTGTACTTGAGCCACAGCCGGGCCGTGACGATCGCGGTGTCGCCGTACATCCGCACCGTCTGCGTGCCCGGGTCTTCGTCCTGCGCCTCGTACTGGATCTTGCCGGCCCGCGCTTCGTTCAGCAGGTCCGCGCGTGTGGCCGTCCGGCCGCTGCCCAGTACCAGGATGAAATCCTCGTGCAGGATCTGCCCCATCGTGTCGGCGTCGTTACGCTTCACGGCCTCCTGGTACTTTGTGTCGATCGCCGCGACCGTCGCTCGATCTTCCTCGGCAGTCGCCATGCTGGCGCCCGAAGCAGTGAGAAGAGTGGCCGCCGTCAGCGCGGCGCCCAGGCTGGATGAACGCATTTGCAGCTCCGAATCGTTGACCCCATGACGAAATCATAGCCGCGCGACCTGGCCGGGACTTGGAGAATCTTGCGGTGCCGGGAGAAGAAACCGGGGGAAGCTCAGCAGCGCAGCATTCGCGGCCGGTCCTCCGGCCGATCATGTTGCAGTGCTGAGTTTCCCCCGTTTTTCTCTCCCGGCACCGGGCCTATTTCCGCGGTTTGATGCGGGTGCCGTCGGAGATCGCGGCGCTGGGAAAGACGATGACCGAGTCGCCCTCGGTGACGCCGGAGGTGATAGCGCGGAAGTGCGGGTCGGCTTCGGCGACTTGCACCTCGGTCAGGGCGGCGCGGCCGTCCACGACTTTGTAGAGCGCCCAGCCCTGCCCTTGACGGAACAGCGCGCCGAGCGGAACGCGCAAGGCGTTCTTCGCCTCGCCGACCACGACGCGCACGTCGACGCGGAAATCGTGCGCCTGCAGGGAATCGCTCGGTCCGCCCTTGAACTGCAGGATGACGTTCGTGCGTTGCTCTTCGACGCCGAGCGCCGAGATCTTCGTGTGCGCAACCGGCTCGACGCGATCGACGACGGCCGGCAGCGGCGGCCCGCCCCAGTTCTCGATCTGCGCCGCGGCGCCCGGCTTCATCTTCACGGCGTCCTGCGACAGGAATTCGGCAATGACCTCGACGTGCCGCGGATCGCCGACCTCGACGATCGGCGTGCCGATCGTGATCACCGCTTCGCTCTCTTGCGGCCGGCGCAGCACCCGTCCCGCGCTGGGGCTCGTGACGTTCACCAGCCCGCTCTCCATGCGGGATGGATCCGTCAACGCGCTGCGCGCCCGCACAACTTCGGCCTTCGCAGCATCGCGAGCCGCACGGGCGGCATCGCGTCTTGCCTCGCTCTGATCCGCCGCCGCCTTGGAAATCAGATTCGCGGCCACGAGTTCCGTATTGCGACGATGCTCGCGCTCGGCCAGGGCAAGGTCCGCTTCAGCCGACCGCAACTGCGCCTCGGCAGCAGTCACCGCCGCCCGCGCCTGAAGATCGCTGCGGGTATCCAGAAACCCGGCAGCGGCCCGCGACATGCGCGCGACTATTGCGCCTGCCGCAACCTCATCGCCCGGCTCGACTTCTACACGCAACACGCGACCGGTGACCGGCGCACTGATGACATAGATGTCGTGCATGCGCGTCTTGCCTTCATCGACGACTTCGACGCGCACGTCGCCGCGATCGGCCTTCGCCAGGTCCGCATCGACTGCACTGGGCAGCAACGACAACCCGATCGCGATGACGACCACCGCCGCCGCGACGATCCAGAAGATCCGCACCCGCCGGGAGCGCCGCTGAAGCTCTTCATTCGCCATTCTTATTCTCTCGACTTGAGCACACCGACGAGGTCCAGGCTGTCGACCCCGCGGCGCACTGCCAGCGCTGCGCCGATGACGGCGGCCGCGACGAACAATGCGGAGCGGCCGTATGCCGAGGCCTGCGTGATGTACGGGAACGTGAACAGCTCCGTCTGAAACTGCGCCATGAGCCACCGCGACAGCAACGTACCGAGCACACAGCCCACGGGCAGCGCGACCAGCAGCAGCGCGCCGATCTCCGCGAGCAGAACATAGGAAACCTCGCGCCGGCTGAAGCCGAGCACGCGCAGCGTAGCCAGGTCGCGCTCCTGCTCAGCGAACGTGACACGCGCGGCCGAATACGCGACACCGCCGGCCATCAGGCACGAGAAGACCACGAACATGTACGCAAAAAAGCCGCTGCCCTCGTTGAACATCTTGCGCATGGAGGCCGATGCGTTGTCGAGGAAGGAAACGCCCGCGACCATCGGCAACTCCTTCACCTCGCGGTTGAGCGAGTCGCGCTCACGGCGATCCAGCAGGACATACGCTGCGCTGACGCGGCCCGGTTCGCGCAGTGCACGGCTCAACGCGTCCAGCTGCATGTACGCAGCACCGGCAAGATACGGTTTCACGACCGCGACCACGGTGAGATTCGCCTGCGCGCGATGACCGTCGGTCGCCTGCACATTCACGATGTCTCCGACCTTCACGCCGAGCTTGTTCGCGAGATTCTGCGACAGTGTGATGCCGTCTTCGCGCACATCTACCGCATCCATGTTCTGGTCGAGCAGGCGATACAGGAACGCACCTTCCGAGAGCCCCATCAACGTGTCGCGACGCTTGCGGCTGCCGGCGGTGAGAATGACTTCCGTCGCCCGCAACGGCTCGACCGACAACACCCCGGGCAGCCGGCGGACGTCGGCGAGGATGCGATCGTCGGCGGTCTCCGCGAAAGTCAGCGTCGCATCCATGCGTTGCGCGACGCCGAACGTCACGTCGACGATGTGATTCATCGAGATCGGGAAGTGCTGCGAAGTGATGAGCAGCGATAGCGCCAGCATGATGCCGACGACCGTCGTCGCCGAGCGGCGCGGGAAGCGCGCAATGCGCCGCGCGACCATTCGTGTCTTGCCGTCGAGATTGCGAGCCGCGTTCTCGATGCCCTGCCCCAGGCGTCCAAAGCTCACCGGCGCGGGCGGCGCCAGCGCAGCGGCAGGCGGCAAGCGAGCGGCGCGCAGCACCGCTTGCGCAGCACCGAGCAATGCCGCGAACAGCGAAACGGCGACGGCCCACACATACACATGCAGCTCCGCATCGAACGCGAGATGCGGGATGCGATACACCTTGCTGTAGATCTTCGCCATGTAGCCGCCGAGGTACTGGCCGACGATCACGCCGATTGCCGCACCCAGCAGCGCGAAGACGATCGCAAACTTCGCGTAGTGGAGCCCGATCGAGAAATTGCCGTAGCCGAACGACTTCATCAGCCCGATGTTCGAGCGTTCCGTCGCCACCAGCCGCGACAGCGACACGTTCAACAGGAACACGGCCACCAGCAGGAAGATCGGCGGCAGGATGCGCGCCATCGTCTTCAGCGAATTCAGCTCGTCCGCGAGAAACTGCGCCGATAACATGCGGTCGCGCGCATACGCGCCGCGGCCGCCATGGCGCGCGAGGCGCGTGTCGATTGCGAAAATCGTCTCGCGCGCATCCGCGCCCGGCGCGAGACGGAACACCACGTCGTTGAACGCACCGTCGACGTCGAACGCGCGACCGAGCGCCTCGCGTCCCATCCAGACCACGCCGAAACGCTCCGGCTCCGGCAACAAGGCACCCGGCGCGACGGCGAACACGAACTCCGGGCTGCTCGCGATGCCGACGACTTCGAGCTGGCGATAGCGGCCGTAGATCAGCGCGCGCAACTGCGCACCCGGCGCCAGGTAGTTGGCTTCGGCGAACGCCTCGTTGATCAGCACTTCGTTGTCGCGCGTCGGATCGGGCCATCGCCCCGCACGCAACAGCACGTCGTTGACACGTGGGTGCCGGTCCGGCGGCAGCGACACGAGCCGCGCGGATACCGGATCGGACTTGCCCGCCAGATCGAGCAGGCCGATGCCGGTCACCCGCGCCTCCAGCGCATTGACGCCCGGCATCTCCGCGAGATCGTTGGCGACCGGATCGGGCGCACGCACGACGGAAACTGCGACGTCGGCCATGCGCGCCGTGTCGTAGTAGTTGTCCCGCGCCCGCTCCATTGATCCGTACATGCCGGTGGCCATGACGAACAGCGCCACGCCGCACGCGAGCACCGACGAAACGGCAATCGCCTGCGTCCGCAACCGCTTCAGGTCGCGCAGCAACTTCCTGTCGAGCGTGGCGAGGCGGATCACCAGGTCAACTCCGCGGGCGCGATCCGCTTCTCGTTCGCTTCGACCGAGCGAATGTGGCCGTCTGCGAACCGCACGACGCGGTCGCCGATGCGTGCGATGTCGGCATTGTGCGTGATCAGCAGCGTCGTCGTGCGCAGTTTGTCGTTCGCAGTGACGATCGCCTCCAATACGTGCACGCCGGTCGCAACATCCAGCGCGCCCGTCGGCTCGTCACACAGCAACACCGTCGGCCGCTTGGCAATCGCCCGCGCGATTGCGACGCGCTGCTGCTCGCCGCCGGAAAGCTGGGCCGGAAAGTGATGCAGACGCTTGCCTAGCCCGACGAGCTCGAGCGCTTCCGGCGCCGGCATCGGCTCGGGCGCGACCTCGGTCACCAGCTCGACGTTCTCCTGCGCGTTCAGGCTGGCGATCAGGTTATAGAACTGGAACACGAATCCCACGTGCAGGCGCCGATACTGCGTGACCTCGGCATCGGGCGCGCTCGCCAGGTCGGTTTCGCGAAAAAAGCAGCTGCCGCCGGTGGGCCGGTCGAGCCCGCCGAGCACGTTCAGCAGCGTCGACTTGCCCGAGCCCGACGGCCCGAGCAGCACGACCAGCTCGCCTTCATCGATTTCGAGGTCCACGCCGCGCAGCGCATGCACAGCCGCATCGCCCTGCCCGTATACCTTGCGCAGGTCCATCAGTCGGAATACGGGAGGCTGCCCGGATGACATCCGCAAATTCTACCGTATGGGATCGCTCCTGCCGGCCGCGACGGGCGAAAGATCTGCGAGACTATCTTGCGTGTGCTATGAACGTTCCGTGCAGCCAGGAGACACGATGCCGAGCGATTCGCGGCCAGCGACCGATCACGACCAGACTGGCACTGCTTCCTGGCGCGACATCCTCGCGAAGTACCAGCGGCCCTCCAACGGACGCGCGCTCTGGCAGCTCGCTTCGACACTGATTCCGTATGCACTGCTCTGGTACGCGATGTACCACGTCATCGCAATTTCATTGTGGCTGGTCGTCCCGGTGGCGCTCCTGGCGGCGGCGTTCCTGGTCCGCATCTTCGTCATCTTCCACGATTGCGGGCATGGCTCGTTCCTCGGTTCGCGGCGCGCCAACGACGCCGTCGGCTTCCTTACCGGCGTCCTGACGTTCTGCCCCTACTATCACTGGCGCTGGCAGCACGCGATCCATCATGGGACTGCCGGCGATCTCGACCGCCGCGGCATGGGGGACGTGTGGACGATGACTGTCCAGGAATACCTGGAGGCTCCGTGGTGGCGACGCTGCGCCTACAGGCTCGCCCGCAACCCGGTGGTCCTGTTCGTGCTCGCACCGCTCTTCGTATTCGTCCTGTATCAGCGCTTCGCGTCACCGCGGGCGAACCGGCGCGAGCGCCATTCCGTCCAGTGGATGAACCTCGCGCTGCTCGGCGTCGTGGTCGCGCTGGCCTGGACCTTCGGCATCTGGCCCTACCTGCTGATCCAGTCGATCGTGATGGCGGTAGCCGGCGCCGGCGGCATCTGGCTGTTCTACGTGCAGCATCAATTCGAGAACGCGTATTGGCAGCGCAGCGCGGACTGGAGCTTCACGGCGGCAGCCCTGCACGGCAGCTCGTTCTACAAGCTGCCGCGAGTGCTGCAATGGTTCTCGGGGAATATCGGCTTTCACCACATCCATCACCTGAGCCCGCGCATCCCCAACTACCACCTGCAGAAGTGCCACGAGGGCGACGCGTTGTTCCGGCAGGTGCAGGTCATGACACTGGCGTCGAGCTTGCGCACGCTGACGCTGCGATTCTGGGACGAGAACGAGAACAAGCTGGTAGGGTACGCAGGCTTGCGCCGGATTCGCGCGCAGCTGCGTCGCTGATACCGCGACTGGGGAAATCCGCTTTCACACTCGAGCCGAGGCGACGTCATGAGCACAGTGCTGGTGACCGGTGGGTCTGGCTTCGTCGGCAGTCATTGCATCGTGCAGCTGTTAGCGGCCGGTCACACGGTCCGTACGACCGTTCGTCATCTAAAGCGCGAAGCCGACGTGCGCTCGATGATAAAGACGGGCGGCGCGGAGCCGGGTGACCGCTTGTCGTTCTTCGGGGCGGATCTCGAAAGCGACGCAGGCTGGGCCGACGCACTGGCGGGCTGTGACTACGTTCTGCACGTCGCTTCGCCCATCCCGGTGGCTGTGCCGAAAGATGAGAACGAGTTGATCGTGCCGGCGCGCGAAGGCGCACTGCGCGTGCTCCGGGCAGCAAGAGCTGCCGGGGTGAAGCGCGTCGTGCTCACTTCTTCGTTCGCGGCAATCGGCTACGGGCAGAAGCCGCAGAACGCGCCCTTCGACGAAACGAGCTGGACCGACATCAATGGCTATGGCGCCACACCGTACATCAAATCGAAGACTATCGCCGAGCGCGCGGCCTGGGACTTCGTTGCAAAGGAAGGCGGTCCGGAGCTGGCTGTCGTCAACCCGGTGGCAGTGCTCGGCCCCGTGCTCGGACCGGACTACTCGCCTTCGATCATGATCGTTCAGCGCATGATGGACGGTGCGATTCCCGGCTGTCCGCAGCGCTGGTTCGGCGTGGTCGACGTGCGCGACGTCGCGGACCTGCACTTGCGCGCCATGACGCATCCCGCTGCCCGTGGCGAGCGCTTCCTGTGCACGGCCGGCGACTTCATGTCGATGATCGAGATCGCGAACGTGCTCAAGGCCCGCATGGGTGCGGCAGGCGCGAAAGTACCGGCGCGACAGCTGCCGAACTGGCTGGTGCGTCTCGCAGCGTTGCGCGACCCCGCGCTGAAACAACTCGTGCCCGAGCTCGGTAAACGCAGGAACGGCACCAATGCCAAAGCGCGGGGCCTGCTGGGCTGGCAGCCGCGCTCGTCCGCGGATGCAATCGTCGCCTGCGCCGAGAGCCTGATGCGCATGGGACTTCTGAAAAGTACGGTGAGGCAAGCTGCATGAGCGATTTCTTTCGGCGCTATCTGTTACCGGGTTTCGTATTCGAGTCCGCCGTCATCGCCGGCGGCTACGCCACCGGCCGCGAGCTGGTGGAGTTCTTCCTGCCCGCCGGACCGTGGGGCGGCGTGCTCGGCATGATCGTCAGCATGCTGTTCTGGAGCGCCGTGCTGATGGTCAGCTTCGAGCTGGCGCGCATGGCGAAGGCCTATGACTACCGCTCGTTCTTCAAGCTGCTGCTCGGCCGCGCCTGGTTCCTGTACGAGATCGCTTATTTCGCGCTGATCCTCATCGTGTTCGCGGTCATGGGCGCGGCCGCGGGAGAGATCGCGCACGAAATGTTCGGCCTGCCGAAACTGGTCGGCTCGATGGGCATGATCGCCGCGACCGGCCTGATGGTGTTCTACAGCAGCACCGCGATCGAAAAATTCCTGGCGCTGTCGGTCGGCTATCTGTACCTCGTTTACATCGTGTTCTTCGTCTGGAGCCTGGTCGCCTTCGGCGACCGCATCGAGGCGGCTTTCGCCAGCGAGCCGGTCGGTGGCGGCTGGTTCAAAGCGGGCGTCACCTACGCGGGGTACAACGTCGGGACGATCCCCGCCGTGCTCTTCTGCATCCGCCACCTGACGCGGCGGCGCGAGGCGATGGTTGCAGGCCTGCTCGGCGGGCCGCTGGGCATGCTGCCGGGCGTCGTGTTCTTCATCGCGATGGTCGGCTACCAGGATCAGATCGCGAACGTCGCGCTGCCGTCGGCATTCCTGCTCGGCAAGCTCGGCGCCCCCTGGTTCGCGTATGCGTTTCAGCTCGCCGTGCTGCTCACGCTCGTCGACACCGGCGTACCTATCCTGCATGCGATCAACGAGCGCGTCGCGAAGGTCTACGAAGAGCGCAATCGCCCGATGCCGCGCGCGATGCGCCCCGCGCTCGCGGTCACCGTGATGCTGATCGCCGTCTACGCGGCAGGCGCGATCGGGCTCATCAACCTGATCGCGAAAGGCTACGGCTATCTCACCTACGCCTTCATCGTGCTGTTGATCATCCCGGTGCTCACGATCGGCATCTGGCGCATCACCAGGCCGCCTGGCGATCCTGCCCGACCAGATGACGGCGGAAGAAGTCAGCCAGTGTCATCGTCGACTTGACCCGGTTCGGGATCTTGCGCCAGCCGTGACCTTCGTCCGGGAACAGCAGGAACTCGACGTCACGGCCGTTCTTCTTCAGCGTGTCGACGACCTGCTGCGCTTCGACGAGCGGCACGTTGGTGTCGTTCGCGCCGTGCATGACGAGCATCGCGGCGCGCACGCGTTCCAGCTTGTGAATCGGTGACAGCCGCTTCAGCAGGTCGGCCTGCGTTTTCGGATCGCCGTACTCGCCACCGGAAATCGCGCCCATCCACGGCGTCGACTGCGCGAAGAACGTCTCGAAGTTGACGATGCCGAACAGGTCGGCGCCCGCCGCGAACGTCTCCGGGTACTCCGTAACCGCCATCATCACGACGTAGCCGCCGTACGAGCCGCCGACGATGCCGAGACGGCCCTTCGCGCCGACGCCCGACTGGAGCAGATAGCTCGCCGAGTCGTAGACGTCGCGGTTCGCGTCGAAGCGCTTCTCGTGATTGTCGAGCGCGAGGAACGCCTTGCCGAAGCCCGATGAGCCGCGGATGTTCGGCGCGAACACCGCGATGCCCTGCGCCAGGATCGCCTGGTAGTCGGCCTTGAACGTCGGCCGCTCCTGCCCTTCCGGTCCGCCGTGGAAGCTCAGCACCACCGGGCCCGGCTGCTTGAACCCTTTCGGCAGATACAGCCAGCCCGTCAGCTCGAGGCCGTCCTGCGCCTTGTACTTGCGCAACTCGGGCTTCACGAGCGAGGACAGGTCGACGTTCGGCGTCGCAACCGGCGCGATCTGCGTGTAGCGCTGCGAGGCGAAGTTGTATTGCCACGCGCTCGACGGCTGCGCTGCGCCGGTGACGTTCAGCGTGATGCGCGAGCCGTCGGGCGCAAAATCGCTGATCGAGACCACTTCTCCCGGCGGCGGCCGCAAGCGCGCCCGCTTGCCATCGGGCAACGAAACCAGGTCGAGCTCGGTGCGCCCGCCGACATTCCAGGACAGCACTGCGCGCCGCCCGTCGTCGCTGATCGTGAATCCATCGGCCTCGGCGTCATCCCGCTCGGCGAACAGCGTCATCGCGCCGGGCTTGCCCGCGGCGTCGATCGGGACGCGCGCAACGACCAGCCGGTCGCGTCCGATGTTGTGCGCGATGTAAACGGCGCTGCCGTCCGGCGCGAGCGCGCCGAATGCGATCGCCGGTCCGTCGTGCGGCGTCAGCAGAATCTCCTGGTGCGTCTGCAGGTCGTGCAGATACAGATTGGTGTTGCCGCGCGTGACCAGGCGCGAGATCAACGCGCGGTTCGGCGGCCGCTGAATGTCGGTAATGCCGCCGAACCCGTCGTACTGGATCGCGATCGCGGCCTTGCCCGCTTTGGGATCGTAGATCCACGAGTCGGGCGCCTGCGGATCGCGCTGCGCGGAGCGGAACCAGTAACGACCGTCCGGCGCGAAGGCGCCCGAGAAATTGTCTTCCTTGCCGCCGCTCGTGATGCGCTTGACGCCGCTGCCGTCGGACCTGGCTACGAACACCTGCGCGTTGAAGCCGCCGCCGCGCGCCACGTCGTATGCGATCGTGTCATCGATCGGCGACCACGCGACCGATCCGACGGGATCGCTGCCTTGCGTGATCTGCTGCGGCGTGCCGCCCGCCGCGTCGACTACCCAGACCTGCGGCGTGCCGCTGCGATTGCTGAGGAACGCAATGCGCTTGCCGTCCGGAGAAAACACCGCGCCGCCGGTAAACGGAATTTCGGCCATCGCCTTGATGCGCGCGGCGAGCGCGTCGGGCGCAGGCGCAGACTGCGCGTGAACAACGAACGGCACCAGGCAAGCGGCCAGCAGCAAGCGCTTCATTCGAGCTCCCCCATTATTGGGCTCGAATTCTACTCGCCCCGACCCCTCATGAGCTCGAGAACGCCGGCGATTCACCCTCCGTGCGACCCTTCACCCACTGGATACCCGAGATCCCGGCCCGCTCCATCTTCAGCGCCCACATCGTGCTGCGGCAGATGAGCTCCTTGAACCACGCGCCGCGCCGGTGCGTGAGCACCCTGCCGGTCATCGTGCCGTCGCGCGCCGCCATCTGGATCAATCCGTCGCGGCGGCCGAGGCTGACGCAGAAAAACGGCACGCCGTATTGCAGCGGCTGCTCCGGCAGGCCGCGCAGACGACGAGCGATGTTTTCGGCAGCCCATGCGCCCGCCGGCATCGCACTTTTGCATCCCATCGGCATCTGCGGCGTCAGTCCAGGCGCAATCGTTCCGAGATCGCCGATGACGTGCACAGCCGGATGGGAAACCGAGCGCAGCTGCGGATCGACCAGCGCCTGTCCTTGCTGGTTGACCTTCAGCCCGCTGTTCCACGCGAGCGGATGACCGACGAAGCCGCCGGCCCAGATGCACAGATCGAACGGCAGATCGCCGCGGTCGGTCTCCAGCCCTTTCTCATGCACCGCGCGGATGTGCGGACCTTCTTCGACGTGCACACCGATGCGCTGCATGGCTCCGAGCGCATGAACGCGCGCCGCACCGGACCAGGTCTCGGCGAGCCGCGTCTGGCTCACGAGCGACACCTGCAGATCCGGCATCGATTCTGCGATCTCGCTGGCGAGCTCGATCCCGGTGAGCCCCCCGCCGACGATCTTGACCTTGCCGCTGCGGGCCGCGACCTTCTGCAACGCCTCGTGGATTCGGGGCACGGAGCCGAACTCGACTGCCATCGCGTGCTCGCGCACGCCCTTGACGCTGTCGACGTCGACGTGCGAGCCGAGAGCCAGCACGAGCGTGTCGAACTCGATCCGCTCGTCGCCGACCGACAGCGTGCGGCGGCTCAGATCGAGCCGATCGATCTGACCGACGCGCAGCTGAAGCGCGGTGCCACGAATCAGCGCCGGCAAACTCCAGTCGCCAACGTCCTGTCCGGTCACCCGTTGATGCAGCCGAATGCGCTCGACGAACCGATCCGTGGCGCTGACGAGCGTCACGCTCGTGCCTCGCGGCACACGCCTCGCGAGGCGCAATGCGCAACTCAAGCCGCCGTAACCGGCACCTGCAATTACTATTCGATGGTCGGTCATATCTGCCTCCTCACCCTCCAGACGGGCGAGGCACGCCAGGCGTGACAGTCGGTGCATGACCCACATTGGTGAGGGAGCGCGATTGACCTTGGTTGCTGCGCGCCGCGCAAGCCGCTCTCCAGAATTCCGCAACTTCCCCACAGATCGAGGTCGCCATGCCGCGGTACCATTGCGGCCCGGAGGCTCCTCATGAAAGTCGCTCGCTGGATATTCGGCATCGCCGCGGTCTACGGATTCCTCGTGATCACGCCGCTGTACTTCATGGAGGCGCGCATCGGTCACGACGATCCGCCGGCCATTACGCATCCGGAATATTTCTACGGCTTCATCGGCGTCACGCTCGCGTGGCAGGTCGTCTTTCTGCTGATCGCGCGACAGCCGGCGCGCTATCGCCCGCTGATGCTCGTGTCGGTGCTGGAGAAACTCGCGTGGGGCGTTCCCGCAATCGTGCTCTTTCAGCAGCAGCGCGTGAGCGGCACGACGCTCGGCTTCGGCGGTATGGACCTCCTCCTCGGCACCCTATTCATCGTCGCATTCTTCCTTACGCGGCCCCGCGACGCGCCGGCGCCGGGGTGAAGAAGAGAAAAGAATAGACAGGATGAACAGGATTTACAGGATAGGAAGAGCAGCACAACCACAGAAGTAGCTTCTCTCCTTCTCACATCCTGTTCATCCTGTTCATCCTGTTCATCCTGTCCATCTCCTCGTCATCGCTGCGAAAGAGACTGCGCCTGCAGGTACGGATACCACTCGGCCTGAATCTTCTCGACCGGCCCGATCAGCGACTCGAAGTCATCGAGCGTCGCGCCCTTCGCGAGGAATTGCCGGTACGCCTGCGCATACTTGCCGTTCGCGTAATGAAACATGAAGTGCGTGAGACTCCACGCATCGACGTAGTACAGATTGAACTTCAGATCGACCGGCGGGCCGCCCTGACCGGTGAGCAGCACTTCGATCGGAATGAACGTGCCCGCCGCCGCGTCGCTGGCCGGGTCGCCCGTGAGCGGAAAATTCCCGAGCCACCAGATCGGATACGCCTGCGCATCGATCGCGCCGAGCTGCACCCCGTTGTCGCCCAGGTGGCTGGTCGCGAAGTAGCTGGCGAGCCCTTCGTCGATCCAATGATTGCGGCGGAAGCGGGATACCTGCCGCGCCAGCTGATGCGTCGCCTCGTGCATGATCCAGTGATGGGGATTCGCTGCCGCGGCGTCGAAGTAGGCATAGCAGGCCGGTTGCTGGTAGTACGCCTCGGCCCAGGCGCTGCTGCGATTGTTGTGCTTGAACTCGGCCCGATCCTTGTACAGCACGAGGATGAGTTTTCCCGGAGCGGCCGGAGCGCTTTGCGGAAAGACCGACCCGTAGGCGGAGTACAGCATCTCGACAGCGTCGCCGACGCGCTGCGCCTGTGCCGGCGTGCCCGTATAGTGAATGCGGTAGTGCTCCGTTTCCTCGACCGCAGCGTTCGGCGGAATGAGCACCGCCGTGCGCTTCTTCGCCTGCTCGGCGCGAGCGCTGCGCTCCGTGTGCCACGCGAAGGCTCCGATGCCGACCACGATGGCGGCCAGCAGGAGGGCGATGAAGATTCTGTGCATCACCGCGCCATCTTAACCGACCCGGGCTTGCAGCCGTGCCGCTGCGAATTCACACTGCGGCCCCATGCATGCACTCCTCATCGCGCTCGCCAGCACCGTCATCATCAACGCTCAAGTCGCAGACGGCACCGGTGCGCCGCTTCGCAAGGCAAACGTTCGAATCACCGATGACCGCATCACTGCGATCGGGGACTTCAAGCCCGCGGCGGCCGACCGTGTGATCGATGCCAAAGGCCTGGTGCTGGCACCCGGCTTCATCGATATCCACAATCATTCGACCAAAGGGCTGGAGCGCGATCCGCTCGCGACGACGCAGATCGCACAGGGCATCACCACAGTGCTGCTCGGCGCGGACGGCGACTCGCCGTGGCCGATTGGATCCTGGCTCGAAGCGCGTCGCCGCCAGCCCGTATCGTTCAATCTTGCGGTGACTGTCGGGCACGCGACGGTTCGCGAGCAGGTCATGCACGAGGATTTCCGGCGCGTCGCGCGGCCCACCGAGATCTCGGCCATGGCCAAGCTCGTCGAGCAAGGCATGAGCGAGGGGGCGATCGGCCTGTCGAGCGGCCTCGAGTACGACGTCGCCAGTTACAGCAATACAGATGAGATGGTTGCGGTAGCCACAGCAGCGGCGAGCCGCAACGGCTTCTACATGACGCACATTCGCGATGAAGCCGATCGTGCGCTCCCCGCGCTCGAGGAAGTGATCGCGATCGGCGAGCGCGCGCACATTCCGATCGAGCACTCGCACATCAAGCTCGGCACCGTGAGCGTCTGGAACAAGGCCGCCGAGTACGTCCGGATGATCGAGGCCGCGCGGCGTAACGGCGTCGACTACATGGCGGACTGTTATCCCTACGACGCCTGGTATTCGACGATCAAGGTGCTGGTGCCGGACAAGGAGTACGAATCGCCGGAGAGCGTCCAGGAAGCGCTCGACGACGTGGGCGGCGCCGGCAACGTGACGATCGCCAACTTCGCACCGAACCAGCGCTACGAGCAGCAGACGATCGAGCAGCTCGCGCGCACCGAGCAGATCGATCCCGTGCAGATGTTCATCAAGATCATCCGCGAAGGCAACGCGGCGAACGACGACGCGATGGTGATCGCCAAGTCGATGACGGAAGCCGACATCGAGCTGTTCTACAAGCAGCCGTGGGTGATGGTCGCGAGCGACGGCGGCATCGACGGCGCCCATCCGCGCGGTGCGGGCACATTTCCGCGCGTGCTCGGGCGATTCGTGCGCGAGAAGCACTGGCTCACGCTGCCGGATGCGGTCCGCAAGATGACGTCGCTGCCGGCGCAGCGCATGGGCCTGCGCGACCGCGGCACGTTGCGCGAGGGAACCTTTGCCGACCTGGTGCTGTTCGATCCGCAGACCGTCATCGACCGCGCCACGTTCGCCAAGCCTCAGGAGCTGCCGGTAGGGATCCAGACCGTGTTCGTCAACGGCGAAATGGTGTGGAACGACGGTCGGCCGACCGGTTCGAAACCGGGGCGTGTACTGACGCACTGATCGCGGGGGGCTGCCCATGATTACGAGACGTCGGGTCGTTGCAGGGTCCGCTGGCGCACTGCTGCTCACCGGCGTCGGAGCCGGCGCATTCGGGGCCTCGGATGGCGCTGATGAGCTGATCGCGTTGCCGGGCAAGCGGCCGCTGATCAAGCGGAGCTTCCGACCGCCCAACTACGAGACGCCGCTCGCCGACCTGCGCAGGCAGTACACGGCCAACGACGCCTTCTTCGTTCGCTATCACCTCGCCTCGATTCCGCAGGTCGACGAGCGTGCGTGGCGCTTGCGGGTCGAAGGCTCGAGCATCAGGCAACCGCTGGAGCTTTCGCTCGAAGAGCTGAAGGGCGGCTTCGAGCGGGTCGAGCTCGCCGCGATCTGCCAATGCTCGGGCAACCGTCGCGGACTGTTCACGCCGCGGGCCGGCGGCGTGCAATGGACCTACGGCGCAATGGGCAACGCGGTCTGGAGCGGCGTCCGGCTGCGAGATGTGCTGAATCGCGCCGGCGTGAATGCCGATGCGCTGGAGATCGTGCTCGACGGCGCCGACAGCCAGGTGCTGCCCGCAACGCCCGATTTCGTTAAGAGCCTGCCCATCGATCGGGCGCTCGACGAGCACACGCTCATTGCGTTCGAGATGAACGGCCGGCCCCTGCCCCACTGGAACGGGGCGCCGGCGCGTCTCGTCGTGCCCGGCTGGACGGCGACGTATTGGGTCAAGCACCTGACGTCGATCCGCGCGGAGCCGAAGGCGTTCGACGGGTTCTGGATGAAGAGTGCCTACCGCATCCCGACGGGCAAGTTCCCGGGCGCACGCTTTGCGAGCCAGGAGAATGCGGAGAACACGCCGATCACGGAGATCCTGATCAACTCGCTCGTCACCAGTCACTCGGACGGCGAGCGTCTCGTGCGCGGTCGCCCCGCGGAGCTCGCGGGATGGGCCTGGGACGGCGGCAGCGGCATCGGCACGGTCGAGATCTCGCTGGATGAAGGCCGCTCGTGGCGGCCGGCACAGTTGGGCGAGGCGCCGAGCCCCTACTCCTGGCGCGGATTCCGAGCAGCACTCGACACGTCGAAGGCAGGCCCGCTGCGCATTGCCGTTCGCGCGACGGGTCGCAATGGAGCTCGCCAGCCCGAACAGCTGACGCCCAATCCTTCCGGCTATCACCACAACATCATCCAGATGTTGACGCTGGAGGTCGCATGAAAGCTCCGCTGCTCATCCTGTCCGGCATCTGCACATCCTTCGCGGCATACGCCGACGAAAGCGCCCTGCGGCTGCAGGACGCGCCGGACCGCGAGCTGGTCGTCGCGCGCTGCTCCATTTGCCACAGCGTCGACTATGTGCCGATGAATGCGCTAGCGCTCGATCGCGCCGGCTGGCAGAAGAGCGTTCGCAAGATGATCGATACCTTCGGTGCGCCGATCAGCGAGGACGACGCGAAGCGCATCGTCGAGTACCTCGGCACTCACTACTAGGTCAACCAGCATGCGCAGACTGCTCCTCGGCTTGTTCGCCTCTCTCGCTCTCAGCGCAGTCGCCCGCGCCGAAGGGCTGGACGAAGCAGCGGCCGAGCGATTCGCTCAGCTCGCGCTCGACTGCGTGCACAAGGAATATCCGAACAAGATCGCGCACTACATGACGAGCGATGCGGATCTCAAGCCGCCGCGGCAACTGACGCCGGCGTTCTACGGCTGCTACGACTGGCATTCGACCGTACATGGTCACTGGCTGCTCGCGCGCGTAATCAAGCTGTTCCCGAAGTCTGAAGTCGCGAAGAAGGCGCGCGAGGCACTCGCGCTCAGCCTGACGTCGCCGAACATCGCCGCGGAAGTTGCCTACATTACTGCGCCCGGACGCGAATCGTTCGAGCGGCCTTATGGTCTCGCGTGGCTGCTGCAACTGGCCGCAGAGCTGCGCAGCTCGGACGATCCGCAGTTTCGCGAATGGTCCGCCACGCTGGCGCCGCTGGAAGCTGCAGCGCAGAAGAAGCTCACGAGCTGGTTGCCGAAGCTCAACTATCCGATCCGCATCGGCGAGCACGACCAGACGGCATTCGCGTTCGGTCTCGTCTGGGACTGGTCGCAGACGACGAAGGACGAGGCGATGCAATCGCTGCTGCGCGAGAAGGCGAAGCAGTTCTATCTCGGCGACAGGAATTGCCCGCTGGCGTACGAGCCCTCCGGTCAGGATTTTCTTTCGCCGTGTCTCGCCGAGGGGGACTTCGTACGGCGCGTGCTCGCGCCGGCTGAGTTCGCGAAGTGGCTGAGCGCGTTCATGCCACAGGTACCGAAAGATGGTTCGACCGCGTGGCTGCCGGCCGCGCGAATCACCGATCGCAGCGATCCGAAGCTCGCGCATCTGGATGGGTTGAACCTCAGTCGCGCGTGGATGCTGGAAGAGATCGCGAAGGGATTGCCTGCTGGCGACAAGCGACGTGCCGCGTTACGCGCGACAGCACGTTTGCACTCGGAGACTTCACTCGGTGCGGTGACGAGCGATCACTATGTGGGCAGTCACTGGCTCGGGACGTTTGCTCTCTACGGCGCGTCACGCACTACGCAGAAAGGAGACTGACTCGACTGAGCCGATTTGGGTTGCGTCACTGCGTCGGCCGACCGACCCTCCGCGTCACGCAAAACACTAACGCCGCCATCGTGGGCAACAGCCAGACGAAGCCCAGGTCATAGAACCGAAAGTCGATGTACTGATCCCAGAGCGACAGAGCGAGGGCCGGCATGAACATCACGCCTATGCCGGCCAACAGGAACTGCACCACTGCGGCGAGATGCAGTACCCAACTTTTCTTGGCCTCCAGCGCAGGCGCCGATTTCACCAGCCACAGCAGCGTGCCGGATGCGATAAGAGTCGTAAGGATTCGTATCGCCAGCAGCGCCGCGGGCTGCGCTTCGCGTCCGAGGAGAATCGTGGCGACCCACGCGGCCACGAGCACCGCAGTTCCGACCAACGTGATGCGACCGACCCCGTTCATTCCCGATGGCGCGTGAGCCGCATCTCGAGGTGCCTGCGCACGTCGGGCCACTCCGCCACCAGGATGCTGTAGATGACGGAATCGCGTGCGGTGCCGTCGCGGCGGGCCCAGTGATGGCGAATCACGCCGTCCTTCTTCGCGCCGAGCGCTTCGATCGCGCGTTGCGACCTGAAGTTGAAATTGTCCGTGCGCAGGCCGACCACTTTGCAGCCGAGCTTATCGAACGCGTGGGCTAGCAGCAGCAGCTTGCAAGTCGTGTTGACGTGCGTGCGCCAGCAACTCTTGCTGTACCACGTCCAGCCGATCTCGACGCGATCGACCACGGCGACGATGTCGTGGTAGCGAGTCGAGCCGACGACCTTGCCGCTCGCGAGATCCCGCACGACCCACGGCAGCATGTGGCCCTTGGCCTGCCCGTCCAGCGCGACCTCGACGTAATTTGCGCAGCCGCCCGGGTCCGGCACGCTCGTGTACCAGAGCTTCCACAGCTCTCCGTCCGCGGCCGCGGCTTCGAGCTCCGTCGCGTGCCCGGGCTTCATCGGCTCGAGTCTGACTCCGTTGCGTTCGAGGGTCACTGGTTCGGGATGGATCACGGCTCGTGCCTGCGCTGCTACGGGGCAATAACAGTAGCAACGCCGGTCACTCGTCAACAAGGTTCAGTTGCCGAGCTGAATCTGCGGCACACCGCCCGCCGTTCGGGCACGCTCGTAGAGCATCGCGGCGGCCGCCAGGTCCTGGATCGAAAGCCCGGTCGAGTCGAACACCCACTGCTCGTCGCCATGGGTTCTGCCTGATACCTGCCGTGCAGCCAGTTGCGCCAGCTCGCCGTGAATGTCCATGGCCTGCATCGTGCCGGCCGCGATCGCGTGATGCAGATCGCCCATCGCCGAGGCCTGAGCCAGCGAGTCGACGACGACGCGGCTTGCCTTCAGCAGGTCGGCAGCAAGCTCGTGCTTGGACGGGTTGTCGGCGCCGACGCCTGCCACGAACGTGCCCGGACCGATGTCGGCCAGTCCGAGGAGAGGACGTGTCGAGGTCGTCACCGTGACGACGATGTCTGCGCTGCGGACCGCGGATCGTGCATCGCCAGCTCGTCGCGCCTGCAGACCCAACGCCTGCATTCGAGCAGCGAACCCCTGGGCCGCATCGTCACGCGGATCGCAGAAGACAATGGACTCGATCGGCGCAACGTCGAGCAGCGCTTCGACGTGATACGCCGCCTGCACACCGCAACCGATCATCGCCAGCACTCGCGAACCCGGTTTCGCCAGATACTTCGCCGCCAGCGCGGTCGCGGCCGCCGTGCGCCGCGCGGTGATCTCGATCGAATCCATCAACGCCAGCACGCAGCCGCATTCCGCGTCGAGCAGAGCGACGAACCCCTGGATGGTCGGCAGCTGGCGCCGCACGACGTTCTCCGGAAAGTTGCCGTTGACCTTGATGGCCGCGAGCGCCGGCGCACCCCCGCGCTGTGCAGACTTGATGTGAAACATCCCGCCGATCCCCGGCACGTGCCCGACCTGCGGCACTTCGAAACGCCCGCGCGCCAGATCCGCGAACCCGGCCTGCATCGCATCGAGATAGTCTCGCGTCGTGGCCAGCCGGGCGATCGCGCTACGCGACAGCAGCAGCACCGGGGGAGAGTTCATGCCCGCCTCCATCTTTCATCAATGTCGGATGCTATCCAGACGTCTGCACGTGCGAGCTGCGAGTTGTCATGCTTGACCTTGCCCTTGGGACAGGCGCTAGAGTGCCGCTGTGACTACGCCTTCCTCCCGGCTGCTTTCGATCGGCGAGTTCGCGGCTGCGACGCAGCTTTCGCAGAAGGCCCTGCGCATCTACGACGAGCAGCGCCTGCTGCCGCCGGCGCGCATCGACACGATGACCGGCTATCGCTACTACAGCAGCGATCAGGTGCCGCTCGGTCGACTGGTGCGAACGCTGCGGGAGATGAACCTATCGCTCACGGACATCGCGAGCGTCGTTGCAGCCAAGGAAGGCCGCGGCGCCGAAATGGTGCTCGCCGAGCTGGTGCAGGAGATCGAGAATCGCTATGCGCGCGAGAAGCGTGCCTACCACGCGGCGCTGGTGCTCTTGCGCAGGCCATCCCTTGCGGATGCGCCCGAGATCGTCGAGCGCTCGCGGCCCGAGATGACTGTCGCAGTACGACCGTTCGTGGCCAACCGCTACGACTTCGTCGCGAAGTTTCGGGCGGAAGCGAATGCGATGCACGAGCTGCTGACGCAGGCGGATCTCGTATCTGCCGGCGAAGCCTGCTGCGCGCTGATCGATCCGCTATCCGACGAAGAGGGCCGGCTCGAAGTCGTCATTCCGGTCACGACACCGGCACGCATCCCCCGGGGCATCACGCTGCGACAGTTGCCCAACGCATCCTGTGCCGCGATCGGGGCGACTGTCCGTCACGCGCACGTTTCCGAGCTGGCGGGCGCGGTCGATGCGCTGTTCGACTGGTTCGACCGTCGCGGCTATCACGCGATCGAGGCCCCGCTCGTGTCGATCGGCGTGGATAGCTCCGGCCTGCACACGCAGATCGTCTGGGCTTTCGAGCAGGCAACGCCTGCGAGGTAGTTATGCCCTCCTCCCTCTCCCCTGCTGCGATCTTCGCGCGCCTCGGCCTGCCGGAGTCTGCGCTCATCTTCGACGTGCGCGACGCCGCCGCGTTCGCCGAGCAACCGCGGCTCATTCCGGGTGCATTGCGCGGCGACGCCGATCGCGTCGGCGAATGGTCGCGGACCTTGCCTCGAACTCGCGCGGTCGTGGCGTACTGCGTGCACGGTGGCAAGACGAGCGCTCGCGTCGCCGAAGCGCTGACCGCCCTGGGCTATCCCGCCTCCATTGTCGAAGGCGGCCTGGAAGCGTGGCTCGCCGCCGGTCATCCGACCGTGAAGGCCCGCACCGATCTCAACGCACCGGGCGCATCGCGCTGGGTGACGCGGGAACGTCCGAAGATCGATCGTCTCGCCTGCCCGTGGCTCGTGCGCCGCTTCATCGATCCGCGCGCCTCGTTCTTCTATACGCCGGCGCACCAGGTACGGGCCGAGTCGCAGGCGCTGCGGGCGGAGCCGTACGACATCGCGGACGTGACCTTCTCGCATCGCGGAGCGCGCTGCAGTTTCGACGCGTTCCTCGACGAATTCGATCTGCACGATCCGGTGATCGACCAGGTCGCGAGCATCGTGCGCGCCGCCGATACCGGCGAGCTCGGGCAATCGCGTGAAGCGCCGGGTCTGCTGGCGATCTCGCTGGGACTTTCCGCGAACGTGCGCGACGACGTCGTGCTGCTGGAGCAGGCGATGACGGTCTACGACGCGCTGTACGCCTGGTGCAAGACCGCCCGCAACGAAACGCACTCGTGGCCGCAGAAGGCCGCGACCCAGTGACCCCGGCGCCGCCGATCCCGTTCGGCGAGGCGCTGCGGCTCTGGACGAGGATCGGCTGGCTGAGTTTCGGCGGCCCGGCCGGCCAGATCGCTCTCATGCATCGCGAGCTGGTCGAGCGCCGCCGCTGGATCAGCGAGACGCGATTCCTGCACGCGCTGAACTACTGCATGCTGCTGCCCGGCCCCGAGGCGCAGCAATTGGCAACGTACATCGGCTGGCTGCTGCATCGCACGTGGGGCGGCATCGTCGCCGGCGGCTTGTTCGTGTTGCCGGGCGTCGTGGTCATGCTCCTTCTGAGCTGGCTCTATGTTCGCTACTCATCGCTCGGTCCCGTCGCGGCATTGTTCTTCGGCCTCAAAGCCGCCGTGCTCGCGGTCGTCGTCGAAGCAGTGCTGCGGATCGGACGGCGGGCACTGCGAAATCGCTTCATGGTCGCGATTGCGGCTGCAGCTTTTCTCGCGATCTACTGTTTCAAGGTTCCTTTCCCGTGGATCGTCGCGGGAGCGGCGCTCATCGGCGTCGTCGCGCGGCGCGTTCTGCCGCGCTATTTCGCACCAGCAACCTCGTCGGACCCGCAGCAGTCGAAGGACTTCGTCGTCGATCGGATGCACGAAACTGGACAACTTGCTCACGCGCAGCCGAATGCGCGGCGGGCACTGAAGCTGACTGTTGTGTGTCTGCTGATCTGGATCGTGCCGGTCGCGCTCGTCGCTGCGTGGCTCGGTGCCGATCACGTACTGACTCGCGAAGGCACGATCTTCGGTCAGACGGCCGTCGTTACGTTCGGCGGCGCGTATGCCGTGCTCGCATACGTAGGCCAGCGTGCAGTCGAGGAACTGCACTGGCTGCATCCCGGCGAGATGATCGATGGACTTGCAATGGCCGAGACGACGCCCGGCCCGCTGATCATGGTGTTGCAGTTCGTCGGGTTCGTTGCAGCGTATCGCTACGCCGCGCCGCTCGATCCGTGGCTCGCAGCGGTGCTTGGTGCTTGCCTGACGACGTGGATGACCTTCGTGCCGAGCTTCGCGTTCATCTTCATCGGCGCGCCGTACATGGAGTCGCTGCGCCAGCATCGAGGCCTGAACGCGGCGTTGTCCTGCGTGACTGCCGCCGTCGTCGGCGTGATCCTCAATCTTTCGGTGTGGTTCGCCACCCATACGCTCTTCGGCCGCGTCGACGCCCGGACTTACGGCCCGCTGCACCTCGATGCACCCGTCTGGTCGACACTCGACCCCGTGGCGCTGCTGCTGGCTGCCGGCTCCATGATCGCCATGCTGAGATTCAAAGTCGGGATGGCGTGGACGCTCGCCGCAAGCGCAGTCCTCGGGATGGCATTCAAGCTCCTGCATTAACGGAACTGCAACGAGCCGCGTATTGGCTCGCTCGCATGAACACGCTCTTCCGCCTGATCGCCGGACTGGCCTGCCTCGCTTTCGCTCATGCGACGCCCGCCGACACCCTCCATGCGATGCAGGGAGGCGGCTTCTATCACCATCAGAGCGGCTGGGTGTTCCCATTCAAGGAAGGCAAGAGCACGCCGTCCTGACCGGCCGACGAGCCCATATATATGTAAGGGCGGCGATGCATTAGACTGCGCCGCATGTCGGCCGGCGAGCGTCTCTACGGGGCGGTCGAAGCAGGCGGGAGCAAATTCCTCTGCGCCGTCGGGTACGGCGTCCACGAGATTATCGAGGAGCGCCGCATCGCCACCCGCGAGCCGGCCGAAACGCTCGCCGAAGTCCTCCAGTTCTTCCACGCGATGCAGCTCAAGCACGGCCGGGTCCGCGGCTTCGGCATCGCTGCGTTCGGGCCGATTCAACTCGACCGCCGCGCGCCCGACTGGGGCCGCATGCTCGCGACGCCGAAGCCGGGCTGGGCCAACGCGAACCTGATCGCCACGCTCCAACCCGTCGCCGACTGCGCAATCGAGCTCGACACCGACGTGAACGCCGCTGCGCTCGCGGAGGCCGAGCTCGGTGCCGGCCAAGGCTGCAGCAGCGTCGCCTATGTCACGGTCGGCACCGGTATCGGCGCCGGCGTTGCAATCAACGGCCAGACACTGCGCGGCCGCATGCATCCAGAAATGGGCCACCTTCTCGTGCGTCGCGACGCGCGCGACCTCACGTTCTCCGGCATCTGCCCGTTCCACGGCGACTGCCTCGAAGGCGTCGCGAGCGGCGTTGCCATCCAGCGTCGCTGGCAATGCGAGCTCTCGGCCTTGTCCGAGGAGCACGTGGCCTACAGCATCATCGGCGGCTATCTCGGGCAGCTCGCTTCGACCATCGCACTCGTGACGTCGGCGGAGCGCATCGTGTTCAGCGGCGGCGTGCTGGAGAATGGCCTGCTGTTACCGCACATTCGCGCTGCAACGCGCGATGCGCTCGCGGGCTATCTGCCGCCGCACGAGCCGGATGGTTGCGTCGAGAATTCTGTCTGCCTGTCACCGCTCCACGGTCGCGCCGGCCTGCTCGGGGCGATGATCCTGGCGCGACGCGCGGGCGAGCTCCCGACGTCGCAATATGCGATAGGCCGCTGGGACGATCAGGAGTGACAGCAGCGGCGCTGTAATCATCCCTCCGATCATCGGCGCCGCGATTCGCTGCATCACTTCCGAGCCGGTCCCGTGGCTCCACATGATCGGCAGCAACCCGGCGATGATGACGCTGACGGTCATTATTTTCGGCCGCACGCGCAGCACGGCGCCTTCCCGTATCGACTCATCGAGCGATGCGAGTGTTGCAGGGTGTCCGGACGCGAGGCGGGTCTCCCATGCCTGCTTCAGGTAGATGAGCATGACGACGCCAAACTCTGCTGCGACACCGGCAAGGGCGATGAAGCCGACTGCCGTGGCGATAGATACGGCATGGCCCAGAAGATAGATGTACCAAAAACCGCCGATCAGCGCGAAAGGCAGCGTCGCCATGATCACGAGCGCCTCGTCGGTGCGGCGGAACGTCAGGTACAGCAGGACGAAGATCACGAGCAGCGTGAACGGTACGACGACCTGCAACTTCGCCTGAGCACGCTCCAGGTACTCGAACTGTCCCGACCAAGAGATCGAGTACCCCGCAGGGAGCTGTACGCCGCGTGCTACGACAGCTTTCATGTCATCGACAGCGGACTGCAAATCGCGGCCGCGCAGGTCTACGTAGATCCAGCCCGAGAGCCGGGCGTTTTCGCTGCGAAGCATCGGCGGACCGCTGGTGATCCGCAGGTCCGCAACGGAACCCAGCGTGATCTGCGCGCCACCGGCCGTGACGATCGGCAGCTCCCTGAGGTCGGAAAGAGAGTCGCGCAGCTCGCGCGGATAGCGCACGCTGATCGGGAAACGCTGCAATCCCTCCACCGTTTCATCGATGGTCTCCCCACCAATGGCGGCCGTGACGACGCTCTGCACGTCTTCGATGTTCATGCCGTAGCGCGCTGCCGCGTCACGGTCGATGTTCACTTCGATGTAGCGGCCGCCCGTCAGCCGCTCGGCGAGCGCCGACGTCACGCCCGGAACGTTGCGCACTGCCTGCTCGACCTGCTGAGCCACCCGATCGATCACCACCGGATCGGTGCCGGCGACCTTGATGCCGACCGGCGTTTTGATGCCGGTCGCGAGCATGTCGATGCGATTGCGGATCGGCGGCACCCACACGTTCGCAAGACCCGGGATCTTGAGCCGCTGATCCAGCTCTTCGATCAACTTGTCCATCGTCAGTCCTGCACGCCACTGATCCTTGGGCTTGAACTGCACCGTGGTTTCCACCATTTCGAGCGGAGCGGGATCGGTGGCCGTCTCCGCGCGGCCCATCTTGCCGAAGACGCGCGCAACCTCGGGCATGGTCATCAGTTGCCGATCCATCTGTTGCAACAGCTGCGATGCTTTGCCGGCCGACAACCCCGGCAGCGCGGATGGCATGTGCAGCACGTCGCCCTCGTCGAGCGGCGGCATGAATTCGCCGCCGAGCTGCAGCAGCGGAAATGCCGTCATCGCAAGCAGAATGACACCGACTGCGATGGTCGTGCCCGGCCGCTGCAGCACGCGCTCGAGCACCGGTCGATAACCGCGCACCAGCCAACGATTGAGCGGATTGTCCGCCTCGCGCGGGATCCTGCCGCGAATGAAATAGCCCATCAGGACCGGCACCAGCGTGACGGCGAGCCCGGCAGCCGCCGCCATGGCATAGGTCTTCGTGAATGCAAGCGGCGCGAACAAGCGGCCTTCCTGCGCTTCCAGGGTGAAAATCGGAATGAAGGACAGCGTGATGATCAGCAAGCTGAAGAACAACGCGGGCCCGACCTGAACGCTGGCCTCGCCGATCAGCCTCCAGCGCTCCGCCGCGGTGAGCTCCCGGTCCGGATTCAGGTCCTGCCAGCGCTCGATCTGCTTGTGCGCGTTTTCGATCATCACGATCGCAGCATCGACCATGGCACCGATGGCAATGGCGATGCCGCCGAGCGACATGATGTTGGCGTTGATGCCCTGGTAGTGCATGACGATGAAAGCACCCAGCACGCCCAGCGGCAGCGATACGATGGCCACGAATGCCGACCGCAGGTGAAACAGGAACACGAAGCAGACCAGCGCGACGACGACGAACTCCTCCGCGAGCTTGCCCGTCAGGTTGCGCACCGAGCGCTCGATCAGCTGCGAACGGTCGTACGTCGCGATGATCTCGACGCCTGGCGGCAGGCCGGGCTTGAGCTGCTCCAGCCTGCGCTTGACCGCCTTGATCGTTTCGAGCGCGTTCTTGCCGGAGCGCATGATGACTATGCCGCCCGTGACCTCGCCTTCGCCGTCCAGCTCGGCGATCCCGCGGCGCAGCTCCGGTCCGAGCTGCAGCTGCGCGACGTCAGCGAGGCGCACGGGCACGCCGCCCGCGCCGACGCGCAAGGGAATCTTGCGGAAGTCGTCCAGGTTGCGCAGATAGCCTGTCGCCCGGACCACGTACTCCGCCTCTGCGAGCTCCAGCACCGAGCCGCCCGCCTCGCGATTTGCGCCGCGAATCGCCGCGATCACGTCTCGATGAGTGATGCCGTAGGCGCGCAGACGATCGGGTCGGAGCACGACCTGGTACTGGCGCACCGCCCCGCCGAGCGTCGCAACTTCAGCGACGTTGGGAACTGACTTGAGCTCGTACTTCAGGAACCAGTCCTGCAACGCGCGCAGTTGCGACAGATCGTGTCGCCCGGTTCTGTCGACGAGAGCGTATTCATAGATCCAGCCGACGCCCGTGGCATCGGGCCCCAGCGACGGGCGCACATTCCCGGGCAGACGGCTCTGAACCTGGTTCAGATACTCCAGCACGCGCGAGCGCGCCCAATACAGATCGGTGCCGTCCTCGAACAGGACGTACACGAACGAGTCGCCGAAGAAGGAATAGCCGCGCACGGTCTTCGCGCCGGGCACCGACATCATCGTCGTCGTCAGCGGATAGGTGACCTGGTCCTCGACGATGCGCGGCGCCTGCCCCGGATAGGGCGTGCGAATGATGACCTGCACGTCCGAAAGGTCCGGCAGCGCGTCGAGCGGCGCGCGCAGCACTGCCCAGACACCCCACGCTGCGACGAGCAACGTCGCCAGCAGGACCAGGAAGCGATTCGCGAGCGACCAGCGTATGAGCGCCGCGATCATGGCGTGGGGTCCGGGGTCGACAGGCGCGACACGGAGGACTTGAGGCTGGCCTCGGAATCGATCAGGAACTGGCCCGAGAGCACGATCGATTGTCCGGCCTCGAGCCCCGACAGAATCGCGGTTCGGCCGCCCACCTCCGCACCCGGCGTGACTGCGGCGACATCGAAACCGCCACCCTCGCGCGCGACGACCACCACGTTGCGCTCGCCCGTCATGATCACGGCTTCGCTCGGCACCACCAGGTATTCCCGATCGTCCTGGCCCTCGAAATCGAGCGACACGAACATTCCGGGAGCGAGCTGGAACTGCGGGTTGTCGACGACCACGCGCACGGGCAACGTGCGGGTCTGGGGATCGACGTCGGGCAGCAACGCAACGACTCGTCCCTTGAATGCAACGCCGGGCCATGCCGTCGCGTGCGCCGTGACCTGCGATCCCAGCGGAATCATCGAGACCTGAGCTTCCGGCACTTCGGCATTGACCCAGACCGTCTCGAGCCCGTTGATGCGGAAGAGCGCAGCCCCGGGCATGAACGCCGCGCCTTCGCGCACCGCGAGCTCTGCAACTACGCCGTCAATCGGCGCGACCAGCGTTGCCGCCGCACTCGTCTTGCGGCGCGTATCGAGGTCCCGGATCGTGCTCTCGGGCACGCCGAGCACTGCCAGCCGCTGTCGCGCCGCGTCGCGGATCGATTGACCGCGTCCGGACTGTGCATCGAGCAGCGCCAGATACTCCTCCTGGGCTTCGAGCCAGGCCGGCGCAACGATCTGCGCCAGCGGTTGTCCCCGCTGGACGCGTTCGAGCGGCGCTTTTACCTGGAGGCGCGTGACATACCCCTCGACACGAGCCTGCACGACTTCGAGCAAGCGCTCGTCGAAAGCAACGCTGCCGACCGCCGCGAGCTTCGACTGGAGCTTCGCCTTCTCGACCGTACCGAGCCGGATGCCGAGGTTCTGAACCACGACCGGGCTGACCTTCACTGCAGCGCCGCCTTGCTCGTCTGCGTAGACGGGCACGAGCTGCATGTCCATGAACGGCGACTTGCCCGGCTTGTCGAACCGCGCGCTCGGCACCATCGGGTCGTGCCAATACAGGATGCGCCGCCCCGCGTCCTGCGCGACGGATTGGGTCCGATGCTGGGCGAACCAGTAGCCGCCGGCGATGCCGATGATCAGGATCGCAACTGCGGCAGCCATGAGCTTCAGATGCAGGTGATTCATTGGCCTCTCCTACTTCTGCTCGTGCAGATGCTCACGATCGAGGTAGCGCAGGAAAGCCCACGCCAGCCCGCGCTCGTTCAGCAGCTCTGCATGCTCGATGATGAATTCGCTCTCCTGCTCGTACGCCTCGAGGGCGAGGCGCAGCTCGCCCCGACCCGTACGAAAGGAGGCAAGTGCGGCGCGCGAGCGTTCATGCGCCAGCGGCAGGAGTTCCTGCTCGTATTGCCGGGCGCGCTCGCCCAGTTCCTCCCACTGCGTGAGCACCTGGTGAATCTCGGCGGTGTGCATGCGCAATTCGGCCTCGCGTTCGGCTTCCAGCTGTCGCAGCTCGGCGTGCCGGGCGCTGATCTGCGGGTTCTGCCGGTACTTCGTGAAGAGGGGCAAGCCGACGCGGAACTCCAGCGAGACCATGTCGGAGAATTCCGGGCCGCGTTTGGCAAATGCGAGCTCCGCGCTCCAATCGGGCCGCCGCTCCGCCTTCGCCAGGTCGACGTCGAGGCGCGCGGCGGCGATCTGCGACTCGAATGTCAGCAGCGATCCGTGCTCGTGCACGCTCGCAAGCAATGCTGCCGGAGGCGCCGGCAGCTCATCGAGCGAGGGCATCGCGGCGAGCGGTCGATCTGCATCCGCGTCGAGCCAGCGGGCCAGTTCGAAGGTCGCCTGCCGGACCTCGCTCTTCACGCGAAGCAGCCGCGCATGGAACTGTGCCGCCGCTGTCTGCGCTGCAAGTGCCTCGGCGGTGGAGCTCCGACCTGCCGCGAGAGCTGCGCGAGCTGCGGAGGCCTGCAATTCCAGATCTGATTCGAGCACACCCAGCTCATTCAGCGATGCTTCGGCAGTGGCGCGCCGGATCCAGGCCTGCGCCACCTCGCGCGCCACCGCGAGACGAGATTCGACCAGCTCGGCCTGCGCGACATCCGCTGCAGCTGCGGCGCGCTCGCCCTGCAACTTGCGCTTGGTTGCGGCAGGAAACGCCTGCATCACGCCCACCTTGCGCATCGTCATGAAGTCGCTGGTCGTGGAGTACGCGTCCGGACCAGTGACCGGCAGATTGTCGACGCCGACGACGAGCTCCGGATCCGGCAGGCGTCCGGCGCTCGTCGCAAGAGATTGCACGGCTTCCAGGTTCGCGGTCCGGGCACTCACCTGTGGCGCAGACTGGAGGGCGCGCCCGACCGCTTCTTCGAGCGACAGCGGTTCACCTGCGTGCGCTGTCAACGGCAGCGCGCACAGCAAAGACAACAACGAGCGATGCCAGGGCATCGGGATGCTCCTCGATCTCTGAATCGATGCTCAGCGGAAAAACCGGCAGGAGAGCCGGTGAGGAGGAGCTGGATCTACAGGCGCAGACGCCCGGTATGCAGATAGGTCAGCGAGCGATCCGTCGGCGCTGAATCGACAATCGTTCGATCGAGTCCGGATGAACGCGCGAGCTGCACAGGCAAGCTCGGCGTGTCTGCGACGATGAGTGGGTCCGCTGAGCCACGGTCACGATTCGCAGACACTACCGGAGAAGGTGCAATGCTCGTTACGCAGGAGGCTGCGGGAGCCGCGTCGAGCTGCTGATACATTTCGATGCAACCGGAAGGCGCACCGGCTGGGCAGCAATCGCCCGTCGCCGCGGCGCTGGCGCAAGCAAGCGCCGCCGAGCCCGCAGCCAGCAGGCCGGCAAAAATCACGATCAGTGCAATCAGGCGACGCATGAGCGACCGACAGGTTCGGCCAACTGCCGACTGAAAGTCAAATTGGGACGCCGGTCACACTGCAGACGTCGAGTGCCGCGCCATGAACTGGCGCGTGAGTCAGCGGACGTCGCGCTGCTGCGGGAACCCGTAAAAGTCGGTCACGCCCGCAATCGCCGCACTCACCAGCGCGCGCTCTTCGGGACTGACGTCGGGATTCCAGATGTCGAAGATGAAGACCGCCCGCGGCTCGTCGCTCTCGTTCCAGGCGGTGTGCTCGATCGTGTCGTCGAACACGAAGGCGTTGCCCGGCACCCACTCGCGCTGCTCGCCGCCGACGCGGAACCCGCAATCCGGCGGGATGATCAGAGGCAGATGCACGATGAGTCGCGTGTTGTTGACACCGGTGTGCGGCGGAATGCGCGTCTTGGCGTCGAGGATCGAGAACAGCGCGTTGGGACTCGCGCCGGGGACTTCGCAGCGCGGCCACGCTTCGAGAGCGGCCATCGTGCGCGGACAGCGAGCAATGTGCTCCCGATACGGAACACCGTCGCGCCACAAATAGTAGACGCTCCAGCGGCGCGACTGATGCAGCTCGCGCCACTTCTGTTCGACCGAGCGGCGCGTCCCGTGCGAAACATAGGGCTCGAGCGAGCCGCTGTCTTCGGCCAGCACATCGACCAGCTCCGCACGGATGTCGTCGGTGGCGGCTTCGATCGTATCCAGCCACGGAAAGTCGGCGCGCTCGTGAAATTCGATCGCCGCCAGCTGCGGGAAATACATGAACGAAGGCTGCGGCTGGTAGACGCGCTTCTTCTGCAGCAGGATCTCCAGGCACCGATCGAAGCGCTTCAGCGGCACGCCCGGGTATTCGGACCGCAGGCCCGTCAGGCGATCTTCGAGAAACGACTCGAGCGCGCGATTGTTGGCTTCGATGACCTGCTTCGCATGCGACAGCAGCTCTTGCATCCACGCGGGGACCAGCGTAGTCGGCGTGATCGACCGCAGCGCCGAGCGATAAGTGAAAGCGGCCCCACGCGCATCGTTCTGCAGCTCCTGCAACGATGCCTTCTGCAACATCGCTCGCAGGTTGTTCGGCTCGATTGCGAGCGCGCGATGCAACGCATGCATCTCGTCGTCGCGGCGGTTGAGACCGCGCAGCGCGGCAGCGAGATTGATCCAGATGGAAGCGTTGGCGGAATCGCCTTGCGCGGCTTGCTCGAACAGTTGCTGTGCGCGCAGCAGATTGCCGGTAACCAGCATGCGCCGGCCGAGCTCGTTCAGAACCAGTGGATGCCGGGGAGCTTCCTGCTCTGCCTGCCGTACGAGCCTCGTCGCTTCGTCGGCTCGGCCTTCCATGAGCGCTTTGTTCGCAGCATCGATCAGCGCCGGGATGCGCTGGTCGTCCCCGGCAAGTGCATTCGTCATTCGTTCCAGCAATGCCTCGGTCATCTGCGCAGCGACTCGGTACAGCTGCGCAAGTCTAGCCGGCGGTCTGCGTACGTTCAGTCCGTAGCGGCCGTAGAAGCGCCGGCACGAGTTCAAAGAAATGTCGAGGAAGGAGCACAGGTTGCTCCGCGTGCAATCCGTTGCACAGCGCACACAGCCCACAGCATCGAGTGTCCGATTTCCGTTCAGCGCTCGTTCATGCTGTAGCGACCCGGGCCCATGAGCACTAGCGCGAGCGCGACGACCAGATAGAGCACTTGTAACTCCAGTGCATAGCCGCCGCTGGGTGCGAGCTTGAACAGCTCGGCGCGATGTGCGAGCGCAAGAGCGAACACCATGTTGATCGCGATGAGCAGCGAGCCCAGGCGCGAGTACCAACCGACGATCACGAGCACCGGTGCCACGATCTCGCCGACATACACACCGTAGGCGACGAACGCAGGCAATCCCATCGCGGTCACGAGCCCCGTGATCGGATCGATGCCGCCCATCAACTTCGCGATGCCGTGGAACAGGATCAGGCCGCCGAGCGCGACTCGCAGCGCGAGCCTGCCGAGGTCCGCGTTTGTTCTTGTCATGAAGCTGGCTCCAAGAGACGCGCCGATGCGCCGCGCGGATTATATAGCGGCCGGCGCGCTTGACCCTGCCCTTGGGGAAAGCCGCACAGTCCGGCCATGGAATTCGGCTCCATCCTCCTGCGGCTGCTGCCGGTGCTGGGCGCGCTGGCAGTGGCAAGCGTCGTCGAGATCGCCGTGCCGCTGCGCCAGCAATCGCGCCGCGCGAACGGCCGCCTCGCCACCAATCTCTGTCTGCTGGGGATCACGCTGACGCTGGGCATGGGCCTGAACTTCACACTCGCGCTGGGCGCGCAGTACGTTCGACAAAGCGGCGGCGGTCTGTTGCAGCTGGCGGGTCTCGGCGCAGCCACGTCATTCGTCCTGGCGCTGATTGCACTCGACGCCGCCACCTACCTGGTACACCGCTTGATGCATCAGGTCCCGCTGCTCTGGCGCGCGCATCTCGTCCATCACATCGACGCTGCAGTGGACGCGACCACTGCATTTCGTCAGCACCCGATCGAGGGCGTGCTGCGTTTCAGCTTCCTCGCAGCGACGGCGTGGACGCTGGGCGCGCCCCCCGAGGCAATCGCTCTGTATCGCTTGCTCGGCGCACTCAATTCCGTTCTCGAACACGCCAACATTCGAGTGCCGCGCACGTTGGATCGCCTGCTCGTCTTGCTGTGGGTAACACCCGACATGCACAAAGTGCATCACTCGCGCGACCGTGTCGAAACGGATTCCAACTATGCGAACCTGTTTTCGTTCTTCGATCGCCTGTTCCGCACGTTCACGCCGAGCAGTCGCGGCCCCTTCGTGCACTACGGCATTCGCGGCTATGACACGCCGACGAGTCAAGCTATCGGCGCCGTGCTGCTGCTGCCGTTTCGCTCTCCGGCGTTAGACTCGCGCTCCTCTGCGACACTACCGAGCGCGAACAGCGCGGGAGCCAGTCATGACCGACGAAGCGAGACGTGAAGCCCTGATGATGCTGAGTGCAGCGGCCGTTGGAACAATGATCACCGGTGCAGCAGAAGCGGAGAACACGGCGAGTGCGAGGCCTGACGTGCGCAGCTCGATGACCAGCGCGCGCGAGCCGAAGCCGCTGCCGTTCGATCCCGCGAAGCTCAACGGCCTCTCCGAGAAGCTGATCCGCTCGCACTGGGAAAACAACTACATCGGCTCGGTCAAGACGCTGAACATGATCGCGGGCCGGTTGCAGGCAGCGATGAGCGACGCCGACCTGCCGCCGGTCGTGTATGGCGGCCTCAAGCGCGAGGAGTTGCACCGGCTCGGCTCGGTCGTGCTGCACGAGCAGTACTTCGGCAACCTCGGCGGTGACGGCAAGGCCGGCGGCGACGTCCTCGCAGCGGTAAAAAAGGCCTATGGAAGCTACGAGGCATGGGATGCGGAGTTTCGCCGCACAGCCCTGTCGCTCGCGGGCGGATCGGGCTGGTGCGTACTGACATACAACGTCTACACGCGCGAGCTGCGCAACCAGTGGGCCTGGGATCACATGCACGGCGCAATCGCCTCGATGCCGCTGCTGGTGCTCGACATGTACGAGCACTCCTATCACATGGACTATGGCTCCGCCGCCGCGAAATACGTCGACGCATTCATGCGCAATGTCAAATGGGAAGAGGTGGAGCGGCGCTTCGCCGGACTGTCACCGAACTGAGACATTTCGCCAATTGGCGCGAGATCGATGATTGTTAGTATCCAGCGGGTCGGATAACTGACAGGACTCTCGCATGCTCGCGTTGCAACGTAGGTTTTTCGCGGTCGCCGCAGCGGCCGTGCTTCTCGCCAGCGCTCCCGCCGCTTTTGCGGTGGACATCGCGCCCGGCGGCAATCTCCGTACGGCCATCGCGGCCCTCAAGCCGGGCGAAGAGCTGCGGCTGGCCGGCGGCACTTACACGGTCGACAGCGGCTTCCGGGTCACGGTCAATGGAACAGCGCAGCAACCGATCGTGATGCGCTCC
>JBIOUH010000079.1:0-6851 GCA_044866955.1 Steroidobacteraceae bacterium
CTTCCGCCGCCGGCAGTGTGCTCGAGTTGCTGCTGAAGTAGGCGCCGAATGGACAGCCGCGGATACACAGGTTGCGGTACTGGCAGGTGCCTCGCTGCGGACTGTGCGCGAGCGGAGCGGTCAGGTGAGCGACGCGGCCGATCGTCAGCTTGCGCTGGAACTTCTCGGCCATGGACTGCTGCAGGTGAAGCTCGACGCAGTTGAGATCCATCGGCGGCAAGAACTTGCCGTCGGGCAGCTGCGGCAACCCTTCGGCACGACCGCTCACGCCGATGAAGCTCTCGACGTAGTCGTACCAAGGCGCGATTTCGGCATAGCGCACGGGCCAATCGACAGCGATCCCGTCGCGCGCATTCGCCGAGAAATCGAGGTCGCTCCAGCGATAACAATGCCGGCCCCACATGATCGAGCGGCCGCCGACGTGATAGCCACGGATCCAGTCGAAGCGCTGGACCTCGGTGTACGGATGCTCGGTGTCGTCGACGAACCAGTGCTTGGCAGCTTGCGTGATCGCGTAGCCGGTGCGTGCGGCCACTTCCTGGCGCCGCAGGTCTTCGTCAGTGGCGCGGCCGCCGTACGGCAATTCCCAGATGTCCTTGGTGGCCGTGGGGTATTCGCCGTGCCTGACCATGCGCCCGCGGTCCAGCACCAGCGTCTTCAGGCCCTTCTCAGTGAGCTCCTTGGCAGCCCAACCGCCCGTGATGCCGGTACCGACCACGATCGCATCGAAGACACTGTCCTGCGCCATCCTTACCTCTCTCCAGCGAACAGCAAGGATTGTGCCGACATACCGCCGCCGCTGCCGCAGGAGATCGGCCCGTGCGCCGCCCGGGAAAATCTGCAAAGCCTTGTAAAAAAGCGCTTGAAAGAATCTCTCCTACGCCGTCGTCGGCGAGCCTCCGACAGCCTCCCGCCTGCGAAATTCCGGGCGGAACACCAGCGAGCCGCCATGCGTATGCGCGCTCGGGGATCGGGAAAGTCGACGGCGACGAGTTGAGAGTTGACGTGCACTACGACGAGATGACGTTTTTCACCCATCAGGTCTATGGACAGACCTACGGCGGCTGGTATCGGCAGCTCGCTCCGCAGGAGATCGAGATCATGGGTGCGGGCTTTCTGTGCAAGACGAGTTACGCGGGCCGCGATGAATTGTCCGTCGCCCGCTCCGTGCTGGAAGAGTTCGTACGCATGCAGATCCGGACCGGCGGACACCCGCAATCGCTGGACGCGCCAGATCAGCATGGTCAGCGCGACACCACGCCGCGCTGAACCTCCGGCAGACGCGCGAGAACCTCGGCGAGGCGCGCGAGGTCCAGTGGCTTCGTGAGATACGCGTCGAACACAGCCCCACCCTCCGGGTCCTGAGCTTCGACCGCGTAGCCGGACAGCGCCACGAGGTGCGGCTTCTCGCCGCCCCGCTGCCGAATCAGATCCGCGAGCGCGTAGCCATCGATTCCCGGCAAGCCGATGTCGGTCAGCACCAGCTGCGCGTCGAAGCGGTCGAGCTCGCGCATTGCAGCCAAGCCGTCGCGCACAGTGATCACCTCGTGGCCTTCCATCTCCAGCAGCACCGCGAGCGATGTTGCCGCGTCGGCGTTGTCGTCGACCACCAGGATCCTGCGCGATGCTGCCGGTGCTGCGGCGGGCAGGTCCGAAGCGCGCTCGTCGAGCACTCCCTGCGGCAGCGTGATCGTGAACTCGCAGCCGCGGCCCGCTCCAGCACTCGCGACCTCGATGCGGCCGCCGTGAAGCTCGACGAGGCGCTTCGTGACCGTCAGCCCGATCCCGAGACCGCCCTGCGCACGATCGAGCGACTGGTCGCCCTGCACGAACAGATCGAACACCTGCGGCAGGATCTGCGCGTCGATCCCGGCGCCCTCGTCGCGCACGCGGATCTGCACCTTGCCATCGAGCTGCGCAGCAGTGACGTGAATGCGCGCGCCGTCGGGCGAGAACTTCGAGGCGTTGGTCAGCAGATTGCCGATCGCCTGCGTGAGCCTCACCACATCGCCGTCGAGCTTCAGCGGCTGTGTCGGGACATCGACGTCCACCGACTGGCGCCGGGCGCCGATCATCGGCCGCGCGGTCTCGAGCGCACGCTCGATGACGTCCTGGGCGATCAGGTTCTGCCAGTGCAGCTCGATCTTGTCCCGGGTGATGCGCGCAACATCGAGCAGGTCGTCGACCAGCCGCGCGAGGTGCGATGCCTGCCGCTGCAGGACACCGCTCATCTGCTGGACGGTCGACGGCTCGTACGCCCGCGAGCGAAGGATCGGCGCGATGTTGAGGATCGGGGCGAGCGGATTGCGCAGCTCGTGCGCCAGCATGGCGAGAAACTGGTTCTTGCGCCGGTCCGCTTCCAGCAGCAGGGCCTCACTGTCGAGGAGCTTGCGATGCGTGACTTGCAGGCGGTGCAGGATCTCGATCAGGGCCGCGCACACCAGCACGAAGAACGTCACGTGGGCGAGCCAGCCGACGGAATCGCTCCAGCGGAAGTCGGCCTGGAACTGCAAGGTGCACAGGACCGGGCTGGCCACCGCAATGAGCCAGGCCGGGCCGCGGCCGCTGAGGTAGCAGGTCAGCAGAACCGGCAGGACGAAGGGCAGCAACGGACTGTGCCGCCCGATGAGTGGCGTGAGCTCCGCGCGTGCGAAAGCCGTGCAGGCCAGCAGGGCGATTGCCAGCCCATAGCGGAGCCAGGCCGGTTCGCCCCATAACCGTGGGCCGACCAGCGAATCCCGGATTCGGGCCTGCATCACCCTCCCGACGCTCCCTCTGTAGTTCTTGTTAGACGCCCCGGGGTCCAACGCCCGCCGGGTCTGCCGGTTCCCGGGCCCTGACAATTCTTGCGAACCGCCCCGAAAGCGGTACCGCCACAGGCACCCGGCAGGACTGCCACGGAGTCATCGAAGCCCTCCGCCAGGCGCAGGAGGACGAGATCAGCTATTGAACGAAGGATCGCGAAGAAGCCGTCGCGGCCTCCTACGACAAGCGCGAGCCGCGGCTCACCGGACAGTGAGCCGCGCGGACACGTTCGGACTCTCTGCGGTTCATTCGTCGCGTTTTGCTGTTCGTTCGTCGCCCGCGCACGCTGCGCACTGCGCGACGAGCGCATGACAGCGCATAATCCGATGATTACAACGCGAATTCTTTCGGGGCAAAAATAATGGCAGCGCACGAGTCGACGATCGTCGGCGCAACCGTTCCCGCGCCGGACGCATCCAATCCTGCGGCGCCGGCGAAACCGACGGCGACGCGGCGGACGATGACGCGGATTCACGTGTTCAACGCGCTCTTCTGGGTCGCGATGTTCACGAATCACACGACACAGATGCTCCTGGTCAACGATAAAGAGGACTGGCATTCGATCCGGTGGCGCGCAACGATGAACGTGCTGGCGTTCTTCCTGTGCATGCCGCTGGGCCACGTGATCGCGCGGACGTTGCACATGCGCCTCTCGCGGCGCGTGCTGGCGATCGGCGGCGCGGCGGTGCCGATTTCTTTCGTGTACGCCGCCATCGGCGCGTACGTGTGGCAGGTGGTGTTGAAAAACCCGCCGATGCCCTACTCCGTGCTCGTCGGCCTCATCGTCCAGTCGCAGTACAACCTCACGCTGTTCCTGATGTGGGCGGCGTTCTGCTCGGTCATCCTGTACGCGGCGCAGCTGCAGGCTCGTGAGCGCACCCTGTGGCAGGCGCAGGTGCTGGCGCGCGAAGCGGAGCTGAAGATGCTGCGCTATCAGATCAATCCGCATTTCCTGTTCAACACGCTCAACGCAGTCTCGGCGCTGATCGTGACCGGTCAGGCGCTCGCCGCCGACGCGATGATCAACAAGCTGGCGCGCTTCTTCCGCAACGCTCTGAGCCGCGAGACGACGGCGAAGGTCTCGCTGACGGAGGAGCTGCGCGTGCAGATCGAGTATCTCAACATCGAATTGACGCGCTTTCCGGAGCGCCTGATCTGGTCGACGCAGATCGAGCCGGGACTGGACAACGCGCTGGTCCCGCACCTGATCCTGCAGCCGCTGGTCGAGAATGCGATCAAGCACGGCGTCGCACGCACGTCGGCGCCCGTCGAGTTGAAGATCAGCGCCGCGCGGCGCGGCGGCGAGCTGTTCATCACGGTCGAGAACGGCGTGGGGGTCAGGCCAAAGCCTGACCTGCATGCGACTGCCGGCGAGGGAGTCGGCTTGGAGAACGTCGCCCGCCGCCTCGAGAGCTTTTACGGATCCGACGCCGGCCTGCGCGCCGCGCAACGGGATGGACGGTTCACGGTGGATCTGCGATTGCCCCTCGAACTGACCTTATGACAGCACTGCGAGTGATTGCGATCGATGATGAACCCCTGGCGTTGCGCCGACTCGAATGGTGCCTGCAGGACGTTCCCGACGTTGCACTGGTCGGCAAGACCGGCAACCCGCAACGCGGCCTCGAGCTGATCCGCACCCTCGCCCCGGACGTCGTGCTGCTGGACGTCGAAATGCCCGAGCTCAGCGGCTTCGAGCTGATCGATGCGCTCGGCACGCTCGACGACGCCCCGATGCCGGAGATCGTGTTCGTGACCGCGTTCGATCATTTCGCGGTCAAGGCGTTTGCGGTCAGCGTGGTCGACTACCTGCTCAAGCCGGTCGAGCGCAACCGGCTCATCGAGGCGCTGGAGCGTGCCCGGGTACGCCGCGAGCTGCGCGACGCGCAGGCACGTGTTCAGGAATTGCGCGAGATCATCGACAACCTCCGCGTCGACCGGCGCAGCGACTCGCAGAAGCGGTACGAGACCGAGCTGTGGATCCGCGAAGGCGACGCGCGGGTGCGCGTGCCGGTGGAAATGATCGAGCGCCTCGAAGCCGACGGCGACTACGTGCGCCTGCACGTGGGGCAACGTGTGCGACTGATGCGCGCGCGGCTCGGCGATCTCGCCGAGCGCCTCGACCCGGCCCGCTTCGTGCGCGTGCATCGCTCGGAGATCGTGCGCCACGATCTGATCTCGGCGATCCGTCGTCATGAATCCGGACGCACGTTCGCAGTGCTCGCCGGCGGTCGGGAAGTTCCCGTCAGTCGCCGCTATGTCTCGCGCGTCGCGCACGCATTACGTTTTCGTAAGCAACAACACAGCATGAGTTGAAGCGCGCGTTTTCATTGTGTCCGCCGAGGCATGCGTTGCTCGCCGCGACCGTTCGTCGTCATCGCACAGCGCTTCACCGCAAAAACCTGCGGAACAATTTGCTGCCGCTCTAGCCTATTCGCCTGTGTGATGCCGGCGACGGGCTAGTCGATGGGTTCGATCATCCGCAGATTCGTTTCGAACGGTTCGGGCGCAAGCGCGCATGCGGCGCAAGGCACGGAGATTCACTGGCTGCCAGCGGGGCGCATCGCGCCCGAGGTCATCGCCGGCGTGCCGTCGGTGCATGCAGCGTGGCACGGCAGCTACCCGCTGTGCGTCGACGGTCATACGCTCAAGCTCGAGGAAGAAGTGTTCCTCGTCCTCAATGCCGGACATGTGCTCTCGACGCATGGTCGGCGCGATCCGGACACCTGCCTGCTCAGCATCTACTTCGCGCCCGACCTGCTGGCGCAGGCTCGCGAGTCGCTCGCACCCGCCGACCGCGAGCTGCTCAATGACTGCTCGCAGGACGGCTCGTGGCGTCTGTTCGAGCACTTGCGCGAATGCGACCGCTCGTTCACGTCCGTCATGCATTACGTGGCGCACCACATCGTCGCCGGCGTCGAAGATCCCGCGTGGTACGAGGAACAGGTGGGGTTTCTCCTACGCCGGCTGCTCGCGCACGAGATCTCGATCGCACGCACCGTCAGCAGCATGACGCACATGAAGTCATGGAAGCGCCGCGAAACCTTCACGCGTCTGGCGCGCGTCACCGACCTGATTCATTCATGCTACGACCGTCCGCTGACGATCGAACAGCTGGCCGAAGCGGCTCACTGGTCGCGCTTTCACATGATGCGCGAGTTCAAGGCGGTGCACGGCATCAGCCCGTACGAATATCTGCAACGCCGCCGGACACAAGCGGCCGCACGTCTGCTGTGCTCGACGGAATTCTCCGTCGCGCAAATCGCAGAGCTCACCGGTTTCCACGAACGCAGCACGCTGGTGCGTCGCTTGCGTCGCAGTCGCGGACTCGGCGCGCGTGCGCTGCGCGCGCTCGCGCAAGAAGAAGCAGTGCAATCAACGCAAGCGTTGCCACACAGAATGCCAACGTCTGCCGCATCCGGTGTGAATCTCACCACTAGCATCTCCTCGCTGCGCTGAAAGTGCACGAAATGGGGACATTCTTCGAATGAGTCGGGCTCGACCCTGACTCATTCGAGGAATGTCCCCTTTCTGTTTTCGCAGGAGGGCTTTTCGATGTCGACGAATCTTTTCATCCGGCGCGCGGTTCACTGCGCGCTGCTCAGTGGCGCTGCCACAGCACTTACCGGCTTGTTGCCCGCACAGGCGCAACAGCAGCAACAGGAGACCCAGACGATCCAGGAAGTGGTCGTGACCGGCTCGCGTATCGCGCAACCGAACCTGACGAGCGTCAGCCCGGTGACCGCCGTGAGCGCCGACCAGATCAAGATCGAAGGCGTAACGCGCACCGAAGATCTGATCAATAACCTGCCGCAGGCCTTCGCGGACTTCGGCGGCAACGTGTCCAACGGCGCGACCGGCGCCGCGACCGTGAATCTGCGCGGCCTCGGCTCGCAACGCACGCTGGTGCTGGTCAACAACCGCCGGCTCATGCCCGGCGACCCGACGCAGAACGGCGCAGCTTCCCCTGACCTGAATCAGATTCCCGCGGCGCTGATCCAGCGCGTGGACGTGCTGACCGGCGGCGCCTCCGCCGTGTACGGCGC
>JBIOUH010000080.1:0-46707 GCA_044866955.1 Steroidobacteraceae bacterium
TCAACACGCAATATCTCAGCCTGTGCACCCCAGCGCCGGGCGGCTTCGCCAATCAGCAGCTCACGCACTTGCGCCGCCGCATTGCGAACAGCGGTAGCGCTGTTTTGCATGGAAAGACTGCCGGCGGTGTAGCCCTCGTTCGCGGTGCGCTCGGTATCCGCTGTGATCAGCTCGATGCTTAGCGGCGCCACGCGCAGCTCTTCCGCCGCGATCTGTCGCAAGGCCGTTTTCATCCCTTGCCCGAGTTCCGCCTTGCCGGTAAAAACCGTGACCTTGCCGTGGTCATCGATGCGCATCCACGCATCCAGCAGCGGCGCACGCTCGAGACTACCCGGCAGGCCATCACTCTGCGCGGATCGCAGACGCATCGCAGGCAGCAGCGAAAAGCCGACCACGAGCGCGGCGCCTCCCGCGAGAACGGCGCGTCGCGAGATGTTGTCCGCGCTCGCACTCATGGTTGCGCTCCGGATTCACGCGGCGTGCGGCTCTTCTGTAGTTCATCACTCGCACGTCGCACCGCGCGCAACACGCGCAGATGAACACCGCAACGGCACAGGTTCGTTTCCATGTGCTCGCGAATCTGCGCATCGGTCGGCGCTGGATTGCTTGAAAGCAGCGCGTGGGCCCGCACGATCATGCCGGCCGTGCAGTAACCGCACTGTGCCGCCTGCTCTTCGATGAATGCCCGCTGCAGCGCGCCGCCGGCGGTGCCGGCACCGAGACCTTCGAGCGTGGTGATTTTCTTGCCTTCGAGCGCCGCAATCGGCATGACGCAAGAAGGCACGGCCTCGCCATCGATTAGCACCGTGCACGAGCCGCACTGCGCGAGGCCGCAGCCGAACTTCGCGGCGTTGAGTTGCAACGTTCCGCGCAGTACATACAGAAGCGGCGTCTGCGGGTCGTCATCGACCGCGCGCGCACTCCCGTTTACGTGCAACGTGATCATCGAGCGGTGCTCCGGTGCTTCCAATCCACAGCCGCCGCGGCTATCGTCGCCCGCGCCGTCGTGGTGGTGATTGATCGGGGAGTCGACATGTCGATGATGCTGCGCCAATGGGGAGCGGACAATTGCGGATATCGCGCCGCCCTTTTTTTGATCCTAGCTGCAATCGTTTGCAAGGTCGAGTGGGCCGCAGCCGCGGCGCCCGCCGCGGCTTCCCAGCCACGCTATCAGGTCGAGTTGCAGAAAGATGTCCGCATCCCGCTGCGCGACGGCGCGTACCTCGTGGCGGACGTCTACCGGCCGCGCGCGGCCGCAGCTGAAAAATTTCCAGTGCTCATGAGCCTGAGCGCCTATCTCAAGGAGTTACAGCACCTGCCGCACGAGGCGCCGTTCACTCACCAGGAACGACCGGAGCCGGACTGGTGGGTCGCGCGCGGTTACGTGCTGGTGTTCGTCGATACGCGTGGCACCGGAAAGTCACCGGGCCGAACCGACATCTGGTCGATGCAGGAAGCGCGCGATTATTACGACGCCATCGAATGGGCGGCCGCACAGCCGTGGTCGACCGGCAAGGTCGGCCTGAGCGGCGTTTCCTACTATGCGATCACGCAGTGGAACGTCGCGAGCCTGCAGCCGCCGCACCTGACTACGATCCTGCCGTGGGAAGGCTGGTCCGATCTGTATCGCGACTCCGTGTTTCACGGGGGACTGTTCAACCAGGCGTTCTACGGCAACTGGTGGCTCGACGTGATGGGCAAGCAGCTGTTGGAGACGACGGTCGCGGACGGGCCGGACGGCATGAACGAGAACCTGATCCTCGAGTACCTGCGCCATCCGACCGACAGCCGCTGGTGGGACGAGAGCAAAGCGCGGGCGCAGATGGACAAGATCACGGTGCCGTTCTACAGCTCCGGCAACTGGGGCGGATGGAATCATCACCTGCGCGGCAACCTGGAAGCGTTCACGCGCGCCGCATCGAAGACGAAGAAACTGCAGGTCCACATCGGCGGCCACACCGACTACTTTTACGACGCTGAGGGCCGCGACGAGCAGCTGCGCTGGTACGACTACTGGCTGAAAGGGATCGACACCGGAATCATGCGCGAGCCTGCGGTGAAGCTGTGCATCCGCACGTCGGTGCGCGATTGCACGTGGCGTTTTGAGAACGAGTGGCCGCTGGCGCGCACGCAATACACGCGCTTCTATCTCACGACGGAGCGCGCGGGCGCAGTGAAAGACGCGGTCCACGACGTGAAGATGCTCGCCACGCCGCCTGCCACGTCGGGCACGCTCGCCTACGACGCCGGGCCTGCTGCGGATGCGCGCGCCGAGCGCGGGTTGCCGACCGTGTCGTTCTCGACGGAGCCGTTGGCCGCGGACACGGAGATCACCGGTCCGATCAATCTCGTGATGTGGGTGTCATCGGACACCGATGACATGGATCTCTTCGCATATCTGCGCAAAACGATGCCGGACGGCACGGTGCAGACCGCGACGCGCGGTGTTCTCAAGGTCTCGCATCGCAAGCTCGATCCTGCGCTTTCGACTCCGCAGCGCCCGTATCACAGTCACGACCTCGAGCAGAAGCTGCAGCCCGGCGAAGTCGTGAAAGTCGAAGTGGAGATCTGGCCGACGAGCATGGTGTACGAGAAGGGCACGCGCATCCGCCTCGATGTGCAGCCCCACGATGGCCAGCACTACTTCGCTGCGTATCACCTCGGGAACAACAGCATTCATATCGGCGGCGAGCACGCGTCGTATGTGCTGTTGCCGATCGTCCCGCCGCGCGGCGCCGACGAGAAATCGAATGGCAAGACTGCGCACGGAGCCGATCTCGACACGACCAGGTAGTCGCCGTGCTGCAGGGACGGGAGTAATATCCCGTGCATGGCCGCCACAGAGTCCACCATGCTCGCGCTCGGCACGCCGGCGCCCGCCTTCCGTCTTGCCGATTTCAACGGCAAAGTGACTTCGCTCGAGGACTTCGCCGCCGCACGCGGCCTAGTCGTCGCGTTCATCTGCAATCACTGCCCCTACGTCAAGCACATGCGCAATGAGTTCGCGCGGTTTGCGCGCGACTACCAGGCGCAAGGAATGGCAGTCGTCGCGATCTGCTCCAACGACACCACTGCGTATCCGCAAGACGGACCCGAAGGCATGGCAGAAGAAGCGCGCAGCGCCGGCTATACGTTTCCGTATCTGCTCGACGCCACGCAAAGCGTTGCGAAGTCGTATGACGCCGCATGCACGCCGGATCTGTACCTGTTCGACGGCCAGCGCAAGCTCGTCTATCGCGGCCAGTTCGACGACAGCCGGCCGGGACGCGGCACGCCGACCGGCAAGGATCTGCGCGCCGCGTGCGACGCGCTGCTCAGCGGCGCCGCCATGCCGTCGCAGCAGAGGCCAAGCCTCGGCTGCAACATCAAGTGGAAGAGCTGATCATTCGAGATCCGTCGGCGAGTTGAACAGCACGGACAGGCTGATACTGCCGTGGCCGCGCTGCGGATAATCGGGCGCGGCCGGATTACCCGGATCCAGGTTCGAGGCCGTATCGTCCGGCGGGAACAGCACCAGCGAATTCATGAACTCCAGCATGGCCGCCTTGCCGATCTCCGGCAGCGCCATGAAAGCGTTGCGCGACTGCAGCGCCTCGCCGCCGTGTCGCAGGATGACTTCGCGCAAATTGATGCTCCGGCCGTCATGCCCGTAGGGCGCCGTCGTTCCGACGCCCCACAGCGGCGCTGTCATGAACTCCTTGGTGATCGTGCCGTTGTAGTTGCGCTCGTGAAACGCCGGCCCGAGATCGTGGCGCTTCAGGTCGGAGAAGAAGTTGCGCACGACGAACGAGCGCTGCAGCGGGCGCTTGACCGTAGGAAACCCTGAGCCGTCGTCCTCCTCGTAAACGAGCAGGCGCGCATTGGCATACAGCCCATTGAAGATCGCGCGATTCGGGTCGTACGTGGTCTCCACATCCGCGATGCGCCGATCGCGGTTGATCGTCAGGTTCTGCACGTGGCAGCCGGTGCACCCGACCTCTTTCATGAGCGCCAGCCCGAACTGCGTCGCCGGCGACTGACGGTACGTGCCCGGCTTGAAATAGTTGAACAGGTAGAACTCCATGTAGTCGACCAGCGACGTCGGAATCTCGTTGCGGACGCCGTCGTTGTCCGGGTCGTCAGCCGCGAACGTCGCCGTCGAGCGCTTGACGAGATCGAGCGACCCGTCGAGCACCATGCCGGTCGGCGTCACCACCCGCTCGCCCGCAGCGGCACGCGCAGTGAGTGGGTCGACGGCTTGCAGACCCATCTCGTCGTTGAAGGCGCCGACGACGAACTCGCGGATCGACGTGGTCCCGCCGTGCGCAAAGAACGGCTTCACGCGCAGGTCCTTGTCCACGCCGCGCACGCCGGACGTGTCGACCTTTCCGTCGTGGTCGACGCGAATCACGCCGTACTGCACGCCTTTGCTTTGCAGTGTCAACGAGACGGTGCGGCCCGTGCGCTGCGCCTGGTCCCGCGCCCTCTGCCGAATCGCACGCAGATCGCTGGTCATCTCGTCCGCGAGCATCTCCTTCAGGCCCAGTCCGAACAGGTGCGGCGCATCGCGGCTGTCGGGACGCGTGGCGACGTCGCCGCCGAATCCCGCTGCGCCGCGCGGCCGGCCGTGACAACCGGCGCAGCTCTCGATCAGTCCCGCGCCGATCGCGCCTTCGGCCGCGATGTCGCCGATGCCGTCGTGAGTTCGCGGCCCGAAGCCTTGCAGCAACGTGAACTTGCGCTGGAATAGCTGACGCCCGCGCCGGATCGCGCGCGCCGGATCGCGCGCGGTGATGAAGGAGGACGAATCCGGCGTCTGCCAGTCGCCGACACCGGCGCCGATCTGCTGATCGAGCGACTTGAAGATGCCCGCGCCTTCGGCGTTCGGCGTCTGTGTCTGATCGGTCATCTGCGCGTGAGCCGCCTGCCCTGCAAACAGCAACAGCGCGGTCACGAGCCTCGTACTAAAGTCCCATCGAGTCGACATAAAGTCCCCTGATCCCCAGTTTCGGGCGCCGTGAAGATGTGTCGCCGATAATCGTAATCGGCGAACCGAATGCGACAAGCGTATCCTTGGCCTAGGGGATCGGAACGTGGAAGCGCAACAGCAACTCTTCACGCTGCTGTACTCGGAGCTGCACCGTATCGCGTCACGCGAGCTGCGCCGGCATGCGCCTGGCCTGAGCGCGACGACGTTGCTGCACGAGGCCTATCTCAGCCTGCACGAGAAGGATCCCAGCCTGTTTCCGGATCGCGCGCATTTCGTCGCGTACGCATCGCGGGTCATGCGCGGCCTCGTCATCGACTTCGCCCGCAATCGCCGCACGCTCAAGCGCGGCGGCGAATTCCACATCACGGCGCTGCCCGTGAACGTGCCCGACAAGGAAGTGGACTGCACGGAGCTGGAACGGCTGAATGAGGCGCTCGAGCGGCTGGCGCGCATCGAGCCGCGGCTCGCGCAGGTAGTCGACCTCAAATACTTCAGCGGCTTTTCCTTCGGCGACATCGCCTCGATGTGGGGCGTGTGCCAGCGGACCGTGCAGCGCGACTGGGAGAAGGCGCGCCTGTTCCTGCATCGCGCGATGCTGGCGCCGGCGAACGGCAGCGACGCGATGTCGCAATCGGACGGCGCATTTCGATTGCCGCACCATGGCCGATCCGAAATGTGAGAGCGCGAGCGCCCCGCCGGCGCTCGACGAGATCTGGCCGCGCATCAGCGCGCTGCTGGACGAGTTGCTGGCGTTGCCCGCGGGGCAACGCCGCGCGTGGCTGGACGAGCTCGATGGCGTCGATCCCGAGACGGCGCGCTATCTCGAATCGTGCGCGGTCGACATCGAGCAGCTGCAGAGCGACGAGTTCCTGACCGGCGAGTCGCCCGGCTCGCCTTTTGCGACGACGCTCGACGGCCAGCGCATCGGCGCCTACACACTCGAGCGTTGCCTGGGCCACGGCGGGATGGGCGCGGTGTGGCTGGCGCGTCGCGACGACGGACGATTCGAAGGCCGCGTCGCGGTGAAGCTGCTGAACGCGGCGCTCATCGGACATCCCACGGAGCAGCGCTTCGTCCGCGAAGGCACTTTGCTCGCGCGCTTGCAACACCCGAACATCGCGCATCTCGTGGACGCAGGCATCGCCGCCGGCGGTCAACCGTATCTCGTGCTCGAATATGTCGAAGGCGAGCGGATCGATCGCTACTGCCAGCTGCAGGTGCCTGACATCGAGCAGCGGCTCAATTTGTTTCTGAGCGTGCTCGACGCCGTATCGCACGCACACCGCAATCTGATCGTGCATCGCGACCTGAAGCCGGCCAACATTCTCGTGACGGCCGACGGACGCGTGAAGCTGCTCGACTTCGGCGTCGCCACCCTGCTGGAGCCGGATGAGCAGGGCGCCGAGCTCACTCGCCAGGCGCCGCCGGGGCTCACCGTAGCCTACGCCGCGCCGGAGCAATTGCGCGGCGGTTCGGTCACCACCGCCACCGATGTCTATGCATTGGGGCTGATCCTGTATCTGCTGCTGACCGAACAGCCGCCGGTCGTGACCGATGGCAAGACAGCGACCGAGGTGATGCAGTCAGTGCTGGAGACAGATGCGCCGCCGCCGTCGAAGGTTGCGACGTCGCCGGGCGCACGCCGCCTGCTTGCCGGCGATCTCGACAACATCGTCGCCATGTCGCTGCGCAAGGATCCGCTGCAGCGCTATGCAAGTGTGGAGGCCTTCGCGCAGGACCTGCGGCACTACCTGGCGAGCGAGCCCGTCGCGGCGCGGCCGGATTCGCTCGGCTATCGCGCCGGCAAATTCGTTCGCAGACATCGTGGCGGCGTCGCGGCCGCCGTGCTGGTGCTGCTGAGCCTGGTGGGAACTGCGATCGTCACCAGCATGCTCATGGCCGATGCGCGCCAGCAGCGCGACCAGGCTCGCTTCGAGTCGCGCCGCGCCGAAATGGTCAGCGACTTCATGGGCACGCTGCTCATGTCCGACGGCGGACCCGATCGGCCGGCACTGAGCGCGCCGGACCGCCTGGCGCGCGGCGTAGAGTTGCTCGAGAAGCAATACACATCCGATCCGCGCTTCCTCGGTCTCATGCTCGTGCAGCTCGCGCATCAGTATCGAGGAATCGTCCAGGTCCGCCGGGCCGACGAGCTCTATGCGCGCGCCTACGAGATCGGGCAGCGCATCGACGACGCCGAGCTCATGGCATCGGCGGAATGCAGCCACGCCTACGCGGACGCCCTGTCTGGAATAGACCAGGGCACTGCCGAGCGCATAAACAAAGCGCAGCAGCTGATGAAGCGCCTCGATGCGCCCTCGGCCACGATACGCGCGACGTGTCTGCTGGCAGGCGCGCAACTGGAAGGATCCGCCAGCCGCCCGCAGGCCGCCGAATCCCTGCTGCGCGAAGCGATGCGGGCAATCGAGGCCGAAGGCAGCGAGCACCGGCCGATCTACGTCAAAGCGATCACGGATCTCGGCGGCATCTATCTGAGCAACAACCAGCCCGCCGCGGCTTTGCAAATGGCCGAGCTCGCCGGCGAAGTGCACGAGCGCAACGGTCGCGGCGACACATCCGCCCGTCTCGTTTCGCGACAGAACGCCGCGATCGCGCTCTCGGCCATGGGCGAAACACGGCTAGCGCTCGAACAATATGAAATCCTGTTGCGCCGGACGCGCGAGCTGGAGCCGGAAGGACAAGTACCGACCTACTATGCGGTCAACTACGGCTCGCTGCTGGTCTCGATGCAGCGGCCGCAAGAAGCGGTGGCGGCCATCGAGCCTGCGGTGCTACGAGCGCGCTCGAGCGGCAGTCCGAAGAGCCTGCTACAGGCATTGCGCTTCTACGCCGCGGCGCTCGTTGCGGTGGGGAGATTCGATGAGGCAACTGCGGCGGCCGAAGAAGCCCGGAACCTGGCGACGAAGATGGATCGGAATGCCCAGGCGCTGATCGAGAATTGCAGAACGGAGATTGCGCTCCGCCGCGACGATCTGGACGCAGCCGCAATCAGCAGCAGGGCTGCGCTGAAGCTGGCGGGGTACGGCACGGAGCATGCGGAGCGCCAGCTGAATCGCGCGCTGCTGCTGGCGACTGCGGTCGCGTTGCGCAGCGGAGCACCAGCAGACGCGGAAACGTACGGAAAGACGGCGCTGAGCAGGACCGAATCTCTCGCGCGCGGTCCGGATACGAGCGCGGACGTTGGCGAGGCGCTGCTCCTGCTGGCGAAAGTCAGAATCGCACAAGGATCGACTGCCGAGGCAAAACCCTTGCTCGACCGTGCGGTGCGCTGCCTGGAGAACGCGCTCGACAAGCAGCATCCGCTCGCGGTCGAAGCACGTCAGCTGCTGTCCGCGTGATGTAACATCGGCCGATGACCCAGCGACACATCGTTCCCGCCGGCGGCGGCGCCGGCCTGCGGCTCGCGCGCGGCGAGCAATTGCGCCTCATCGATACCGAAGGCGGCCAGACCGGCGACCTGATGGCGTTCTCGGCGGACGGTCGCGAGCGCCTGTCGAACGGGCGCACGTTCGACTACGACGGCAAGATTCATCTCACGACCGGCGACGTACTGTGGTCCGATCGCAGCAACCCGATGCTGACGATCGTCGCGGACGACGTCGGCCGCCACGACTTCTTGTATGCGTCGTGCACAGTCGAGATGTATCGGATGCAGTACAGCGTGACGGGCTATCACGCGAACTGTCACGACAACTTGCTGGCAGCGTTGCGGGAGCTCGGCCTTGCACCCGACAGCTTGCCGACGGCGTTCAATTTCTTCATGAACGTCGACGTGCTCGCCGACGGCCGTCTGAAGATCCAGCCGCCGAAGTGTCGCGCCGGCGATTCGATGATCCTGCGCGCAGAAATGGACCTCGCCCTTGCGGTGTCCGCTTGCCCCGCCGGCTCGTGCAACGACGGGCCGCCGCGGCCACTCGCTTACGAAGTGATCTGATTTTCTGGTCGAAAGCGGCCCAGGGCCGTTGCGACTACGCCGGCAAAAGGCGTGGCTTTTGCCGGCTAGGCAATCGCTGCGACCACTGCGATCTCGATCAGGAATTGCGGGCCGGCGAGGCGCGCCTCGACCGTTGCGCGCGCAGGCGTGGAGCCGGGCGCGACCCACTTGTCCCACACCTCGTTCATCTCGTTGAACGTGCCGATGTCTTTCAGCCAGATGTTCGCGGACAGCAGCTGCTGCTTGCTCGTGCCGGCTTCGGCGAGCAGCGCGTCGATCTGCCCGAGAATGACCTTGGTCTGCGCCGCCACTGTCGTGGCACCGGCGTCCGGCGGACTCACCTGCCCCGCGAGATACACGACGTTGCCGTGAACCACGGCCTGGCTCATGCGGGGACCGGGCTTGATGCGCTTGATCGTCATACGTGACTCCAGAACCTCATTGCTTCGCCTGTTCGCGCGCCGCGGACTCGCGCTTGCGCACGGCCTTCTCGGTGCTCTCCACTCCGTGAACCATCACGTGCGTCGCGGCGCCGCTCGCGTCGGTCACGAACTCGTACGTTCCGAGCAGCCGCGGCGAGAACATTGTCTGCGACAGCGCGACCAGCGGCGTGCGACCTTTGCCATTGAAGTCTATGAACAATCGGTCGCCGGTGCGAGTGACAGTTAACGTGCGGATACCGAAGGTATTGTGTCCCTCGAATTCGTAGTCGCCGACATATCTGTCGAGGATCGCGACCGGCACCTGCACCTTCTTCTCCGCTTCACTGCGGCCAACCAGCCCGAACCGCTCGCGCGGCGTCTCGGCGCAGACGTACTCCAGCAGCTCGGTGTCCGGATTCAGGATCATGTCGGAATCGACCACGATAGGCCTTGCAAAGGCTTGCTTGTCCGCGAGCGTCACTTGCCGCTTGATGTGGCCGAGGTCGGTGCGGCGATAGCGCTCCGTGATGCGCAGCGACTCCGAATGGGGATGTCCGCCGAAATCCAGCCAGGTCGTATCCTTGAAACCGACGCTCTCGACGATCAGCTCGTCGCCTTCCCAGCGGCCGACCGAGTAACCCATGAAGCTCGCGCTCGGGTCCTTCGGCAGCGCACGGCCGTCCAGGTAGATCTGCCGGTAGTTCATGTCTTCGTAGAGCACGACGATGACCAGGGGCGTCTGTACGACCTTCGCCAGTCGGACCAGGCCACCGCCGGTGATGTGTCGCGGTCCCAGCGGCTGGCAGCCGATCGTGCCCGGATCATCCTTGCCGAGATTGTCGAGATGCGTATTGAATGCCTGCGTTGCCCACGGTCGCACCTCTGCCGGATCCAGATCCGCGGCGACGTTGATGACATAGCCCGGATGAAACGGCATCTGCCACAGTCCGGTGAAGTCCGGATGACCTTCGGCCGTGCGCGGCGCCGGTGCCGACAGGTCCGGCTTGCCGTCGGACGTTCTGGGGATACCGCGCGTAGGCTCAGTCAACCATTGAGCGCACAGCGGCATGCTGAACAACACCGCAGCTGCTGCCACACTCAGCTCGAGTTTCATGGTGTCGCCCCCAGGCCCGACCGCCCGGGGATGCTACACCGGGAGCAGACTCCTCGCGCAGTCGACGACGGTGATCGCGGCCGGCCGCGGCCGGAAACCCAGCGTTTGTCGCGCCTTGTCCGAAGTCAGAGGAAAGCGACGGCCGAGGAGCGGTGCGAGCGAGCGCAGGTTCGCAGCGAACGGCAACAATAGGCGGACGACGAAGTCGGGCAAGCGACGCGTCGGCGTTTTCGCCCCGGCCTCGCCGAGCTCGTTGCGCAACGTGCGCGCGATGTCTTCCATCCACATGTAGTCGCCGGCCGCGATGAAACGCTGACCGGCCGCGGACGAAGCCGTCATCGCGCGAATGTGCAGATCCGCGAGATCGCGCACGTCCACGATCCAGAAGCCGAGCCGCGGCAGCGCCGGCGGCTTGCCGTCGAGCATGCCCTGGATGATCTGCACCGAGCCCAGGTTCTCCGCCGTGAGAATCGGACCGAACACGGCGCCGGGCAGGATCGTCGTCAGCCGCGTCGTTCCGCCTTCACGCTCCATGAACTCCCACGCCGCGCGCTCCGCGAGAATCTTCGACACACGATAGGCATCGAACTGCGGATCGTCCGGATCGGACCAGACGGACTCGTCGCTCATCCGGTTCGTCGTCAGTGGCGGTCGCGCGGCAGCCGCCGCTGAAGTCATCACCACGCGTTTGACGCCCGCTTTCGCAGCCGCACGCAACACGCGCAGTGTGCCGTCACGCGCGGGCGCGATCAGGGAATTGCGATCGCCAGGAGTGCCGCCGCCCAATGGCGAAGCCACGTGCAGCACGAACTCGCAGCCGGCGACCGCGGCGTCCCAACCTTCGTCGCGGTTCAGGTCGGCGACGGCGCAGCTGAGGCGATCGGCTCCCGACTTCGCGCCGGCGATGGCGGCGCGAACCCGCTGCTCCTTGGCCGCATCCCGCACGGTGGCGCGCACGTTGTAGCCGCGCTCCAGCAGCTGGACGATGCACCAGCCGGCGATGAATCCGCTTCCGCCCGTTACCAGCACCGTCTCGGCCACTGCAGATTCCTCTGTTGCGCTACAAGTCTACGGATGTAGACTCTAGTGATTGCCGGCGATTAAGTCTACAGGTGTATACCTATGCCCCGAGCCAAGTCCCGCCCCGTACGGCAGCGCAACGCGGCCGCTACGCGGGCGGCGATCCTGCAATCCGCCCGCCGGGCCTTCGCCCAGGCCGGCTACGACGGCGCCGGGGTGCGCGAGATCGCTGGCGGCGCCGGCGTCACGGCGATGCTGGTCAATCGCTATTTCGGCTCGAAGGAGCGCTTGTTCGCCGAAGCGGTGACCGAGTCGATGGCGGCCACCAGCGTGCTCGGGCCGCAGATCACCAGGGCCGGCGCTTCCGGTCAGGCCATCGCCGCCGCGCTCATCGGCATCACGAAGGCGGAAGACCTGCCGCTCGAAGGATTCCAGATCATGCTGCGCTCGGCAGCGAGCGAGCGCGCCGCGCGCATCGCACGCAAGCTCATCGAGCGTCATCACCAGAAGATTATCGCGGACTCGCTCGAAGGAACTCTCGCGGCACAGCGCGCCGGCGTGATGCTGGCGCTGATCGCCGGCTTTCAGTTGATGCGCCAGGTGCTGGAGCTGCCGGCCCTGGCGAAGGCCGAGCCGGCGGCGCTCGCGAAGGTTCTCGGCCCGCTGTTCGACCGGCTGCTGGCCGGCCGGTAGGGTTCAAGTGCACCAGCGGTGATCCCCCGGCCGGGACTTCCAGCTCAGCTTCGAGATTGAGGGATCGCGGAAGTCCCGGCCAGCGAGCTGCGGGACCGCCACGACCCGCTCCGGTCAGCGTGCCGATCACAATACTCGCGTCGCGCTCTCCTTTCCGCAGCCTTCGGCGAGCAGCGTGTCGGTCACGTCGAACACCTGCGTCGAGACGACACCCGTGAACGATTTGCCGTCCGCAGCCATTTGGATGTGACGCGTCACGCGGGTCATCCCTTCGAAGACGCCGCTCGCGCCGAGACGCATGAATTGGAACTGCGCACGGTAGGTGCGGCCGCCCAGCCAGCGCCATCGGCCAAGCGAAGGCGGCGGGACCGCTTCGCTCGTCGCGACCAGCGAGCCGTCGTCCTCGAACAGATTGAGCGCACGGAACGTGCGAAGCACGGGTCCGCCGCCGCACACCTGCAGCGTCACAGTCGAGTCCCAGACCCCTTCGATCGACGGACGCGAGTGGAACAGCGTCTCCACCTCGCCCCCGAAAGTCGTCGCCGGCAGCGCGGCGATCAGCCCTACGACCAGAGCCCTTCTGAAGTTCGCAAGCGTCATTGTCGTCTCCTGCCCTAACCAGCACCTCGCTGGCGGGGTGACGCTCGCGCTCCGGGGCGTGAAAAATCCCCAACCGCCCCCTGAAAAATCGTGAAAAATAGCCAGCGGAGAGCCCCGCGTGCCTGACGAGACGCTTTATGTCTTTGGCGACTTCCGGCTCGACGCCGGGCGGCGGCTGCTGTCGCACCGCAGTCAGGGTGCCATCCCGATCACCAGCCGTGCTTTCGATACGCTCCTGCACCTGGTTCGCAACCCCGGCCGGCTCATCCCGAAGCGCGAGCTCATGGATGCCGTGTGGGGCGATGCCGTCGTCGAGGAGAACAACCTCACACAGACCATCTCGACGCTGCGCCAGCTCCTCGGCGAGCGGCCGGACGACCATCGCTACATCGTCACGGTGTCGGGACGCGGCTACCGCTTCATCGCGGGCCTCGATGCACCGGCCACGGTGGCCGCACCCCCTGCTCCTTCGAAGCGGCGAAGCATCATTGCTGCTGCGATTGCAGGATTGGCGGTCGCGGTCGGGATTGCAGCGCTGCTGAGCGCTCGCTTCACCGCAAAGCCGCGGATCGAGTCGATCGCGGTGCTGCCCTTCAAACCGGTAGTGCGCGAGTCCAGCGACCCGGCGCTCGAGCTCGGAATGGCGGACACGCTGATCGCGCGCCTCGGGAACGGCGGCGGACTCATCGTTCGGCCGCTCAGCTCCGTACGCAAGTACACCCCGCTCGAACAGGACGCGCTCGTCGCAGGCCGCGAGCTGGGCGTCGACGCAGTATTGGAAGGAAGCATTCAGCGCAGCGGCGAGGTGCTGCGCGTTACTGCGCGTCTGCTGCGGGTCAGCGACGGCTCCTCGATCTGGGCCGACAGGATCGACCAGCCCTGGACCACTCTCTTCGACATGCAGGACCGGCTGGCCGAGCAGGTAGCGGCAGCGCTCGCGTTGCGGCTGTCGAATGAGGCGCGACGGCAGCTCACGTATCGCCACACTCAGAATCCGGATGCGTATCGCTCCTATCTGCTCGGCCGCTATCACTTCCTCAAGCTCATCCCGCCGGAGATCGACAAGAGCCTCGAATATTTCACCCGCGCGATCGAACAGGACCCGCAGTACGCACTGCCCCACGAGGGACTGGCGGAAGCCTATCGCGCGCTGACGATCACGGGCGATCGGCGGCCGAGCGAGGTGATGCCGCAAGGCAAGGCGGCCGCGCTGCGCGCGATCGAGCTCGACGATCGTCTCGATTCCGCCTGGGCCTCGCTGTGTTTCATCCAGGTGTGGTGGGACTGGAATTGGCCGGCGGCCGAGCGTTCCTGCAAGCGCGCAATCGAGATCAATCCGAACGGCGCGGACGGTCACCGAGCCTACGCCGTGCTGCTATCCGACCTCGGCCGGCATGAGCAGGCAATCGTCGAGGCGCGCCGAGCGTCGGAACTCGACCCGCTGGCGCTGATCACGAACGCGATCGAAGGGCACGTGCTGCATTACGCCGGCCGCGACGACGAAGCCGTCACGAAGTTGCGTGCGACGCAGGAGCTGGACGCGAACTTCTGGATCACGCACCTGTTCCTGGGCAAGGTGCATCTTGCACGCAACGAGTTGCCGGAGGCGCTTGCGGAGTTCGAGAAGGCACGAGCGCTGTCTGCGGACAACTCGGAAGCCGTGTCCATGGTCGGTTACACGCTCGCACGCAGCGGCGATCCTCGAGGCGCAAAGGCGGTGCTCGCCGAGCTGCTCGAGAGAAGCACGCAGCACTACGTGCCGCCGTTCAACATCGCGATGCTGTACAACGGTCTCGGCGACGCCGACAACACATTCTCGTGGCTCGACAAGGCGTACGCCGACCGCGACGTCCGGCTCACGTTCCTGAAGATCGAGAAGAAATGGGATCCGCTGCGCGCGGATGAACGGTTCGCAGCTCTCGCCAAACGGATGAAGCTATGAGCACAAGAACGATCGCGATCGCGATAGCAGCGTTCGGCCTCAGCACAGCAGCCCCGGCGCAATGGGTGACCGAGCGGACACCGAACATTCCACGCCTCGCCGACGGCAAGCCGAACCTGGCAGCGCCTGCGCCGCGCACTGCAGAGGGCAAGCCGGACTTCTCCGGCATCTGGATCGCACTGCCGGACCCGGCATATCTGATGAACATTGCAGCCGATCTGCCGCCTTCGGATGTGCAGCCGTGGGCAGAGCAGCAGGCAACGCAGCGCATGCGCGACTACGGCAAGGACGATCCGGCCGCGATCGGCTGCCAGCCGTTCGGCCCGCGACACATCTTCGGCACGATGCTCAACGAAGCGTCGCGAACCAAGATCGTGCAGACGCGCGAGCTCGTCGTGATCCTGCACGAGGACCTCGCGTACCGGCAGATCTTCATGGACGGCCGGAAGCTCCCGAAGGTGACCAACCCGGCCTTCATGGGCTTTTCGGTCGGACGCTGGGAGGGCGAGGAGCTGGTGGTCGAGAGCGAAGGGTTCAATGAAGCCAGCTGGCTCGACTTCGGCGGCCATCCGCATTCGGACGCACTGCACATCACCGAGCGCTACCGTCGCGTCGACTTCGGCCGCATCCAGCGCCGCATCACGCTCACCGACCCCAAGGTGTTCAGCAAGCCGATCACGATTTCCTCGGACCTGAGCCTGGCGCCGGACACGGAGCTGCTGGAATACGTGTGCGCGGAAACGCCGCGGGGCCGCTCCGAGCTGAGCGGACCAGCGGAGGCCGTGCATGTGGCGCCGGAGATCCTGGCGAAATACGTCGGCGAGTACGATTTCGAAGGCGTCAATCCCTTCCGCTACCGCACGATGACCGTCACGCTGGTGGATGGGCAGCTGTTCGCCGACTTCAACGGCAAGGGCCATGTCCTGATGGCCCCGATCAGCGACACGATGTTCTCGCCGCGCATCCTCGGAACGTTCGAGTTCGTCATGGACGCGAGCGGAGCCGTCACTCATGTCATGGCGCACAGCATCGCGGCGAGCTTCAAAATCGTGCGGCGGCGCGATTTGCAACCTTGAGCGGAATAAATCCGTGTCTTCAATCGTACTGTCCATAAAGGACGTGCGGAGGTTGCCATGACAACGGCGAATCTGAACGAAATCGAGCTGTGCCAGCGTGCGAGCGGGCTGCTGGCGACGGGCAGGTTGCCGAGCAGCGAGCCGTCCGCCACGTGGGCCGGGTCAGGTCGTGGCGAGCGTTGCTGCGTGTGTCACGTGCTGGTGCGTTCGGACGAGATCGGCTTCGACCTGTCGTTCCGGACGCCGGAGCGCGAGGTCGAGCTGCACATGCACAATCGCTGCCGCATTGCCTGGGAGCAGGTGCGCGGCGGCGCTACTGGACGCGCTGCAACTCCATGATCCAGTTCGGCTGCCAGGTCTTGCCGTCGTCGTAGCTGTTGGCCTGTTCCCAGTGCGCGGAAGTTGGGGTCATTGCCGACCATTGCAGCCGGCCGATGATCCTCCTGCCGTCCTGCTCGAAGCTCGCATAGAACGAGCCGACGCCCTGCTCGAACCGGCCCTGCGCCGGCGGATCGAGCGGCCGCGAGGGATAGCGGCTGTCGAGCCACCAGATCGACCATTGGTCCTTCTTGCCATCGTATGAGCGCAATCCGACCGCTCGATAGACGCCGTCCGGCGAGTCCAGCCAGTGCTCTTCCATGTTGGCCACTCCTTCCATCAATAGGCGCAGGCTCAGGGTTCCATCGAACTCGACCCACTTCTTACTGACGGCGCTGATGCGACGGTGATGCACGCGCCACTCGCCGACGAGGAAGTCGAAGCCGTGAATCCCCGTGAGGTCGATCCCGGCCTGCGCAGGCGTCAGCGCCGAGGCCTGCGCGCCGGCGATCGTGGCGACGGCTGCCAACGCGCTGGCAACCCATGCGATGCGCAGTTTGTGGTTCATGGCGCGGACGATGCGCCCGCGCCGCCGAACAAAGAAGTGCCATTCAGATCGCTCGCGTCAGGCCACCGCGAGGATCATCTCCACTACCACAGGAGCTCCCAGCGGCAGGCTCGTCACGCCCGCCACCGAGCGCGTCGACGCCTTGTCGGATCCGAAGACTTCCGCCAGCAACTCCGAGGCGCCATCCGCCACTTTGGGGTGATCGCGGAAGTCCGGCGTCGTAGCCAGCGACACCTTGATACGAACGACGCGCGCCACCTTGTCCAGGGATCCGAGATGCTGGTTGGCGAATGCCAGCGCATTGAGCGCGGCGAGACGCGCCGCCCGGCGCCCGTCCTCGATGCTGATCTCCGCGCCAATCCGCCCGACGAACTTGGGAACGCCGCCTTCCAGCGGCAGCGTTCCACTCAGGAACAGCAGATTCCCGGCCTGCACGGCCTCGACGTAGGCGCCGAGCGGCTTGGGGGGAGGCGGCAGCTCGATGTTGGTGTTCACAGGTGCGACCCGCCATCCACGTGCAGCACGATTCCAGTGACATTGCGCGCCTCGGTGAGATACAGCACCGCTTCGGCGATATCCCCCACTGTGCCGATCCTGCCCATCGGCGACAGCCCCTTCAGGAAATCCTTGGGCGCATTGGCGAGCAACGGTGTTGCGACGGCGCCCGGTGCGACTGCGTTCACCCGGATGCCCTGTTGCGCGTATTCGAGTGCGAGGCTGCGGGTGATTGCGTTGAGGCCGCCCTTGGTGATCATCGGCACGGAGGCAGTCAGGTTCGGGCGCGGATGATCGGCAATCGACGCCGTAACGTTCACGACGCTGCCGCCGCGCTTCTGCGCGAGCAGCTCCTTCATGACCCGCTGGCTGATGTGAAGGAAGCCGTCGAGGTTCGTGGCTGCGAGCGCGCGGAAATCCTCGGCGGTGTATTCGACGAAAGGCTTCGTGAAGAAGATGCCGGCGTTGTTCACCAGCGCATCGATCGAGCCGAAGCGCTCGAGCGCCGTGGCGACGAGCTTGTCGGCGGTCGCCGGCTGCGCGATGTCGCCATCGATCGGCACGAGCTTGTCCGAGCGCAGCAGCTCGTTCTGCTTGCTGATGCGGCGCGAGTTGGCGACGACGTTGTAGCCGCGCTCGAGAAAAAGATTGGCGACGCCGGCGCCGATGCCCTGGGAGGCGCCCGTCACGATGACGGTCCGGGATTGCGTGATCACGAGAAGCTCCTTGGTCGGGAAGTGCGTGTGGCGCAAATTCTCGGGGCGCGGCCCGCAATTGATTAGATGGGAAACTCTGTAATCTGATTTCCATTGATGGCAAAGTGGCCGCATGGCGGACCTGGACAACGTGGCCATCTTCGTGAAGGTGGCGCAGTACGAGAGCATCAGTCGCGCTGCGCGCTCGCTCGGGATGCCGATCTCGACGGTGAGCCGACGCTTGTCGGTGCTCGAATCGCAGCTCGGCGCGACGCTGCTTCGCCGCACCACGCGCCGCGTCAGCCTGACGGCGCAGGGCCGCGAGTATTTCAATCAGTGCCGCGAGCCGCTCAGCCTGCTGCAAGAAGCCGAACGTGTGCTGACGCACGCGCAGCAGCAGCCCGAGGGACTGCTGCGCGTCACGGTTCCGGTGGCGCTCAGTCAGGAGTCGTTTCTGGATTTCATTTCCGCTTTTTTGAAGGCGCAGCCACGAATCCGCATCGACCTCTTCATCACCAACACGTACCTCGATCTCATCGCCGAGAACGTCGACGTCGCGATCCGCTTCGGCGAGCTGCGCAACTCGAGCCTGGTCGCCTCCCGCATCGGCCGGAGCCTGCGATATCTCGTGGCGACTCCGGGTTACCTGAAGGGACGCTCTCCTCCTGCCGAGCCGGCGGATCTCGCCAAACACGACTGCGTGCTGCTGCATGCCAAGAACAGCGAGGCCGACTGGGATCTGGTCAGCGGGCGCCGGAAGGCGCGCGTGCACGTTTCCGGACCGATCTCGAGCCGGGACTTCAACACCGTGAGCACTTTCGTCTATCGCGGCCACGGCATCGGCCTGCTGCCCTCGACGTACTGCGACGCCGAGATTGCGGCCGGCCGGCTCGTGCGGCTGCTGCCGAAATGGCAGTCCGCGCCGGTCCCGGTGTTCGTCGTCTATCCGAGCCGCAAATTTCTGCCGCTGCGGCTGACTGCGTTCTTGCAGGCGCTCGCGGGCTGGCGCAGTCCCCTCTGGACCCAGGACTGAGCGCACGCATCCATTCGCGGCTTGGCTGCGTAGCCTGTTCGTGTCGCCGCAACGAGCTCAGACGCCCATGCAGCCCCTCCTGCTGGCAGCAGCGGGGATGCATGCGCGACTGTCGTTCTATCCGCCCGGCTTGCGGCAGCCTGTGCATTTTCACGAACAGGCGCATGTCTCGATCATCGTCGCCGGCGCAATCCACGAGCGCCGCGCGGGTCGCGAGGAGACCGGGTATGCGTCGTCCCTGATGTTGCGTCCCCACGAAATCAGTCACGAGGTGCAGTTCGGACCGCAGGGCGCGCTGGTCCTCGTCGTCGACGTCGAAGAGCGGCTCGCGCGGGCTGCGACCAGGAGCTGGATCCACCGCAATCTCTCTTCGGCGCAACGCACGCTCCTGCGGTGGGTGCTGGCGGAAGGCGCTATCAGCGCGGCTGACGTCGGCGATTGCATTGACGATCTGGTCGCCGGCATCGAGGCGGTATCGTTCCGCGGTTCGCCTCCCCAATGGCTCATGCGTGCGCGCGAGCAACTGGCCGCCAATGCCGCCGGCACGCGAATCGACGCGCTGGCAGGAGCCGCGGGCGTGCATCGTGCGCATTTCGCTCGCGCGTTTCAGCATTGGTTCGGCATCCCGCCGAGCTTGTTCCGACGTCGCACGATGTTGAATCTCGCCATTGCCGCGGTCGTGGCCGGCCAGAGCATCGCCAGCGCGGCGCATGGCGCAGGTTTCGCCGATCAGAGTCATTTCTGCAGATCGATGCGCGGCATGCTCGGGGCCACGCCGCGTCGCCTGCTGCGCCGGGGGTAACGCAACATCCGTTCAATCGCGGCCGGCGCGGCAGCGCTAGCTTGTGCTGGCGAATGCTGCAGCTCGACCTCATTCAGACGCTCGCCTTCGGCGGCCTGGTCCTGTTTCTCGGCCATGGCCTGTGCCGCGTCATTCCGTTGCTCGCTCGTTACAACCTGCCCTCGCCGATCGTCGGCGGCCTGCTCATCGCCGTCGCGGTGCTGATCGCTCGCGGTCACGGGCTGACGCTGTTCCGCTTCGACACAGCGCTGCAGAACCCGCTGATGATTGCGTTCTTCACCTGCATCGGGCTGAGCGCCAGCGTCTCGTTACTGCGCACCGGCGGTCCGCAGGTGATGATGCTCTTCGGCATTTCGACGGCGTTCGCGTTCGTGCAGAACGTCGTCGGCGCCGCGCTGGCGTGGTCGTTCGGGCTGCCGCCGCTGTTCGGCGTGCTCGCCGGCTCCGTCACGCTGACCGGCGGACCGGCCACGGGACTCGCCTTCGCGCCACTGTTCGAAGAGGCAGGGATCGCCGGCGCCGGCTCGATCGCAATCGCCATGGCGATGGCCGGCATCGTGTCCGGCGGTCTCATCGGCGGACCGGTGAGCACGTTGCTCATCGAGCGTCATCGATTGAGCGAACGCGACGACGAGCTCGCCACGCCCGCCCGCGTGCCGCACGCTGCGGAGTCCAACGCATCGAGTGGTGCCGACGAGGAGTACGGCACTCTGAAGTGCGTCGTCGCCATTCTTGCAGCGATGTGGCTCGGCGCCTGGATCAGCAACGGCTGCACCGCGCTCGGTCTGACGCTGCCGGCCACGATCGGCGCAATGCTTGCCGGCGCTGCAGTCAGGAATTTCGACGACGCGACGCGGTGGATCGGTTTGTCGCAGCAGGTCATCGAGAACGTCGGCGCGGTGGCGCTGTCGCTGTTTCTCGTCATGGCGATGATGACGCTCGATCTGTCGAACCTCGCCGCGCTGGCGCTGCCGCTCATCTCGATCCTGCTCGTCCAGGTCGTGGTGATCGCAGTCGCGTGCTGGTGGCCGGTGTTTCCGCTGATGGGCCGAGACTATCAATCGGCCGTGCTGAGCGGCGGCTTCGCCGGCTTCATGCTGGGCACGACCGCGAATGCGATCGCCGTGATGCGCACGCTGGTAGAGCGCTACGGACCCGCGCCGCGCGCGTTCCTCGTTGCGCCGCTGGTCGGTGCGTTCTTCGTCGACTTCACCAACGCCCTGATCATCACCGGCTTCCTCAACTTCTGGCGTTGAGTCAGTGGTAGTGTCGCTCTATGCGACAGGACCAGTCTGCACTTTTTACGCTGCTTCTCGCATGCGCATTGCTCGGCGCGTTGCCCTCCCGAGCGGCTGAGCCGCTGACATGGGAGGTCGCGTCGGCACAGCCCCCACGATTCGTTGCCGTGCATGGACGACGTTCGGCAGTGTTCGGCTACTCGGAGAACGGACTGGAAGTGTGGGCGTATCCGCTGCAGCTCGTCGATTCGCTCAGCGTCGCGTTTCGTTCGCAACAGGGAACGACTGCGATCGACGGGCGAGCGATCCTGCGACGCATCCAGTACAGCCCCGAGTCCGTGACGCGGATTTATGTGGGACATGATTTCGTGGTGCACGAGAAGCTGTTCGTGCCGCTCGATGCACCGGGTGCAGTTCTCAGCTATGAAGTGGACGGCGTGCGTCCCGTCGACATCGTGGTGCGCTTCACGCCAGTGCTGAATCTCATGTGGCCCGGCGGGTTCGGCGGACAGGAGGCGCAGTGGAATGCCGAGGCGTCCGGCTATCTGCTCTCCGAGCCGCTGCATCGCTACACGGGGCTCATTGCATCGCCTGACATCGTCACGCATGACGAGACGCCGAATGCGGCGCGACAGACTGGCGACAGGCGCGGGCTGGCATTCACGATTCGCCCGGGCAAAGCGCGTTCGGCCGTCGTCGTTCTGGCTGCCGGCGTCGCGGGAGAAGATCCGGCGCCCATCGCCAGGCAGCTGCTCGGCAATCGCGCCGCTCTCGAAAGTGCAGCATCGCGGCACTACGACGAAATGCTTGCGCGAGGAGTGGAGATCGACACGCCGGATCCCGAGGTCGATCGCGCGCTGGCGTGGTCGCAGATCGCGCTCGATCAGGCGTGGGTCTGCAATCCGGATCTGGGGTGCGGCCAGGTCGCGGGCTACGGCCCTTCGCGCAAGGCGCGTCGTCCGCAATACGACTGGTTCTTCGCCGGCGATGGGATGGTGACCACGCGCGCACTGCTGGCGGCGGGGCGCTACGAGCGCGCGCGTGAGGAGCTCGAGTTCATCCTGAACTTCCAGGATCGCAAGACCGGCATGATGTGGCACGAGCTGTCGCAGAGCGCGGGCGCGATGGACTGGCGCCAGTACCCGTACATGTTCGTGCACGTCGAGCTGAGTCACGATTTCCTCGCGATGATGGCTGAGTACTACGCAACCACCGGCGATCTGCAGTTCGTGAAGAAGCACTGGGACGCGCTGCAAGCTGCTTACCGCTATTGCCGGACGCTGCTCGATCCCAAAGACGGGTTGCCGCGGATTCCGAGCGGCAAGCAAGGCAGCAACGAACAGGATCCGCTGAGCGATGAGTTGACGCTGTCGGCAGGCTGGGTTGCAGCGTCCGAAGCGTATGCAGCTCTCGCCACCGCCACAGGACGACAGTCGATTGCAAGAGCTGCCCTGGAGACGAGCAAGCGCGCGCGGCAGGAAATCGCCGGGCGATATTGGGACGTGCGCCGCACCTTCTGGATCAGCGGCCACACGCGATCAGGTGTACCGGTGATGGATCGCGACATCCGCCCGATGAGCGTCGTGCAGCAGTCGTTGTTCTCCGCCGAACAGCGCAATGTCGTGCTCGATCAGATTGCAGGTGCTGACTTTCAAACCGACTGGGGCACGCGCAGCAAGGCGGAGAGCGATCCCACCTACGATCCGAACTCGTACGCCGGCGGCAGCGTGTGGGGACTCGGGACTTCGGGAGTGGCGAGCACGTACTGGAGCGAGCATCGCCCGGCCACGGCGTTTCCGATCTGGAGCGCACTCGTTCCGTGGAGCTCCCTCGACTCGCCGGGACACCTGCACGAAGTGCTCGCCGGCGATTTCTATCACGAGGAGGTGGAGTCGGTTCCCGAGCAGACGTGGTCGTCGGCAGCGTTCCTGACTGCTTCCGTCCAGGGATTGCTCGGGCTGCGCGCGGATGGCGCCGCGCGTCTGCTCACCTTCGCGCCGCATCTGCCGTCGACGTGGGACAAGGTGGGCTTGCGACGCGTCCGCATCGGCGACTCCAGCATCACGATCGGGCTGACGCAGGCCGTCGGCGAACTGACGCTGCGCATCACCAACGAAGGCGGACCGGTGAAGATGTCGTTCGATCCGGAGCTTCCGCTCGGAGCGAGCGTGCAGAACGCGCGCCTCGGCGAACGCGCGCTCCCGGCGACACTCGTCGAGCACGCTCAAGACACTCACGCGCACATCGAGCTCGACTTGCCTCGCGGTGAATCCGTCGTGCGCCTCGCTTACAGCGGAGGCGTTGCGATCGTTCCTTCCGCTCCGCGTCCGGCGGTCGGCGAGCGCAGCCGCGGGATGAAGATCGTCGGCGTCAGCCTGAAAGATCGCACGTACACGATCGAGATCGATCACCTGGCGTCCGAGCCGACGCGCTTCGAGCTGCGGACGCCGTGGAAGATCGAAGCTGTGCAAGGTGCACAACTTCTGGCCACTGCGCCCTCCTCGTATCGCATCGAGATCGGCGCATCCGCCGACAGCGAGCAACGCGCGCACATCCGCAGCAAAGTGCTCGTGACGTTTGCGAACGTCGAGTGATTCGATCCCCGCGGTATTACAATCCGATACTTCGAAGCGTCGTGTTGCCCGGGGCGGCTGCCTCCGTATTCTGGGGCACGCAATGGAAGTCAACGACACGCACTCGGCGCTCAACCGGACACGCGTTGCGCGCACCATCGAGCCCCGCTCCGTCGATGATGTAGTCCACGCCGTCAAGCAGGCGCGGAACCGCGGCGAAGCGCTGGCAGTCTGCGGCGGCCGTCACGCGATGGGCGGGCAGCAATTCCGTGCAGGCGCCACTCTGCTCGACATGCGCGGGCTCGATCGCACGCTCGGTCTGGATGAAGGACGCGGCCTGTTGCGAGTGGAGGCCGGCATCACCTGGCCCGACGTCATCCGCGGCTACCTGGTGCGCGCGGACACCGCGGTCTCGCCCTGGGGCATCCGCCAGAAGCAGACCGGGGCCGATCGCCTCACGATCGGCGGCGCCGTTGCCGCGAACATTCACGGCCGCTGTCTCACTGCAGCTCCATTCATCGACGATATCGAATCGCTCGACGTCGTGACGAGCGACGGCGAAGTGGTGACGTGCAGCCGCACCGAGCATGCTGAGCTCTTCCGTCACGTGATCGGCGGCTACGGACTTTTTGGCGTGGTCGTCGCCGCAACGCTGCGACTCGTGCCGCGGCAGCAGGTCGAACGGGTGGTGATGCTGCTCGACGTCGAGCAGCTGATCGAAACGTTCGATGCGCGAATCGCAGCGGGCTACCTGTACGGCGACTTTCAGTTCGCCACCGACCCGGCGCATCAGGGATTTCTGCGCACCGGAGTGCTTTCGTGCTATCGACCGACGGAGCGGCTGCGACCGATTCCGCCGGAGCAGCTGCGCCTCTCCCAGGCCGACTGGAATCGCCTGCTGGAGCTGGCGCATCGGGACAAGGGACAGGCTTTCGAGGAGTTCTGCGCTTTCTACCTCGCGACTTCGGGGCAGCTCTACTGGAGCGACACGCATCAGCTCAATCTGTACCTGGAGAGCTATCACGGCCCGCTCGATCAGCGCCTCGGCGCGAACGTCTGCGGCAGCGAGATGATCACCGAGCTGTACGTACCGCGAGAACACCTGACGGAGTTCATGGACGACGTGCGGCGCGACTTCATGGTGAACGACGTGGACTTCATCTACGGCACGATCCGCCTGATCGAGCCGGACACCGAAAGCGCGCTGCCCTGGGCACGCGATCGCTACGCCTGCGTCATCTTCAATCTGCACGTCGACCACGTTCCGCAGAGCATCGACACCGCCCGCCTCGCGTTCACGCGCCTGATCGACTACGCGCGCATGCACGGCGGCAGCTACTACCTCACGTACCATCGCTTTGCGCGGCCGGATCAACTGCTCGCCTGCCACCCGGGGATCGGCGACTTCCTCGGGGCCAAGCAGCGCATCGATCCCAGCGGCGTCTTTCAGAGCGACTGGTATCAGCATCTGCTGTCGCAGGTGTATCTGCCCGCGTAATAAGGCGTAGGCGACTGCTGACTGACCGGAAACAGTGCCGGTCCCGCCAGCTGCTTTTTCGGGCAGGGGTTCTGGACGAGCATAGCGTCACCCGGAACCCAAGGAATTCGCCATGAAACGCCCCAACGAACTGCATTCACAGCCCCCGGTGCACGACTACGGACTGGCGCTGCAAAACGCCGTCTCGTGGCTGGGCGATCGCTATCTGCTCGCCTCGCCGGTGCCCCCTCGCCGCCCGGACCGCTATGCGGATGCCGGTTTCGCTGCGGCCCGCCGGCGCTACCTGGGCTCCGTTCGGTAGTCGCCGGAAGACCGAAATCACAGGCGTTCGAACTTTGTGCCCGCGTACGGTTGCACGAGGTGTGTGTAGAACGCTTCGTTCGCGGGCGCCCATGTCGGCCGATCCTTCATCCGCGCGATCCAGCGAGCGACGTTCGGCCAGCGTGAGTAGTCGAGGCGCGCTGCTTCGCCGACAGTGACCTGTGCGATGCCGAGGTAGTCAGCAATCGTGATTCGCTCGCCGCACACGTAGCGATTGTCGCCGCCGAGCCAGTGCTCATTGAGCACATCGAGCCAGCGCACCGCATTGCGCCGCGCCCAGTCGAGCGTTTGTCGCTGCGCCTGTTCGTCCGCGCGCTTGTGCGTCGGCATGAGCTGCGGATAGAGAAATCCGTAACACAGCTCGCGCGACAGACTCGTGTTGAACCAGTCCATGCGCTCGTTGATTCGCGCACGCTGCTGCAGGTCGCGCGGATACGCCGGCGCGCCGATCTTCTCCGCCAGGTACTTGAGGATCGCCGAGCTCTCGGTGAGTCGCAGCCCGCCATCCTCGAGCACCGGCACAGCCTGATGCGGATTGATCGCAGTGAACGCCGGTTGCACGTGCTCGCCCGTGAACAGATCGACGACCTGGTATTCGAGCTGGATGCCGTAATCGGCAGCGAACAGCGCAACCGGGCGGCTGGTCGTGGAAACCGGATGAAAGTAGAGCTTCATCGCGCAGCCTCCGTCGCACGCACGACCGGCGGCAGCGGCTCAGGCACGCGATTCCTGATCGGCGGAATGCTCTGCAGGTACGAGTAGATCGCCGCCATGTCTTCGTCGTTGAAGTTGCGATACATCGGGATCGGCATCGGCGGCAGGATCTTGCGGCCGCGCCCCATGTGACGGCCGGTGCGGATCGTCTGCGTGAACGTCGCGAGCGACCACTTGCCGAGACCGGTCTCCGGGTCGGGCGTCAGGTTCGCAGTGAAGCTCACGCCCCACGGGCCGAAGTGCGCGGTGTTCGTGTGCGAGGCTGCGGCGATCCACGGGCCCGGCGGCAGCGCCGGCGCGGCATCGATCTTTTCGCTCTCGGGATGACCCGAAAGCATGCGGCTCATGTCCGGCTCCGGACCCGAGGGCCCGAGATGCCACGGCGTGTGGCAATCGTTGCAACCGCTGGTCGTGACCAGATATTTGCCGCGCGCGACCTTGGCTGCGTCGCCGTCGGCTGCCAGCGCAGGATGCACGCTCACAGCGGCGAGAACCAACAGAATCAATCGTTTCATGGCTTCGACTCCTCGGGGGTGGATGATTTCTCGGCGATCCAGCGCTCCAGCAGTGCGAGCGCTTCGTTATCGATGAGGCGCGTGCCGATCGGCGGCATTTGCGTTTGCGGATTGCGCGAACGCACGCGCGTGATGAGCACACTCGTGTCCGGCCGGCCGGGCGCGATGAGGCGAGCTGCTTCGCCTGCGCCGTGAGGACGGAAGCGTCCGCCGGCATCGATCATCGATCGCAGCACGTGCTCTGCGCCGGCCGCGCCGCTGACGCTGCTCTGTGCAAGCGACAGCTCGACAGGCACACCATTGCCGGTGGAGTTGTGGCAGTGGCCGCAGTTGCCGTGCAGGTAGCCGAGCGCCGCACGCTCGACCGGCGAGGTCACCACGATGCGCGGACGCGCGTCAGCCAGCTCACGCGGCAGATTCTTGATGAGACCGCGCGCGATCAGCGCCTGCAGATCGACATCGCTGCGCGCATCGGCGTGCGGCGCCAGCGGATCGCGATCGGACGACAGCTGCAGCGCGCTGAATCCCAGCACGGGAACGGCCGCGCCTTCGTGACAGGCCCGGCAGTCGAGCTCCGCAGGGACGACGTAGTCACCCCGGATCGTGGCGCCATCGGCCGGGGCGAGCGTCGCGTCGGTGCCCTGCTCGTTCCATATATATGTGCCGTACTGCCAGCTGCCGTCGGGCAGCCGCTCGATGAACCGGGTCTCGACCGGTCGATCGAGCGCGAACTCCTTCCACAGGCGCGTGCCGCGCGGAAACTCCCAGGCGTCCGGGTGCAACGCGTCGATGGCGGTGCCCGGCGGCAGGTAGATCCAGCGACGCTTCACAGCGCCGTCCGACCACAACGGGTACTGCGGCGAGAACGCCAGATTCCGCGCGTCGATCTGCGTGGCCGATCCCTGGACGTAGAGTCCGGTCTCGCGCAGATGCGCCGGCAGCGGTGCAGCGTGGAGCGTTTCCGCTGCCGCGTTGGACATGGCCAAGCCGACGGCGGCCACTGCGACGATCAGGAACCAGACTGGATTCGGCATGGCGCTCCCACTTATGCTCCGGCCAAACAGAGGCTTAGCTCGATGCGACGCCATGACACCGTTCCAGCTCACCGCCGGCCAGGATCTGCAGCCGACGAATTGCCGATGAAATGCCGATGCATGGGTGAGAACGCGGCAAGTCGCGCCAAAACGGCTCATCCGGCCGATGGCCAGCCGACAAAACCCCCATGAGCGCCGATCCCAGGCCCCGTTCCGTCGACCTGGCGCAGGAGCCCGACTTCGCGCTGGGCCAATTGACGGTGCGGCCGTCGTCCCGCGAGGTCGCTCAGGGGGCCGAGCGGGAGGTCCTCGAGCCGCGCGTCATGCAAGTGCTGGTGCTGTTGGCGCGTCACCGGGGCCAGGTCATCTCGCGGGATCAGCTGATCGAAGCCTGCTGGGCCGGACGAGTGGTCGGCGAGGACGCCATCAACCGCTGCATTGCGCGAGTTCGGCGGGTGGCGGAAACACGCGGCGGGTTTTCGGTCGAGACGATTGCACGCGTCGGCTTTCGGCTGACCGAAGAGAAGAGCGCCGCGGAGCTCGCTCCCTCCCTGCCCGCCCCCGCAAGCGGCGGAGGGAAGTGGAAATGGATCGCAGGTGCGGTCGTCGCAGTGCTCGGGGTCGCTGGCGCGATCTACTTCGGCATCGCGCAGAAGCGCTCTCACGACCCCGCGCAAGAGTTCGTCGCGTTGGCGCAGATCTCAGAGCTGGTCCAGCAGGATCGCTACGGCGCCGCCTTCACCATCGCGCGACCCTTACGCGAAAGCGCGAATGCAAATCCCCGATTCGCGCAGCTCTGGCAGCAAATCATCGTGCCGATCAAGCCTCTGGTCGTACAGACGGGCGCGACTGTGTACTTCAAAGCCTATGGCGATACCGATGGCGAATGGATTCTTGCCGGCACGACGCCGCTGACGCAGTGGGTCGATGCGCCGCGCGGCGCGGTGCGGCTCAAGGTCACGAAGGAAGGATTCCGCACCGGCTACTTCGCCGCCGCGGTCCCCGGCCCGTCGGTGCAGACTCAACAGCCGGCGCGCTTTCCGTTCGATCGGCCGAGCGTGCCGCTCGAGCTCGCGCCCGAGGGCAGGCTGCCCGAGGACATGGTGCTCGTGCCGCGTACCGACGTGCCTGTGTATCTGAGCGGCTGGTCGACCAACCTGCTCGGCAGCGATCGTCACGACATTCCGGCGTTCGCGATCGCGCGCAGCGAAGTGACGAATCGCGAATTCAAGGAGTTCATCGACGCCGGCGGTTATGAGACTGCGGAGTATTGGCGCGAGCTGCCCTTCCGGCATCGCGGTCAGGCGCTCTCGTGGGACCAGGCGCGCAAGGTGTTCGTCGACGCGACCGGGAGGCCTGGACCCGCGGGCTGGCAATTGAGCACCTATCCTCGCGGTCAGGACGATCTGCCGGTCGGCGGCATCAGCTGGTATGAAGCCGTCGCCTATGCCCGCTTTCGCAGGCAGCAGTTGCCGACGATTCATCATTGGATGCGCGCCGCGTTCACGCCCTACGACCCGATGTTCCCGACTGCCGCCGCGATCACGGCGCAGAGTCGATTCTTCGCCGACGCCCCGCAGCCGGCGCACAGCGAACGCGGCCTCGGGCCGTGGGGCACGTATCACATGGCCGGCAACGCGCGCGAATGGGTCTCGAATTTTGCCGGTGAGGATGCTGTGGCGCTCGGCAGCGGCTGGCCGGAATACGCGTCGAACTTCGCGCGCGTCTACACGACCGATCCGATGTCGCGGCTCCCCGATCACGGCCTGCGATTGATGCGCACGCTGGACGATGCGGCTATCGACCCGGAGCTGCTGCAACCGATCAAGCTCGTGCGCGACACCGAGTTTGCGAATCGCGCGCCGCTCTCCGACGATGCTTTCGCAGCGATGCGTTTTCAGTTCACGACCCCGCGCGCCGAGCCGACGACAGTCACGGTCAAGCCGGTCGACGCGTCACCGCTGTGGATCGCTGAGGAAGTGACGCTGACCTTCGCGTCGCAGGAGCCGAACACGCTGTACATCGTGCGACCGAAGACGCACGACGGGCCGCTGCAGCCGATCATCTATTCCGGCGTCGGCGACTGCTGCTTCATGAAACGACCGAACCGCGACTCGCTGGAGCAACTGCAGATTGCCGGATTCGTCGTGAACAGCGGCCGCGCGCTGGTGATGCCGATCTGGGCCGGCGGTTATGAACGCTACTCGCCGCCGCCCACCGATCGCGCTGCGATCAACGATCGCGAACGCCGCGTGGCGCTGATGTGGCAGCACGACCTCAGCACGACGATCGACTACCTGGAGTCGCGGCCCGACATCGATGCAAAGAACATCGGATATCTGGGCATCAGCCGCGGCGCGAGCTTTGCCGGTGCGATCAACCTCGCGCTCGAGCCGCGTATCCGCAGCGCCGTGCTCGCGTCCGGCGGCATCTGGATTCACGGCCCGCTGCATCCGATGATCGATCTCATCAACTACGCGCCGCGCATCACCATTCCCGTGCTGATGCTGAGCGGGCGCTACGATCACATCTACCCGTACGAGCAGTCGCAGAAGCGCGTGTTCGAGCTGCTGGGAACACGGCCGGCCGACAAAACGCAGATCGCGTACGACACCGGCCATTTCACGCTACCGCCGAATCGCGTCGCTGCGGACGTCAGCGACTGGTTCGACCGCCGGCTGGGGCCCGTGCGCAAATGAGCCCTCTTCTTACGACGAAGGTGCACGACGCCTTGCGCGCGGGCGCCGGCGTCGTGAAATGCTCTCTCGACCTCGACCGTTCGACGACGCTGGTCGAAACCGGTCCCAAGAGCTGGCGGTGGCAGGGACGCGAGTTTCCATATCTCGAGCGCTGCAACGAACGAACGATCTACTACTGGACCGGCACTGAGTTTCAACCTGCTGCTCGCTTCACGAACGCGCTGATCAAGCTCGTCTCCACGCAGTGGGGAGCGCCGACGTTCGAGATCGACGGCATCAAGATGCTGCCGACGGCGCAGGTCTCACCGTACGAAGACGCACGGCACAAGGTCGCGTTGATCCGGCCGCGCGGTAAAGTGATCCTGGATACGTGCGGCGGGCTCGGCTACTTCGCCGCTTGCTGCCTGGAAGGTGAGGCCGCGCAAATCCTCTCCTATGAGAAGAGTGCCGACGTGCTGTGGCTGCGGGGGATGAATCCGTGGTCGCCGCCGTCCGACGCCCGACTGCAATTGATGCAGGCCGACGTCACGCAGAAGATCGGATCGCTTGCGGATCGATCCGTCGACGCGATCCTGCACGATCCACCACGCTTCGGCATCGCGGGCGAGCTGTACTCGCAAACCTTCTACGAGCAGCTCGCGAGAGTGCTGAAGCCGCGCGGCCTGCTATTCCACTACACCGGATCGCCGAACAAGCTCACGAGCGGCCGCGACGTGCCGCGTGAAGTGCAGGAGCGCCTGCGCCGCGCCGGCTTCGCGGCCGAGCTCAGCGGCGACGGCGTGCTGGCGCGAAAGACAGCAAAAACTATGCTCTGAAGATAGCTTTGCCGGATTCTCCCTGGTGCGGCAGCTGAGCGACGCTTCCATGATGCGCATGCTTTGCGTCGCCCTCCTCCTGTGCAGTGCGTCGGCAGTTGCCGATCGAACCGGTCCGCTTCCGACGTCGGCGTCGCAGGCTCAGGGGTTCGCCCCTGCCCGCCTCGATCGTATTACGAGTTACCTGCAGGCTGCCGTCGATCAAAAGCAGTACACAGGCGCCGTTACGCTCGTCGCGCGAAGAGGTCGCATCGTGCAATGGCAGGCGCTGGGTTATCGCGACGTCGCACGCAGCGACACGATGCGACCCGATGCCATCTTCCAGATCTATTCGATGACCAAACCGATCACCTCCGCGGCAGCGCTGGTGCTGCTGGAAGAAGGCAAGCTCGGACTCGAAGATCCTGTCAGCCGCTACCTGCCGGCTTTCGCCAAGATGCAGGTACTGGAAGGCGACGCAGCACAAGTGCGGCCTGCCGCGCGACCGATCACGATCAAGCATCTGCTCACGCACACGGCAGGATTCGCAGCGGGAGAGAAGCTGCACGGTCCTGCGGTCGAGCGTCTGGAGGCGGCGCGTGTGTACGAGTCGCCGAGCCTCGAAGCGTACGCGAATGCTGTCGCCGCGTTGCCGCTCGCGAGCGACCCCGGCACGCGCTTCAGTATGACGGCGTGAACACTGAGGTGCTCGCCCGGATCATCGAAGTGAGCGGCGGCCTGCCGTTCGACGAGTTCGTGCGCCGGCGCGTGCTCGACCCGCTGCGCATGATCGATACGGATTTCAGCGTGCCGCCAGCCAAGCGCGAGCGCATCGTGGAAATGACTTCGACCGACGAGACCGGTGGCCTCGTCGTAGTCAGCGGCCCGAATGCACCGGGCGAAAGGCTGAAGCATTATCCGAGCGGCGCCGGCGGCCTGTATTCGACAGCCGCGGATTACGTGCGCTTCTGCCAGATGCTGCTGAATGGTGGCGAGCTCGACGGCGCCAGGATTCTCGGCCGCAAAACTGTCGAGCTGATGATGGCGAATCATCTCGGCCAGCTGTCGCCGCCGGTGAATGAGTTCAACGACGGCGAAGGCTTCGGTCTCGGCGGCTACGTGGTGCTCGATCCTGCACGTCGCGGACAACCGGGTTCCGTCGGACAGTTCGGCTGGAGCGGCGCGGCGGCGACGTGGTTCTTCATCGATCCGCAGGAGCAGCTGATCGCGATCCTCATGATGCAGCACCTGCCGCGCCACCTGCCCGCCGATCCGCCGCGCCTCGGCAGACCTTTCAACGCCCTCGTTTACCAGGCCCTGGTGAACTGAAATGACACTTACCCACCTGCGCCTGTGTGGGTGAGGCTTCAGCCTGGCTCTCATTCCATGAAGGAATCTTCATCCGAACTTAAGGAATTCGGCGCGCGCGCAGCACCTAACATGGCGTCACGGCTCCCCGAGCGCCCATGGCCCGCCGTAAGACTGAAGTCTTCAGCCTGTCGTTTCTCGATTGCATCACCTGTGCATTCGGGTCGGTGGTGCTGGTCTATACGTTGATCAACGCGCATGGTGGCCTGCGCAAGATGGCGCAGTCGCAGGCCTCGCGCGCGCAGGAGTCTCAGCTCGAAGACAAGGTGCTGCAGGGCTACCAGGAGCTGGTCGTGCTGCGCAACTCGCTGGAGCGGACCGACGAGGAGCGCGTGAAGATGGAAGGTCTCGCGCCGCACGTGCTGAGCCAGATCGAGCAGACCAAGCTGCAGCTCGCCGACTCGGACAAGGAAACGCTGTCGAAGCGCGAAGCGATCGAGCAGCTCAAGGCCGATCTGAAATCGCTCGACGAAGGCAATCGGCGCTTGCAGGGAGGCACTCGCAGTCCGGGCGCTCCCGGCACGCACTTCGTCGGTCATGCGGGCGAAGGCAATGTTCACTACCTGACCGGCATGAAGGTCGGCGGCGAGCGCATCGTGCTGCTGGTCGATGCATCCGCCAGCATGCTCGACGAGACGGTCGTGAACATTCTGCGCCTGCGCAACATGTCGGATGCGCACAAGCACATGGCCGACAAGTGGCGACGGACGATCTCGATCGTCGACTGGCTGACCGCGCACATTCCCGAAACGAGCAAGTTCCAGATCTACGCGTTCAACACGCATCCGTGGGCGCTGCTCAAAGGGACGGACGGCAAGTGGCTCGACGGCAATGACCCGAAGGCGCTCGACGGCGCGCTCGGTGCGCTCCATGAGCTGGTGCCAAAGGACGGCACGAGTCTCGAGAACGCTTTCACTGCGCTGCAGAATCTTCAGCCCGCGCCGGATCGCGTCATTCTCGTGACCGATGGCCTGCCGACACAGGGCGCGACGCCGCCAGTCATTCGCAAGACCATCGACGGCGATGCGCGCATGAAGCTGTTCGAGCGCGCGATGGCGAAGTATCCCCGCAACGTGCCGCTGAACGTCGTGCTGCTGCCGATGGAAGGCGATCCGGGCGCAGCGAGCGCGTTCTGGGTCGCGTCCCGCCGCAGCGGCGGCGCGTTCATGATGCCGGCGAAGGACTGGCCGTAATCATGGCGCGGCGACTGAAGCGGCGCGAGACCGAGATCTTCAGCATCTCGTTTCTGGATTGCATCACCTGCGGGCTGGGCTCGGTCGTGCTGCTGCTCGTGTTGAGCAGCGTGCGCGCGCCGGCCACCGAGGAGTCGCAGACCGAGGAGCAACAACACATGACCAAGCTGCAAGACGACCTCGTGAATATCGAGCTCCAGCGCAACGCTCTCAACCAGCAGCTCGAAGGACGTCGCGAGCAGCTTTCCGACGTGAAGCAGCGCATCGCGCGCCTGCAGGGAGATCTCAGCTCGATCCGTGGCAAGTACAACGCGTCACACAAGGATGCGGAAGCCGCCAACGACATCCAGGGCCAGCTGGTCTCGGCGCAACAGAAGCTGACCGAAGAGATGAAGCGTCTCTACGCGAGCCCGGAGTTCAAGCGCAGCAAGGAAGACGTCGTCGGCGGCGTGCCGATCGACAGCGAGTACGTGATCTTCGTGATCGACACCTCGGGCAGCATGTTCAACTACGCGTGGCCGATGATGCTGCAGAGCATGCAGGAGATCCTCGACCAGTACCCGCACCTGAAGGGCATGCAAGTGACGAACGACGTCGGCACACACATGTTTCCGGGCTACCAGGGCAAGTGGATCCCGGACACGCCGGCGGAGCGCAAGATGGTGCTCGACCGCCTGCGCACCTGGAACATCTTCTCGGCGTCGAATCCGTCGCAGGGCATCGTCAACGCCGTACGCACGTACTGGGCGGCCGACAAGCGCATCAGCGTCTACGTATTCGGCGACGAGTTCACCGGGCCGTCGATCGATTCGGTCGTGAAGACCGTCGACTTCGTGAACCGGTCGGACGAGACGGGCGAGCGGCGCGTGCGCATTCACGCCATCGGTTTTCCCGTGACACCGGAGGCGCCGCAGTTCACGAGTATCCGTTTCGCGGCGCTCATGCGCATCATCTGCCAGCGCAACAACGGCACGTTCGTCGGCATGCACGAGGCCGACCGGCGCGGGCCGCATTTCTCGATCAGCGGGCTGACGCCACAGCCGGCGAACCCGATGGGATGAAGACGAAGAATGGACAGGATGAACAGGATGTCAGAACCAGAGAGTGCCCTGCTGCGTCTATTTTCTCTTGATCCTGTTGATCCTGTTCATCCTGTCTATCTCTTTCTCAGGTATCCGGCCGCGCCCAGTCGCGCTTTTGCTGCAGCCACCGCTGATAGCGGTCGAAGGTCCACATGCCGCTGTCGCCGCCGGACTGCAGCACGTTGGCGATCTGGCTGAACTGTCCCGCACGGATCGTGCCCTTCGCGCCGGAGCTGGCTGTCAGCACTTCGCAGCGCGGCGCCAGCAACCCTTCGCTCTCGATGAACTCGAGCTGCTGACATACGACAGCGACGAGGCAGTCCGCGAGCTGTGCGCGGATGCTCGTCTGGATCTCCGCCGGAAACGAATTCGCAATCCGGTACAACGCTTCGGCGCAAGTTGCCGAGTGCATGGTGGTCAGCACCAGATGACCCGTCTCCGCGGCGTTCAATGTGAGCCGCATGACTTCCTGCGTGCGCATCTCGCCGATCACCAGCACGTCCGGATCCTCGCGCAGAGCATCCACGATGGCCTGCTCGTAGCTCGGCGAATGCGTCGGCACCTCGCGCTGGCGGATGAAGGAGCGGCGGTTCGCAAACAGGTGCTCGATCGGGCTTTCGATCGTGAGGATGTTGCGCGCGTGCGCAGCGTTGATCTCTTCTACCAGCGCCGCGAGGGTGGTCGACTTGCCGCAGCCGGTCGGCCCCGACAGCACGATGAGCCCGGACTGCGCCTGCGTGAAGCGGCGCAAGTCGGGATGCAGATTGCACGACTCCAGCGAGCGGACGGATGAAGTGAGCAGCCGCGCGGCGATGGCAACTCCGCGCACTGTCCTGAACACGTTGATGCGGCAGCGAATCGACGCAACGTCGACCGACAGATCGGCCGACCCGCGCGCCACGAAGTCATCCCACCGCTGTTCGCCCAGCAACTCGCGAGCGATCTGCTCGATCTGCCCCGCCGGCACCGCTGCACCGACGGTGGCAAGCTCACCGCGGACGCGCATGACTAAGGGCGTATCCGCTTCGATGTGCACGTCGCTCGCGGACATGCGGGCGGCAGCGGCAATCCACTCGTGAAGACCAACGGGCATGACGCTTCTAACGCATGAAGTGCCGGATCGGTCCTACGCAGAAGCGTTGAGCCCGTCACTCTTTTCCGGTACGCCGCCGCCTACAGTGGCCGTCATCACATAATGCGGGCGCACTACACCCATGAGCGTGGTCGGCGGGACAGCGGAAAACCGGGGGATCCTCTACTTATATAAGGAGCTCTGGGCTCAGTCGGCGGGCCAGAGGCGCGTCCTCGTGCTGGCGATGCTGCTGCTGATCGGGGCCCAGTGCGTCCTGCTCGCGATCCCCTACCTCGCGGGACGCGCGATCAACGCCTTGCAGCTGAACGGCGCCGCGGGGATGGGCGATGCTGGCATGTGGTTGATGCTGGTGGTCCTGGTCACGGCCGGCAGCTGGGTATTGCACGGCCCGGGCCGCGTTCTCGAGCGCAACGTCGCGCTCACGGTGCGACGTCGCATCTCGTCGGGGCTCGTCGACAAACTCTTCTCGCTGCCGCTCGGCTGGCACGAGGCGAATCACTCCGCGGCGACCGCTCATCGAGTCCAGCAAAGCAGCCACGCGTTGACGGCATTCGCACAGAGCCAGTTCATCTATCTGAACAGCGGGATCCGCCTCGTCGGTCCCGTCGTCGCGCTATGGTGGCTGCAGCCTGTCGTCGGCGTCGCCGCTCTCATCGGTCTGACGGTCATCTGCGCATCGGTGCTGGGCTTCGATCGCGCGATGATCCGGCTCGCCCGGGTGGAGAACGATGCGGAGCGCCACTATGCGGCAACGCTGACCGACTCCTTGAGCAACTCGACCACTCTGCTCGCGTTGCGCCAGCAGCGCCCGATCGCAGCGCTGCTCGAACGCCGGCTGGAAGCAGTGTTCGCGCCGATGCGCCGCGCGATCGTGGTCAACGAAGCGAAGTGGTGCACCGTCGACATTTGCAGCAAGACGCTCAGCTGCTGTCTCGTCGCGACGTATGCATGGCTTGCGACGAAGAGCGGACCGGACGCGGCCAAGGCCCACGCCCTCATGTTGGGGAGCGTGTACATGGTTTGGGAATACGCTTCGCAGGCCGGTGGCGTGGTCTCGGCGCTCGCGTCGCACTTTCAGACCTTTGCGAGGCAGCACGCCGATCACGCGAGTGCCGATCCGATCCGTCATGCACAAGCTTCGAAAGCGAGCGCCAGCCCATTGACTGTGTCGGGGCAAACGTGGGACCGACTCGAGCTGCGCGAGCTGACTTTCCGTCATCCGGCAGCGCGCGATGCGGAACCGACACTGGACCAGGTGACGCTCTCGCTCGAACGCGGCAAAAAATATGCGTTGATCGGCAACAGCGGCTCGGGCAAGAGCACGCTGTTGCGCGTCCTCGCCGGCTTGTACGAAGCACAGCGCATCGTCATCGATCGCGCTCACGCGCCTGCAATCATTTGTCCGATCGAAGCGGCGCGACTGATGCGCAATACGACCACGCTCATCCCGCAGGACGCCGAGGTGCTGGAAGCGACGCTCGCAGAGAACCTGGCGCTATGCGAGGCCCTCGCCGGCGCGCCGCCGCGCAGCAGCTATGCACGCGCGCTCGAGCTCGCACGGGTCAGCGACTTCGTCGCGTCGGGCGAAGTGGGTCTGGAAAGCACGATTGCGGAGCGCGGCGCCAACTGGTCGGGCGGTCAGCGCGCACGCGTCGCCCTCGCGCGCGGGCTGCTGGCAGCGGAAGGCAGCACGCTCGTGTTACTCGACGAACCGACTGCGAATCTGGATCCGCAAACAGAGGCGGCGGTTCTGGACAACCTGTTTGCCGCGCTCGGCGATGCGTGCCTCGTCTCGTCGGTCCATCGGCTGAACCTGCTCGATCGGTTCGACGAAGTGCTCGTGATGCACGACGGTCGGCTCGTCGCACAAGGACGGGCAGCTGTGCTGGCCGCAGTCTCGCCGGATTTCCGGCGACTGGTCTCGGCGCAGCGGCGTGGGAGCGAGGAAGCAGCGCTCCATTCCTGAGCACCGTGGCGCCCTGAGGCGGCTCCTCAACTCCGCAGAATTGCGCGCGCGCCGTCCCTCCCTGGTACGCGTCCTGCCGGACTGGCCATGGCGATGGAGAGCTCCACGTATTCGGTCAACTCCCGCACAGTGCGCAACTGCTCCATGTCCTCGTCCGGCATGTCGATCGCAAAGTGGTCTTCCATCGCCAGCACCAGCGACACGGAGTCGAGCGAGTCGGCGCCCAGATCCTGGATCAGCCGTGCATCGGGCGTGACCTGCTCGGGCTGTGCTCCCAGAACAGCGGCAATCTGTGCGGTGACTTCACGTGCGATGTTGCTCATGGATGTGTCTGCATGAATCTCGAGGGCTACAAGAACTCGCGGACGCTGCGCTGCGTTCCCGCTGCGCGCTCGCGCAGCGCGCAGCGCGCAGATAGATCCGCTCTCTCGGGAACAGTTCTTCTCCGCAGCGATTGCTTCATGGAAGCTGGCGCGTCGCCGGCGGAGGAGATTCCGATGAACGTGGGGACCGCGATCGCAGCTGTTGTCTTGTCATCGTTCGCCCTAGCGGCGCATGCGCAGCAACGCGACTCCGAGCAGCAACGCGGCGAGGTTTCGCTGAGCAACGATACTCTCCAGCTGCGCTACATCGGACGCGATGGTGCAGTAGGCAACGGCGGACAAATCATGGGCACGTTCTTCCTGAGCGAAGAGCGCGACATCGTGCTCAGCGGCGGCGTGCTGTTTCCCGCCGGTCTTCCAGACAATCTGAATGTCGGCGAGCGGCTGACAGTGCGCTTCGGCCCGCAGGTCTATGCGGCGCTGCTGGAGGAGGAAAACAACGACGTTATGGCGGTGAGCGTGGGCGCGGAGGCGCGCTTCGTAGTGAATCGCCGCATGGGACTGGCAGTTTCCGGACAGGCGTTCTACGCGCCGGACATTCTGACGTTCGGCTCAGCCGACGCCCTCACCGACCTGAGCGCCCGCGTCGAGCTGCAGGTCGCGCCCGAGCTACTCGCGTTCGGCGGCATGCGCTGGTTCGAATTCGACCTCACCGAAGGCGGCGGCGAACGCACCTTGCAGGAGGAGCTGTTCTTCGGGGTGGGTTATCGGTTCTGAGGCACGTTCATGAGCAAGTCGCCCGGTCATCGCGAGCATCCCAAGCATCAGGTCGTCGAGACACACGTGCGCGCCCGCGTGCTGGCGCGCGTCGGCGACCAGGTCGTGGCCGACTCGCACGACGTCATCCAGGTGAACGAAGACGGCCATCCCCTGCGCTTCTACTTCCCGCGCACCGACGTGAAGATGGAGCTGCTGCAGCCGACCGACACGACGACCGAATGTCCGTTCAAGGGAACTGCCCGCTATTTCGCTCTGCGCGCGGACGGCGAAACGCTCGATGATGCCGTGTGGACCTACGAAGCGCCGTACGAGGAACACGAGGATCTCAAGGACCGCGTCGCCTTCCACGACGACAAGGTCCCGGGGATCGAAATAAGGATGACCTGACATGACGCCCAGCATTACCACGATGATCCGCATGGATCATTCGCATGCACTCGCGCTGTTTCACCGCTACAAGGCCGACACGCCAGCCAGCCGCAAGCGGGCTCTGGTGCGCAATGCGTGCCTGGCGCTGGAGATTCATGCGCAGCTGGAGGAAGAGATCTTCTATCCGGCACTGCAGACCGTGACGATCGGCGACGCAGTGCTGGAGAAGAGCAAGCCCGAGCACGACGAGATGCGCCGGCTGATCGGCGAACTGCGCGAACGATCTGCGGGAGATATCGCGAGCGACGACGGCGCTGCGTTGGACGATCTGTTCCTGCAGCTCATGCGCGTCGTGATGCATCACGTGGCCGACGAGGAAACGCAGCTGTTGCCTACGGCAGAGCGCCTGTTGTCCGAGCAGCTGAGCACGCTTGGCCGCGAAATGACCCGCCGGCGCGTGGAGCTGTTGAAGCCGCACGTGGGCGAGATAGCCGCGACATCGCTGCGTTCTTTTCCCGTCGGCAGCGCGACTGTCGCTGCGTTATTGGCCGGTGCAGTGATCGGCACGACGCTGCTGTGGCGGAGCAAGGACAGGCTGTAATCCCGGGTCGATTCAATAGGGACGTCGACTCGGCCATCGCTGACGCAGAGCGATGCACCGCCCCTCGATCCAGCACATGAGGCGCGCGACGGGAGCCCGCAGGCGCGGCACGTCATGCGCAATCAGCACCAGGCCGATCGGCAGCATCCAAAGACCAATCACCGGAAGAAACCAGAACAGGCCGCCAATCACGCAGAGAATGCCCAGGGGCAGCCGCCCACGGCGTCTCGCGGGGTGGCGCGCCCAGCGGATGGCTCTGCGCAGGCGGACGTGCTGTTCCAGCCGATCGAGCGTGCGATCGAACAGGTCGCGGGGGTCGTCGTTACGATCGTCGATCACACTGAACAAGGGTTGCCGGCGCTGCGATGTTCCGCTCGCGCCGATTGCCAACTGGGTCACCGGGAAAACGATCCGCATCGCGCAGTCCGATTCGCTGCTCGGCCCGCACAAGAATCTGAGCGCGCCGCTCAGTCCGAACTTCCGCGAGGCGCCGATGCTGGTGCCTTCGCCGAACGACAAGATCTGGTACCTGTACTACGAGCAATATCCCGGCGTGTCATATGGCCTGTAGGTCGCGGACCAGCTAGAGGGTCCGTGATACCAGATCTCCGGCTACACGTTTTACGCCAACTGGGATAAGTACAGCCTGCCGCCGGAGGTGCGCCACGGCTGCATGATCGTCATCTCCCGCGAGCAGTACGACGCGCTGGTCAAGACTTTCGGCATCGAAGGCGAGCGAGGAGACTGGCGGAGAGAGAGGGATTCGAACCCTCGATGGGCTTTTGACCCATACACCCTTAGCAGGGGTGCGCCTTCGACCACTCGGCCATCTCTCCGGCGCTGCGGAAGGCCGGCAAGAATACTGGCCGGGCCCCGTCAGGTAAAGGAATGATTCGCAATGCGAAATGGCCCGCCGGCTGCCGGTACAGGGCTGCGATGTAACCAGTTGTAACGAGATGGAGGGACGGAAGACCCGGCTCGATGCGCCGGACTTTTTCTTCTTCTTCGGTCCAGCGGGCCGCGGAGGTGGGTTACTGGGCCACTTCCGCGGCTCGCCGATGCGTGAGGTCGATCGTCAGGATCCGGCGCCCGTCAACGGACGCTTGAGTGCGCCGCCGGCGGCCTGCTCTTCGCGCTTGATGCGCTCGTAGATCTCTTCGCGGTGCACGGCAACTTCCTTCGGCGCGTTGACGCCGACACGGACCTGGTTGCCTTTGACGCCGAGGACGGTCACTGTGATGTCGTTGCCTATCATCACGGTCTCACCGACGCGCCTTGTCAGAATCAACATGATTCGCTCCTTGCCTGTCAGCTGAATGAGCTCCGTGCGGCTTGCCGGCAATGGAATCATTGCCCTCCCACAGCTTGCGTGCACGAGTCATCCAATTCGAGAGTAGGTTACTCAGTTCTGTAATGGGGATCGGGATTTCCCTGAAAAGCCGCGCTCACCCTCACAAGAGAGACTAAATTTTTCCAAGGATGTTTGCACGCGCGCATGGGCCGCGCGACCTGAATTTTTCGTCATGCCGTTTTTTCGCAGGCACGGTGTATACATAAGCGAGGGACCGCGCGAGTGTGCTGGCTGTCCGTCGCATTATGCAAGTCAGTAGAGCGCACAGTGGCCGGGTGCGTCGGAATTCGCACCACGTAAATTGGATGTTGCGGCCCGAGACCTAGCGGCCCAGCAGGCTGGCCTCGACCCACGGTGCGACGGCGGCGAGCGCTTCATCGAGACGGGTCGGATCGTTGCCGCCGGCCTGCGCCAGGTCGGGGCGTCCGCCGCCGCGGCCGCCGACCTTCTGCGCGACCACGTTCACCAGGTCGCCCGCCTTCAATCTCGCAACCTGATCCTGCGTAACCCCGGCGATCAGCACGACTTTGTCGGGCGCCTGCACCGAGGCGAGGACGATCGCCGCCGAGCGGAGCTTGTTTTTCAGCTGATCCACCGCGTCGCGCAATGCTGGCGCGTCGGCGCCATCGACGCGTGTCGCGACGACTTTCACGCCGGCGATTTCCACGGCCGAGCTCGCAAGATCGCCGCCCTGCCCGCTCGCGAGCTTCGACTTCAGGCCCGCGACTTCGCGCTCGAGCTTGCGGCTGCGTTCGAGCAGCTGCTTCACCTTGTCCTCGACGTCGTCACGGTTCGCCTTCATCAGGCCCGCGATGTCGCGCAGCGACTGCTCGGTGCGCACGATCCAGTCGAGCGCGCCCTGGCCTGTCAAAGCCTCGATCCGGCGCACGCCGGCGGCTATACCCCCTTCGGTGACTACCTTGAACAGGCCGATGTCGCCGGCGCGGCCGACGTGGGTGCCGCCGCACAGCTCCGTTGAAAAGTCACCGATGCGCAGCACGCGCACTTCGTCGTCGTATTTCTCGCCGAACAGCGCCATCGCGCCGGAAGCGACTGCGGCCTCGTACGGCATCAGCTTCGTTTCCGCGAGCGCGTTGCCGCGAATTTCCTCGTTGACCAGGCGCTCGATCTCATGCAGCTCCTGTGCCGTCAGCGGCGCGAAGTGCGAAAAATCGAAGCGCAGGCGGTCGGGCGCGACCAGCGAGCCCTTCTGCGTCACGTGCGTGCCGAGGACTTTGCGCAGCGCCGCGTGTAACAGATGCGTGGCGGAGTGATTGAGCATGATGGCGCGGCGCCGGACAGCGTCCACGCGCGCCTCGAGACGATCGCCGACCTTGAGCTGGCCGCGGGTCAGGCGGCCGATATGAGCGTACGCGCTGCCGACCTTCTGGGTATCGGCCACCTGGAACTCGGCCGCGCCATTCACCAGCACGCCGCTGTCGCCGACCTGGCCGCCGCTCTCTGCGTAGAACGGGGTGTGATCGAGGATCACCTGGCCGTCCTCGCCGGCCTTCAGAGTCTCGATATGCTCCTTACCCCGGAGCAGCGCGACGACCTTGCCCGTGTCGGAGAGGTGATCGTAGCCGCTGAAATCGGTCTTGCCCTCGACGGTGACGCCTGTTGTAAGGTCTACGCCGAACTTGCTCGCCGCGCGGCCGCGTTCGCGCTGCGCTTCCATTGCTGCATCGAATCCCGCTTGGTCGATCGTGAGCCCGCGCTCGCGTGCGATGTCGGCGGTGAGGTCGACGGGAAAGCCGAACGTGTCATACAGCTTGAACACGGTCTCGCCCGGAATCTGCTTCGAGCGCAGCCCGCCGATCGCCTGGTCGAGCAACGTCATGCCTTGCGACAGGGTTTCGGCAAAGCGCTCCTCTTCCTGCCTGAGGACGCGCTCGATCTGCGCACGCTGCGTTCTCAGCTCCGGGAAGGCGTCGCCCATCTCTTTGTCGAGGGCGGCGACCAGCGTGTAGAAGAACGGCTGGGTCTGCCCGAGCATGTAGCCGTGGCGAATCGCGCGCCGGATGATCCGGCGCAGCACGTAGCCGCGACCCTCGTTCGAGGGAATCACCCCGTCCGCGACCAGGAACGCGCACGCGCGAATGTGATCGGCGATCACGCGCAAGGACTTCGAGCCGAGATCCCGGGTGTTCGTCGCAGTGGCGGCTGCCTTGATCAGGTGGACGAACAGGTCGATCTCGTAGTTCGAGTGCACGCCCTGCATCACGGCCGCGGTGCGTTCGAGCCCCATGCCCGTATCGACGGACGGTTTCGGCAGCGGCGTCAGCACGCCCTCGGCCGAGCGGTCGAACTGCATGAACACCAGGTTCCAGATTTCGATCCAGCGATCGCCGTCGTCGTCCGGCGAGCCGGGAGGGCCGCCGGGAATGTGCGCGCCGTGGTCATAGAAGATCTCGGAGCACGGGCCGCACGGGCCGGTCTCGCCCATCTGCCAGAAGTTGTCGGAGCCGCCGCCCGGCTTGTCGCCGATGCGCACGATGCGGCTCTCGGGCAGGCCGATCTCCTGGTGCCAGATGTCGAATGCCTGCTGATCCGTGTGGTACACGGTTGCCATCAGGCGCTTGGGGTCGATACCCAGCCAGTCCTTGCCGGTCACGAAGTCCCAGGCGAAGCGGATCGCATCGCTCTTGAAGTAGTCCCCGAAGCTGAAGTTGCCCAGCATCTCGAAGAACGTGTGGTGGCGCGCGGTGTAGCCGACGTTCTCCAGGTCGTTATGCTTGCCGCCGGCGCGCACGCAGCGCTGCGAAGTGGTGGCGCGGTTGTACGGACGCTTGTCCTTCCCGAGGAACACGTCCTTGAACTGCACCATGCCCGAGTTCGTGAACAGGAGCGTGGGGTCGTTGCCGGGCACGAGCGAGCTCGAGGGCACGATCTGGTGCCCGCGCTCGTTAAAAAATCTCAGGAACAGCGCACGCAGTTCGGCGCTGGTCAGGCGCTGGGCAGTCATTCAGCCTCAAATGATGTCTGGGGTGATGTCCGGCGCGCCCTCCGCCTCGCCTGATTCCTCGCGAAAAGCGGCATGGAGCTGCTCGGCATCGAAGCCCCGATATTGAAGGAAGCGCGCCTGCTTTGCACGCTCGCCCAGGCTGCGCGGCGCTGTCGCCCCGAACTTGCGGCGGCGGACCTCCCGGGCCAACTGCACCCAGTCGATGTCAGCCGATCGGAGCGCCTCTTCGACCTGCGGGTCGGCAATGCCCTGCTGCCGCAGCTCCGCCCGGATTCGCACCGGCCCCTGGCCGCGCTTCGCGTGGTGATGCACGAAGCTGGAGGTGAAGCGTTCGTCGCTGACCAGCCGCTTGCCGGCTAGCTTCTGGACGACGGGCTCGATGGTGTCGGGCGGATAGCCCTTGCTGAGGAGCTTGCGCCGCAGCTCCTCGATGGAATGCTCGCGCCGTGCGAGCAGCCGCACGGCGGCCGCTTCGACGGTCTTGGCGTCCGCGCTCGAGCTATTCGACGGTCGCCTCACCCTTCACTGCCTCTTTGCCGGGCAGCAGCTTCTCGCGAATCTTGCCCTCGATTTCCCGGGCGATTTCCGGATGCTGATCGAGGAAGGTGCGCGCGTTTTCCTTGCCCTGGCCGATACGCTCGCCGTTGTAACTGAACCAGGAGCCGGACTTCTCGACGAAGCCCTGCGCCACGCCGATGTCGATGATCTCGCCGTTGCGAGAGATGCCGGCGCCGTACAGGATCTCGAACTCCGCTTCGCGGAACGGCGGCGCGACCTTGTTCTTCACGACCTTGACGCGGGTCTGGTTGCCGATGACTTCCTCACCGTTCTTCAGGGCGCCGATGCGGCGGATGTCCAGACGCACCGAGGCATAGAACTTGAGCGCGTTGCCGCCCGTGGTCGTCTCCGGGTTGCCGAACATCACACCGATCTTCATGCGGATCTGGTTGATGAAGATGACGATGGTGTTCGAGCGCTTGATGTTGCCGGTGAGCTTGCGCAGCGCCTGCGACATGAGGCGGGCCTGCAGGCCGACGTGCGCATCGCCCATCTCGCCTTCGATTTCCGCCTTCGGGGTCAGCGCCGCGACCGAGTCGACCACCACGATGTCGACCGCGCCGGAGCGCACCAGCATGTCCGTGATCTCCAGCGCCTGCTCGCCCGTGTCCGGCTGCGAGACCAGCAGCTCCTGCACGTTCACACCGAGCTTCCCGGCGTAGACGGGATCGAGCGCGTGCTCGGCATCCACGAACGCAGCAGTGCCGCCCATGCGCTGCGCCTCGGCGATGACCTGCAGCGTAAGCGTGGTTTTGCCGGAAGACTCGGGACCGTAGATCTCGACCACGCGTCCGCGCGGCAGACCGCCGACGCCGAGCGCGATGTCCAGCCCGAGCGAGCCAGTCGACACTGCCTCGATGTCGTAATTCTCCGTGCCCTCGCCCAGGCGCATGACCGAGCCCTTGCCGAATTGCTTTTCGATCTGCCCGAGCGCGGCGGCGAGCGCCTTCTTGCGGTTTTCTTCCATCATGGCGACCTTGAGTGATGTGAGTGGGAGCGAGGTGTTCAGTATCCGACAGACGAAGGCTCAGACAAGAGTCGATTATCTGTACATTTACACAGTAATTCAATCACCGCGGCGACATTTCTTCAGATCAGGCCTTCAGCGTCAGACGCCACTGCTCCAGCACCGTGTACTCGGAGCCGCGTTGCCCGACCTTCGATTCGACCAGAGCGAACGACTCGACCGGCCACCGCACCGACGCGGCGCCCGCGACCTTCGACCCGCGCGCGACGTCGCGCACCAGCGTGACGTGCGGCCGAAACGTCTCGTGCTCGCGCAGTTCTAAACCGCGTTCGCGCAGCTCCGCACCCAACTGTCCGACGATCGTCAGCAGTTCCGGCGGCGTCTGCCCCGCCGTCAGGCAGATCAGGCTGGATCGCCGCCAGAGCTCGACAGCATCAAGATGCACTGAAAACCTGCCATCGAATGTCAACTTCTGCATCGATTGCGCAGCGTCCAGCACGGCGGCGAGGCGCGCCTGCGCCACCGAGCCGAGAAAAACCAGCGTGATATGCAGATTGCGGGCGGCGATCGCGCGCCCCAGGCAGGAGTATGACTGTGCGGCTGCGGCCAACTCCGCCCGGACCGCATCGGTCGGCCACAGCGCGAAGAACAGCCGGGGATTCTTACTCACCCACCCAGTCGCAGGATTTCGTCCAGAGCGCGTGCGGCGGTCTGCCGCCGCACCGCTTCGCGATCGCCGCTGAACGTTTCCAGCGCCACCCGCGTCTCGATCTCGTCGCCTTCGCGCCAGGCCCAGCCGAACCACACCGTGCCGACCGGCTTGCCGGGCTGCGCGCCGTCCGGACCCGCGATGCCGGTCACGGCGACAGCCAGTTGACCGCCGAGTGTTTCGAGCGCGCCGATTGCCATTTCACGCGCTGTCGCCTCGCTGACTGCGCCGTGCGCGGCAAGCGTCGAAGGCAGCACGCCGAGCAGAGACTGCTTGAGGGTGTTGCTATAGGCG
>JBIOUH010000081.1:0-29650 GCA_044866955.1 Steroidobacteraceae bacterium
CCTTGGCGTCTTGGCGTCTTGGCGAGAGATATTCTTGTTCTTCTCTCTCCCTCCGCAGCGACCTAAGCAACAACATTCAGGTGCGCTGGGAGTGGCACAATTCCAGCGTGAGTTTGCGGAGGAGAGAAGAAGCCGGAATATCTCTCGCCAAGACGCCAAGGCGCCAAGGAAGAAAAGAGAAGCAGCCAAGAGTCATTTCTGCTCTTTCTTCACAAGCGCCGCCCAATCGACCAAGGCCCAGTGGCGCAGCTCGTATGTAAATGTCTGCGCTACGACGGCTGGATCGGCGGCGACGATGGCTTGTGCACTGGCATCGTCGTCCGCTCCGAACAGCATTGCCCCGCCACTGCCGTCTGCGAAGCGTCCGGCGAGACGCATGATCCCGCGGCGATAGAGATCGAGCATGTAGCGGCCGTGCTCGCGTAGCGGCTGCTCCGCGAGCGGCTTGCCCGGCAGCCACCCGGCACCCGGCCGATAGACACACAGGTAGCTCGGCTGTTGGGGCTGCGCAGCCTGCGTCGTGCCGCTGTTGCCGGCCAGCGCAGCGCTCAATCCCGCGAGCACGAAGTGCCGCCGATCGTTCATGGGAGTCTCCAGAAGTCGGGTTGAAGCCCGACCTACAGTCAGGCCAGCTCTCGTTCGGCGCTAGTGGCATACTTGCCACTGCTATGGCGAAAACAGTCACGGTCGCGATCGTCGGCTATACCGGCTGCTCGGCATGGATCACGGCGGGCCTGCTGGAGCTGTTCGCGATCGCGAACAATGCACGGGCGACGCTGCCGGATGGTCGCGGCGCCTCTGCTGCCCGCTTCGATTGCCACATCGTCAGCGCAACGGGTCGTCCTGTACGCGGCTCGCACGGAGTCACGTTCGCAGTGCATGCGTGCCGGCGCCGCTACGACGCGGCGATCGTTCCGCCGATCTGGTGCGAGTCGCTCGCGGATCTCGAGGAGCGGGCGCAGCGTCTGCGCACTGAGAATGCCTTCATGGTGCGCATGGCGCGTCGCTCGAAGATCTTCGCGAGCACGTGCAGCGGCGCGGTATTGCTCGCACAAGCAGGATTGCTGAGCGGCCGGCGCGCGACGACGTGCTGGTGGCTGGTGAACTGGTTTCGGCTGGCTTTCCCGGATGTCGAGATGGTCCCCGACCGCCTCGTCATGCACGACCGCGAACTTTGGACTGCCGCTGCCGGCACTGCGTACATGCATCTCGCACTGGAGCTCGTCCGCGAGCTCGCTGGCGAGCCGCTCGCGTCGGCGACGGGGCGACTGATGCTCGTCGAACGACGGCGCGGCTCGCAGTCGCCGTTCCTCGTGCCGCACGCTGCGCCTCAGCAAGGCTCCGAAATCGAGCGTGCAATGCGCTATCTGCGCCAGCACGCGGGCAAACGGCTGGCGATTGCCGGCGTCTGTCGGACACTTGCTGTCAGCGAGCGGACGCTGGCGCGCAGATTCAAAGCGAGCCTCGGGATGTCGCCCTTGAGCTATCTGCAATCCCAGCGAATCGCCCGCGCGCGCGAGCTACTGGAAGGCTCGAAGCTGCCGCTCGATCGCATCGTCGAGCAATGCGGCTACGAAGACGTATCCTCCTTCCGCAAGCTGTTCGCGCGTCAGGTCGGCATGACGCCGCGCGACTATCGACAGCGTTTCGGAAACGGCTGACGTCGCGCGGCTCGAAACTTTTCCGCAGAGCAAAGCGTTACAACCGCGTGACTTCATTTCATTCGGACGAGCGCGGACCCTCGCCCATGCAAATAGCCCAGATCGCGCCGCTCGCCGAAGCCGTTCCTCCCAAGCTGTATGGCGGCACCGAGCGCGTGGTTGCAATCCTCTGCGACGCGCTGGTCGAGCTCGGTCACGACGTAACATTGTTCGCTGCAGCTGACGCGCGCACGCGCGCGAAGCTGGTTCCGGTCCGCGAGCGCTCGATCCGCCTCGACCCGGCGCCGCTCAAGTCGGATGTCGCCGCGCACCTCACGATGCTCCACGAAGTACGGCGTCGCGCCTGGCAATTCGACATGCTGCATTTTCACATCGATCTGCTGCATTTTCCGGTCTTCGAGCATCAGGCGCACAAGACCGTCACGACGCTGCACGGGCGCCTGGATCTGCTGGACCTCGAAGCCGCCTATCGACACTGGCCGCAGTTCGGACTGGTCTCGATCTCAGATCACCAGCGCACGCCGCTGCCGTTCGTCAACTGGCTCGCCACCATCCCGCATGGCATGCCGGTCGAGCAGTTCGCGTTTCGAGCCCGGCCCGAGCCGGGGTACCTCGCGTTCATGGGGCGCATCTCGCCCGAGAAGCGTCCGGACGTCGCGATCTCGATCGCGCGGCGCGCCGGCATTCCGTTGAAAATCGCCGCCAAGGTCGACGCCGTCGACCGCGAGTACTTCGAGGCGCGCATCCAACCACTCCTCGACGATCCGTTGATCGACTACATCGGCGAGATCGGCGACGACCGCAAGTCCGAATTCCTCGGCAATGCGCGCGCGCTGCTGTTCCCGATCGACTGGCCGGAGCCGTTCGGGCTGGTAATGATCGAGGCGATGGCCTGCGGCACGCCGGTCATTGCCTGGAATCGCGGCTCCGTGCCGGAGGTCATCGAGCACGGCGTGACCGGCTACATCGTAGATTCCGAAGAAGAAGCCGTCGCCGCTGTGCGTAACATAGAGCGCATCGATCGACCCACGGTGCGAGCCGTCTTCGAGCGGCGCTTCGCCGCCCGCACGATGGCGCGCTCGTATCTCGACCTGTATGCGCGCTTGCAGGAGAGTCGACCGCTACTGCGCGCGTCCTGAACTCGACGAGGGATGCGATGAGCTCCACCGACGAACCCGGTGACCGGCGCGGCTTGCTGCCGCGCTTCACCCTCAAGGACCGCGATACGTTTCTGCTCGCCGACGCGCTCGGCGACGTCCAGGGCAACAGCGACGGTCTGTTCGCGAACGACACGCGCCTGCTGTCGCGCTTCGAGCTGAGCGTTGCCGGACGCCGGCCCTCGCCGCTCGGCGCCGCCATCAATCGCGACAATACGCTGTTCACCGCGCATCTCACCAACCGGCCGCTCGCTGCGCCGGGTGAGCTGGCGATCCCGCAGGGTGCGATCCACATCGAACGCGATCGCTTGCTGTGGAAGAGCCGTCTGTATGAGCACATCACGCTCACCAACTTCGGCGAGCGCGACGCAGAGCTGCCATTGCTGTTCTCCTACGAAGCGGATTTCGCGGACATCTTCGAAGTGCAGGGCACCGTACGCAAAGCACGCGGCGAGCTGTTGCCTGTACGCACTGCGAATCAGACAGTGAAACTGTCGTATCGCGGTCTCGACGACATCGTGCGCACGACGTACATCGAATTCTCGTTGCTGCCCGTGACCATCTCGGCGACGCAGGCGGAATTCAGGCTGCAGCTGCCACGAGGCGGGCGCGCAGAGTTGTCGATCGAGATCGGCGCGCAGGAGCAGGACGCGCCGTCGACTGAACGCTTCAACTCGGCCGCTGCCGAGCTCACCGCCGACATGCAGCAGCGCTTGAACCAGGGCGCCGCGGTCAGCTCGTCGGGACGATTGTTCGCGCAATGGATCGATCGCTCGCGCTCCGACCTGGCGCTGTTGACTACTGCGCTGCCGACGGGGCCGTATCCCTACGCAGGCATCCCATGGTTCGCGACGCAATTCGGCCGCGACGCGATCATCACGGCGCTGCAGACGCTGTGGCTCAATCCGAAACTCGCGGCGGGTGTGCTGACCTTTCTCGCTTCGACACAGGCGACCGAAACTTCGGCGTTCCGCGACTCGCAGCCCGGCAAGATCATGCACGAGACGCGTCGCGGGGAAATGGCGGCGCTGCAGGAAGTGCCATTCGGTCGCTACTACGGCGGTGTGGATACGACACCGCTGTTCGTCATGCTGGCCGGCGCGTACGAGCGTCGCACGGGCGATCGCGCATTGGTCGATGGGATCTGGGATTCGCTGGTCGCCGCGACCGGGTGGATCGAACGGCGGCTCGCCGCGAGTCCGACTGGATTCCTGGACTACGCGCGCGGGGAGAACAGCGGCCTCGTCAATCAGGCGTGGAAGGACAGCGGCGACTCCATGTTCCATGACGACGGGCGCTTTCCCACAGGACCGCTCGCAGTCGTGGAGGTGCAAGGGTACGCGTACGCGGCACTGCGTTGCATGTCCGAGCTCGCGACCCGGCGAGGCGACGAAGCCCGCGGCACCGACTGGTTACGGAAGGCGGAAGCGCTGCGCGCGGCAATCGAAGATCGCTTCTGGGTGCCGCAAATGCATTACTACGCGATCGCGATCGATGGCGACGGCGCGCCGTGCCGCGTGTACGCGTCGAATGCAGGGCACCTGCTCTACTGCGGCGTGCCGAGCGACGAGCGCGCGGCGCTCGTAGCCGCACAGCTGATGTCTCCGCGATTCTCCAGCGGCTGGGGCATCCGTACGCTCGCGGAGCGTGAGCCGCGCTACAACCCCATGTCGTATCACAACGGCTCGATCTGGCCTCACGACACCTCGATTTGCGCAGCCGGCATCTCGCGCTACGGCGGCCGCGCCAACGTCGTGCAGATCCTCAACGACATCTTCGAAACGGCGAATCAGTTCGGCATGCGCCTGCCCGAGCTGTTCTGCGGATTTGCGCGCGTCGCGGGCCAGGGCCCGACGCCGTATCCCGTCGCCTGCCAGCCGCAAGCCTGGTCGTCAGGCTCCGTCTTCCTGCTGCTGCAGGCTTGCCTCGGCATCGCGGTGGACGGCGAACGGCAGGAGGTTCACGTAACGCGCCCGACGCTGCCGATCGACGTCGAATCGCTGTCGATCCGCAACCTGCCGGTGCGCGACGTGGCGATCGACCTGGATTTCCATCGCATCGGCGAGGAAGTGGTCGTCGTGCCCTCCGGACACGTGGATCGCGGCGTGCGCGTCCTGACCCACCTGTAGGTTGAAACTTTGGCTGCAACGCCCTTGTCGGGCTGAAGCCCGACCTGCAGCGCTTGACCCTGACGTACCGTCAGGGCCTAGAGTCCTCCTCATCGGAGGTCTCATGTCGTTCACCGTCGGGCAACTTGCCAAGCTGACCGGGCTCACCGTCCGCGCCCTGCACCACTATCATGCGATCGGCCTGCTCGAGCCGTCGCAGCGCTCCGATTCCGGCTATCGCCTGTACACGCAGGCGGACATCGTGCGCCTCTACCGCATCCAGGCACTGCAGCGGCTGAACCTTTCGCTGAACGAAGTCGCGGCCGTGCTCGCCAAGGCGGGAGCGCCATTGCCGGACATGATCGCGCAGCAGCTCGACGAGCTGGACGATCGCATCGAGAAAGCGACGGCGCTGCGCGCACGGCTGATTCAGATTCGTGAGGTGCTCACGCGCGGCGATGAGCCGGTCGCGGGCGACTGGATCTCAGCGGTCGAGCTCATCACCCAGTACGACAAGTACTGCTCGTCGGACGAACTGCAGCGGCTGCTGGCGAACAGCAATGCCGATAAAGACCAATGGCGCTCGCTGTTATCGGAGCTGCGCGCAGCGGCGGAACGCGAGGTGCCAGTACAGAGCGACCATGTCCAAGGCCTCGCTGATCGCTGGATGCAGTTGATGCTGGCGCGTGTCGGCGGCGACGTCGGCCTCGCGATCAAGATGAAGCTCGCGTATCACGCGCAGCCGGATCTGCAGGCGCGCATGCAAGCGCAGAGCGGTCTCGATAACGCGACGATGGAGTATCTGACCCGGGCCGTGCGGCACGGCAATCTCACGGCGTGGGCGCGGCATCTCGAACCGGCAGCACTCGAGCGCCTGAACATGCCCGATGACCGGATGCGCGAGTGGCTGCGCGTCGCAGGAGAGATACGCAATGCCATGGCAGCCGGCGACGGCGTCGACAATGTTGGCGTACAGGCTCTCGTCGGCGAAATGGAATCGCTGCTCGACGAATTCTCCGGTGGCGACAGCAGCGTGAAGGATCGAATGCAGCAGGCACTACACGCGGACGCGACGCTGCAGCGACGCTGGGCGCTCGATCCCTCGCTGCTGGAGTTCGTGCAACGCGCGCGCAACGTGTGGCACAACGCGGAAGCAGTGCATGGCCGAGCGTGATTTCAGCAACCCGATCGTCTATCACGTCGACGGGATGCGCGACGTCCGCGTGCAGCGCGACGTCGTGTACAAGCGGGACGGCGGTGCCGAGCTCGAGATGAATATCTACTCGCCGGCGCGTCTATCCGGCGATGCGCGTGTGCCTGCGGTCTTCTTCGTTCACGGCGGACCCATTCCCGAGCAGTTCGTGCCGCCGACGCAGTGGGGCGTGTTCACGTCGTACGGCGAGCTGGCGGCCGCGTCCGCGCTGGCCGGTGTGACGTTCAATCATCGGCTGTACGCGCCCACCGACTACGAGAGATCGCAGGCAGACGTCGCCGCGGCAATCGATTACGTGCGCGAGCATGCAGCGCAGCTCAACGTCGATGCCGATCGGATCGCTATCTGGTATTTCTCGGGCGGCGGTCCGCTATTGAGCGCGGTGCTGCGCGGACGGCCTTCGTACGTGCGCTGCGTGCTCGCGTTCTACGCCGTTCTCGACATGCGTCACATGGTGGCCGCCAACGATGCAGCGAAGGTCGCTCGCGCCACAGAGCTCTCGGCGGCAGCGCATGTCCGCACGAAGGGCGGCGGCCTGCCGATGTTCATCGCGCGCGCCGGCCTGGATCAGGCGACGATCAACCAGTCGATCGACATGTTCGTGCAGGAAGCTCTGGCGGGCAACGCGCCGCTGGAGCTGATGAATCATCCCGCCGGCCGGCACGGCTTCGACATCCTCGACGACGACGAGCGCTCGCGCGAAATCATTGCCCGCGCCGTGGCTTTCGCGCAGGTGCACGTCCGCAGATCAGATCGATAGCAGTCGTCGCCACGCTTCGCAGCAGCGCCCGCGATTCTCCTGCGCGCGAGCGGATCGCCATCGTGTACAGCACCGCCGACGCGATCATCGCCAGGGCCTGCGGATCGGCTGTCGCTTCGATCTCGCCGTTGTCTCGAGCCTGGCGGATGCGCGCCTCCAGCATGTGCTCGAATGCGCGCAGCGCACCGGCAAGCCGCTTGCGGATTTCCTCGTCACCCAACGCCTCGGTGACCGCCGTGCCGATCAGATAGCAGCCCCGCGCGGGATCGCCGGGCGGCAGGTAGGAAGCGATCGCAGTGTCGTAGAAGCGCTGCAGCCCTTCCGCCAGCGACAACTGCGGATCGAGCGCTTTCGCAATCTGTTCCTTCGATCGCTCCGTGTAGCTGTCGAGCGTCTGCAGGTAGAGCGCGCGCTTGTCGCCGAAAGCCGCGTACAGGCTCGGGCGATTCATGTCGGTGGCGTCGCTCAACTGCTCTAGCGACGTCGCTGAGTAGCCGAGTTGCCAGAACGCTGTCATTGCCTGCGACAGCGCGGCATCGGCGTCGTAGGCACGAGGTCGGCCGCGGGGGCGCGGCGCCGGTCGCTCAGCAGGCTTTTTATGTACCATATTGTAAAAAAATACCTTGACGCCCGCCAATATTATACCGCACAGTACAGAAACACACTGGAGGACCTGTCATGGAGCTGTACTTCGCACCTCTGGCTTGCTCGCTCGCAACACGCATCGCGCTATACGAAGCCGAGGCGCCGGCACGCTACACGCAGGCCGACACACGCAGCAAGAAGCTGCTGGATGGCGGCGATTTCTTCGCGATCAACCCGATGGGCCAGGTGCCTGCGCTGCGCCTGGATGACGGCACCATTCTCACCGAGAACACCGCGATCCTGCAGTACGTTGCGGACCAGTTTCCGCAGGCGCGGCTGGCGCCGACCAGCGGCCGTGAGCGCAGCCGGCTGCAGCAGTGGCTGGGCTTCATCGGCACTGAGCTGCACAAGGCCATCTTCATCCCGCTGCTCGACCAGAAGGCCTCGGAAGAGGTCAAGGCCTACGCGCGCGACAAGATCGGATTGCGCATGGGCATCCTGCAGACGCACCTGCGCGATCGCGAATACGTGCTGGATAGCTTCAGCATCGCGGACGCGTACCTGACGACGATCCTCAACTGGGCGACTGCGTCAAAGGTGGATCTGCAGCAATGGCCCGAGGTGCACGCCTACTACCAGCGCATGCTGAAACGGCCGAGCATCGCGCGCGCGGCCGGCGAGGAGTTCGCGCTCTACAAGGAAGAGCAGAAGAAGAAGGCGGTATAGATCGGGCTTCAGCCCGACTCCACCTTGCGTCGGGCTGAAGCCCGACCTACTTCGGCGCGTACGCGATGCACTCGACCTCGACGCGCGCGTTACGTGCCAGTCCGCTGGCTGCCAGTGCGCTGCGCGCCGGGAACGGCTTCTTGAAGAACTCGACGTAGACCTCGTTGAACGCCGGCCACTCCGCGATGTCAGCGAGGAATACGGTGCACTTCACCACGTCCGACATCGACGCGCCGTTGCGCGTCAGCACGTCTTTGATCAGCGTCAGCGCCTGGCGCGCTTCGGCCTTGATGCCGCCGGGCACGGGCTTGCCGGTCGCGGGGTCGTAGCCGATCTGGCCGGAGAGAAACATCAGGTCGCCGACGCGCACCGCTTCCGAGAACGGCAGACCGGCGCGCCCCGGATCCTCGCGATTCAGGAATTCCGGTTTGGAATGCTCGGCAGCAAGCGACGGCGCGCTGACGAGAACGGCGAGTGCGCCCGCGCATGCGAGCGCGAGATAGCGATGACGACGAAGCATGAAGGCCCCTTCAGACATTGCGGACTTTGCCCAGGAATTCTAGCAACGCGGCGTTGACCGGTTCGGGCCGCTCTTGCTGAATCCAGTGACCGGCGCCTTCGATCATCACCTTCTGCACACCGGGCACTGCGCGGCTCATGTGCTCGACGGCGGCGAGGCCGCGCTTGCCCGCGATCACCGGATCGCGCGTGCCGGCGATGAAAAGCGCGGGCTGACGAATCGTCGCGTCCTGCCACGGCGCGGTGAGTTCCCAGTTGCGGTCGATGTTGCGGTACCAGTTGAGCCCGCCGCGAAAACCGGTGCGGCGGTACTCGTTCGCGAACTTCTGGATATCTTCTTCGCGCAGCCACGCAGGCAACTTCGACGCCACCGCGAGCGGATCGAGAAAGCCGCGACCCTCCTGAACCATCATCGGATTCTCGCGATCGATGGGGATGTCGCCCGACACACCGTACAGCAGCTTGCGGAGCGTCACAGCAGGGTCGCGCTCGAACTCCGCTTCGGCGACGCCCGGCTTCTGGAAATAGATCCAATAGTAGTTGCCGAGCCCCGCTTCCTTCAGGGTCTTCAGCGGCGCCGCGGCGGATCGCGGCCGATGCGGCACGCTCATCGCGACGACTGCCGCAAACAGATCGGGCCGCATCATCGCCGCCGTCCACGCAACAGGCGCGCCCCAGTCGTGGCCGACGATGATTGCCTTCTTCTCGCCGAGCGCCGCCACGAGCGCTACCACGTCGCCAACGGTGTGCATGATCGTGTAGTCATTGGCGTCTGCAGGCGCCTCGGTCTCGCCGAAGCCGCGCATGTCGGGCGCGACTGCGCGAAAGCCCGCAGCCGCAACGGCCGGCAACTGATGCCGCCACGAATACCAGAGCTCCGGCCAGCCGTGACACATCACGACCAGCGGGCCCGTGCCCTGCTCCGCGACGTGCATGCGGATCCCGTTGACCGTGAGCGAGTGATGCTTGAGTTCGGCGGTCATGAGCTCACCTTGTGAGTTTCGACCTTCGGCAGGAACGCGGCCAGCGCGCCGAGCAGCGGCAGGTACGCACAGATGCTGTAAACGAACTCGATGCCGCGAATGTCCGCAACGTGCCCGAGCACGGCCGCGCCGAGGCCGCCCATGCCGAACGCGAGACCGAAGAACAGCCCGGAGATCATGCCGACTTTGCCCGGCACGAGCTCCTGCGCGTACACGAGGATCGCCGAGAACGCCGACGCGAGGATCAGGCCGATCGGCACGCTCAGCACGCCGGTCCAGAACAGGTTCGCGTGCGGCAGCAGCAGCGTGAAAGGCAGGATGCCGAGGATCGAGAACCAGATGACGTACTTGCGGCCGATGCGATCGCCGATGGGACCGCCGGCGAAGGTGCCGACTGCGACGGCGGCGAGGAACACGAACAAGTGCACCTGCGCGCTCCACACCGAGACGTGAAAGCGCTCGATCAGATAGAACGTGTAGTAGCTCGTCAGGCTCGCCAAGTAGAAGTACTTGGAGAAGATCAGCACGATCAGCACGCTCATCGCGCCGATGACTTTGCCGCGCGGCAATTCCACGAGCGCATGGTGTGCGCTCTTGCGGATGGCCGCGAGCCGCACCGTCTGACGCGAGTACCAGCCGCCGATCTTCGTCAGCAACGCGATGCCGAGCATCGCCGCAAGCGCGAACCACGCGACGCTGCCCTGGCCGTTCGGCAGCACGATGAATGCAGCCGCGAGCGGACCGATCGCCGAGCCTGCGTTGCCGCCGACCTGGAACAGCGATTGCGCGAAGCCGTGGCGCCCGCCGGATGCGACGCGCGCGACGCGCGAAGACTCGGGATGAAACACCGAAGAGCCGATACCGATGACTGCGGCGCCGAGCAGGAGCACAGTAAAGGTGCTGGCCATCGAGAGCAGCAACAGGCCCGTCAGCGTGAACCCCATGCCGAACGCCAGCGCATAGGGCATCGGCCGCCGGTCCCCGTAGAGCCCGACCAGCGGCTGGAACAGCGAAGCGGTCACCTGGTAAACGAAAGTCACGAGGCCGATCTGACCGAAGTCGAGCTTCAGGCCTGTCTTCAGGATGGGGTACATTGCCGGCAGCAGCGACTGCATCATGTCGTTCAGCAAGTGGCAGAAGCTGAGTGCGCCCAACACCGCCACGGCCGCCGTGACTTCGCGGCTTTGCACATCGACATTGGAGCTCATGAACCAAAGGATAACTTGTGCTCCACAGAACCGCCTGCGAAATTACGGGGACGTAAAGTAAACGGACGGACATCCGGGGAACGCGCCGCCCGCCTTCGCGTCTAAATCCGCGTAAGACCCTTTCGGAGCCCATCATGGACATTCGCCTCCCTTCCCTGGTACGAGCCCCTCTTGCGGGCGCGTGCCTCCTTGCCGCGCTGCTTTCATCGGCCGTTCATGCGGACTCGCCCGATCCGGCCGCGAAAACGGTTCAGGCCGTGTGGAAACCGGTTGAGATCAAGTACTCGTATGTCGGCTTCACGACCGCATACAACTGCGATGCCTTCGAGCAGAAGGTGCGCGGCATCCTGCTGCGGCTCGGCGCGCCGGAGCAGACGCGCGTGCAGGCGAACGGCTGTATCGATGTGACCCGTCCGTCCCGCAACTTCTTCGTCACGATCAACAGCGCCGCCGTGATCCCGGCGAGCGAAGCAAAGGAGCCGCCGGACAAGGCGACGCGGGAACTGGCCGAGCGGCTGACCGGCAAGAAGGATCCGCTGAAGACCGATCCGTTCCCGGCGCAGTGGAAGACCGTCGAGTTGTCCCGCGATCGCCGGCTCGACCTGGCGCCGGGCGACTGCGAGCTGATGGAAGGGCTGAGCAAGGACGTGTTGCCGAAGCTCTCGATCAAGATCGTCAGCGACCGCGTCCTGTGCACGCCCAACAACCTGAGCATCACGACCCCGGAGCTGACAGTCTCCGCACTGGTGCCGCTGCCGAAAGCCGACGAGTCCTCGTCCGCCGACCGCAGATAGTGTCGGACTGAAGTCCGACCTACACCTGTAGGTCGGGCTTCAGCCCGACGTGGTCTCCACTGCGTATGCGCGCTGGAACGCAGGCCGCGCGGCGCAACGGTCCGCGTACGCGAACAACACCGGCTCTTCCGTGATCATGTTGAACTGGCGCATGAAGTAGCAGCTCATCCCGAGCAGCACGTCCGCAGCGCAGAAGCGCTCGCCGAGAATCCATGGGCCGCGACCTACAGCAGTGCGCAAAGTCGAAAGCATCAGCTCCCAGCTGCCCCAGCCGTAGGTCACGGGATTTTTGGCCATCCCTGCCGCCTTCTCGCCCATTGCCGGCTCGATCACCGAATTCGTGTACATCAGCCACATGAGGTAAGCGCCGCGATCGGGGCTGCCGATCGGCGGCGCCAGCTGCGCGGTCGGATATTGATCGGCGAGATAGGCGCAGATGGCGCCGGAATCCCAGATGCGCACGGCGCCATCCTCGAGCGCCGGCACTTTCCCCATCGGCGACGCTGCGCGGAATGCCGGGTCCGCGCGTGACTGCTCATTGCGGATGTCGATCCGTACCCGCTCGTAGGGCACGCCGAGCTCTTCCATCATCCACACTGCGCGGACCGCGCGTGTGCGCTCGCACCAGTACAGCTTCATGGCGCCCTCTCGTATCGATTGCGGGGGAGACAGAGCATAGCTGTTGTTATATACAGGCGCAACTACTTCAGCAGACGATCGAGGTGCTGCCGGATATGGGCGGCCTGCGCCGGCGTGTGCGCGAGCGCGATGGCCTTGTCGAACGCGACACGCGCTTCATCGATGCGACCGAGCTCATGCAGCCACGCACCCCTCGCGCCGAAGAAGTGGAAATAGCCCTGCAGCTTTTCGCCGAGCGGCTCGATCATTTCCAATGCAGCGGCCGGTCCGCGCAACTTCGAGACGGCCACCGCGCGGTTGAGCGTGACGACGGGCGACGGCTGCAATTTTTCCAGCACGCCGTAGAGCGTATCGATCTCTTGCCAATCGGTGTCGGCGGCGCGCTTGGCGCGCGAGTGCACGGCTGCGATGGCGGCTTGCACTTGATAGGGTCCCGGCGCGCGATGTCGCAGCGCCTTTTCGACGAGCACGAGCGCCTCGTCGATGAGCTCGCGATTCCACTTGCTGCGATCCTGATCCTCGAGCAGCACGATCTCGTCGTCACGATCGAGGCGCGCTGACGCGCGGGCGTGTTGCAGCAGGAGCAAGGCGACGAGACCCATGACTTCGGGCTCGCTCGGGAACAGTCGCAGCAACAACCGGGAGAGACGGATCGCCTCTTCGCAGAGCGATGTGCGCACGTGCGCGTTGCCGGCGCTCGCCGAGTACCCTTCGTTGAAGACGAGATAGATCATCGCGGCGACGGCTGCGAGACGATCGCTGCGCGCCTCGGCGCCAGGAGTCTCAAAAGGAACCTCGGCTGAACCGATCGCGCGCTTCGCGCGCGTGATCCGCTGCTCCATCGCGGCTTCGCTCACCAGAAATGCGCTCGCGATTTCTTTCACGGTGAGACCGGAGACGATGCGCAACGCGAGCGCGATCTGCTGTGTGGCCGGGAGCTCCGGGTGGCAGCAGATAAAGAGCAATCGAAGGATGTCGTCGCGGTAGTGCTCGGCGTCGAGCTGATCGGCGAGCTGCGCTTGCGCGTCGTCGTCATCGGAAAGTGCTTCGTCCGGAGGCAGCGCTGTTTCCTTGCTCCGCCGGCGCACGCTGTCGAGACCGGTATTGCGGCCGACGAAGATGAGCCAGGCCGCTGGATCGCGCGGCGGGCCTTTGACGGGCCAGACTTTCAGGGCTCGGAGGGAGGCTTCCTGGAAGGCCTCCTCGGCGGTGTCGAGGTCACGGAAATAGCGCAGCAGCGCCGCCACGGCTTGCGGGCGGGCGGAGGTCAGAGCGGTCTCGATCCAGCGGAAGTCAGTCACTTCGGGTTTTTCCCCATCCCATGGCCCAAGGACGAACGGTCGATGGAAGTTCCGACATTGCTGCGAGGCTCACTCAGGCGGACGCGACAAGGGGAGGAAACCGGCCGCGTATCCGCGTACCTGTTCCGACAGTGATGGATCGTCGGCCAAACGCTCCAGTGCAAGTCGTGCGCCGGGCCTCTTCGATGCAAACAAGCCGGCCAGTGCTCCGATGGCGAGCTCTTCGTCACTGCCGGTCGCGACGGACTGGAGTCTGTCGAGGTCCTCCTCCCGGCCAATCGCTCCCAGGGCCGCGAGCGCATACAACCTGTCTTTGATGGCAGATGCATGCTCCAGCACCTCGAGAATGTAGTCGCGATAGCGCGGGTCGTTCGTCTGTCCACCGAGCACGCGCGCTACGCCAACCCGGACGAGCTGCTGCTGCAACACCGCCCAGTTCAGATCCGGAAAGGACGCACGGTCGCCTTCCCATACGGCGACCAGGAGCTCATGGATGTTGGCATGTCCGGCCCACGGTGTGAGCTGGATGATCCATGCAGTTACGGTCAGCGGCTCGTCGCCGTGCAGGAATTGCAGCACCTGCTCGAATTCGAAAGGTTGTCGAACGTTCACTTCAAAACCAGTTGTAGTTGAAGCTGACGCTGATCCGCGGCGCCGCCGACGGATTCGGCGGCACTTCATGTCTGAGCCAGCTCTCGAACAGCACGAGCTTGCCCGCTTGCGCCGGAATCTCGACCCATCTCTGTCTGTCCGCGCGCACTTTCGGCTTTAGCGGCGGCGCTGCCATGAACCGATCCAGTCGTGGATCCTCCAGCTTCAATCCAGCAGACCCGCGCGGCGTGTCGACGTAATAAGTCCCGCTGATCGTCGCGAGCGGATGCAGATGCAAGCTGTGCACGACTTGCCGCGGCATGATGTTGACCCAGCAGTCCGTCATCTGCAGCTCGCGGCCCGCCAGGTCGAACTGCAGTGATTTCGCGAACGATGCGACGTGCCGATCGAGCCCACGTCGCAACTGCGCAAATGTCGGCGACAGCTCGTGCATGCGGCTCGCCGAGTTGTACGACGTGTAGCCGCCCGGGTAGTTCTTCGCGGACCAGCGCCGGCCGGACTCGTCGTCGCGCTCCAGCTGCCGGCATTCGCGCAGCAGGCGGCGATTCAGCGCCGCCGCGCCGTTCAGGCGCGACGTATAAACCAGCGTTGGAAAGTAGCTCTGTACGTTCATCAGGACGCTCTGACTATCCGCTTCTCCTATAATAGCCGCCCTCGCCGGACCCGGGACCGCGCTACGTGCAACCGATCATCTCCGTCAACGACCTCGTCAAGACCTATGCCTCGGGCTTCCAGGCGCTCAAGCACATCGACCTCGAGATCCATCGCGGCGAGATTTTCGCACTGCTCGGGCCGAACGGCGCCGGCAAGACGACGCTGATCAACGTCATCTGCGGCATCGTCAACGCCACCTCCGGCAAGGTCACTGCCGACGGCCACGACATCGTCCGCGAGTATCGAGCGGCGCGCTCCAAGATCGGACTGGTGCCGCAGGAGCTCACTACGGACGCGTTCGAGAGCGTCTGGGCCACCATGGAATTCAGCCGCGGGCTGTTCGGCAAGGCACCCGATCCGGCGCACCTCGAGAAGGTGCTGCGCGAGCTGTCGCTGTGGAACAAGAAGGACGACAAGATCATGACGCTGTCCGGCGGCATGAAGCGACGCGTGATGATCGCAAAGGCGTTGTCGCACGAGCCGCAGATCCTGTTCCTCGACGAGCCCACCGCCGGCGTCGACGTCGAGCTGCGCCGGGACATGTGGGAGATGGTGCGGCAGCTGCGCGCGAGCGGCGTCACCATCATTCTCACCACGCACTACATCGAAGAAGCCGAAGAGATGGCCGACCGCATCGGCGTGATCAACAAGGGCGAGATCGTGCTGGTCGAGGACAAGAAGGTGCTGATGCGCAAGCTCGGTCGCAAGCAGCTGACCCTGCACTTGCAGCACCCGCTGGAGCGCGTGCCGCCGCAGCTTGCAAACCGGCAGCTGGAGCTCTCCGCGGACGGCAACGATCTCGTCTACACGTTCGATACGCAGGCTGACAACACGGGCATCGCCGGGCTCCTGCGCCAGCTCAACGAGCTCGGCATCGACTTCAAGGACCTGCGGACCGAGGAAAGCTCGCTCGAGGACATCTTCGTGAACCTGGTGAGCACGCGCCGATGAACAGCTACGCGATCCGTGCGATCTACACTTTCGAGATGTCGCGCTGGTTCCGTACGCTGGTGCAGAGCGTCGCCTCGCCCGTGATCTCCACCTCGCTGTACTTCGTGGTGTTCGGCGCGGCGATCGGCTCGCGCATGGCGCAGATCGACGGCGTGAGCTACGGCGCGTTCATCGTGCCGGGACTGATCATGCTGTCGGTGCTGACGGAGAGCATCTCCAACTCCTCGTTCGGCATCTACATGCCGCGCTGGGCCGGCACGATCTACGAAGTGCTGTCGGCGCCGATCTCCTACATCGAGATCGTGATCGGCTACGTCGGCGCGGCGGCGACCAAGTCGATCCTGCTCGGCCTGATCATCATGGCGACCGCGCGGCTGTTCGTGCCGTTCCACATCGAGCATCCGTTGTGGATGATCTCGTTCCTGGTGCTCACGTCGGTCACGTTCAGCCTGTTCGGCTTCATCATCGGATTGTGGGCGAGCGGCTGGGAGAAGCTGCAGATCGTGCCGATCCTCATCATCACGCCGCTCGCATTCCTCGGCGGCAGCTTTTATTCGATCGGCATGCTGCCGCCGTTCTGGCAGAAGGTGACGCTGTTCAACCCGGTCGTGTACCTGATCAACGGCTTCCGCTGGGCGTTCTACGGCATCGCCGACGTCAGCGTCGCGGTCAGCCTGGGCATGACGTGCCTGTTCATGACCGCCTGCCTGGTCGTGATCTGGTGGGTTTTCAAGACCGGCCACCGCATCAAGGCCTGAGCAGTCTCGATGTCAGCCTTCCTGCAGGTCGGGCTTCAGCCCGACTTCCCTGCTCTTCCCTGTCGCCAGGTACGAGCCGAACAGGATCATCGCCAGCCCGACTGCGGCCCCCACTCCAAACGGCTCGTGCAACACGAGTACGCCGATCACGGCGGCGACAGCAGGATTGATGTACGCGACGACCGATGCACGCGCCGCACCCGCTATGTTGATCAGATAGAAATACAGGTACAGCGCAAGCGCGGTGCAGAGGATGCCGAGCGCTGCAACCGCAGTGAGCGACAGCGCCGACGGAACATGATCCGGCGCGGATAGCACGGCGAACGGCAACAGCAGAATCGACGCGACCACCAGGCTCGCAGCCACCGCTCCCAGCTCATCGACATCCGACAGCCAGCGCTGCACGACCAGCGGACCGATCGCGTAGCCGGCGACCGAGATCATGATGCAGACGACGCCGGCCCAGAGCATCGGCCCGTGCCCGGTATCGAGACCGACGATGGCAATCACGCCGCAGAAGCCGATTGCGAGCCCGGCGATGCGCAGCGCACCGAGCCGCTCTTTGACACCGAACAGCGGCGCAATGACGACGACGCTCAACGGCACGGTCGCGATCAGGATGCCGGTGAGCGATGAGCTGAGCCATTGCTCGCCCATGGCGATGAGCGAAAACGGTATGACCAGCTCCGCGACTGCAAACGCAGTGACCGCCGCCTTGTGTGCGAATGCTTTCTGCAATGCGCCTCGATGCCATGCAATAGGCACGAGCACGATGGCCGCGAGCGTGATGCGCCCCCATGCGACGCACACGGGCGACAGCTCCTGCAGAGCCAGCTTGATGAAGAAGTACGGGAGACCCCAGATCGCGCACAAGGCCGCGAACGTCGCCCAGGCGCGCCACGTCATAGGCGCCGGAAGTTATCACAGGAACTATGCCGGCCCACAGTCATTGAAAGATAGCTGTCGCCCGCCGGCATGAACGCAGAGTCTGCTCCATGAAAACCTCACTCCCTGTCCTCCTCGCGGCTGTGTTTGCCGCGTTGACAGCCTGTTCGGACGGTGTGGCAGATCCGCCGCCGCAGCAAACAGGCACTGCAGTCCCGACGCGATCGCCCACTGCGGGAGTCGCGGCCGCGCTGCCTGATTTCTCGTCGTTGGTTGAGCAATACGGCGCTGCGGTGGTCAACGTCGAAGTCGTACAGAAGGTGCGCCAGACGCGCGGGCCCGGCGGCTCGGGCGACGATCCGTTGCTCGATTTCTTCCGCCGCTTCGGCATTCCGCCGCCGGGCGGCGGCGGTCCCGGCGGTGAAGGAGACGGCATGCCCGAGCGCGGCGCCGGCTCCGGGTTCATCGTGAGCGATGACGGTTACATCCTCACGAACGCGCACGTCGTCATGGATGCGGATGAAGTGACCGTACGACTCAGCGATCGCCGCGAGTTTCCTGCGAAAGTGATCGGCGCCGACGAGCGCAGCGATGTCGCACTGATCAAGATCGATGCGCAGCAGCTGCCGACGGTTCGCATCGGCGACCCGCAGCAGTTGCGGCCCGGCGAATGGGTGCTCGCAATCGGCTCGCCGTTCGGTCTCGAGAACAGCGCGACCGCCGGCATCGTGAGCGCGACGTCGCGCGCTGTGGGCGGCGAGAGCTACGTCCCCTTCATTCAGACCGATGTCGCCGTGAACCCGGGCAACTCGGGCGGGCCGCTGTTCAACATGCGCGGCGAAGTGGTCGGCATGAACTCGATGATCTTCAGCCGCACCGGCGGCTATATGGGCCTGTCGTTCGCAGTGCCGATCGACGTCGCCAACGACGTGCGCGAGCAGCTGGTCAAGACCGGCCACGTCGTGCGCGGCCGCATCGGCGTCGGCGTGCAGGACATGAACGCCCAGCTCGCTCAGTCTTTCGGTCTCGATCGTCCACGCGGCGCGCTGGTGAGCGCGGTGGAGGACGACAGCCCGGCGGCGAACGCCGGCATCAAGGCAGGCGATGTCATCCTCAGCGTGAACGGCCGCGACATCGATCGCGTCGGCGGCCTGCCCACCGAAATCGCGAAGTTGAGGCCCGGCAGCAAGGCCGAGCTGCTCGTGTGGCGCGACGGGAAAGAACGCACGATCGATGTGCGCGTCGACGAGATGCCGCAGAAGGAAGAGACCCGCACGGCAGATCGCAAGGACAAGGGCGACGAGACCGAGCGCCTCGGCATCGCCGTGCGGCCTCTGACGCCGGAGGAAAAGAGACAGGTCGAGACCGACGGCAGCCTGGTGGTCGAGGAAGTGAGCGGCGCGGCCGCGCTGGCCGGCGTGCAGCCCGGCGACATCATTCTCGGCGTCAACGGCAAGCCGATCCAGTCCGTGCAGCAGCTGCGCGGCGCGGTCAAGGAGAAACAGTCCACGGTCGCGCTGCTGATCGAGCGCGGCAACGCGCAGATCTTCATCCCCATCCGCGTCGGTTGACCCGGCGCGGCGCTTGGTGCGATGGTGCCGAGATGGAGCACCGCCGGACCAGCCGCCTCGGGCTCGGGCTTGCAGCAACCGCTGCAACGCTCGCGTGCGTGTTGTGCTCCGACACGTGGTCGCAATCCGGCAGCGGCATCGCCGTGGACCCGGGCGCGGAATGGCGCTTCGTGCGACTCGCCTACTCCAGCGTCGGCGCCCGCTCCGGCAGCCGCGGCGGCTGGCTGACAGACTGGCCCGACGCCGAGCAACACCTGATCAAAGGCGTGCAGCGCCTGACGCGCATCGACACCGCGGAAGAAGGCCAGTCGCTCTCGATCATGGACGAGAGCCTGTACGACTACCCGTGGATCTACGCCGTCGAAGTCGGCAGCTGGATGCTCAGCGACGAGGAAGCGGCGCGGCTGCGCGACTACCTGCTGCGCGGCGGCTTCCTGGTCGTCGACGATTTCCACGGCAGCATGGAATGGGCCGGCTTCGTGCAGAGCATGCACCGCGTGTTCCCGGACCGTGCGATCGTCGAGATCCCGATCGACGACGCGGTGTTCCACCTCGCCTACGACCTGCCGGAGCAGATCCAGATCCCAGGCATCCAGTCGCTGTACTCCGGCCTCACATACGAGCGCGACGGCTACACGCCGCACTGGCGCGGCATCTACGACGACGAAGGCCGGCTGATGGTCGTCATCAACTTCAACATGGACCTCGGCGACGCGTGGGAGCACGCGGACGTGCCTGAGTATGCGTTGCAGTACACGACGCGCGCCTACAAGTACGCGATCAACTACATCCTTTACGCGATGACGCACTGACGCGCGTGAGCAGGGGACCCGACATCGAGTGGCAGTGGTGCAGGCTCGGCGAACTGAGCGCCGAGCAGGTCTACGCCGTGCTCGCTGCGCGCGTCGAGATTTTCGTCGTCGAGCAGAACTGTGCGTACCAGGATCTCGACGGCCTCGACGCCGACGCCGAGCATCTGATCGCGTGGTCAGGCACAGGCACAGAGGTTGCGGGCTATCTGCGCGTGCTCGGGCCCGGCACCCGCTTCGATGATCCTTCGATCGGACGCATCATCACCGCGAAGCGGTTTCGCGGCTCAGGGCTCGGGCGTGTGATCGTCGCGAAGGGAATCGAGCGCACGCGCATGCGGTATCCCGGGCGACCAGTGCGCATCAGCGCGCAGAAGTATCTGGAGAAGTTCTACGGCGACTTCGGTTTCGTGACGGTGTCGGAGCCGTATCTCGAGGACGGCATTCCGCACGTGGAGATGTTGTTGAGCTAGCGCTCGACGCTTTGTGGACCGAACCACGTCGGTCCGATCACGGAGTGGAAGAACACCGCATCGCCCGAGAGCAGCAAGCCGAGCCCCGCGTACTCGCCATTCCACTGTTTCGAGCTGCCCTGACTGCCGCAGTTCGCAAGATCGATCTGCAACTGCACCATGTTGTGCGAAGCGTCGGGGATCGATGCCGTGCCGTTGACCACGCAGCCGTTCGAGTACGAGCCGTTCAAGCGGCCGTCCGCGTCGATCGTCACGGTCAGATTCACTTCTTCGCCGAAGAGCGTGCTCGTGCTGTCCGTGTAGACGCCTGCGAGCGCTGCGAGCGAAACCGTGCGGTCGTAGTCCGCGGACGGGCTCAGTGTGAAGGTGTAGTCATCGCCGTCGAACCTGAGCTCGCCGCTGAGCGCTATCGCATCGGCCTCGACATCGATGCTGGCGCCGCGTGTTCGCGTTTCGCCGATCTTCTTGGCGGTGACATCGCCGCCGAAGGTCGCCTCGCAACAGACATTGGCGAAGACTACGAAGCCGTCGTCATCGAGGATGCCCTGCCGTGTCAGCAGCCACTGCGCGTTGCCTTGCGCGTCGATCAGCGCGACGGCGTCATACGTGCGATTGCGGTCCTCATTGGTCGCCGTGCCCTGCCAATATCCAGCCATCGCGGCGGACGTGGGCGGCGGATCGGTTGGCGGAGGATCCGTCGGGGGAGGATCGGTGGGCGGCGGCGGATCGGTCGGTGGCGGAGGATCCGGAGGCGGCGGATCGGTTGGCGGATCGCCGCCCACCGGACCTGCTGGATCGCTGACGCTGCCGCGGCCGTTCGAGCATGCACAAAGCACTGCGAACGCAATCGCGATCCACCAGCGATGACTTGCCCCTGTAATTTTCACATGCAACTCTTACAGAGCGCCGCTCCCCGCGAGCAGGAGCTAAATCGCGGCGGTGCGCAGGAAGTTCCCCTGCATGCACTAGGGAATTTCTGCAGGGGTCAGTAATTGAGCGAGAAGCGCCAGTAGAAGCTCGCGATGATGTCGTACGTGCTGAGCTCGGTGGTGCCGAGCGTGCAGGCGCCGCCGCCGGACGGGCACCGGAGGCGGTCGAACTTCACCTTGGACTGATCGGTGGCAATCTCCAGCGTGAAGTGGGTGAAGTCCACGCCGACGGCGGCGAACAGCCCGGGCGTCGAGCTGTCGTACTGATCGCCGCTGGCGAAGTGATGGATCACGCCGCCGCGAACGTATGGCGAATAGCGCGAATGCGGCAGGAACTGGTAGCCGATCGTGGCCGAAAGCGGTATTTCCAGGTGCCGCACGTCGCCGCCGATCGCGAAGATCGGGCCAACGCCGACGTCGGTACGCCACTCGGTGGTCCAGTCGTACACGAAGCTCGCCGCCACGCCCACCGGGAATTTCAGGTCGACGTCCGCTTCGCGGCCATCGAGGCGCAGGTTGTCCTCGTAGAGGTCGGCGACGTCGCTGACGCCGCTCGCATAGGACAGCCCGAGTCGCCATTCCACCGCCTGGGCAGAACCGGCGAAGGCGAACAGCAGCACGGCAGCGGCAACGACTCGCATGGCTTGGGTCCTCGACAACAGCGTCAGACTAATACCGACGAGACCGGGGCCCGGTTCCCGGCGCGCGGCATTTTTTACCTGCGGGGCTCAGCGCGGCGCGAACAGCGCGTCGATCGTGTTCAGGTCGAATTCCTGGATCGGTGAACGCGCCGGCCGTTGCGGTCCGATGCCGAGCGGCCGCTGGTAGGAAATGAACAGCGAGGAGCCGAAGTTTTCCTCGAACGAATGGCCGGCGCTCATCGACAGCGCACCGCGTCCGACGCGGACGCTCTGCTTCAGCGCGATGACGTCGACGCGAGCGCGTTCCCAAGTCGTCTGGCTCGCGTACGCCAGCGCCAGGTTCGCGCCGTCGGTCACGTTGACGCCGATGGACGCGAGATCGCGCTGCATGATCGGGTCCGTGAGCACGTCGCTGCCGATCTCGCGAAACTCACGGCTCTGCATCTGCGAGCGCACAGCGACGTTCAGCAACGAGCTGCTGTGCTCGAAGCCGAAACGCGCGAGCCAGCCGGACGTGCCCGTTACTGTGCGGCTCGAAGCGAACGCGACCGAAGCCGTGCCGATCGGGCCAACCTGCCGCGCGAGCCCGAGACCGAGTGCGGTCAGATCGTCATCGAGATACTCGCCGTGTCCTTCCACTGTGAAGCCGAGCGGCACAGAGCACGCGACGGTTGTATTTGCGAACAGCGGACCGTACTCGTTGCTGAGCATTGCGTAATCGCGACGCACTTTGCCGAGGCCGACGGAGAAATCGGAGCAGCCGTCGTTGACGAGGCGCGTCGATGCGAGGGTCGGTGCGGAGATCGCGGCGACGTCCTGATCGCTGAGCGTCGTGGTGCGACCTTCGAGCGCCACGAACATCGAATCCTCGACCGTCGGCAGCACTGCGAGGCCGGCGGCCGCGAGTTTTGGATTGTCGATGACGTCGGAGCGTGCACCGGTGCGGGTGCCGAATTGCATGCCGCCATAACGCACCGTGCTGCCCCACATGCCTGAGGTGCTGACCGTGTCGCCGACGCGAACATGCTCGCCGCCTTCACCGATCTGCTGCGTGTACGCCGACTGCAAGCGCGTGACCGGTTCGGTGGGGGAATTGAGCGAAGCGCTGAAGCTGTGCTCGACGGTGACGACATCGCTGACGCGAGCGTTGACCGCCGAGTAGTCGGGTGTGAGTGCGTCCGCGCGGACTTTGACAGTCTCGCGCACGACCGGTGGCGCGGCAGCGCACGCGCTCAATGCAACCGGCAACAGCAGGTGAACAAGACTCCGCCGAGAAATCGTCATGCCAGCGTCAACAGTTCTTTTCGTGCGCGCAGTTTAGGCGGAAGACCGCGTGCGGTTCTATCATCCGCGCCCTGTCGGCAATCGAGCCACGAAGCAGTTTTACGACAGTGCGCTGATCCAGCACTCTGCGCTCATCAGTTCTTGTTTTTGATCCGGGCGATCTCGCTCAACAGCGCCTGCGCGGATACGGGGCGGCCGAGGAAGTCGCGCAGCAGGACCGCGGTTTCCTGCGTCTGACCCGAGCTCAGCAGATGCTCCGAGAGCCACGCAAACCAGCGCTCGTTGCCGGTCGTGAACGGCCCCGCCTGCTCCGCGATTCGCTGGCGCAGATCCGCAGTCACGACCGCGCCGAGTCCGTAGTTCACCATGTACCCCGGCGCATCGACGAGCTGCACACGCACCAGCCACCACGCGAGCTCCGGGTGCGGCTTCACATGCAGGTAGTGACTGGTGATTTCGGTCCACACCACGTTCGGATCGCGCGTCGGCTCGCGCAGCATGCGCGCCTCGAACAGCGCCCACGCGACGTCGAGCATGACACTCGAATACAGCGCACGCAGCGAGGATTCCTCACTCGAGCTGCGTCCGAGATACTTCTGCTGCCAAGCGGGTTCGTACGCGCTCCACGACGGCACGTCCGCGAACGCCTCGTAGAACAACGCATCGCCGAGATCCATGAACGCGGGCCGTGTGTGCAGCGACATCATGTGCACGACGTGACCGTTCTCGTGCACCAGCTCGTTGAGCAGGCCGAGACCGCCGTGGGCGTAGTTGCCGGAGACGCGCACCAGCGTCGGCACCCACTTGCCGTCACGCGAGCGGCCGCGCCTCACGTAGTCCGTGTATGCGAGCGGCGCTTTGCCTTCGCGAGGATCGAGGTCGTAGATCACGTCCCACGCGCTCAGCTGCGCGCCGAGATCGCGGTAGTAACGCTCGTTGAGCGGCTGCATCGCCTCGCGCGCGATCGCATCGCCCAGCTCACGCTCAGTGGCACCGCCGACGTAACGGTAGTCCCACGGCTCCATCTGCTGCTTGCCGCTCGCCTGCCGCCACGCCTCCAGGATCTGCTCGAGCCATTTCTCGACTTCGGGCGTCCGGGCGCCGACTGTCTTGGCGGCGGCATCGATCGCCGAGCCTCGGGTGCGGGCGTCCGCCGCCGCCATCACGATGAGACGTCGATACGGACTGTCGCGCTCGCTCTTGCCATTGATCGCCTGCCACAGCGGCACGAACTGCATGAACAGCTGCTTGCGCCGCTCGGGCTCGTTCATGCGCGTGAGCAGGTCGAAGGCGCCGACGCGGGTCACCTTCTGGCCTTCGAAATCGAGCGAGTTCGAGAGCGAGCCGAAGCAGGCGTACAGGGCGACGCGCATGGCGGCATAGTCGATGTCCTTGCGCTGCGCGTCCTCGCATTTGCCGACCGGAGCCAGCGAGCCATCCTCCTCGGCGTCCGCGAGGCTGCGGCGCATGATCTCGACGGCGCGGCGGTCTTCCGGCGACAGGGTCTGGTCTGCCAGCCCCTTGAGGCCGGCCAGGACCTGGTCGCGCGCCTCCTGTCGCAGCCGCAGCCATTCGCTGTGGGTCCGGCCTTCGTAGCTGTCCCGCAGGCCGGATTCGATCAGGCTTACGGCCCCCGCGGCGTCGTTGAAGTCCGCGTAGGCCGCTTCGATCTCGGGCAGCGAGGCGGCCCGGGCGCCGGCGGCTGCACCCCAGAGGACCAGGCCGGCCGTAAGTAATATGACAAGCTTGCTCATGCGTAGGCTCATGCTCATGGGCGGAGAGTGTAACTTTCCGCGCCGGATGGTGTTCTCGGCTTAAAGACGACCTCTCAAGTGGCCAGGCAACCTCCGGATCCCGTCCGACTCGACGCCTTTGCAAGCTTCATGCGTGCCTACCAGGATATGGTTTTCACCACCTCGGCCCGGTTAGTCGGCGACGACCGGCAGGCCGAGGACATCGCCCAGGAAGTGTTCCTGAAGGCGTTCGAGAACTTCGAGCAGCTGCGCACCAGCCCGTCGGCGGGCGGCTGGCTCAAGACGGTGGCACGCAACCTGTCCCTGAATCACATCTACCGCTACCGCCGCCGCTGGCGGATGTTCTCCGAGCTGCGGCGCGAGGACAGCGAAGAGGACGAGCCGGAAGTCGAGTTCGCCCTGCCGGATGACGTGCTCGCCGGGGTCGACGCCGGCGTGCGCCACGGCCTGGTCGAGGAGGCCCTGCACCGCCTGCCGGAGCGGCAGCGACTGCCGCTGGTGCTCTATCATTTCGAAGAGCTGTCGTACGAGGAGATCGCCGGGCAGCTCGGCGTGTCGCTCGCCAAGGTCAAGACCGATATCTTTCGTGCGCGCGCCGCGCTGGCAAAGCTGCTCGCGCAACGCGGCGTCACGGCGGCCACGAGTCTGGGTGCACCATGAGCGCGGACCACGAAAGACAGGACGAGCTCGAACGACAGCTGACGCGCACCCTGCGCGATCAGCCCCTGCGACGTGCTCCGGACTCGCTCGAACGTCGCGTCCTCGCACAACTCGAGGCGGGCGTAGCAGTCACGCGCTGGCGCCGCGGTTTCGCGCACTGGCCACTGGCCGCACGGGTGGCGTTCCTCGCCGCGTCGGTCGGCATCGTGAAAGTCGCCTTGTCCATTGCCATGTGGCTCTCGACGCCGCTCGAAGCGCGCGTGTTCTCGTTCGACCTGCCGTCGCAGATCGCATGGGTGCAGACGCTGTTCGCCGCGATCGGGAGTGTCGCGCGCACTGTGCCCTCATTGTGGGTGCACGCAGGCATCGCACTTTTCGCAATCGTGTATCTCGCGCTGTTCGGTGTCGGCGCTTCTGCTTACAGGACGATGCGCGCCGCGCACTAGAGAAACCTCAATGAATCGACTCGTCTCCTCCCTGCTGTTGTGTCTCGCTCTGGCGAGTCGCATGGCGTTCGCTGCCGAGCCGACCGAGCCGGCCGAGCCCGCGCAGGCAGCGGAGCCCGTCGAGCGCGACGAGGCGAAAACCGACGAGCAGCATCGCGACCCGGAAGTATCGATCAAGGTGCACACCAGCGACGACGTCGTCTTCAACGCCTGGGGCGATGCGCACCTGCCGGCGAATGAGGAGACCGACGGTGTCATCGCGATCTTCGGCGATGCGCGCGTCGAGGGCGAAGTGCACGACGCCGTCGTAGCGATGTTCGGCAACGCGCACGTGACCGGCGAGGTGCACGGCGGCGTCATTTCGCTGTTCGGCAATACGTACATCGACGGCCGCGTCCAGGACGCAGCCGTGGCCGTCTTCGGCGATCTCGAGCTCGGACCGCACGCTGTCATCGACACCGATATCGCAGTCATCGCCGGCAAGCTGACGCGCGATCCGCAGGCCGTCGTGCACGGCCACACCGAAATCCTGGCGGAGGGCTTCACCGGGCACGGCGTGCGCGTGTGGATCGACAAATGCCTGCTCTACGCGCGTCCGCTCGCCTTCGAGCCGGGACTCGGCTGGGCCTGGGGCATCGCGCTCGGCTTCCTGTTGTTCTACGTGGTGCTGGCGCTGATGTTCGATCGCGGCCTCACGCGCTGCGTCGAGACGCTCGAAACGCAGCCCGGTCAGTCGATCGTGGCGTCGATCATGGCCGTGATCCTGGTGCCCGTGCTGATGCTGGTGCTGGTCGTCAGCGTGATCGGCATCGCGATCCTGCCCTTCGTCTTCATGGGATTGGTCTGCGCGACACTGTTCGGTAAGGCAGTCGTCCTCGCCGCGCTCGGCCGCAGGCTCACTCGCTTCACCGGCATCGCACCGTTCAGTCACGTCGCATTCGCGACGCTCGTCGGTGGCCTCATCGTGCTCGGGTTGTACGTCATTCCGGTGGTCGGCTTGATCGCCTCCAACCTGCTCGGCATCGTGGGGCTCGGCGTGGTCGCATACACGGTGCTGCTCTCGATGAGGCAAAGAGCCGCAAACCGTGCGTCCGCAGTCGTGGCGGCGCCTGCGCCCGTCGCCAACGTGAGCGACGCGCCGGCGGCCGACCCCACGGCAGCTACCTCGCCCGAGACGCCTGCGACCGCGCCGATCGCCGCGACGGCCGCACCGCGCGCCGGCTTCTGGATCCGCATGGGCGCGCTGCTCATCGACATCATCCTGGTGAGCATCATCGTCAGCGTCCTGGACACGCCCGACTCGGTCTGGATCGTGGCGCTCGCGGCCTACGGCGCGATCATGTGGAAGATCAAAGGAACGACGATCGGCGGCATCGTGTGCGGCCTGAAGATCGTGCGTCGCGACGGCACGGAGCTCAACTGGGACACCGCGATCGTGCGCGCGCTCGGCTGCTTCCTCTCGATGGTCGTCTGCGGCCTCGGCTTCCTGTGGATCGTCTTCGACGAAGACCGCCAGGCCTGGCACGACAAGATCGCCGGCACGCTGGTCGTGCGCACGCCGCGGCCGCAATCGCTGGTGTAGGCCCCGCGGGCCTCGGCCGATTTCTGCAGTCTGCTAGCGGCCAGAAGGAGAACGGGCAGCGTTGTGCTCTCGTCGATAGCGCGCGGGCGGAACACCAAAAGCGCGCCTGAAAGCCCGGCTGAACGCCGCTTCCGATTCGTATCCGACGTCCTGGGCCACCTGCAGGACCTTGTTGTCCGTGGTCAGTAATCGGCGTGCACCGAGCTGAAGGCGCCAGCGCGCAAGGTATGCGAGGGGCGGCTCGCCCAAGAGCTGAACGAATCGCTCGGCCAGCACGGTGCGCGACATCCCGCTCGCCTCGGCCAGATCGGGCAAGGTCCAGGCACGCGCGGGGTCACGATGCAGCAGCGCGAGCGCCTGGCCCACTTTGGGGTCGCGCGCAGCGGCCAGCCAGCCAGTGTGCTCAGGCGGCATCTCATCCATGTACCTGCACAAGGTTTCCATGAAGAGCGCCTCCGCGAGCTTGGAAAGCACGGCCATCCGCCCCGGGCGTTGCGCCTCGATCTCGCTCACGGCGTGGCGGATCGCGCTCTCGATCCATGCGCCGGCCGGATTGCCGCGCACGTTCAGCTTGAGTACTGCCGGCAATCCGTTGAGAAACAGATTTTCTGCGTGGCGCTCGCAACCGAAATACCCGCAGACGATCCGGGTCACCGGTCCGTCTCCGCCCCATTTCTCGGTGGCCAGCTCGCCGTTCGCGAGCTTCGGCAGCAGTCGATTGCCCGGAAACAACTCTGCGGTTCGCCCGCTCCACAGTTCGTGAGCGTGGCCGTGCGGGAAGGCGACGATATCCCCTGCTGTCAGCATGACCTCATCATGGTCGGAGGTGCGAGCCGTCGCGGATCCATCCGTGACGAGATGGAACAGCACCAGACGCTCGCTCTCGGGTGAGACCACCGGAGCCACTTGATCTTGTGCCGGCGTTGCAAAGCGCCAGGGCGCAGCGAACTCCCCGTTGAAGAAGAGCGCACTCGTAATGCGCACGACGCGTAGGGCTTCCGATAGTGCGTCCATACTGCAGAGTGTTCTGCAAAGAACTCCGGACTCTGGATCAAATCTGGTCGAGCCCGGCCCGGCACTCTCTCTTTCCATTCCGGCGCGGCTCGCGCTGCGAAGTATACGAGGAAAGAAACCATGAAATTGCAGCCCTCCCGAATCTCAACGGCTTTGATACTGGCCACTGTGCTTTCGATCTCGGTGTCGGCACAGGCACAGACGCAGCCATCCCGGACCTCCGACGTCATCGCACGATTCAACCAGGCGTTCGAGCGACACGATGCATCTCTGCTCGAAGATCTGATCGCCGAAGACTGCGTCATGGAGAGCGTCGAGCCTGCTCCCGACGGCACCCGAGTCGTGGGACGCGCCGCCAACCTGGCGTTCTGGCGAAACCTGGCCAACAACAAGGACGGCGAGTTCGCCGTGGAAGACGTCGTGGTCTTCGGCGATCGCGCGAATATTCGCTGGCGCTATCGCTTCGGTCCCGGGCTCTCGCAATCGGTCCGCGGAGTCACCCTGATGCGTCTGCGCGATGGGCTGATCGTGGAAGCACTCGGGTACGCAAAGACCGGCGATGCCTCCGTGGGCACGGCCGTGCGCAACGCCTCCAGGAAGGAATGAGCCATGCAGATCCGACACGTGATCATCAAGGTTGACGATGAGAACAAGGCGCTGGCCTTCTACACGGAGATCCTGGGCCTCGTGAAGACTGGAAACAATCGCGCCGGCTGGCTCACGGTCTCTTCGCCAGAAGGAGCGAAGGGCGTCGAACTGGTGCTCGAATCGAACTCCGCTAAGCCGGCTCGGACGGCGCAGAAAGTGCTCTACGATGCTCGCTATCCGGCTGCGATCCTGGCGACCAGCAACATCGGCGTCGAATATCGACGTCTGAAGAAGCTGGGCGTCAAGTTCCGCGGATCGCCCAAGAAGACGCGCTCGGGTCGTTTCGTGTTCTTCGACGACACCTGCGGGAACTTCATCGTGTTGC
>JBIOUH010000082.1:0-4736 GCA_044866955.1 Steroidobacteraceae bacterium
CAACGAGAACATGACCGGCGCGCTGCGGCTGGTCTCTGTCGAGCAGGGCTACGATCCGCGCGACTACGCGTTGATCGCGTTCGGCGGCGCGGGCCCCCTCCACGCGAACGCACTCGCGCGATTGCTCGGATCGTGGCCCGCCATCATTCCGCCAGGTCCCGGCGTGCTGTGCGCGCTCGGCGATTCGACGACCGCGGTGCGCGACGAGCGCTCGCGAACATTCGTGCGGACGTTCAAGGAGATCAGTGCCAGCGAAGTGGCGCAGATCCGGGCCCGGCTGCGTACGGCAAAGGCGGCACCGAGCCCACCGTGACCGACGCGAACGTCGTGCTCGGTTACTTGCCGGAGATGCAGCGCCTCGGCGGCGAGATGGTGCTCGATCGCAAGCTCGCGGCGACGGCAGTGCAGAAGGTCGCCGATGCGCTCGGCCTGTCGCTGCAGCAGGCCGCGCTCGGCATTTACAACATCGTCAACGAGAACATGACCGGCGCGCTGCGGCTGGTCTCGGTCGAGCAGGGCTACGACCCGCGTGACTACGCCTTGATCGCGTTCGGCGGCGCTGGACCCCTGCACGCCAACGCGCTGGCGCGCTTGCTCGGGTCGTGGCCCGCCATCATTCCGCCGGGACCGGGCGTGTTGTGTGCACTCGGCGACTCGACGACCGCGGTGCGTGACGAGCGCTCGCGCACGTACGTGCGGACGTTCAAAGCCACAAGTGCAAGCGAGGTGGCGCAGATTCTGCGAGATCTAGCAGCCGACGCTTCCCAGGGTCTCAAGCAGGAGAACGTCCCGGCGGCGGACATGCAGACCAGCTACCAGGTCGACGTCCGCTATCGCGGCCAGGGGTTGCGCCTGAGCGTCGACGTGCGGCTCGAGGAGATCGAGCAGCGCGGCCTGGTTGCGATCAGCGAGAAGTTCGACGCCGAGCACAAGCGGCTCTTCACATTCACGCTGTCGCTGGATCACGAGCTCGTGACTTTGCGCGCCGCCGTGCGCGGCAAGAGCATCCAGATCGAACGGCCCGCCGTGCGTCGCGGCGGCGCCAAGCCCGAAGGCGCGCGGGTCGGAACGCAACGCGTCCACATGGACGGCAAGGATCTGAGTGCGGGCGTGTACGAGCGCGCGCAACTGCAGGCCGGTAACGTCATTGCCGGACCGGCGATCGTCATGGAGATGGATTCGACGACGGTGATCCTGCCGGGTCACCAGGGTCACGTCGACGGCTTCGGCAACATCCTGATCTATCCGGAAGGTATGAGTCATGCCCGCAAGACTGGTCCAGCGTAATTCTCAGCCGTACGCGCGCGTCGAAGTCGACACCGTCACGATCGACATCATCGAGAGCGCGCTGCGCAACGCGCGCTTCGAGATGGACACGGTGCTGTTCCGGACGGCGATGTCACCCGGCATCCGCGAGCAGCACGACGAGTTTCCGATGATCGCCAACGTCGAAGGCAAGATGGTCGTCGGCCAGTTCGGCTCGTTCATCTACGGCTTCCTGCAGGGCTACGACGGCACGATCGAAGACGGCGACATCTTCTTCACCAGCGATCCATATTCGGTGAACGGCGCCATCTCGCACGCGAACGACTGGCTGATGCTGATGCCGATCTTCCGCGACGGACGTCTGCTTGCGTGGACTGCGATGTTCGGTCACATGACGGATGTCGGCGGCAAAGTCCCGGGCAGCCTGCCGACCGATGCGCGGCAGATTTATGAGGAAGGCATCTGCGTGCCGCCGGTGAAGATCTACAAGGGCGGCGAGCTGCAGCAGGACGTGCTGCGCATCATCCTGCACAACTGCCGCTTGCCGCACTGGAATCTTTCGGACTTCAACGCAATCGTCGCCGCGCTGCGCACTGCATCGCTGCGCTGCCTGCAGATCGCGCAGCGCTTCGGCGACGACGTGTTCTATTCCGCGCTCGACGCCATGCTCGAGCGCAACAAGCGCGCGATGCGCGAGCTGATCCGGCGCACGGTGCCCGAGAAGCGCCAGTATTTCGAGGACTACATCTGCGACGACGGCCGCGGCATGGGTCCCTACAAGATCGCCTGCGCGATGTGGCGCGAAGGCGATAAGTGCATCTTCGATTTCACCGGCACCGATCCGCAGTCGATCTCCTCGATCAACTTCCTGCTGAACGAGGAGATGTTCAAGATGTTCGCGGGCGTGTACATGATCATGGTGTTCGACCCGCAGATCCTGTTCAACGACGGGTTCTACGACCTGATGGAGGTGAAGATTCCATCAGGCACGCTGCTGAAGCCGCTCAAGCCCGCGGCGTTGTCGTGCCGCACTCACGCGCTCGGCCGCATCTTCGACATTCTCGGCGGCTTGCTGGGGCAGGGGAGTCCCGACTTCCTGTGCGCGGCCGGCTTCTCCGACAGCCCGCACTTCATGTACTCGGGCTACGACAAGAACGGCGAGTGGTACCAGCTCTACCAGATCACGTTCGGCGGCATTCCCGGCAAGCCGTTCGGCGACGGCCCCGACGGGCATTCGCTGTGGCCCTCGTTCACGAACGTGCCGAACGAGTTCCTCGAAAGCTATTTCCCGTTGCGCATCGAGACCTACGAGACCATCGCGGACAGCGGCGGTCCCGGCAAATTCCGCGGCGGCAACGGGCTGCGCATCGGCTATCGCTTCCTCGAGCCGGGCGAGATCTCGATTCACGACGATCGCTGGCTCACGTACCCCTGGGGCGTGAACGGCGGACTGCCGGGCGAGCGCAGCAAGAAGACGCTCGTTCGCCACGACGGCTCGCAGGAGCTGCTGGCGGCAAAAGTCGATCGCATCAAAGTCGAGGCCGGAGATCTCCTGCTCGCCGACACCTGGGGAGGCGGCGGGTGCGGAGATCCGCTGGAGCGCGACGCTGCGCTCGTGCACTTCGATGTGGAAGCGGGTCTGGTTACGCCCGAGGGCGCGCGTCGATATGGCGTCGTTTTGAAAGACGATTGGAGCGTTGATGAGGGCGCGACCACTGCGCTGCGCAAGCGCATGGCGGCCGACCGTGGCGTGAAGCAGTTGTTCGATCGTGGCTTCGACACCATCGATGAGCTGAAGGCGCGCTGCAAGGCGGAGACCGGCCTCGAGCCACCGCAGCAACCGCAGTTCATGCGCTGGACACGACGTGGTGCGGCATGACGGATGATCGGTTCAAGAACGGTCCGCTGTCCGATCTGCGCGTCATCGAGCTCGGCACGCTGCTCGCGGGGCCGTTCTGCGGCCAGCTACTCGGCGACATGGGCGCAGAAGTCATCAAGGTGGAGCCGCCGGAGCAGGGCGATCCGCTGCGCGTGTGGGGACGCGAGAAGGCGCACGGCAAATCGCTGTGGTGGCCGGTCGTCGCGCGCAACAAGAAGTCGATCACGCTCGATCTGCGGCAACTGGCCGGCCAGCTGATCCTGCAGGAGCTGGTCTCGAAGGCCGACTTTCTGCTGGAAAATTTTCGGCCTGGCACGCTCGAGAAGTGGGGCTGCGGCTACGAGGAGCTTTCCAGGATCAATCCGCGGCTGATCATGATCCGTGTCTCCGGTTATGGGCAGAGCGGCCCGTACTCGCGCCGCGCGGGCTTCGGCGCGATCGGCGAAGCAATGGGCGGACTGCGCTACGTCGTCGGCGACCCGAGCACGCCCCCCTCGCGCATGGGAATCAGCACCGGCGACTCGCTCGCCGCGACCTTTGCATGCCTCGGCGCATTGTCGGCTCTGCACCACCGCGAAGTGACCGGCCGCGGCCAGGTCGTCGACTCCGCGATCTACGAAGCCGTGCTCAACATGATGGAGTCGCTCGTCACCGAGTACGACAAGGCCGGCTACATCCGCGAGCGCACCGGCGCAATCCTGCCGAACATCGCCCCGTCCAACGTGTACCCGACGAGCGATGGCTCGATGGTCCTGATCGCGGCGAACCAGGACACCGTGTTCCAACGGCTGACGCAGGCGATGGGCCGTCCCGAGCTCGCGCAACGTGCGGAGTACGCAACGCATGGCGCGCGCGGTGTGCGGCAGAAGGAAATCGATGCGCTCATCGGTGAGTGGACGCGCAAACGAACCTGTTCAGCCGTGCTGAACCTGATGGAAGAGTTCAGCGTTCCGGCGGGCCTGATCTACCGCGCGCCCGAGATGCTCGAAGATCCGCACTTCCAGGCGCGTGAGGCGATCGTCTCGGTGCCGCATCCGGACTTCGGCGAGCTGAAGATGCAGAACGTCGCACCGAAGCTGTCGCTCACGCCGGGTCGAGTGCGTTCTCCGAGTCCGAAGCTCGGTCAGCACAACGACGAGATCTATTGCGATCTCCTCGGCATGAATGCGGAGCGTCTCGCGCAGTTGAAGGCAGCGAAGGTCATATGACATCGCATCCAGGTGGCCCGGTCGACGCACGCGGATACGGCGGCACGTTGCAGCCGGGCGCGCGGCCGGCGCTGCTCGTCATCGATTTCGTCAAGGCGTACACGCAATCGGACTCGCCGCTGTACGCAGGGCCGACAGTCGAAGATGCTCGCCGCGGTACAGAGGAGCTCCTCGGTCTCGCACGCCGCGCGCGGATCCCCGTTCTCCACACGAATCTGGCGTATGAGGACGGCGGCCGCGACGGCGGTGTCTTCTTCCGCAAGGTGCCGGCGCTGAAAGTCTTCGAGCGCGGCGCACACTCGCCGCTTGCTGAGTTTGCATCGGGTGTGAGCCCGGAGCGCGGCGAAACGGTCATCACGAAGCAGTACGCGAGCGCGTTCTTC
>JBIOUH010000083.1:0-54503 GCA_044866955.1 Steroidobacteraceae bacterium
CACACTACCAGCGGTACTTCGCCTGGAAGTTGATCTCGCTGCCCTCGAGCGGGCGAGCCAGGATCACACCGCCGGTGCCTGCCGCCGTGCCGAAGATGCGCGAGTTCGCCTCGGTGAGGCCGAGCTCATCCGTCACGTTCGTACCGCGCAGGCTGAACAGCCAGTTCTCGCCGACCGCCAGCGCCAGACCGAAGTCCCAGGTCTCGTACGTGCCCAGCTGCTGCAGTCCCGACTGATCCTGCGTGTGATCCCCGACGTGCGTGTAGGTGACGTACGCCTCGAGATCACCCCACGGCAGCGGCAGCGTATAGCTGGGTGTCAGCATGTAGCGCAGCTTCGGCTGACGCTGCAGCTGCTGCCCTTCGATCGGCGCGCAGCCGTTGCCGGTGACCACGTTCGTGAACGGGAAGCAGGCATCGAAGTCCGTGTACTCACCGTCCAGATAGTTGGCGATGACGCGGAAGCGGAAGGCGTCCGTGGCGTTGATCCAGCCGATGAAGTTCACGCCCTTGGACTCCGAGCCATAGAACAGCTGGCTGCCAACCGGCGTACCGGCGCCATCGGTCGGCTGATACGCCAGACCGGTGAAGTCGCGGTAGTAGGCGCTGATGTCGGCATAGAGCAGGTCGTTCTCGAACTTGAAGCCCACCTCGTAGTTGCGGATGACCTGGATCGGCGCGGTGTTGCCGGTGGTGGCGCCGCGGATGCCGTTGTCGAAGTCCGCGAAGTGCCCGCCGCGGTTCACCCGCACGTAGCTCGCCATCGAATCGGTAAAGGCGTAGTTCGCCCCCACCGTCCAGGAGGTGAAGTCCTCATCGTAGTCGGTGACCGCCAGCGTGCCGTTACACACCGGCACCGAGTTGTTGTAGTCCGTCAGCGGATCGCCATCCAGGTCGACGTTCGTCAGGTTGCACACCCGATTGGTCGCTTCCTGATTCTCGTAGCGCACCGAGGCGTCCAGCAGCCACTTGTCGATGCGCCAGGAGTCCGACAGGTACAGCGCCTTGTTGAACGCGTGCCCGGCCTGCGCGATGTTGAAGCCGCCGTTGTCGAGGAAGCCCTGCTCGTCCGTCTTCTGGTGCGTCTGGCCGCCGTCGACATAGGTGATGGTGATCGGCTGCGCGTTCGGCGTGTTCGTCATCATCATCTGGTTACCGAGCGCCCACTCATCGTCCATCGTGTAGTAGGCGGTGTACAACCCGATCGTCAGCGTGTTGCCGTCGAACAGCTCCTTGCTCACGCGCAGATCGTTGTTGAAGTGCTCGAGCTCCTTGTGGATGAACCACCAGCCCTGGTGGATCACGCCCTGATCGTCGGGCACGATGCTGCCGTCACGGAAGCGTGCGGTGGCCGAGCCCGCCGGCAAGCCCAGGCCGCCCAGATCGGTCGAGATCGTGTACAGCTCATCGAACAGCGCGGCCGGATTGCTGCCCGAGAACAGCGCGTTGGTGTCGACGTCGCCCTGGTTGTACAGGAACTTGTCGCTGAGCGACCAGCCGTTGCCGAAGTCGTAGTCGTAGTTCGCACCCAGGAATATCATGTCCGCGCCGCGCCCGTTCGCCAGGTCCGCATTGGCGCCGCCGTTCGGATAACCATCCAGGCGCACGTGCTGGATCGCCTTGCTGTAGTACGTGTCGGTGAGCGGATCGAAGCCCGGGAACTCGTGGAAATTATCGGTGCCGGTCTGGATCAGCGGAATCGGCGTGATGAACTGGTTCTTGTCGTTGAGATAGCGCGCATACAGCACCAGATCGCCCGTATCCGCCTCATGCTTCAGTGTCGCGGTGAACTGCCCGCCTTCATCCGCCTTGAACTGCGGATCGCGCACGCCGTCGGACTCGCGGTAGAACCCGCCGACGCTCCCATACCAGCCCTCCGAGATCTTGAAGCCGTAGAAGCCGTCGATGCGCATCAGGTTCTCATCGCCGTACGTCAGTCCCAGGCTCCCGCTCGGGGTCTCCGAGCCTGTCTTCAGCAGGTAGTTGGCGGTCGCGCCCATCTGCCCGCCGGCGAACACCACCGAGGGGCCGCCTTGCAGGATCTCCACCGAGCGGATCGTGTCATCGAGCCGGAAGATGCTCGTGGTCTCGAAGAACGACAGCGTCGGCATGCCGTACAGCGGCGAGCCCATCATCTGCGTCGTGAAGTACGGCGCGTCGCCGCCGCCGGGAAAGCCCGCAATCTCGATGTTCGCGCCGGTCTGTCCGCCGGTCGACTCCGGCCACATGCCCGGGGAGATCTTCAGCAGGTCCGCCGTGCTCTTCGGGTTGGAGTTGCGGATCTCATCCTCGTTCGCGGTGACGATGTTGTAGCTCGCCTCGAGCTTCTTCACGCCTCCTTGAATCGCAGTGCCCGTGACGACCACGGTCTCGAGATTGCTGCCGCTGTCTCTGGGTTGCTCGGCTTGCTGAGCCCATGCAGGCGTCGAGACTGCGGCAACGATCGCCAGTCCGACGAGTTGCGGTGTGCGCTTCATGACCTTCGTCCCCCTTGTCATCGATGAGTTGACGCGCGCCTTGAGCCCAGTCGCGCTTATCTGACTAGAGGGGGTGACGCCAAAAACCTGCCCCCTGCATCGCGGGGGCAGCTTTCCGATCCCGCCCCATCTATAGCAAGATAGGGCCGAGGCCAAGGTCGACTCTGATCCGATGTCTGCAACCCGCAGCAGCCAACGCATAGCCGAGTGGGCCCGCAGCTGGAATGCGGGCCTGACCCGCTTTCTGCGTCGCCGCCTGCCGCAGCAGATCGACGCCGAGGACCTGGCGCAGGAGGTGTACGTGCGCCTGCTGCGGGTCGAGAAGCTGGAGCTGATCGAAGAGCCGCAGGCCTACTTGTATCGGGTCGCAGTCAACGTGGCCGCTGAGTGGCGGATGCGGGCCTGCCACAGCAAACCGCACAGCGCCGACGAGCTCGATGCGCTCGTGGCCGCAACCACCCCCGAAACTGCGCTGAGCGAAGCAGACTTCGGGCGACAACTCGATGACGCTCTGCGCGAGATGACACCCATGGTGCGGGCGGTGATCTACCTGAAGCTGCGCGATGGTATGACCCACGAAGAAATCGCGCAGCATCTGAGCATCACGACCCGTATGGTGCGCCGGCTTCTGACGACCGCCTACCTGCAGCTGCGCGGCAGCATCGATCTCGATTGAGCGCTTATGTCGTTTGCAACCGAAAATCCGAACCGTGATCCGACTGCGCAGTCGCCCGCCCAGGGCGCTGCCTACTGGCTCGCGACGCTGTCGGACGAGAGCTGCAGCGACATCGAACGAGAGCAGTTCTCGCAATGGCTGCGCGCTTCGACGCGCAACGTCGAGGAGTTCCTGCGACTGAGCACGCTGGCGCGCAAGGCCAGCAGCCAGGGCGGATCGTGGCCGGACCGGACCGTCGAATCGCTGATCGCCGAGGCGCGGGCCGGTTCGAATGTCGCCATCCTTCCGTCCAGGCCTGGCAGCGGCAACACGACGCGTCTGCATCGTGCCCTGCCCTGGCTGATCGCCGCTTCGATCGCATTCGTCGCGATCGGCGGCGCATTCATGACGTCGACCACGCAATGGAAGTCATGGCTTGGTTCCGGATACCAGACGGCAATGGGCGAACAGCGTTCCATCGCGCTCGAAGACGGTTCCGTCGTCGAGCTGAACACGCGTTCGCACCTTCGCACGCAGTTCAGCCGCACGCTGCGCGCGGTCGAGCTGGTCGAGGGCGAGGCGATCTTCCGTGTCACCAAGGACGCGCAGCGGCCCTTCCGCGTTCGCACCGGATCCACGGACATCGTTGCGGTCGGCACGGCTTTCAACGTCAACGCGCATGACACCCGGACGATCGTCACCGTGCTCGAAGGGCGAGTGCGGGTGGATAGTCGGCTGGAAGCCGGACGTGCGGCAGGTGGTGTTGCATCCGAGCCCATCGTGCTCGAGGTCGGCGAACAGCTGATCGTCGCCCCGACGCGGCCGATCGTGCGCGTAATGCTGCCGGACACCGAAAAGGTGACTTCGTGGACGCAGCGGCGGCTGATCCTGGATGAGACCTCGATTGCTGAGGCAGCGGCGGAATTTGCGCGCTACAGTCCGCGGCAGATTCGTGTTCTCGACGCAAGCATCGCCGAGCGCAAGGTGACCGGCGTATTCGATGCGACCGATCCGGCGTCGCTCATCGCCTTCCTGCGCCGGGACAAGACAGTTGCGGTCGACGCCGACGGGGACGGCTGGATCGTGCGGGCGCCTCAATAGCGGTAAGTCACCGATCCCATGAATGAGCGGCCGAAGAGCGGCCGCGCGACGTAGATGGAACCGCTCGCGCCGGCGCCTACGTCGGTGCGTGGGTTACCTTCGGTGAGCCCGATCTCGTCGGTGAGATTGTCCACGGACAGTTGCCAGGTCCAGCGGTTGCCGACCTCGAACGACACTCCGGCGTCGAGCTTGTCGTACTCGGGCAGCGTGCGTGTGTTCTCATCGTTCGAATAGCGATCGCTGACGTGCGTCCACGTCAGGAACACGCGGGCGCTGTCTTTGAGGAAGGTGTACGCCGGCGTGATGCGCCACATGCGCTTCGGGATGCGTCGGATCGTATTGCCGGTGTTGTCGATGAGGTTGCCCGCGGCATCGCGAAACCGGAAATCGCGATAGCTCGGGTCCTGCAGCGTGACGCTGAAGCGGATCGTCAGTGCCTGCGTCGGCAACAGCTCGCCTTCGACTTCGATGCCGCTCGTGCGCGTTCCGGTCGTACGCACTCGCGGCGTGCCGCTCAGGTCGATGTCGTTGAATGAGACGTTGTCGAACTCCGTGCGGAACAGCGTCGCGAACACGACGAAGCGATCTTGCGAGGTCTTGTAGCCGAGCTCGACGTTGGTCACCGGATCCTTCCTCAGTACGCCGTCACGAACGTTGTCGAAATGCGGCAGGCGCGCCGAATCCGTGACATGACCGAAGATCGCGTGACGCTCGAGCAGCTGGTAGTTGAAGCCGATCGACCACCCGAGGTTGTCGAAAGTCTCGTCGACCGCCCTGCGGCTGGCGCCGGCCTGCGACGTGGCATTGTCCCACGGCGTTGCCGGGTCGCCGTCGAGATCGACGACGCTGCCATTGCTGATCGAGCCGGTGATGCTCTCATCGTCGTAACGCGCCCCGAGGTCGATGCGCAGTTGGTCGGTGACCTGCCATTCGTCGGAGACGTACAGTGCGTACTGACGCGCGTCGTAGTCGGCGATCAGGTTGAAGAACGAGTACTGCGTGAAGCCCTGCGGGTCAGTCACACCCGCAAGTGCGAGCCGCCGCGGCTGATCGCTGACGTCCATCAGCAGCAGGTTGCCGAGGCTCCACCGATCAGCCATCGAGTAGTCGGCGTAGTACCCGCCTGCCGTGAGCTGATGTTCGCCTAGCGAGAAGTTGAGTCGCAGATCGTCCTGCAGCGCCCGGTAGTCCTTGCGAACGGCCCAGTGGCCATGGTTCTGCACCAGATCCGTCGCCGCATACGGCGCGCCGGTGGACAGCACGGTGTAGTTCGGCGCAACACCTGCAGCGGCGGCGAACTCAGTGCCGGTGACCGGATCCGCACCGGGAAAAATGCCATCGAAATGCACTTCACCATCCGTGTAGCGCAGCAGGTTCGCCAGCGAGATCTGCTCGTTGAAATCCCAGTCGAGCTTTGCCCCGAAGGTGCCGAGCTGCGGATGGATGCCGTCGCGCAGATCGGAGTCGCGCAGCCCGACTTCCGCGGCGGAGGGTGGCAGACCGGCGCGCGCTAGATCCTCGCTCTGCAATGAGTAAGCGCCGGGATCCGCACCCTGGAGCCCGTGAGGATCGGCGGGATTGCCGGTCAACGGGATCGGCACCACGAACAGCGAGCGGTCGTCGATGTACTTCGCGAAGACTTCCAGTGATCCCTGCTCGAAGGTGCGGCCGACCTTGAGACGGAGCTGGCCGCCGTCATCGGCCGTGTAGCCGGGATCACGGATCCCGTCCGAGCGCCGGTAGTAGCCGCCGATTGCCATGCCCCATTCGTCGTTGAGCAAGCCGTTCCACTCCACGTCCGTGCGGTACAGGTTGTAATCGCTGAATCCGACCCGCAACAGCGCTTGCGGCGCATCGAATGGCGAGCGCGTTACGAAGTTGACCGTGCCGCCTACTGCGCCGGACGTGAAGATCGGCGCGGTGCCGCCGCGCAGCGCTTCCACGCGCTCGAGAGTCGCATCGACCCGCACGAACTGATCCGGGTTGTAGAACGAGAGCTCCGAAACCGGGTAGATCGGGATGCCGTCTTCCATCAATCCGACGAAGCGGTAGCCGCCGTCCTGAATGATGCCGCGCGCGAACACGTTGCCCTGAGTCGTGCCCGCCGTGGATTCCACCCAGAATCCCGGCACTGCCGAAATCAGGTCGGCGGAGCTCTCCGGCGCCTGCTGCGCGATGTCACGAGCGCTGAACGTCGAGATCGCCACGCTCGAGTCGAATTTTGTTCGCTGTGGAACAGCGGTCCCGGTGACGATCACTTCCTCGACGCCGAAGTGTGGTTGCTCGCCCTCCTCCATGCGTGCAGCGCGCTGAGCGCGTGGTGCGGCAAGCTGCGGCGCTCGCTCGCCCGACTGCCCGAGACGCAGCGCGGTGGCGTCGGGTGAATGCTGCCGCTCGGCCGATTTCAGTGTCGGCGCGGCGCTGATGGCTACCGTCTTGGCGTTGACGCGCTCTGCCTTCAGCCCCGTATCGAGCAGGAGTCGCTGCAGCGCGTCCTCGCGCGTTGACTTACCCTGCACGGGCGTCGACTCGACGCCCTTGCCGACCTCGGAATAGAACACCACTTGATCGCCGCTCTGCTGCGCATACTCGCGCAGCGCCTGCGACACGGGCTGGGCCGCGATGCTGAAGTCGCGTTCCTCGGCTCGCTCGGCGTCCGATGCGTAAGCACTCGTCTCGTCCGCAGCAGCTGCCAGCCCTGGAGTGACCAGGACGAGTAGCCCGATCGACGTGACCGATGCGCGCATGCGCCCCCTGTTCGCTGAACCGATAGCAGGGTTTTAGTTTGGTCGAACGCGGACCTGTCGGCAAACATGGAAGGCGGAGCGTGGACCCCGGGAGCAGGCCCACGCTCGCGACTCGCAACTCGTGCGTCCTATTCGAAGCTGTAGGTGAACCTGCCGTACCAGAACCCACCGTTGAACCCGAACGGCGTGTACTGGCTGTAACGATTGCCCGCGCCGGCTGCGCCGCCCGGATTCTCTTCCGGGTATTCATCGAATACATTCTGTGCGCCCAGGATGAACGTCACTGAATCCCTGACGGTGTAGGCCACTTCAGCGTCGAAGAGGTAGTTGCCGCCGTCATAGGCGCGGCCATCCTCGTTGTCGTACCAGCCGTCGTACTGACTGACTCGCGCCAGCAGCCGCAGCGGCCCCCACGCTTGCGTGCCGGTCAGGCTCCAGCGGTTTTCGGGCAGGCCTTCCTCGATCTGCCGGATGCGACTGGCATTGAGCGTGGCCGGGTTGAAATGAGTCACCTCGGTCTTGTTGTTGTTGAAGGCCAGGCTGAGGCTGGAGTTGCCGCCGAACAGCGGCGCCTCGTAGGTCGCCACCAGATCGATGCCCTTGGTTTCGGTGTCGAAGTCGTTGGTGAAAAAGCGGAAGCTCTGCAGATTCGCTGCGCTCGTGACGCCCGAGGCTACCAGCGCGGCAACTTCGGCGGGAGTCAGCGTGAAGTCCTGCGAGACTGCGATCCGGTCGTCCACCTCGATGGTGTAATAGTCCACCGTCATGGTGAAGTCGCCCAGCTCGAGGACCGCGCCCACGCTGAAGCTCTGCGATTCCTCGGGCTCGAGTGCCTTGCCACCTTTCAAGACCGCCACGGGATTGGTCGAGGGGATCGTGCCCTGGTTCACCAGCTCACCCAGGTCCGGATCGAACTGGGTCGTCACGTTCGAGGCATTCGACTGGCCTGGCGTCGGCGCGCGGAAGCCCGTATTCCAGCTGCCGCGAATTGCAAACGCTTCGTTGAAGCGATAGTTGGTCGCAATCTTGCCGTTCGTGGTCGTGCCGAAATCCTCGAAGTCCTCCCAGCGCACGGCCATGTCCACCTGCCACGGAGCGGTCACGCGCCAGCCGAGGTCGGCATAGAGCGCATGATTGGCGCGACTCCAGCTGCCGGCGATCTGATCGCTGAAACCCGGGAAGCCGTTGGAGGCGGCGCTGAACCCCTGGTCGGCGAGCGGCCCGAAATCCCACGACTCGATCTGTCCGGCCTCGATCTCGAACGTTTCGTCGCGGTACTCGGCGCCGCCAGCCAGCGTGACTGCGTCGCTTAGTTTGTAGGCCACGTCGAAGTTGACGTTGAGCTCGTCCTGGATATACGAGCCCGGGTCGAACCTCGTCGGTGTTGCGGGTCCCAGCGATGCGTTCACCGTGTTGCTGATGAAGAAGTCCACACGGTTGTAGCCGTAGCCGACGCTCGCATCCCAATTGAGGCGCTCACCGATCGTGCCGCGCAAGCCGGCGACGGCGGCGTAGTCCGTCAGGTCGCCGCCGAACGACGGTGTGAACCCGCCGGGGAACATCTCCTGGAACGTGAAGCAATTCGGATCGGCAAACACCGCCGCGCGGGCCGCGGGATCCGGAACGTTGTTCGTGATCGCGATCGTCGGGCAGGTGTCGGCGTCGTTCGGCGTCAGGTCGCCGACCAGCAGTGTCTCGCCGCCGTCCGCGCTGAATACCGCCGCGCGCGTGTTTGGATTGCGGAAGTAGAAGCCGCCGATCGCAGTTTTCGAGACGTAGTTGCCGTGGCCATAGAGCTCGAGCGTCTCGCTGAGGTCGACTCCCCAGTTGATGAAGGTCTTCAGATCGTCCTGAATCTCGGGCGAGCCCCAGACCTGGGCCGGATTCTTCACGTCGGTATTGCCGGCGGCGATGAGTGCCGCTGCGTCGTCGCGCTGGATGCTGCGGTCGGTCGGATCCGTCTCGCCGTACTCGAAGCTGAAGTTGAAGAACCCGTCGGCGGTGAGCGGCAGACCTACATTGCCGCTGATTGCGTAGGTGGCGCCGTCTCCGGCGTAGTAGCCGCCATAGCGCGCTTCGAGGTTCGCGCCGTGGTTGGCATCGTTGAGGATGAAGTTGATCACGCCGGCGATGGCGTCGGAGCCGTATTGGGCGGCGGCGCCGTCGCGCAGGACTTCCACCTGCTTCAACGCGCTCGTCGGGATCGCCGAAATGTCCGGCCCTTGCGCGCCGTCGGAGACGCCGTTACCGAGCCAGTAGATGACGGCGGCGCGATGTCTGCGCTTGCCGTTCACGAGCACCAGGGTGTGGTCGGGCGCGAGGCCGCGCAGGTTCGCCGGCCGGACGATCGTCGCCGCGTCACTGATGGGCTGCGAGTTGACGTTGTAGGACGGCACCACGTTTCTGAGCAGGTTGCTCAGGTCGGTATCGCCCTGATTGGCAAACTCAGCGGACGACAGCACGTCTACCGGCACAGTCGAATCGATGACCGACCGCGCTTCGCCGCGGATGCCCGTAACGACCAGTTCCTCCAGCGTTGCGTTGTCGGCTGCTCGTGCGGGCGTGCTCACGCCCAGCAGAAGCGGCGCAGTCAGCCCCATGGCAGTCATTAATGCTTTCTTCAGTTCACTATTCACGACCTATCCCCTTGAGTGACAAGATTGCGTTGCTCAACTCGTGACTCTGCAGCCAGCTGTCGACCTCTTTTGCAAGCACCGTGCCGGTGAAGCGGGTCGACTCCTGCCGATTCTGGCATTGTTGCAGCGGCAACAGAAACGCAATTTTGGAGCAGGGCCGCGCGGCCATGCACTGAAAGTGCCGGAGCGCGACCTTCCGGTTGTTGCGTCTTCATCCAAGGGACTGGTAGAGGCGCATCCTGCACGCACGGCAGGCGTCAGGCATTCGCTGATCCTGCACCGGGCGCGTCCACGTAGTGTCTGCGCGTTGACAGTCTATTCGCAGCGTCTTGTCAAGAATGCCTCCGCACCAGACAACCAGCGGAGACATTCACGTGACGCAAGACTCGACGATGCGACTCCTTCGTGGGATTCTGCTTGTGTCGCTGAGCATCGCAGGCACAACGCAGGCCACCTCGCAGCCGGCGGCCCTGCGCGCCGTATTGCCGACGGACGCTGGCGCCTGGCACAGCGGACTTGCCGGCTTGCCCGGCGGCAGTACGTTCGCGGTCATCTCCGGCGATCCCGCCCGGGTCGGCCTGTTCATGATCCGCGTCGAGCTGCCGAGCGGCTATCAACTGCCCTCATACCGTCGTCCGCGCGATGAAAGCATCGTCGTGCTCGCGGGCACGATCGAAATCGGCACGCGCACGCTCGCTGCTGGATCGTTCATACGCCTGCGCGCGGACGAATGGCGCTCTCTGAGCACGCAGTCCGGAGCAACTCTGCAGATCTTCGGCGATGGACCTTTCGAGCTCAGCACCGAGCGGCGGTAGGCATCGGGACGGTTTTTTCCAATCGAGGAACCGCCGACGAGGGTACCCTCGCTGGGTCTGCAACGGCGCACGAGAGACCGCAGCGATGAGTAATCCTCCAATCGGCTGGCACACCGTCACTCCAAGGATCTTCGTGGAGGACCCGCATGGGCTGGTCGGGTTCATCAAGCAAACCTTCGGGGCCACTGGCGACTACCAGACAACTCGACCCGCTGAAATCCGCATCGGGGACTCGATAGTGCTGATCAGCGGCACCGAGTTCAGGCCCAGGCAGACTGCTTGCCTGTATGTCTATGTGAGCGACGTCGATGAGATCTTCGACAGATCGGCGAAGGCGAACGTGAGAGTGATCGAGGCGCCAACGGACATGCCCTATGGGGACAGGCGTTGCACCGTCGAGGACAATTGGGGCAACGTGTGGCAGATCGCCACGCGGCAAGCCGAGTGAATTTCCAGTGAACCGTCTTCTCGTGCTCTCAGTGTTCGGCATCCTTATCCTCTCGAGTGGTATGGCGTGCTCGAAGGAAGTGGCAACGCTCGGTCGAATCGAACGCCTGGATCCGGCGTTCGATCGGCTCGTTGACCAGGACGCAGCCATCGAACTGCTTGTCGCGAACAGGTTCGAGTGGGCCGAAGGGCCCGTCTGGGATCCTGCCGGCAAGCGCCTGCTGTTCTCCGATATCCCGAGGAACACGATCTGGGAATGGTCGCAGACGTCCGGTCTGAAGGAATTCCTCAAGCCGTCGGGCTATACCGGAACGGCGAGGTTCACCGGCCGGGAGCCGGGCTCCAACGGCCTGGCATTCAACAGGGCCGGCGAATTGGTGGTGTGCCAGCACGGCGATCGACGCATTGCGAAGTGGGTCGACGGCAAGTTCGTCACGTTGGCGGACCGCTACGCCGGCAAGCGACTCAACAGTCCGAATGACCTGGCGATCCGCTCGAACGGCGACGTGTACTTCACCGATCCTCCGTACGGCTTGCCCAAGCTCACCGAGGACTCCGGCAGGGAGCTGGATTTTCAGGGCGTCTACCGCCTGAATGCGCAAGGTGAGCTGGCGCTGCTCACCAAGGAATTGCTACGGCCGAACGGACTCGCGTTCTCTGCGGATGAAAAGACCCTGTACGTAGCAAACTCCGACCCTGAGAAAGCGATCCTGATGGCGTTCCCTGTGAGGCCCGACGGCAGCCTGGGCAATGGCAAAGTCTTCTTCGATGTGACCGCTGCAGTTGGCAAGCAGAGACCCGGTCTGCCGGATGGCGTCAAAGTGAGTGCGGACGGCACTGTCTGGGCGACCGGTCCGGGCGGCGTGCTGGTCTATTCGCAACAGGGAAAGCACCTTGGCACGTTGGCCACCGGCGTGGCGACGGCGAATCTTGCGTTCGGCGACGATGGCGGTACGTTGTACCTCACGGCCGACAAGAGCTTGGTTCGCGTCCGTACCAAAGTGAAGGGCCGGTAGTCTCGCCTTCGCCGCAGCGCTCCCCGGGGCCGCGTGACGACGGCTCACCTGGGGTTGCCCTATTGTCGTATTTCAACCGCTTGATTCTTTCGATAAATCTAGTAGGCAATGGGCGGGAAATTGGCCCCTGCAATGAGGTGTCTGTACGTGCGATTCGAGAAGTAGGGAGTCCAAGCACGCCTGCTTCTCGCTCGGGCTTCCTGATCGCACCCTCATTCCCGCCGTGAAATGAAGAAGTCGGCGCCCCTGATGAACGATCTGCTCGCGGTCCGCCGTGGCGAGCTTGCGTTCGACGCAGTGACGGGGCGCCTCAGCTCGCAGCTGACTTCATGGCCGCATACCGCCCATGAGGTGCTGCGCGAAGTCGAAACGGCGTTCGAGCAGCGGATCATCAAGCCCGACGAGTTCCAACAGCTCAGAACAATCATCGTCGATACAATCAGTCAGCGCCAAGTCGTGGTCGACCCGCCGGGTGGCGGTCTTCGCGGATCGCAACGTAGCGCCGGCCAACCATTCAGCATGTCGAATCCTCCTAGCAGTCGTGAGCCGGTCGGGCCTTCGACCATTGCGCTCGGCACTCGACTGCGCGATCGCTTCATCCTCGACCAGGTCCTCGGCGTGGGTGGCATGGGCATCGTGTACAAGGGTCGCGACCTGCTGAAGGTCGAAGCGCGCGATCGCAATCCCTATGTCGCGATCAAGGTGCTGAGAGAGGATTTCAAGAGGCGCGACGACGCCTTCATCATGCTGCAGCGTGAGGCGAGCCGCCAGCAGCGGCTCGCTCACCCGAACATCGTGACGGTCTACGATTTCGATCGCACGGGCGACACCATTTTCATCAGCATGGAGTTGCTGGAAGGCACGCCGCTCGACGTTTTCCTCACGTCCGATGGCCGCGAGTGCGGGGTGCCCTACGCCGAAGCGATTCACCTGATCGAAGGGATGTGCGCGGCACTGATGTATGCGCATGAGCACGGCATCGTGCACGCCGACTTCAAGCCGAGTAACTGCTTCGTCATGCAGGGCGGGAAAGTGAAAGTCCTGGATTTCGGTATCGCTCGAGCGATGCGAAGACCGAACCAGTCGGAAGGCGATGTGACCGTGTACGACGGCCGCTTGCTCGGCGCCATGACTCCCGCCTACGCCAGCCCGGAGATGGCCGAGGAATCCGCAGATCCAGATCCGTGCGACGACGTCTACGGGCTCGCGTGCGTCTGCTACGAGTTGCTGACTGGCAGCCATCCTTTCGATCGACTGGCGGCAACTGTTGCGCGCGGTCGAAAGCTCGCGCCGAAACCAGTGCCCTCCCTGAGCGTGCGGCAGAATCGCGCCCTGGCTCGCGCCCTCGCCTTCGACCGTGCGTCGCGCACGCCGAGTGTGCGCGAATTCTTCAACGGACTGCAGCCTGCAGATTCACGGACGCGCTGGCGCTGGAACAGGAAGACCGCCGCAATCGCCGTGGCAATCGTCCTGCTGATCGCGGCGGGTGCCGTATGGTGGACGATCGAGTACCCGGTGACGCGAACGATTGCGGATCTGGAGTCAGGCAATGGTCCGCAGATAGAGGCGGCTATCGAGCGGATGGCGACCCTCTCGGCAACCGAGCGTGGCGAGGCACTCGCCGCTGCTCGGGAGGAAATCATCGCTCATTACCGCGGGCAGATTCAGGCGATGCTCGACAGCGGCGAGATCGATGCCGCATACGCCAAGGCAGAATCGATGCTCGCCACTGCGTTGACGATGTACCCGGATGCCGCGCAGCTCACGCAACTACGCGATGAAGTGGCCACGCGCAAGCAGCGCTACTTGTCCGAGCTCGCGGAACAATACGAAGCCTACCTCGCGGCTGGCCGGTTGTTGAGCAGCAGGGAACACAGCGGGATTCAAGGTGTGATGCAACGCATCCGGCTGGTGGAGCCGCATCATCCGCTGTTGGCCGATCCACGCCTCGCCGGCGCCTTTGCGGCCGGGGCGGAGGCAGCAATCAACGCCAATGATCTGGATAACGCGCGCGCGCTGCTTGCCGAGGGCACCCGACTCGCGCCGCGCGACCAATTGCTGCGCGACGTTGCGGACAAACTTGCATCTGCCGAGCAGCTGGCGCGAATCAAACGACGCAGCGGCGAGCTGGCGGCGCAGGTTGAATCGCAGCTTCCAGGCCTGACCAGCCTCGAATCGCTCGCGCCGGTCAACGATGCGTTGGTTGGGTTGCACGAGATCGACCCCGGACATGCAGTGCTCGGACGCTTCGCAGCGAGCGTAAGACCCCTGCTCGGCAAGAACTATGAGGTCATTGCCGGCATCGCGACCGTCGACGACATAGTGGCTTTCGAGCGTCGCTACATCGCTGCATTCGAAGCAGTGGGGCTGAACGAAGCAGCCGGCCGCGTGCGGGCGCGACGTGAAGGATTGGTCGCACGTCGCGATGAGCTGGTCGCGCAGGCTCGCCTCCTGGCCATGGCCCCGGGCACGAAAACTGCTGCGGGGGCATCGATCGACGCAGTCATCAATCAGCTGCGGACCGTAGCGCCCAAAGACCCCGACCTGGATGCGATCGTGACTGCCGCCGTCTCCGAGCAACGGCGCGAGGCACAACGACTGAGCGGCGAACGCAAGTGGGACGCGGCGCGTGCGACTCTTGGCGCGGCGCTCGCCCTTGGCGGCGACGAGGAGTCGAAGAGCCTCATCGCCCAGGATATGGCCCGCATCGATCAGCGGGAGCGAGACAGCGCCCGTGAAAGCCTGGCGGCGGAGCGCGAAGCCGCGCGAGCAGCGGAGCGAGAGAAGATCGTCGCCGCCGAAACGCAATTGCGCACTGCCCTCTCCTCGTTCGCACCCACATCCGACGGCTTGAGGTCACTGGGTACGCGCATCTCGGCCCTTGCCGCGCTCGACCCAGGAAATCCGTTGATTCAATCCGCGCGCGTGGGTGCAGCACAACGAATCACTGCAAGCGCGATTGGCACGGCCAAGACCGGCAAGTTCGACGCTGCACTGGCGTTGCTTGCAGAAGCGGCGGTGCAACTGCCCGGCGTGGCCGACATCGCTGCCGCCCGCTCTCAGGTCGAAACGTTGCAAGTCGATGCCTCTCGGCAGGCACAAGATCGCGCGCTCAACGCGTCGCGCGAAGCATTTCGAGCCGTCATCGATCGCGCACAGCCGGCCGATGCAGCCTGGCAGCGCGAAGGAGACGCCGCGCTCGCAGCGCTGCGCAAGACGGCCGGCAGCGAGAAAGCCGCGGCGGTGGCGCAAGAGCAATTGGCCGCGACGTATCTCGATGCTGCAGGCCGGCTCATCGACGAGAAGCGCTTCACGGTGGCGGCGCAGTTGCTGGACAAGGCGGAGCAACTCACGCCGAAGTCAGCGGCTTTGCAAACCAGGCGAGCGCAATGGACGCAGGCGTCCGAACGGAACAAGGTCGAGCGTGCCGCCGAGGAGTTGGCAGCCAGGGTCGATGCAGCGAAACAGCGCTTCGGCAATGAGGTCAAGGCGGGTCGATTCGATCGTGCCCGCAGCACGTTGCTGGAGCTGCGGACGATCGCGGCGAAGGACGATGTGTTCGTGGTGCGCGACGCTCCGGCCATGCTTGCCGATGCTCTGGCGGCGTCGGCGCAGGCGAGGCTGAAGTCCGGTGAAATCGCAGCCGCGTGGCAACTGGCTCGCAGCGGCTCCACGATGCAAAAGGACGATCCTCGCTTCAAACAACTCCTCGCCGATATCGACACCGCTGCAAGCCGCCGCATCGACGCTCTGCTGAGCTCTGCGGAAGCAGTCGATCGCGCCTCACTGTCGTCATTGGTCGAGACGTATCGCGCAACGGCACCCGAGAGTTATCGGTCGCGAGCTCCCGCCTGGCTCGCCACGATCAAACGGCGCCTGGCCGATCTCGCATCTGACCCTGTTGCGCATAACGCCTATCTCGCTGCCGTACAAGGTGCGCTCGTGGATTTCCCGGCGTTGCAATCGCTGCGTCCGGTCGAACCAAAACCGGTTCCAGCGACGCCGAGCCCACAGGTTGCAGAAAGCGCGCCCGCTCCGGTGGTGCAGCCGCCGGCCGCCGTACCAGCCGCTGCCGAGCCTGAGCTGTTGGGCAATTGGTGCGGCGAGGGCTATGGCCTCGCGTTCGCGGCGAACGAATACACCTTTGAATTCGGCGGCGGACGCACCATCAGGTACCCCGTCGATCGCTACCAGCGCGCCGGCAACGTCATCACGATGTCATGGACGGACAAGGATCACGGTCCGATGGTCACCGAATTCGGTGAGTTCTCGGCCGACGGTCAGAGCATGGTTCAGATGCGCGGGAAGACCGCGGCTAGCGCCGAGTGGCAGACCTACAACCGACATTTCCGACGCTGCAGGTAACGCTGCCGAATCCGGATCAAAGAACGATATCGATGCCAACGCCATAGACGACATCCGACCGCAGGCCATGGTCGCGATTCACCGGGACGATGACATAGGCGTTGAGGGGTGCGTTGGCGGCCTTGAACGGGTTCCATTTCATGGACAGCGCCGCATCCAGCACGGTGGTATCGATGACTTCCTGATCCGGGTTGTAGCGGCCCAACAGGTCCAGGCCAGCGGTAAATTTTGGCGAGGTCCGCACATCGAACCCTGCCGCATACGTGAGGTTATCCAGAGAGTCGGCGCCACTCGAGGTCTCGTATGCAACATTCAAGTGCGGGCCGAACGCACCGTAGCGTTTCGAAGCGATCAATCCAGCCTTGTAGCGCCACTCGCCGGTACCCAGGAGGTTCTTTTCATCGCCGGAAGGTCCCGTGACCTGCGCGAGGAGTGACAGGTCGGGCGCGGCTCCATGATCGCGAAGGAAGTTGTACTTGGTGCGCAGCACGACATCACCGATGCCGGTCTCGCTCCCGCCGGTGGATGAGTTCTGCAACTCGTCCTGACCGAAGAACGAGTGAACGGTAGTGCCGGAGACCGGCACGACTTCCGCGTGAGCGCGCGCGCGGGCGTCCACGGAGATCACCGGCACGACGATGCCGACGTCCCATCGGTCGGTCAGGCCGTAGTTGGCGAAGAAGGCGAAGACGTCGTACTCCAGATCGATATCGAGGCTGACGCGCACCAGGTCGGTTTCGAACCCGCTCAGGACGCCATCCGGCGGCGGTCTCTGGATGCCGCCCTGGAACGAGCAGCAATCCTCGTGCGGAAAGTCGAGGACGATGTCGTCGAGCTTCTGGCCATCGATGCGGTCGTATTTGAAAGTCGACACGCCGAAAGCCAGATCGATCTTGCCCTTGCCGAGCGTCGTGGCACTCTCCGCGAGCAGCGGTCCGAGACTGTCCTGCGTTTCGACCGGCACACCCGCCGCGACGTCGAACGTGATACCGGTGAACGTCGAGTTGAAGGCAAAGGTCCCCGTCGACGAGGCGATTGCCGAATTCAACAACGTGAATGCTTCGAGCGACTCGGCCGAGAAGTGCGCGCGGTGCGCGGCTGCGAACGGCCCTCCCTGCGAAGAGAGCGTGACGCCGTCGCCACCGTAGAGATCGACCACGAAATTTTGCAGATCAGCTGCACTGACTGTGCCGCACGCAAGGGAAATTGCGATTGCACCAGCCGCACGTGCCGTCGGACGCTTGTTGATCATCTTTGCCTCCCCACCGAACGGAAGCGCAAGAGTGCGACCGCAACACTCGTGACTCAATCGACCATTTGACGTAGTACGACGGCGATGCGAACGCGAAGGTCCTCCGCGCCGACATTCGCAGCTGCCGGCGCGGAGGGCGAGGCCGATCCAGGCCTCACTGATCTTTCGCTACCTGTGTCGGTCGTTCATTGACCGTACGGCTCAGGTGATACGCAGTGAGCGTGGGCTCATCGACCTCCGCTACCGAGCGCGCAAGCGCCGGTTTGAAGCATTCGCGCCACTTCATTCTCTCCCTGAGCGAATCGCCCCTGAACGGCGCGCAGACTTCCGCTGCCGCCATCCGCAGGCGGCTGTACAGGGTTCGTGCGCCCGGTTCGCCCTTCAAGTTCAGGTCCGCATAGCTCACGACTTTCGTCAGCGGCTCGCCGTAGCTGCGCTCCGCCCTCGCAGTCGTCGTGAATGCGATGCCGCAAGCGATAGCTGCGAGCGCAATGCGCAGACTCATCGAACGAGTCGAGCTGTGTAATTTGGCCTTCATGATCCTCCTCGCTTTGTCCGAACTGGAATTTCAGCTTTCACCGAATGCGCTTCAGACGCTTCGGCGATGGGATGATCATGAAGAGAGCCAGCGCGCCCTGCATGAAGGGTGGGCGAAGATCAGCCGAAGATTTCGCGAAGGAATCCCGCTCCAGGGTCCTGCGAGCGGACCAAAGGGCCCCGCCCTTGCGGCCAATCTCGCCGTCGTGCGGTGCAAGCTATGCTTCACGCGTGATGGAATCGAATATCCGACGCAGCGCGCCGCGGGCGTTGGAGGTGTACAAGATCTCCGACCTCGTGATCGACCTTGCGCGCCAGCGCGTCACGCGCGACGCCGCCGAGATTCCTCTCCCCAAGCTTTCTTTCGATCTGTTGCTGGTGCTGATCCGTGCTGCCCCAGCTGTGCTCTCCAATAACGACCTGATGTCGCAGGTCTGGCCGGGACTCGTCGTGAGCCCTGAGACCGTCAATCGACGCGTGAAGCTGCTGCGCGATGCCCTCGGGGATGATCCGCGTGCGCCCCGGTACATCGCCGGGCTGCGGGGGCGCGGCTATCGACTTGTTCCAGAAGTGAGATCGGTCGAGAACGCCTCGCTGCGCTTGTCGCCGCAGCCGAATCCTGCGCAGAGCGATTCTGTCCGATACGTGCCGACTGAGGGCCGGGCCGTACTCGACCGTGCGCTGCTCGTCGACCCGCTCTCGGCGCGCGCGTACTTCATCAAGGCAGCTCTCACGGAATCAGCAGCAGAAGCGGAACAGATGCTGCTTGCAGCACTGGAGATCGATGCGCAGTTCACTGCGGCGCTGACGCAACTTTCGCTGATGCGCGCAGTCCAGGGCGAGTTTGCCGAAGGGGCGATGCTCGCCGAGCGCGCCATCGCGGTCGATCCTGCGAATCCATGGTCGCAGTCGCGACAGAGCGCGTACAACAGGTATCTCGAGCTGGGTGATCTGACGGCCGCGCGCGATGTGGTCGCGGGATCCAGCGCTGCAGGCCTTGCACCTTTTCAGGTGTTCCAGTATCTCGGCGATTGGCGCGCCGCCGGTGAAGCTGTCTACGACGTTCCGGAGCAGTTACGCAGCGCCTTCAACAACTCGCTTGCTGCGGAAGCTGTGCGCGACCTGGCATTTCGCACGGGCGACTTCCCTCGCGCAGTTCGCTTCATTGACAGCGGTGGCCTTGGCATCGCGGCGCCTGGAAAGCTGAACCCGGTGACTGCATCTTCTGCGGTTCCGCTCGCACATGTGCTGCGAGCAAACGGTCAGCGCGGTGAATCTGAGAAACTGCTGGACGACACGCTCGCGTGGGTGAATCGCCAGCCCGACCCGACGCAGGACTGCATGCTGTGGTGGCCGCGTAGGCGTGTGCATGCGGACGCGCTCGCGCTGCAGGGACACAGCGATGCCGCACTCGCGGAGCTCGCGGAGGCATTTCGAGCCGGCGAACGCGCGGATTGGTGGTACACGATCGAGCGCGATCCGGTGTGGGATTCAATGCGCTCCGCTCCGCGATTCCAGGCGATCGCCGCGGAAGCTCGCGCACATGCCGCCGCCCAGCGAGCATTGCTGGAAGATATGCGGCGCAAGGGAGAAGTGCCGTACAGATCGCGCGGACTCCCAGCGCGCCGTCAAGCCTGGTAAAGACAGTTGAGCTTGCGAAGTTCCGCTGGGTTCGCGCAGCGGACCGTGACTGGCCTCGTACCACTGACTGAAGCTAGTGAAGTCCGAATCTGGCGAGTAGTTGTACCTCGGGCCGCGTATCACCTGGTCCATGCACGAACAACTTCGACGCAATCATCTGCGAGCAGCACTGGCGGCAGCTGGCATTGCTTTCATTGGCCCGGCCGTGGCGGCCCCTGCGGATGCAGCGCTCACCTCCCCTCACTGCAGTGCCAGGGAATATCACCAATTGGATTTCTGGATCGGCGATTGGGATACCTTCGAGACCGATACCCCGGGCGGGCCGTCCGTAGCTCGCGCACGCGTCGAGCCCATCGCTCAAGGCTGCGCCATCCACGAACTTTACGAACAGGTCGATGGGCTCGTCGGCGACAGCATCCTGAGCTATGACGCCGTGCGCAAACAATGGCAACAGACCTGGGTCACCAATCGCGGTTCGCTCATGGTGCTCTGGGGCAACTTCAAGGACGGCGCGCTGATTCTTGAAGGCGAGGCACATCTGCGGGATGGCAAGTCCGTCATGCAGCGCATCACGTGGAAGGTCCAGGATAGCGGTGTGCGCGAGTCTGCGGTGCTGTCGAAAGACGGCGGCAAGACCTGGACTGCGGCGTTCGACGTGCTTTTCCTGAAGCGCGCAGAGTAAGGATCCGAGGGCGCTTTCACGTCGCGTTCACGCGGGTGATGTCAGCCTGTTCACGGCGACCCTCGACGATATGCATCATGCAACTCAATGCAGATTTCACGCAGCGCGCAGTTGTTCATGCTGCGACGCTCGACTGGACGCTCTCGCCCATCGCCGGCGTTGAGCGCCGCATGCTGGATCGGATCGGTCGGGAGGTGGCGCGGGCGACCTCGATCGTTCGCTACGCTCCCCATTCGCATTTTTCCCGCCATGTGCATGAGGGCGGGGAAGAATTCTTCGTACTCGAAGGTGTCTTCCAGGACGAGCACGGCGACTATCCTGCAGGCTCTTACGTTCGCAACCCACCGACCTCAGCGCACACGCCGGGCTCGGAACCGGGCTGTACGATCCTCGTCAAGCTGTGGCAGTTCGATGCGGCCGATCGCACACAAGTGCGCATCGACACCGCCAGGCGTGCATACCAACCAGATCCCTTACGGGCAGGAGTGGAAGTCATGCCGCTCCACCAGGACAGGCGGGAGGCGGTCGCACTCGAACGCTGGGATGCAGGCGCTGAAGTCTCTCTTCGATCGCCGGCTGGCCTCGAGCTCGTTGTTCTGGCCGGCGATTTCACGGAGGGGAGCGACGGGTTCCGCTATCAATCGTGGCTGCGGCTCCCGCCAGGGTCACTGGCACGGGCTCAGGCCGGTCCGCACGGCTGCCGGGTGTGGATCAAGACAGGCCATCTGGCACGCGCGCAGCGCATCCCAGACCTGGAAAACGCCGACGCGGGGCCGGGGTTGAGACCCGGCCCCGCACTGGCAAAGTAGCCGGATTACCAGCGACCGCCGCCGCCGCCGCCATAGCCGCCGCCGCCGCCACCGCTGCGACCACCGCCGCCGCCATAGCCGCCACCGCCGCCGCGACCGCCGCCCTTGGGCTTGTCCTGCGCCTCGTTGACCTTCAGCGGGCGCCCGCCCATATCCTTGCCGTTCAGGGCCTGGATCGCCCGGGCCGCGTCAGCACTGGACATCTCGACGAAGCCGAACCCGCGGGGGCGTCCGGTCTCGCGATCGTTGATCAGACTGACTGATTCGACGGTGCCATGCTGTTCGAACAGCGCGCGCACCTGGGATTCATCGGCGCTAAAGGGCAGATTGCCCACATAAATCTTGCTCATTGAAAAGACCCTTAAAAACCCTGCCGCCTTCGGTCTGAAGGACGTTCTGCAGGCTGAACGTACATGACAGGAGTGCCGTTACCGGCACCTGCTGCCTCCTGGATCGGGAACGATTCGAATTGCGGACCCTGGTGGAAGCATCGCCAAACGGCGGCGGCCAGCAAGGAAGACAACGGAAGGGTCACGAGCCGGGCGCGAATATACACGTTGTGCTGTCATCGGCTCTAGACTTTCTATCCAGCCCGCCCAGGCAGCGGCCGGGGCAGGCCGCCAGGGTACCTTCAGATGGCACTGGACCACGACGTAATACTGGTTGAGAACTTCCGGGAGTCGCTGGACCTCTATCAGCGCTCGCTCGTGTGGGCGATGACCGCGGCGGCGGCATTCTTCATCCTGACGCTCAGCCTGGGTGACCCCAAGCTGCCCTCCGTTTCGGTTCTTTACGGCCAGCTGAGCGGTCCGGCGGCGTGGTTCGTAGCCCTGGGGCTCTTCTTCGTGCTCGGTATCCTTGCAGGATCGGCTTTGCGAAGTGCCGAGGCAGCTCTGGCGAAACTGGACGTCAAGTCCGAAGTGCTTGCAGCCGTCCTGCTCTATCCCTCGCTGGCGACGAATACCAATGGGTTTGTCCGCATCGGCACGGTGATGTTTTCGCCGATCGCTGTTCTGATCGCGTTCGGACTCGAGCTTCGCAGAGAATCCGTGGGTGCGGTCGAGAGGGACTTGTCGTGGTGGCTCGGGCTAGTGCTGTTCGTCGTCTTGATAGCAGCTCCGTATCTCGGAATCGCAAGCCGCGTCTGGCACCAACTCGGCTCACAGTCCTGGCGGCGTAGCTAGCACTACTGCCTGCTGATCGAGCTGCGCTGCTTGCGCAGAACGTATTTCTGAATCTTTCCGGTCGCCGTCTTCGGCAACTCCGCAACGAAGCTCCAGGTCTGCGGCACCTTGAAGTGCGCCAGATTGTCGCGACAGAATTGGCGTAACTCCTGATCGGTGACGCTTGCGCCGGGATGCAGCACGACGAAGGCGCCCGGCGCCTCGCCCCACTTCTCGTGCGGTATGCCGACCACAGCCGCTTCGAGCACCGCCGGATGCCGCAACAGAACGCCTTCGACTTCGATCGATGAGATGTTCTCCCCGCCGCTGATGATGACGTCCTTGAACCGGTCGCGGATCTCGACAAAGCCATCGGCATGCACGACGGCAGCATCGCCCGAGTGAAACCATCCGCCGCTGAACGCCTGTTCGGTCGCCGCCGGATCGTTGTAGTACCCCTTCATGACGACGTTGCCGCGCGCGACAATTTCGCCGAGTGTTTCGCCGTCGTGCGGCACTTCATTGCCGTGTTCATCCACGACGCGCAGCTCGCCGGATGTGATGAGCTCGACGCCTTGCCGCGCCTTGGCCGCGGCGAGCAGGTCGGGTGACAGGACCGCATCTTCAGGCCGGGGCTCGCAGATCGTGATGAACGGCGCCGTCTCGGTGAGGCCGTACACGTGCGTTATCTCCCAGCCCAGCTCACCCTCGACGCGCGCAATCGTAGCGGCCGCGGGCGGAGCACCGGCAGTCAGTACGCGCACGCCGCGACGCAGTGTGCGACGTTGCTCCGCAGGACCGTTTGCAATACTGATCAGCACAGTCGGCGCTGCGCACAGCACGCTGATGCGTTCCCGATCTACCTGCTGGTACACAGCGGCTGCCTCGACTTTGCGCAGGCACACATGCGCGGCACCGACAGCAGTGACAGTCCAGACGAAGGTCCAGCCATTCGCGTGGAACATCGGCAGCGTCCACAGGTAACGGTCGGCTGGCGTCATGTGGATATGTACGAGCGTGCCGACTGTATTCACCCAGGCATTGCGATGCGTGATCATCACGCCCTTGGGCCTGGACGTCGTGCCGCTCGTGTAGTTGATCGCCAGCAGATCGTTCTCGGCGATGGCGGGTCTCGCGAAGTCGGGCGGCGTCGCTGCAAGCGTGGTCTCGTAGTCGAGCCACCCGGTGCGTGCACCTTCGAGCGCGACGAAATGTTCGACGTGCGTCAGCCGGCTGCGGATGCCCTCGACCGCATCGATGTAGTCGGCGTGTGCGCAGACGACGCGAGCCCCGCTGTGGTCGATCAGGTAGGCAAAGTCTTCTGCCGTCAACCGGTAGTTCAGCGGCACGATCACCGCTCCGGCCTGCGGCACGGCGTAGAACGCCTCGAGCATCGCGTGCGTGTTCGGCGCAATCACGACGACTCGATCGCCCTGTTTGACGCCGAGCCGCTGCAGGGCGGCAGCCCACCGGTCGCAACGGTCGCCGAACTCGGCGTAAGTCAGGCGCAGCGGCCCATCCACGAGCGCTTCACGCTGCGGATACAACTTGCGCGCACGGCGCGCGAAATCCAGGGGCGTCAGCGGCAGCTCCATGAACCTTCTCTGTCGTCAGTCGCCCGAGCATGGTAGTCCGATAGCGCTCCGTCGCATACTTTTGGATGGGACCGACGCCCGAGAAAATCTGCCGGGAACAAGAGCGGGTCAGGTCAGCGAGCCAAGGAGCGAGTCGGACACCGGGCCAGGCAGCGGGTCGCTGTTGTCGTCAGGGACACCGCCACCGGTGACCGCGTTCTCCATGGCACCGCCGCTGGTGGAGGCGGTGTCCGGGCTTCCGGGCACGCCCACGCGCAGCCCGTAAAAGCTGCCTCTTTCCCGCCTGGGTGGGGCCAGCCCATGATCCCCGTCATCGACGCGAACTGCGTGTTGGCGCAGTAGACCAGCTCAGGGTAGTGGGTGAAGTTCCAGAATATGTGGTCGCCGACCTGCACCCAGCGGCCGCCACCGTCTCTGTAAGTCCACGTGCCGTCGGCGTAGAAAGTTTTCGTGGCGGCCTTGAGGACCTTGCCGGCGCCCAAGCCAGATCCCCAGGAGACGCGCATGTTCCAGGTTCCGACGATGCTTGTCATGACGATCCTCCGTTGCTACAGGTCGTCCTGGTAGACGCAATCCGCAGGTCGGACCCGACATCATGAAAACCAGCCGCGCTTTTCTCGCCGGAAGTATCGCTCTGCTCGCAGCGCATTGCGTGCAGGCTGCACCCAAGACGCATCGGCTCGAGATTTCGCCCAGCACAGTCGCGTACGGCTACTACTGGTCCGAGGCGCAGCCGGTGCTGCGGATCGCGTCCGGTGACATCATCGATGTGGATACGTTGTTGACAAACACGCCGCAGGGATTGCAGCGCGCCGGCGTAGCCGAAGAAAAGATCCAGGCATCGCTGCGAGCCGTGGTGGATGAGGTGACGGGCGAGCGGCGCGGGCCGGGCGGACACATCCTCACCGGGCCGGTCTATGTCGAAGGCGCGCAGCCGGGCGACGTGCTGGAAGTGAACGTGCTGTCGATCGATCTGGCGCTCGACTATGGTTACAACGGCTGCAGCGGATTTCTACCCGACAACTGCGACCAGGCGCTGCCGGCAAAAATCATTGCGCTCGATCGCAGGACGATGACGGCTGAGTTCCTGCCCGGCATCGTGATTCCGCTGCGCCCGTTTTTCGGCAGCATGGGCGTCGCGCCGGCGACGGACGCCGGTCGCGTCAGCAGCAATCCGCCAGGCCGCCACGCGGGCAATCTCGACAATCGCGAGCTGGTCGCGGGCAGCACGCTGTACATTCCAGTCTTCGTGCCCGGCGCGCTATTCGAGGTAGGCGACGGTCATGCCGCGCAGGGCGATGGCGAAGTGGATCAAACCGCGATCGAAACATCGCTGCGCGGCCGCTTGCGCCTGACGGTGCGCAAGGGCATGAAGCTCGCATGGCCGCGCGCGGAAACGCCGACGGACTACATCAGCATGGCGACCGACCCGGATCTCACGATTGCAACGCGAGCTGCGATTCAGGAGATGATCGATTTTCTCGTCGCCGAGAAACATCTCACGCGGCATCAGGCGTATCAGCTGGTGAGCATCGCCGGCAATGTCGCGGTGACGCAGCTGGTCGACAAGCCGAACCACGGCGTACACGTGCGGCTGCCGAAGAGTGTCTTCAGCAGATGAGCCGCGTTGCCGTCCGGAATCGCATAGGGCCGCGGCGCCCGCTCAGCGCCGAGCGGCGCCGCGTCCTTCGCGCACCTGAAGCTGATTGCCGTCAGGGTCCTTGAATCTCGCAACGTAGCCCCACGGGAACTGGAGCAACTCCGCCGGCTCGAACTTGACACCGCGCGACGCAAGCGTTTCGAACGCTGCCCTGCAATCGTCCACCTCGATGGTGCAAACCGCGGAACCGAGCTCGGCCCTCGCGGGCGTGCCTGGCCACAGAACCAGTTCGAAATCCTGTCCCGGAACGCCGACGGTGAGGAATCGTGGTCCGATCGGCGTCGGAGCGTCGATCCGTCTCTCGAAACCGATGACTTTCGTGTAGAAATCGAGCGCCTTGTCCTGGTCGCTGACCATCAGCGCAACGTAGGGTACGTTTCTCAGCATGTCGTTTCTCCGTTCGAATCTGCTCGTCACTTCGATGACGAGCCAGAATGAGCGCTTGTGACATGCGCCAGCACGCAATTGACTACTACTGTCCGATGCCGCTTCCCCCCGGTCGATAGCTGCGCTCGATGTGACCTTCGAGGTCCTTTGGATAGAAGTAGACCGGGCGCAGATTGCCATCGGCGTAGCGCTGCACCTGATCGACGAAATGTTTCGATTCAGGGTGTCCGCTGGCGCCGCCGATGGTGACTGCCAACGCGCGCACGCTCGTGCCGAACTCGACGGCAGCGACGAAACTGTTGCCATAGGTTCCGTAGTATCGCCTGGTTCCCGGATACCGCTGAGCACCGAAGGCAGCGAGCGAGCCCCATTCAGCGGAGGCGAACGGCACTGCCCTGCTCGGTTTCGCATCGTCGAAGGTCTGCACGATGGCGCCATCGTTGCGTTGGAAGCGGTTGATCTCGCCCCACGGCACCTGCCAGCTGCCGAAATCCTGCGTCAGTCGATCCGCCGCTTGCGCGAGCGCAGCGAGCTTCTGCGCGGGCGTCGTGCGATCGGCCATGTAGTCCCATATCGAGACCCCCGCCGCCTGCGCGGGCTCGGCTGCGGCGGACCACAGCGCCTCGCCGAAGAACACAGCCAACGACATGGGCTTCGAATCGAGCGACCACCGATAGTCCCAGCCGCGCAGCAGATCGACAGGGCCTGCGAGCTTCGCTCGCGCGGAATCGTCCTGCGGCAGCCCATCGTACGCCGTCAACACAGTTGGAGTGAGCCGCGCAAAAGCAGTCAGGTAAGGATCGAAGGCGGCTGCGAGCAGTGTGTGCAAAGTGAAATCATTTCTTGCACTGAGCACTCGCTGTGCCTGCGGCCCACGCGGATTTTCTCCGTCCTGGTCCATGTAGCGTGGGAAGTTCGCGGCCTTGGGGCTGTCCGCGCCGGCAGCCGTCCACGGCCAGTTGTTGACGTTCATCACCCAGCCGTTGGCGGGCGCCACGACGTGGGGCAGGCTGTTCAGATCGTGCAAGCCCTGCCAGTCCGTCGCCGGATCGCTGCCATCGACGGGATTGCGATAGTCGTACCGGTCGTTGCGGATCGGCATGAACTGCGGATGCAGGTAGGCCACGGTGCCTTTGGAATCTGCGAATAGCGTGTTGTTCGAGGAATTGGCCTTGAGCTGCGCCACCTCGAGAAAACCGGCGTAGTCGCTGCTCTTGGTACGCAGGAACGACTGCTGCAGCGCTGCCACGGGCTTGTTCATGAGTGCGAAGGCGATCCATTTACCATCCGCCTCGCGCACGATTGGGCCGTGATGGGTGGCGTACGTGTCAAAGGTACGTCGCGCCAGTGTGCCGTTAGCCGCCTTGTAGGAGAGCGTCACGACCTTGGTCCTGACCGGCCGCAATTCTTTGCCATAGCGATAGGAGTGCTTGCCGTCCGCAGCGGTGACGATGGTTTCCGCGAATTCGTCGACGTTGTCGGTGCCGCTCGAGGTATGCATCCAACCGGCGTGCTCGTTGAACCCCTGATAGATGAAGAACTGGCCCCAGGTGGCCGCGCCGTAAACGTTCAATCCTTCGCTGCTCGTGACCTGAAGCTCGGAGCGGAAGAAGAAGCTGGTGTGTGGATTGATGAGCAGCAGCGCGTGGCCATTCTTCGTGTGCGCGGGCGCGATCGCGAAGCCGTTGGACCCTAGCGGCTCGCGAAACAGCAGGCCTCGTTCGCCAGCAGTCATCGCCAGCCGTTTGCGGCCGTAGAATGCTTCGAGCTGGCTGAGCGGCACGCGCTCGATATCGCCGCCGATGCTGCCTTCGCTGAAGCTCAGCGCCATCCACGGCTCGAAGCGCGTGATGACGCGTGGGCGGACCTGCGGATGCGTCGCGAGATAGCAGTTGAGGCCTGCCGCCCAGGAGTGCATGAGCTTCCTGAGCCAGTCCGGGCTCTTGCCGAAATCGGCTCGCAGCGTGTCGCTGTCGATGAACAGCCGCTGACGCAGATCCTGCCAGAGCGCGCTTTCGCCTTCGGCCTCGGCGAGGCGACCGAGGCTGACGAGGTAGTTGGTCTCGATGCGATTGAAGTCGTCCTCGGCCTGCGCGTACATCATGCCGAAGACCGCGTCAGCATCCGTGCGGCCGCGCACGTGCGCGATGCCCCAATCGTCACGCGTGATGGTCACGTCATGCCTTTCGCAGGTGGGCTGAGGTTGCTCAGTCGCCGCGAGGCTGACCGTGCTGCTCAGGGCGAGCAGCAGACTGAAGATGAGAGCAGGACGCGCCGGTTTGGACATATGCCGTGCATATGTATCATCAGGGCCCCCTCGAGGTCATCCACAACCGAAGGCCCAAACTTGACCATGCATACCCCGACTGCTCTTGCCGCACTCGTCCTGGGTCTCGCAGGACAATTGCTTTCCACAGCCATTGCAGACGTTGCTGCCGATCCGGCTCGTCTTTCCCAGCACGTGAAGACTCTGTCCTCCGATGCGTTCGAAGGGCGCGGCCCCGCCACGCCGGGCGAACAGAAAACGGTTGCTTACCTCGTCGAGCAGATGAAGGCGGCTGGACTTCAGCCCGGTGGCGATTTGAAGGATGGCAAGCGGGCCTGGACGCAGGACGTGCCGCTCGCGCAATTCAACATCAGCGGACCAGTGGATGTGAGCGCGACGGCGGCCGGCCAGCGCCGCCCGCTAGCGCAAGGCAAGGACATCGCCATCCGCGCGGCGGCGACCAACATCGACCGAGTGCAATTCAGCGATGTGCCCGTGGTGTTCCTCGGCTACGGCGTGACGGCGCCGGAACGTAATTGGGATGACTACCAAGGCGTCGACATGCGGGGAAAGCTCGGCATCGTGCTGGTGAACGACCCGGACTTCGAAACGCAGTCCGGTGAGTTCGGCGGGCGCGCCATGACCTACTACGGCCGCTGGACCTACAAGTACGAGGAAGGCGCGCGGCACGGCGCGCTCGGCATCCTGATCGTTCACGAGACCAAGCCCGCGTCGTATGGCTGGGCGACGGTCGAGAACTCCAACACGAATACGATCTTCGACATCCTGCGCGCGAACCCGCGCGACGAGCACGTCGATGTCGAGGCGTGGATCCAGCGCGATGTCGCCGTGGAGCTGTGCAAGCAGGCAGGTTTCGACTTCGAGGCGCTCAAGAAGCAGGCACAGTCGAAATCGTTCCGCGCTGTTCCACTCAAGGGCGTGACGATGTCCGCCAACTACGGGGTCGCGCACGAGACGGTGGTTTCGAAAAATGTAGCGGGCCTGTTACCGGGCACGAAGCGGCCGAACGAAACAGTCATCTACAGCGCTCACTGGGATCATCTCGGGATAGGCAAGCCGGACGACACGGGCGATCGCATCTTCAATGGCGCCGTCGACAACGCCACGGGCCTGGCTGCGTTGCTCGAGCTCGCTCGTCTCTTCAGCGCCGCCCCAAAGCCGGAGCGCTCCGTTCTCTTCCTCGCAGTGACGGCTGAAGAGAAGGGATTGCTCGGCACCGAGTACTACGCCAGCAACCCCCTCTACCCGATCGAGACGACAGTCGCCGACATCAACATGGATTCGCTCGGCACGCGTGGAGCTACGCGTGATTTCGGCACCCTGGGCGCGAACACCCTGGTTGATGAGTTTGTCGCGGCGGCTCGCAAACAGGACCGCAAGCTAGCGCCGGATCCGCGCCCCGAAGCGGGTTCATTCTACCGGTCCGACCACTTCCCGTTCTCCAAGGCGGGTGTCCCGGCGGTCTCATTCTCCTCCGGCGAGGACCTCGTGAACGGCGGCAAGGAAAAAGGCCGCGCGCTGCGCGAGGAATTCACTGCGAAGAAATATCACCAGCCGAAGGACGAATGGAGCGAGAGCCTGGACTTCACCGGTACGGCGAACGACGTTGCACTGATCTACGATGTCGGGCGCTCACTCGCGAGCTCGGGCAAGTGGCCCGAATGGAAAGCCGGCAGCGAGTTCAAGGCACTGCGCGACAAGTCGGCCAGCAAGCGGAAGTGACTGCCAACTACTGATCGCTGCGCAGAACCTTCGGCACGCGGGCAACAGCAACGCAGAAGTGCGACAATCCCGGCAGCTCACCGCCTCCGGAGGTTCGCGCCAGTGCGGACTGTTTTCATCACTGCCGCCGCAACGGTGTTACTCGCGCTGGCGCCGGCGACGCTTTGCGCAGACCTCAACTGGCACTCTCTGCAACCCGACCACTCACTCAAGGGATGGAGCGTTCGCGGCGGCAAGGCTGAGTTCACCGTCGCGGGCCAGGAAATCGTCGGGCGCTCGGTTCTCGCCTCGCCCAACAGTTTTCTCATCACGGATGCGACCTTCGGCGATTTCATTCTGGAGTACGACGCAAAGGTGGACCCGCGGCTCAACTCCGGGGTCATGGTGCGCGCCGAGCGCCGACCTGACTATCGCGACGGTGTGGTTTTTGGCTACCAGGTGGAGATCGACTCCAGCGCGCGTGCGTGGAGCGGCGGGATCTACGATGAGCAGCGCCGGGAGTGGCTGAATACCCTCGCCCGCAACCCTCAGGCGCGTGCGGCTTTCAAGGTCGGCGAATGGAATCACTTTCGTGTCGAGGCGCTGGGCAATCGCATTCGCACTTTCGTCAACGGCGTTGCCGCCGCAAACCTGATCGATGACATGACTCCGCGAGGGTTCATCGGTCTGCAAGTGCACTCCGTCGACGAGGGTCCGAAGCTCCCAGGGCTCGAGGCGCGTTTCCGCGGTATCCGGATTCTGACGCAAGATGTGGCCGCCGCCGCGACGCCGCTCGATCCGGCAGCCGACGAATACAACTACATTCCCAACCGGCTCACGGATGCGCAGGTCGCGCAAGGCTGGCGGCTGCTATGGGACGGCGCGTCGACCACTGGCTGGCGCGGCGCAACTCTCTCCGGATTTCCAGAACACGGCTGGACGATCCGAGACGGTGTGCTGAGCGTAGACGCGGCCGCGGGCGGAGAGTCGACCAACGGCGGCGATATCGTCACGCGGGAAGAGTTCGCGAACTTCGAGCTCGAGCTCGACTTTCGCATCACTCCCGGCGCGAACAGCGGGATCAAGTACTTCGTCGATCCGCAGCTCGGCCCCACGCTGGGGCTGGCAGGCTCCGCGATCGGACTGGAGTTCCAGATTCTCGACGACGAGCGGCACCCCGATGCCAAGCTCGGCGTGCGCGGCAATCGCACGCTGGGCTCGCTCTACGATCTGATTCCGGCCACCAACCTCGACGAGCCCGGTCGGATGGCCAAGCGCGTTCTGCCTCCAGGAGCGTGGAATCGCGCGCGGATCGTGGCCACCGGACGCCACGTCGAACATTGGCTCAACGCAGTGAAGGTCGTCGAGTACGACCGCGGGACGCAGATGTTCCGTGCGCTGGTCAACAACAGCAAGTACAAGGACATCCCTGGATTCGGCGAGCGTGAGCGTGGCCCGATCCTGTTGCAGGATCACGGCAACGCCGTCTCGTTCCGCTCCATCAAGATCCGCTCACTCTGAGCCGTGGGAGTGCCCATGCTTACGCGCCGTTCCCTATTGGCAGGTGCGATCGCGAGTGTCGCAGCCGGCGGAGCCCTGTCCTTTTCAGCTCGCAGCTACGCACGGATCAAGGGTGCGAACGAGCGGCTGCACGTTGCAGTCATGGGGCTCAACGGTCGCGGCATGGCGCATGTCAGTGCGTTCGCAGGCGCATCGAACATGCAGGTGACTCACCTCGTGGATGTCGACTCCAGTGTCCTGCGAACTCGCGGCGCGGAAGTCGCGCAAAAGCATGGCTCGACGAAACTGGAGCACGATTATCGTCGCGCGCTGGACAGCAGGTCGGTCGACATTCTTTCGGTTGCAACGCCGGATCACTGGCACGCAAAAGCGGCGCTCGACGCAATGTCGGCCGGCAAGCACGTCTACCTGGAGAAACCGTGCGGGATCGCCCCGTCTGAAGGCGAAGCGCTGATCGCTGCTCAGAAGCGTTCCGGGCTGGTGCTGCAAATGGGTAATCAGCAGCGCTCGAGCGTCGAAACCCGGGAGCTGGTGTCACTCGTGCGCGAGGGTTTGCTCGGCGAGATCTACGCGGCGGACACCTGGTACGCCAACAACCGCAAGTCGATCGGTGTGGGCGCCGATGGCGCGCCGCCAGCCAATCTCGATTGGGACCTGTGGCAAGGACCCCGGCCGCGGCGCACCTATCGCAGCAATGTCGTTCACTACAACTGGCACTGGTTCTGGCACTGGGGCACCGGCGAGCTGTGCAACAACGCCGTGCATGAGGTAGACATCGCCCGCTGGCTGATGGGTGTGGAATTTCCGGAACGCGTCTCGGCCCGCGGCGAGCGTCGCTTCCACCGGGGCGACGATTGGGAGATGTACGACACGATGCGCCTGGAACTGACGTTCGCCGGTGGCCGCGCGATTCGTTGGGATGGCCACAGTTGCAATTCGGTTTCACGCTACGACCGCGGCCGCGGTGCGCTGATCTACGGCACGAAGGGCTCTGCTCTGGTGGATCGCAACGGCTACGAGGTCTTCGACCTCGCAGGCAAGAGCGTTCGGAAGGCTGTAGCACGTGCGACGAGCAGTACCACGGATACTGTCGGCGAGGGCGCGCTCGACGTCCTGCACGTCGACAACTTTGCAGCCGCGATCCGCGGCAACATCCCGGCTCTGGCATCACCGATTCGCGAAGGTCACGTCAGTACGCTGCTGTGCCATCTCGGTAACATGGCCTACCGCACCGGGACGGACCTGATCTGCGACGCTGCCACCGGGCGTCCCTCGAGCAGCGCTGCGCTTGCGTACTGGACACCGGAGTACGAGAGCGGCTGGGAGATCGTCTGACTCATCGATCGTTCCGGGCCGACGCGGCGGCGATGATCGCACTGATGTTGTCCCGCGCCAGGAACTCCGCCGGCGAGACGGTGCCCGCATTCATTTGCGCGAAACCGTCCATCGCCTGCTGATTGCCGCGCATCGCTCTGAAAAGCTGGCGCATTTGCGGAGACGGCGACTGCAGCGTTGCGAACTGGCACGTGAACTCGTACATCGACATGACGCTCGAGTCTCTCGCTGCCTGATAGTTGCCCATGGCGTCCTCGTACGAGGACGCGCCGGAAAATGCCTGATCCAACGCGAGCGCACAGGCTTCGGCGTCGCGGAACGCATCGCGGATGCCCTGTGCCGTGATCGGATCTCTGATGTAACCGGCATCGCCGACCAGCGCCCAACCCGGGCCATGAGGTTTGCGGAAATAGTTCGGCGTGGGGATGCCGAACAGGCGCGACTCGCGCTTTCCTGCGCGGACGCGTTCGGCAAACTGCGGCGCGAGGTCGATCACCTCGCGAGCGCTGCGTTCGAGATCGTGCTTGTTGGCGGCGAATTCGCTGTGCGGCCACGCCACGATCACGATCGTAAGACCATCATGGGTCGGTGCCGCTGCCAGCCCGCGATTGCGCAGCATGTAGGTTTCGTAGCGGCCATCCATAGGCACGCCACTGCAGTACATATAGTAAGGAGCAAGCAGGGCCGGCCGCTCGTTGTACTTTTGCGGGGCTACGGCGGCGGCGACGATGGAATTCCTTCCGTCTGCACCGACAACCATGGCAGCGCGTTCGGTGACGCTAGTACCTTGTTTGGAGCGGCCCCTGATCCCGACCACTCGTCCCTCCTCGACCACGATCTCCTCGACGACAAAACCTTCGCGGATTTCGGCGCCGGCAGCGGCCGCGGCATCGAAGAGCAACTTGTCGAGAACGATCCGCCTTGGACAGTACGCGATCGGCTCATCTGCCGTTCCCGGCGCACCGGCGAGCACGAACGTTCCGAAGTCGAATCCATACGTAGCGATTGGCGGGCATCCAGTGGCAGCCAGAGCGCCGGCCAGGCCCCATCTCCTGAGGGCGGAAACGGCAAGGGGATGCACAACGTGAGTGGATATCGTGTCGCTCGGGAACCTCGCCCGATCGACCAGCAGGACGCGATAGCCCTTTCGCGCCAGCAGCATCGCGGTGGGTGAGCCGGCACAGCGCGAGCCGACGACGATCACGTCGTATGTATTGCTCAAAGACTTTCCTGCGGCCATGAGCTGAATCATAGTCGCCGGGCCGCCGCATCCGGTCGGCAAGTGGCGTTTTTCGCGCAATAATTAACAAACCTGCGGTGTCCGTTCAGCGAGGTCGCGCCGTGAATGCAGCTACTCCAGAGATCGCGATTCCGTCCGACGTGCTGCGGAAATGGCAGCGCATCGTCGACCTCCTGGCAAACATCATGTGCGTTCCTTCGGCAGTGGTGACCAAGCTCGAACCGCCGCACGACACCCAGTACAGAACCCTGGTCTGCAGCAACTCGCAGAGAAATCCGTTTCCAGTCGACCAGTTCTTCTCGATGGACATCGGAACCTTCTGCGAGACCGTAATCAAAAACCGCGAACCGCTGCTGGTCGCGAACGCCCTCGAAGACGCTCGGTGGAAGCTCGCTCCGGAGATCCAGGTGGGGATGGTCTCGTACCTCGGATTTCCCGTGCAGTGGCCCGATGGCCGGATGTTCGGGACCATCTGCGTTCTCGATGACAAGACGAATCGGTACAGCGACCTCTACCAGGAGGTCCTCCTGCATTGCCGCGATGTTCTGCAAGCGGACCTGCAGACGCTGGCCCGCTTGGGCAACGAACTCGAGGAGCAAGGGGCACGACTCAGCGAACTGTTCGCGCGGGTGCCGGAGGCGGTGGTCATGGTCGACAGCGACTCGAGGATTACGCGCGTGAACCCGGAATTCACGAAGATCTTCGGGTACACGACCGAAGAAGCGATCGGTCGGCGCATCAAGGATCTCATTACGCCGGACGATCTCCAGGAGGAGGCCGAAAGCTTCATGAATCGGATGGTCCAGGCGGGAGAAGTATTCGCCGCCGAGACCGTCCGCAGGCACAAGAATGGCACACGCGTGCCGGTCTCACTCATCTGCGTGCCGGTGCCGTCCAGAGGCGGGAATATCGGCTACGTGATCTACCGCGACATCACGCAGACGCAGCGGCTTCAGCAGGAGCAGCGGCGCTACCACGAAATTCAGCTGGAGCTCGCACACGCAAACCGCATCGCGACGCTGGGGCAGCTGTCCGCCTCGATTGCACATGAGCTGAACCAGCCGCTGACGGGAATTCTCACGAACTGTGCGACCTGCTTGCGAATGCTGACCGGCGATCCTGCAGATCTCGACGGCGCGCGGGAAGCCGTACGGCGCACTATGCGAGACGGGAACCGTGCATCCAATGTAGTTGCACGATTGCGGGCTCTCTTCAACAGGGCGCAGCCCGCATCCGAGTCGGTGGACCTCAATGAGGCGACACGCGAGGTGATCGGACTGTCGCTCGGGGAGATCCAGAATGCGCGGGTGATCGTGCGAACTGAACTTGCCGACGATCTCCCGTTGGTCACGGCCGATCGTGTTCAGCTACAGCAAGTCGTTCTGAATCTGCTCCGCAATGCTTTGGACGCGATGAGCACCGTCGATGATCGTCCGCGAGAGTTGCTGATCAGTACCGAACGGCAAGGAGACGATCACGTGCGGCTGAGCGTGAAGGATGCGGGAGTCGGATTCGACCCTCGGACAGTGGACAGACTATTCGAACCTTTCTACAGCACCAAGAATGACGGGATGGGAGTCGGACTATCAGTGAGCCGCTCGATTGTCGAGAACCATCAGGGGCGCCTCTGGGCGGTTCTGAACGAGGGTCCGGGAGCGACGTTTCTATTTTCTGTGCCGTGTCGGACCGATACTTTGGTGTTAGAGCGGTGACCAGTGAAGCGGCCCATCATGCCCGCATGGCAACGCGCGCCAAGCGGTCCAGCAAACCTCGAGCAGTGACGACGCAGCCGCTGGTGGCGGTCGTCGACGACGACGAATCCGTCCGCGAGTCATTGCCCGGTCTCTTGCAGCAGCTGGGATTCGCTGCGCAGGCGTTTGCCTCGGCCGACGAGTTTCTCTCGTTCAAAGACATGTCCCGGACGCAGTGCCTGCTGCTGGATGTTTGCATGCCGGGCATTTCGGGTCCGGAGCTGCAGCAGGAGCTCGTTTCGCGCGCAGTTCGGGTGCCCATCATTTTCATCACTGCCCGGGCTGATGCGTCGGTTCGCGAGAGGCTCATGCAATGTGGAGCGGCGGCGTGTCTGTTCAAGCCGTTCAGCGAGCTGCAGCTTCGGACAGCACTCGATGCTGCGCTGCTGCACCGAGATTCACGCTGAAACGGTTGCTGGCTGTTCGCTGAAAGGGTAGTAAACATGAACACGACGATCGCCCCTGCCCCAGCCCCGAGGATGTCGTTCATGTCCGGTGCGAAGCAGACTGCCTCATCCGAAAGCACGCCCATCGTGTTTGTGGTTGACGATGATGTTTCAGTGCGCGAGTCGCTCGAGGCGCTGATTGCCGATGCGGGGTACCGTCCTGCGGTTTTCGGGTCTGCGGAAGCCTTTCTGGCATACCCCCGGCAGCGGCCGCTCGGTTGCCTGGTGCTCGACGTGAGTCTGCCTGACCTGAACGGCCTGGAGCTGCAGCAGCGCCTGGCAAATGAAGACACTTTACCGATCATCTTCATTACCGGGCATGGCGATATCCCGATGACCGTCCGTGCAATGAAGGCCGGCGCGGCCGAGTTTCTGACGAAGCCCTACGGGCCTGAGGTCATCTTGGGCGCAATTGCGAATGCTGTAGAGCGCAGTCGCACCACGTTGCAAGAGCGTGCCACCTTGCAGGTTCTGCAAGATCGCTACGACTCGCTCACTCTGCGAGAGCGGCAAGTCATGGCGCTCGTCGTGCGTGGGCTGCTGAACAAGCAAGTGGGCGGCGATCTCGGGATCAGCGAGATCACGGTGAAGGCACACAGGGGACGAGTGATGACGAAGATGGGCGCGGGGTCATTGGCCGAGCTCGTGAATATGGCGGATCGTCTCGGACATCCGACTGCGGGAAAAGGATTGGAAAGCTGAGAGCGCACGCCATCAGGCCCGCGCGATGTAGCCGCGCGAGTGTGCGAGCCCGCACGGCTCTCGTCGCATAGCCTGCACAGATCGGATCAGAACTCCTGAGCAGTCGGACGGATCACGAGCTCGTCGATCTCCACGTTGGCAGGCTGCGCGATCGCGTAGGCGATGGCTTGCGCGATCGACTCGACCGGAATCGCGATCCGGTAGAGATCCCGCAAGTACTGACGCGTCCCCTCTTCAGAGCTGGTTTCGGGGAGCTCCGTCGCCACCACGCCAGGGGAGATCATGGTCGTACGTATGTTGGTCTGCTTCACTTCGATACGCAGACCCTCCGTGATCGCGCGCACCGCGAACTTGGTGGCGCTGTAAACGGTTCCGCCGGGCGCGAGGACCTTGAATCCCACGACAGACGCGGTGTTGATGATGTGTCCGCTTTGCTGGCGCTGCATCGTCGGTAGCACGGCGGCGATGCCGTAGAGCAGGCCCTTGATGTTGACGTCGATCATGCGGTCCCATTCCTCCACCTTGAGGGCCGATATGGGTGCGATCTGCATGATTCCGGAGTTGTTCACCATGACATCGATGCGATCGTGCTCGTTGAGCGCGTCCTGAACCAGTCTTTCGACCTGGTCGCGCTCGGTCACGTCGGTCCTGAAGCCGATCGCACTGCCGCCTGCGGCGCGAATGTCCCCGACCAGGGAATCGATTCGATCTTTGCGCCTCGCTCCGAGGACTACCTTTGCACCTTCGCGTGCCAGCAAGCGTGCCGTGCTCTCGCCGATCCCGCTGCTCGCGCCCGTGATGACTACAACTTTGTTTGCAATGTTCGGCGTTGCCATGTTCCGCACTCCTCGGATGAGAATGATCGACACCGAGGACAGCAGAGGACGGCACACGAAGCGATTGCACCATGGTGTGCACGATACCTTCGTATGGGACGCGCTGGCACGCGCCCCGCCGGGATCGCAACTGCTGGCGCCTGGAACCCGGCACACGGATGTTCGTTCATGTCGCGAGGACGTGGGAAAGCGAGCACCTCTTGTCGTTTCAACGACGACAGGATGCAACGCAAGGCAACACAAGGGAGACAGCTATGTCCAGGATGGATGCAACTGCGCCCTGACTTTCTCCGGTGTCAGCGCATCGCGCTCATCGTCGAAGTGATCGCTTCACGTGCGCCGTCCTGATAGCGCAGGGCCGACAGGCGCACGTTGTTGTTCTCGATGCGGAACGGCGTGCGCGCGGCGTATGCGAACACCCGAGGGACGCCGAACTCACGCACCAGCGGCTCGAGCAATAGCAGTCCGCCGAGACGACGCACTTCACGATACTCGCGTCCACCCCGTGTCCAGGCGCGTCGCTCAAAATCCTTGAGGTCCTCCGGCCACAGCAGATCAATGCGGTTGGCGTTGACCATCGGTGTCGCTGGCGACTGCGAGAGCTCCACAGTCGCACTAACGAGCATCTCGCAGCCCAGGCGGTGCGCAATGTCGATCTCACCGCAATCCTCGCTCGGCCAGGTGAGGCCGTGCTCGTGCGCGGCTTGACGCAGGTGCGCATTCCATAGTGCCTCATCGACGATGCCGATCAGCGGATAGCTGGCGCGCGAGACGTAGCGGTAATAAGGCCAGTAGGCGAGCGCGTTGTCGTACCAGGCCTGCGGTCCCAGCAGGAGGACCTTGCGGCGAAAGTACAGCGTGTGCGCCGCCGGGTCGTAGGACGACATCGACGTCTGCGGATACTGCGGATCGGCCGTCTCCGCGAACGCGATACGGATGTCGAGATCGCGCCCGTCGAAGAGCGGGCCGATCGCTGTCTGGATCGCCCGGGCGCGAAGGCAGACGAGTTTGGCAAATCGCTGTTCAGGAGATGTCTCGGTCGTGGCCTCCTGACACAGGTGAGTCGAGCCGGGCTCAGTCGCTTGCCGGAAGTGGGCATACACCATCGTGGCGCATGTCACGGATGCGACAACGATCGCGCACTCGATCAATCGCGCGAGCATGCCGCGGTACGCCTGGCGGGTGGCTGGCATGGGCCTATTTATCGACGGCGCAGGCAACCGCGAAATAGTGATTTGGAGCGCTGCGCCCTACCCGTTGCCCTTAGCCGGCTAACGCCTGCGCTCCCTCATGAGCGTGCGGCGCACCGTGGCGAGCTCCTTGAGCTTTGCCTGGTTGACCTTGGGATAGCCCAGGCTGAGCGAAGCCAGGGTTTCGACGACTATCGCGGCGACCACGACACGTGTGTACCACTTGTTGTCCGCTGGCACGACATACCACGGGCACGCCGGCGTCGATGTGTTCTTGATGGCCTCTTCATAGGCGTCCATGTAGTCATCCCAATACGCACGCTCGCGAGCATCGGCAGCGGAGAATTTCCAGTTTTTCTCAGGATTGTCGATGCGGTCCAGGAAGCGACGCTTCTGCTCGGCGTGCGACACGTTGAGAAAGATCTTGCGTACGATGACGCCGTTCGCGTCCAGGTAGCGTTCGTAGGCGCGGATATCCCGGAAACGTTCCTCCCAGATTTGCTTGCCGATGCGTTGCGCAGGTAGCTTCTGGTTTTCCAGTAGCTGCCGATGAACGCGCAGCACGAGCACTTCCTCGTAATACGAGCGGTTGAAGATGCCGATCCGCCCGCGCTCGGGTAGGGCGCGGCTGCAGCGCCAGAGATAGTCGTGATCGAGTTCTTCTGCCGACGGTGACTTGAACGACACTACCTGGCAACCCTGAGGATTGACCCCGGACATGACGTGCTTGATCGCACCGTCCTTGCCGGCTGCGTCCATGGCCTGAAAGACCAGCAGCAGCGACCAGCGGTCCTGCGCGTACAGCATGGTCTGGAGTTCGGCGAGCCCTTCGACGCCCGTCTCCAGTGCCTCCTTTGCGCGCGGCTTGTCTTCCTGCTGCAGGCGGCCCGTGTCGCCGGGGTCGAAGTCCTTCAGTCGGAACTTGCCTTTGCCTGTCACGGCATAGGGCTTGGCAAGTTTCCGGGCAACCTTGATGACTCTGTTGAGTTCCATACGCTTTCTCGCTGCAAGGCACCAACTTGAATAGGGATAAGATCCAATGACCGTCCTGCACCGCAGTGACCAGCATCTGCGGCGGATGGCCTCGCTATCAGGGGAGATTCACATGGGCACACATGACTTGAGCAGCCGCTGGCATGAGTCGCAGCTGAACCCGGTTGACGACGAAATCGCAAAGCTGGCCTCCATCTGCAACATCAGAATCCTCGATCCCGGTATCGTCGAACGCGTTGTGGCGGGCGACGCGAGTGTGTGCGGCAGGAAGAACGAGAAGGCCTTCCAGAAGTTGCGCAAACTCGTCGGACTTCACTACACGCTGACTAACGACAGCGTGGCGGCGCTGGGCCCGGAGGCATCGGGAAAGATCCTCGATCAGATCCGCGAGCGATTGGCCAAGCGCTTCGAGCTTGGCGGAGACCGCTCGTAACCGCAGGCCGCAGGGTCGCCATCGAATCAGGTCCGCCTCTGGATCCATGGGGCTTTCTGTCCTCAGGGTTTCCAATCGACCGAGTGCTCTTCGAGGTAGGCGTCGACGGCGGCGCCCAAAGTGGGATAGAAGTTCGCGGTACCGAAATGCTCGAACAGTTCGAACCGCTTCAGCTTGTCCTTGACGGGATCCTTCATTTCGGCGAACCGTAACTCGATGCTCGATCCGCGCAGAGTCTGCTCAAGCTCGGCGAGCATGTCCGCCGAAGTGACGTCGATGCTGGTGACCGGCTCGGCAGCAATGATGATTCGCCGCACCGGCGCAGGCGATCTCGCCACGGCTTCCAGCACGCGCTGACGAAACAGCTCGGCATTGGCAAAGAACAGCGGCGCGTCCCAACGTAACAGCACCACTCCCGGTATGAGCCGCGCATCAGGATAGCGTTTGATGTCGTGATAGCCGCGGATACCTTTGACGCGGCCCAGCACGGCGTAGTGAGGCCGCCAGCCGTCCCACAAAAATTCGATAACCGCGATGACGACCGCCAGGCCGATACCGGGAATCACTCCCAGTACGGCGACGCCGATGAAACAGGCGACGGACAGCCAGAACTCCCAGCGCTGTATGCGGAAAATGCGACGCAAATCCTCGAATTCGAACAAGCCGATGGCCGCAGCGATCACCACTGCTGCGAGAGCACTAGTGGGCAGGCTCTGCAGCAGATTGGGTGCCAGCAGCAGGAGCAAGGCGACGGACACGGCGCCGACTACACCAGTAAGCTGGGTCTTCGCGCCCGACGCTTCGGCGACCGGGGTGCGCGAGGAACTGCTGCTGATTGGAAATCCCTGGAACAGTCCAGCCGCCAGGTTGGCAGCTCCCAGGCCGACGATCTCCTGGTTCGGATCGACCTGGGATTGGGTTTTGGCCGCATACGTGCGCGACAGGACGCTGGTGTCGGCGAACGCCACCATGGCGACGGCGCAGCCGCCGATCACCACGTTTGCGAGATCTGCGAGATTGATCGATGGCACTGCGAACGACGGCAGACCTTGCGGCAGCGGACCGAGCACCTTCACACCCGCGCTCTCGGCGAGGCCAAGCGCAGCGACCACGACAGTAGCGCCCACCACTGCGATCAGGATGCCCGGGACTCGCTTGAAGCGTTTGAGCAGCAGGATCAATGTCAGCGTACCGGCGCCGACTGCGAACGCAGTCCAGTTAGCCTGACCGCCGAGCACCGATTCAGCGATCCGCGCGAAGTCGCGCAGCGGCCCGACGCCATCGATCGAAAAACCGAACAGCTTCGGCAGCTGGCTGATCAGCACCGTGAGCGCGATGCCGTTCATATAACCGTAGCGGATCGGCTTTGACAGCAGCTCGGTAACGAAGCCCAGGCGCATCAGTCCTACCACGATGCACACCAGCCCCGACACTATCGCCAACGCGCTCGCCACGGCCACGGCCCGCATCGGATCACCACCCGAGAGCGGCAGCACGACCGCGAGAATCACCGGGGCGAGAGCGGAGTCCGGCCCCAGCACCAGAATGCGGCTGGGACCGAACAGCGCGTACGCGAGCAGCGGGACGATGGTGGCGTACAGACCGAAGATTCCTGGGACGCCCGAAGCTACTGCGTACGCGATTCCGACCGGCACCAGCATCGTCGTCAGCACCAGGCCGGCCGTCAGATCGTGCGGCAGCCAGGCGGCTTCGTAGCGGCTGAGGATCTGCAGCCCGGGCAGCCAACGCTTCCAGCCGTTCATGCCGTATCCCTTGAATCGAGCAGGAGCGCCGGACCTTCGAGATAGCTACTGTTGCAAGTCGACGGAGTATCCGACCAATGGGTGAACGCGCTGTGCACGTGGCGATTGCTTGGCGCTCGCTTCTCCCGCTCCATGTTCTGGATTCGGCAGAGTCTGCTGTCGTGGCGCCCTGGCCGGTATGCGTAAGGAGTGCAAGTCGCGCGCCCCGCTACACAGCGACCGCGACAGTCTCGCGGCTCACTTCAATACGACAGTCTTGTTCCCATTCCGCAGCACCCTGCGCTCTGCATGCCACTGCAGCGCGCGGTTCAGCACGATGCTCTCGAGCTCGCCACCGATCACCGTTAGATTTTCCGCCGTGAGCGTGTGATCCACGCGCTCGACGCCCTGTTCGATGATCGGGCCTTCGTCGAGATCCGTCGTGACGTAGTGCGCCGTCGCGCCGATGAGCTTCACGCCGCGCTGGTGCGCCTGGTGATACGCCTTCGCGCCCTTGAACCCCGGCAGGAAAGAATGATGGATGTTGATCGCGCGGCCATCGAAATAGCGGCAGCTGTCCGCCGTGAGAATCTGCATGTACCGCGCCAGCACCAGCAGCTCCGCCCCCGATTTCTCGAACACTTCGACGATGCGCTTTTCCTGCGCAGCCTTGTCGCCGTTGATGATGGGCAGGTAGTGGTACGGCAGCCCGTGCCACTCAGCGAGGCTGCGCAAGTCCTGGTGGTTCGAGACCACGGCAGTGACCTCGAGCGGCAACGTACCGGTGCTGCAGCGATGCAGGATGCTGTTGAGGCACTGTCCATGGCGCGAGACGGCGAGCAGCGTCTTGCACTTGCGGCGCGCGTCGTGGAACTGCCAGCTCATCTTGAAGCGCCGGGCCACGTTCTCACCGAATCGAAGATCCAGCTCCGCGATAGCGGGCATCCCCTGGCCGTTGTCGCGGAACACGGTGCGCATGAACGACGTGTTCGTCGACGGATCGTCGTAGTGCTGCGCCTCAGTGATGAGCGCGTTGTGTGACGCGAGGAAGCCCGCGACCCCCGCGACGATGCCCGTGGTATCCGGGCACCAGGTGATCAAGATGTACGAGGGCTCGCGCACGCCGCCAGCCGCCTCTGATCGCTCCTCCCGCATGTGTTCCTCTATCGATATGTCTGGAAGTGTTGCTCAGGCCGCGCCATTGCTTATAGGCTTGCTCTCATGGACATCGGAGTACCGGTTCGTTCCTTCGGCAAGGTGGAGATGCAGGCGCTGGCCGCCGCGATTCTCGCTGCCGACGAAGCGGCGTGGAACGAAAATGTGGAGCGGCAGAAAAGCTTCGAGGTCCATGAGCAAACCCGCTCCATCGTGTTGCTGTTCGCCGAGGTGTCGAACTGGCCTGAGCTGGAGATCAGCAAGCAGCCCGGCTGGGACCGTTTCGCGGACCTGGCGGTGCCGCTCATGCACGAGATCATCCGCAACTGGTATCCGCCCGGCGGCACCATCATCCGCGCCATGGCGGCGAAGCTCATGCCAGGCGGCCTCATCCTGCCGCACCGGGACTCGCATCCCTCCTTTGCGGCTGGGCACCGTATCCACGTGCCCCTCGCCACCAATCCGCGCGTGCGGTTCATGATCGACGGGCGCCCGGTTTCCCTGCAGGTCGGCGAAGCCTATGAGATCAACAATCAAAAGGTCCACAGCGTCATGAACAAGGGCGATACGGACCGCATCCATTTCATTTTCGACTACGTTCCCCCAGGCACGCCGGGAAAATCGCAGCCCGCGTCTGCGGCGCACTGACGAATCTGCGTTGCAGGCAAGCGCCACTACGAGCGGCCTTTTTCGGGCTCATACCGGCGGTATCGCTCGCGCAGCGGCGCAATCACCGTCGTGAGCTCGTCGAGATGCGCAGCGTAGTGCTGCCAGTGGCCGACTGAGCGATCGTAGATCGGTTGGCGAACCTGCTCCGAGCTAGGCGTGCGCACCGGACGATCGCTCTCGTAGAACCGCAAGCAGGCCTCTTCCCATCGCAATCCACAGAAGTCCAGCAACCGGCGCGCCTGCGTCTCGAAGTCCGCGACCACCTCTTCGTATTGCACGGTGAGCACTCGCCCCGGAAGCACCTGTGTCCAGTGGTCCATCATTCGCTGGTACTGCAGGTAGTACTCGCCGATTTCCGTCAGGTCATATGTGAATGCCTGACCTTTGGCGAACAATTGCCGATAGCAACTGAGGCACGCATCGAGCGGGTGGCGGCGCGCATCGATGATGCGCGCATTCGGCAGGATGAGCGCGAGCAAGCCGATGCTCGGAAAGTTGTTCGGCATCTTGTCGATGAAACGCGGCGCGCCCTGGCGGCGATGCATCTGGGCATAGCCCAGATAATCCGAGCCGAGCCTGGCGAAGTCCTCTGCGCGCAGCTCGTGCACCGCCTCGGGATAGTTGATGCCCTCGGCACGATTGCGATTGAGCCAGGTCGTGATCCGCGACAGATACGGCAGCTCGCTCGTGCCCTCCACCTCGCTGTGACTGGCGAGGATTTGCTCCAGCAGCGTCGAGCCGGAGCGAGGCAGGCCCAGGATGAAAACAGGCGCCGGGTCCGGATTGCCGACGCCGGCTCGTGACTGCAAAAACTCTGCGGAAAAGACCCGCACGAGCCGGTCGTTGGTGGCTTCCGTCTGCACCGGGTCGTAAGACACCTCGGCGCGCTGCCTGGTATTGCCTTCGCGATAGAAATGCCACGCCTTGTCGAAATCGCCGCGGTCCTCGTACGCCTTGCCGAGCGCAAACAGAAAGTTCACCTCGGACTGCACCGTCAATCCGCCCGCCGCGATCTGCTGCTCCATTCGTGTGACGGTCGCATCCTCGAAGCGATACGTTTTCAGGTTCGCGAGGCTCCAGTACGTCTCCCCCAGATCGGGGCGCAGGCGAATGCATGCGTCATAGGAAGCGACAGCGTCGTGATACCGCCCCACTGCTTTCAGAACGTGGCCCAGCCCCATCAGCGCGCCGATGTGATCCGGGCGAAGCTCGACGCAGCGCTGGTATGCGTCGATCGCTTCATGCGTGAACGCTGCGGGCGCGAGCGTCGAGCCGCGCAGGTAGTGCGCCTGCGCATTCGCAGGGTCCAGCGCAATGGCACGGTCGAAGCACTCCAGCGCTTCGGCATAGCGGTCCTGTTCCTTGCGCAGGCGGCCGAGGTCCAGAATCGCGGCCAGAAAATCCGGCGCCAGCGACAAAGCCTTTTGCAGCAGGCTCTCCGCCTGGCTGTCGTTCCCGCCTTGCAGCGCGATCAACGCGAGCAACCTCATGGCGTCGACATTGCTCGGGTTGTGACGTAGAACGCGGCGGTAGAGATGCTCGGCTTCGTCGAGCCGGCCCTCCTTCTGGTGTTCGGCGGCCAGCGCCATGAAGCGGCGCTCGGGCGAGAGCGCGAAACACTTCTCGAACGCAACGTCGGCCTCTGCCCCGCGACCGACCGCGGCGAGCGCCTTGCCGAGCGCGAACCAGGCATCCTCGAGATTGGGGTCCAGGCGGATCGCCCGTTCCAGGTGCGGCAGCGCTTCCTGCATCAGGTTCTGTTGAACCAGCAACCGGCCGAGGTCTTCGTGAGGCTTCGCAAAGGTCGGCGCCAGCGCGATGGCCTGCCGCAGGGTCGTTGCGGCCTCCTCGGCCCGATTCATCTTGACGAGCAGTGCGCCGAGCAGCGCCAGCATGTTCACGTCGCGCGGGTACGTCTGCAGCGCTGCCCGGCAACGAGCTTCCGCGTCGGCGAGATTGCCGGCGTTGATGAGCGCGATGGCCTCGTCGAACGTAGCCCTGGGCGCGAGCGGTTGACGCAAGTGGACGATCTCCTAGGGCAACTCGCGCAAGGGTTGCACAGCCTCATCGAGCGAGCGCTGCAAGATGCTCACCATCTCGTCGATTTCAGCGTGCGTGACGACCAGCGGCGGGCACATGACGATCGTATCGCGAATTGCACGAACCATCAGGCCGTTGCGGATGCAGAGATCCCGCACGATCGGACCCGCCGTGCCCTCCTTGCCGGCGAATCGTTCGTTGGTTCCCTTCGTGCGCACGATTTCCACGCCTGCGATCAGTCCCAGCGAGCGCGCTTCCCCGACCAGCTCGTGCGCACCCAGCCCCTCGAGCGCCCTGGCGAGGTACGGGCCCACGTCGGTCGCAACACGCTCGACCAGCCCTTCGCTTTGAATGAGATCTATGTTCTTCAGCGCCACGGCCGCAGCCGTCGGGTGCCCTGAATAGGTGAAGCCGTGTGCGAACTCATCGTTGCGGTCTCTGAGCGCCGCCACGATGCGCGCGGATACCGCCGTCGCCGAGATGGGCATATAGCCCGAGGACAGGCCTTTCGCCATCGTGACGATGTCGGGCGTGACGCCGAAGTATTGATGGCCGAACCAACGCCCCAGGCGCCCGAACCCGCAGATGACTTCGTCGCAGATGAGCAGGATGCCATGGCGGCGACAAATCTCCTGCACCCGGGGCCAATAGCCCTGCGGTGGAATGATCACTCCGCCTGCACCCTGCACCGGTTCGCCGATGAATGCCGCGACATTCTCCGGACCGACTGCAAGAATTCGCTCCTCGATGGCATTCGCGGCGCGCTCTGCAAACGCCGGTGTGTCTTCGCCGAACGCTTCGCCGAACGCGTAGGGTTGCATGACGTGCTCGATGCCCGGGATCGGCAGGCCACCCTGTGCATGCATGAACTTCATTCCGCCGAGACTCGCGCCAGCCACCGTCGAGCCGTGATAGGCATTCCAGCGGCTGATGAAAATCTTGCGGCGCGGCTGCCCCGCGACTTCCCAATAATGCCGCGCGAGGCGAAATGCGGTGTCGTTGGCTTCGGACCCGGAATTGCTGAAAAAGAAATGCGTGAGCTCGCCGCCCGTGAGCTGCGCCAGGCGCGCGGCGAGCAACACAGTGGGCGTCGTCGCGGTCCTGAAGAAGGTGTTGTAGTAAGGCAGCTGCAACATCTGCTCGTACGCAGCGCGCGCCAGCTCCTCTCGGCCATAGCCCACATTCACGCACCAGAGGCCGGCCATGCCATCGAGCAGCGTGCCTCCCTCGGCATCGTAAATGCGACAGCCCTCGGCACGCGTGATGATCCGGCTTCCACCCAGCTGCTCCATGAGCCGGTAGTTCTGCTGCGCCGGAAGGTGATGGGCGAGGTCCAGCCGGCGTAGCGATTGAAGATCCGTGGGTAGTTGAGTCATGCGTCCTCGCAATGCCGGCTTCAGTCGACTGACCCGACAAGCACAGTGCCGTTCGCGAACAAAATGCGTACGCGAGCGCCACGAATCTGCTCGGCGCTGCTGCTGTCGTTCAGGGCGCGATCGAGCACCACGACGTCGGCAGCCTTGCCCGCTTGCAATGATCCTATCTCCGCATCGCGACCGAGCATGCGAGCGGCATTGATGGTGTATGCCGCGAACATCTCGCTCAACTTCAACGCCTGATCCGCGCCGAGCACACCTCGCTGCGGCTCCTTCGGATTGGTTCGCGCGACTGCCGTCGCCATGGCTTCGAAAGGATTGAACGTCGACACGTTCCAGTCGCTGCCTCCCGCGATGGTGGCGCCCGCGGCGATGAAGGATCGTGCGGGATATAACCGCGCCTGCCGTTCCGGGCCGATGTAGGGAAGCGCGGCCTCGACCGTATAGTTGTCCGGCTCTGCCCATTGCAGCTGCAATGACGCAATGACGCCGAGCTCGCGAAATCTTGGGAAGTCGGCCGGGTCGACGAGCTCGAGATGCGCAATGCTGTACGAGCGCTGGCTACCCTGCTGACGGGCCCGTGCGAACGCATCCAGCGCAACACGAGCCGCACGATCGCCGATTGCGTGGATGTGCACGCCGAACCCTTCGGTAGCCGCACGCGTCACGAACTGCGCGAGCGCCTCCGGCTCGTGATAGAGCGGGCCGAGATTCTTGCCCGGCCGGCCGCTCGCATCCCGATAAGGTTCCAAGAGAGCAGCAGTCTGGGTCGGATATTCGATGATGCCGTCGGCGAACAGCTTGATCATGTCGGCACGCAGCTGCGGTTGCGATTGTGCAAGCTCGCGCAGGCCCCTCAGCCGGGCGAATTCCTGATCCGTCGACTCCCCTGTGCTTTCGAGCGCGAAGGTCACGCGTTGCGCAAGCTGCTTCTTGCTCGCAAGCGCTACATACGTCGCAACCGTCTCGGCATCGGTGTTCGCCTCCATCAATGTGGTGATTCCTGCCGCGGCGATGTCGCGCAACGCTCTCGAGAGGAGCCGCTCGCGCTGCTCCGGCCCCGGCTTGTCCAGATGCCTGGAGACGAGGCCCATTGCCTCATCGACGAGAAACCCGGTGGGCTCGCCCTTGCGATCGCGCTCGATACGTCCGTCAGCCGGGTCCGGCGTGTTGCGTGTAATGCCTGCGCGACTGAGCGCAGCGCTGTTTGCGTAACCTACATGCCCGTCAGCCGCCCACAGCAGCAGCGGGCGCGCCGGTACGACGGCATCCAACGCCTTCCGGTCTGCTTGAAAGCCGGCGGCATTCAGATCCTGCACGACCACCCACCCCTCGCCCGGTGTGCGTGCGACGCATTCCCGAATGATCGCAGCAACCTCAGCGAGCGCTAGCTGGGCGTCGGCAAAGGTGCAGGAATCGAGCGAAAGCGCGCCCGACATGGCGTGGATATGGCTATCGATGAGCCCAGGCAGAACGGTCGCTCCCGCCGCCCGAACGACGCGAGTCTTCTCGCCGACCCATTTCTGTGCCGACTCGTTGTCGCCGACGAAGGCAATCTTGCCGTCACGGATGGCAAGCGCGCTGGCTTGCGGCTGCGCTGGATCCATGGTGACCATGGCTGCATCGAGAATAACGACATCGGCAACTTCTGCCGGTGGCCGCGGCGTGCAAGCGAGCGCGGTCAGCGCGATGAGCGTGCACAGACTGACCCGGACGATCATTTGGCTGCTCCATCTACCCACGCAAAGGGCCATACCTCGAGGCCGTGAATGGCGTTGCGCACATCGTGCGTGAGCGTCGCCATTCGCGGCTTCGCGCCACCTTCGAGGCGATGCAAAGTAATGGTGGAAGGTGAAGAGCCGCAGGCGACTACGCCATCTTCGACGACACACAGGCCGCGAGCGAATGCTTGCCGGGCAAGCTTCCCATCTTCGGCGTCCAGATGCGTGAGTGCCGCTTCGGAAAAACGCGGCACCGGCAGCACGCGCTCGCCGGCTCTGGAAACGAATCGCACTACGTCGGCCTCGGTGTCGTTGAAGAGCACGCCGTCCTTGTACGGCTGCGCGTTGTGAACACCGATGGGAAGCGTCACCCAGCGCTGCACGGCGCGGCCGTTGAACAGAAGAATTCCGCCGGTGCGCAGTCCACTGATGTGCATGCCGCCGCGCTCGCAATGCACGTTGTTCAGATGCAGGCGGTTCGACGGCGCCGGACCGTCATCGAACTCCGGGTCGAACGGTGCGCCGGCGAAGCCCGACTCCTGCGCCGTGACATGCAATCCCCAGTTGAAGCTCTTGCGATCCAGGTCGAACCCGACAATGGAATCGAAGCCGGTCGAGGTCAGGAACAATGTGCGTTCGTGGCGATGGATCTCGTGGCAATGCTTCAGGTACTTGTTGCGCCACGAGCCGATCAGGCGGAAGTCGGTGGTCCACGCGAACAGCTCGTCGCTGGCGGCGATGTACACGACCTCGCCATCGAAGGCGATGCCACGCAGGCCGCGGTCCCAGCCGCGGCCCTGCCAGTCGATGCTCATCGTGTTCCAGTCGAGTACTTGCGTCGCGCGCTCAGTGTCGAAATCCACGAGGTACACGCCGCCATGGCTTTCGCCCTGCCGGCTGCCGCGGACCACCGAGGTTGCGATGAGCGTAGTCAGAGTTAGCTTCAAAAATCGTAGCGGAATTGGATCCCGATCGTTCGCGGCCGATTGATGGCCTGCCGCTGCACTGCCCAGCGGTTGCTGATGAACAGGTCCGCACGCTCGTCCCATAGGTTGTCGACGAAGAGCGAGCCGGTCCAGTGGTCCGCCTCGAGCCCGAAGCGGAAGTTGCCGATCTCATAGGCATCCTGGCGCTCGACCGGATTGCCGGAAACGACCGATTCGATACCCTCCAGCGAGTTGACGGACGCACCCGTGTACGAATAGTCGAAGCGCGCAAAGGGTTGCGCCTCCAGCAGGCGCATGTCGGGCCGGAACTCCAGACCCAGCGACCCGCTCCAGTCCGGCGATATCGGCAGACGCGCGTCCTTGCTCACCGCAAACGTGAATACGTTGCCGTCTTCGTCAGTGACCGAGAGCGTGGAGGCTTCCGCAGTCTTCGCATCGTTGTACGAGAGTGCGCCGTCCAGCTGCCATTGCTGATTGAACGTCACCGCAAGCTCGGTCTCGATGCCCTTGATATCCGCCGTCGGCAGGTTGACGAAGCCCAGCTGGAAGACCGCCGGTTGCGGGTCTTCGACCTGCACCGAGAAATTGTCCCACTCCATGTAGTAGGCGGACATGTTCAATCGCAAGCGGTGATCGAGCCATTCGCTCTTGATGCCCACCTCGTAGTTCTTCAACTCATCGGACTTGTACTCGCGCGGCAGCGCCGAGGCCGGTTTCAGCGGGTTGCTGCCGCCGACGCGGAACCCCTCGGAGTACGTTGCGTAGATCAGCCGATCGCTGTCGAGCTTGTACGTCAAGTTCAGTTTCGAGACCGTGCCGTCCTCGCTGTTCTTCTGGTTGCCGTCGAGTCGTGAGAAGCCGGAGAAGCCTTCCGGCTGTTCCTGCACCTGCCCGAATTTGCGGTCATAGTCGAACCAGCGTCCGCCGGCGGTGATCCTGAAATGATCCGTCACATCGAAGCTCAGCTCGCCGAAGACAGCGGTCTGATCCAGCTCGGTGTCGTAACGTCCGAGGAACCAGCGCTCGGTCGGCGCCAGCGGATTGCCCGTGAGCGCCTGCTCGTAGGCATCGAAGTATTCGAATGACGGCGTGTTCTCGTAGCCGCGCACGAAGCTGTCGAACGCAGTCTTGCCGCCCTCCTGGCTGTAGAAGGCGCCGACGATCCACGCCCAGCGGCTGTCCGAATCGGCCCGCGAAGACAGGCGAGCTTCGACAGTGGTGATATGCGTCACTTCGTGAGTCGTTGCGAAGCCGCGCGGGTCGCCGCCGAAATCGTAGATCGGCGAATCGTAGGCGATCGCGTTCTGGTTGAACGTGAACTCGTAGTCGGTGGCGTCCGCCTCGTAGCGGAAATCCCGATCGAAATACGAGCCGGACACGACCAGGTCCGCGAAAGGCAAGCCGGCGTTGACCGTCAATGCCAGTTGATACCACCTGTCGTCGAGGCTCTCGTCTTCGAAGCGCACTTGATCGAGGTCGCCTGCGCCGCGGGTGATATCGCCATGGCCGTCGGCTTCCACGTCCTGGAAAACCACGTTCAGCGTCGCATTGACGTTGTCTGCCGCGTCCCAGCGCAAGGATGCGCGGGCACCCGTCGTCTTCACGGTGTTGACGTCTTCGTCGACCACATCGGCATTGGTGTAGGTGCCGCCCGGGCTGTCGCTCAACACCCGGTCTATGAAGCCGGCGTCTTCCGAGGAGAAGCCGACCAGGCGCACGGCCAGCTTGTCCTGCACCAGCGGGACGTTGACCATGGCGCTGACATCGTGGCCGATGCCACCGTCGTGGGTACTGGAGACCTGCGCCTCCGCCCACGCATCGAAGCTTTTCGGATCCGCCTTGTTGGTGATCACTCGCAGCGTACCGGACTGCGAGCTCGCGCCGTAGAGCGTGCCCTGCGGCCCGCGCAGCGCTTCCACCCGCTCGATGTCGATGAGTCGCGGGTCGGGACTGCGGCCGCTCTGGGTGATCGGCTGCTCATCGAGATAAAGCCCCGACGAGGACACGGACCCGAACTGCAGGCCGGAGCTCGTTACGCCACGGAACACTACAGTCGTGCCGCCGGGCTCGCGCTCGCTGATCGCCAGGCCCGGGACCAGCCTCGCGTAATCGTCCATCTGTTGCAGGCCCCGGATTGCGATGGCCTGCGAGTCGAACGCGCTGATCGACTCGGGAATATCCTGCAGGCGTTCCGCGCGGCGTGTCGCGGTGACGATCACCTCCTGCAGCACGCCTTCGGGGCGTGGCGACTCGGTTTGAGCGTGCGCCGATTGCACCCATGCGGCCCCGGGAATCGACAGGATTGCCGAGATCGCCGCGGTCACCTCGCGTGACGACGCCCTGGAAGCCTTCTTGTTCTCGCCTGTCATGACTCACCCCATACATTAGGTCGAGGTTTGGATCAGCCGCTTACGAACCGGCACCTTCGAGCATCGTCGTCACGTACCACTGCAGAAACCGGCCCGAGAAATCCTCGAACTTGGACAACGGACCGGGCTCATAGAAACGCGAGTCCACGCCTGCCTGATTGCGCTCGATGATCTTCTTGTCCGCGATCGTGGTCACGTCCCACAGCCACGTCAGAGCGGCGCGATCGTAGTCCCTGCCCTCGACAGCCGACTCGTTCACGAGCCAGGTGATCTCGCAGTCCGTGTTGTACAGGCCGCGGGGCGTAAACCGATACAGCACAACGTGATCGCTGTACGCGAGCCCGAACGTCATCGGGCCGAAATGCAGATCGATGGCGCGACCGTCATATCCGGTGATGGTGCCGAGGAGCGGCGCAACCGGTTTGCCGTCGCGGCTACCGGTTTGATGGCCGCGCAGCAGTGGATAGGGCTCGTATCCACGATCCAGGCCGAAGCCGCCGGACTGCAGCCATGAGCGGCTGACCACATGCTGGGTGAGGCCCTGCGACGGCGCACGTGCTATCAGCTGATCGATCGAGCATTCCCATGCTTCGGGCGGAATCGCGCGGCCGTGGCCGACTGTATATTCCGGGTGCGCCGGTGCGCAGTGGTAACACTCGCAATAGTTCTCCACCGCGAGCTTCCAGTTGCTGGCGATCGGGTAGTTCTGCCGGTGGGCCACCTTTGCGCGATCGAGCTGATAGGGAACGAGCGGCGCGGCCATATCGCGCTCGAACTCCTCGAACGGCGCCGGGTCGGCTGCGAAGTTGATGAAGATGAGCCCCTGGAAGACCCGGCAATGCAGCCGGCGCAAACTCAACTTCGAGCGGTCGAAACCCTCTCGCATGTGCGCTGCTGTGCGCAGCGAGCCGTCGAGCCCGTACGACCAGCCGTGATAGCGGCAGGTGAGACGCATTGCGTGACCTGCCTCGTCGCAGATCCGCGAGCCGCGATGCCGGCACACGTTCAGCAGCGCATTGATCTGGCCTTCCGCATCGCGCACGAGAATCACCGACTCCCCGGCGATCTCGAACAGAAAGAAATCCCCGCTCGCGGGTATCTGGCTGTGGTGACCCACGCACAGCCACGCCCTCAGGAAGATGGTCGCAATCTCTTTCTCATAGAGTTGCGGATCTCGATACACGTCGCCCGGCAACGCGTGACCGGCGCGCCAGGTGCCCAGAATACCCTTCAGCCCTTCATTCACGGCTCGTGCCTCTTGAATCGTGCCCATCACGCCGCCGCCGGCCGACGACGGCTCGAGATGACGGACGCTGTTGCCACGGAAACGATCACCAGCGCAATGATGATCGTCGTGATGGCGTTGATGTCCGGCGTGACGCCCAGCCGCACCTTCGCGAAGATCAGCATCGGCAAGGTCGTCGCGCCGGGCCCGGAAACGAAGCTGGAAATGACCAGGTCATCGAGCGACAACGTGAAGGCCAACAACCAGCCGGAGACGAGCGCGGGCAGCAGCATGGGCACGGTGATATCGAAAAAGACCGCCAGCGGGCGGCCGCCCAGGTCCATCGCGGCCTCTTCGAGCGATTCATCCATCGCAGCCAGGCGCGCGCGGACGACGACCACCACGTAGGCCATCGAGAAAGTGATGTGCGCGATCGTGATCGTAGCCGCACCACGCGCAGTAGGCCAGCCGATCAGGTGCGTCATCGAGATGAACAGGAACAGCAGCGACAGCCCGGTAATGATCTCCGGCATGACGAGCGGTGCGGTGACCATGCTGCTCAACAGCAGTCTCCCGCGCAAACGCGGCACGCGCCGCAATGCCAGTGCGACCACGGCGCCGAGCGCGGTCGCGAAAGTAGCGCTCACCACCGCGACGCGCAGGCTGAGCAAAGCCGCGTCCAGCAATTCGTCGTTCGCCAGTAGGCTCGCGTACCAGCGCAGGGAGAAACCGCCCCAGAGCGTGACCAGCCGCGAGTCATTGAACGAGTAAATGACCACGAACATGATCGGCACGTAGAGCAGTGCGTAGCCGAAGGCCGCTATGGACATGAGCAGCAGA
>JBIOUH010000084.1:0-65675 GCA_044866955.1 Steroidobacteraceae bacterium
TCTCGCATTTCCTGCTGTACGCGCTGCTTTTCGTCACCCCGCTGCTCGGCTGGTTCATGTCCTCGGCGCGCGCCTTCAGCGTCAGCTGGTTCGGGCTGGTGACGCTGCCGGACTTCATCGCGCCGAACCGCGCGACCTACGAGATGCTGCACGAGGCGCACGAGATCATGGCGTACAGCCTCGCGACGATCGCGATCGTGCACGCGGCGGCCGCGCTCAAGCATCATTTTCTCGATCGCGACGACGTGCTGCGCAGGATGCTGCCGGTGCCCGATCGCTCCAACCATTCGTAATCGACGCCAGCAATCCATCATGCGCAAATACTCGCAACTCTCGTACCTGCTCATCCTCACCCTGGTTTGCGGCGGTGTCGCGCTTGCCGCCCATCAGTGGACGCTGCAGCCGCAGGAAAGCAAACTGACTTTCGTCGGAATCCAGGCCGACGCGGAGTTCGAAGGCGCCTTCGAGCGCTTCGACGCGGACATCAGGTTCGACCCGCAGGACCTCGCCGGCAGCCGCTTCGACGTCAAGATCGAGACGGCATCGGTCAACTCGCACGACAGCGAGCGCGACGACGCCATCAAGAGCGAGGACTTGTTCGCGGTCAAGCAGTTCCCGACCGCGCACTACCTGGCGGAAAAGTTCACCGCGAAGGGAGGCAACAAGTTTGCCGGCACCGGCAAGCTGACCCTGCGCAACGTGACACGCGACGTGCCGATCGAGTTCACGTTCGAGCAGAAGAGCGGCAGCGCCTGGCTGAAGGGCTCCGCGCAGCTCAAGCGCCTGGACTTCGGCGTCGGCCAGGGCGACTACAAGGACACCAAGGACGTCGGCAACGACGTCAAAGTGAGCTTCGTGCTGCTGCTGAAGTAGGCAAGAACTACAACTTCCGGCGCGCGGCGAGCGCGCGGCGCCAATTGCGGTTACCCTTCGGTCTCAGCAACCAAGGAACTCGATTGGCGGCATGAATCAGCCGGCGCCGGTTCGCTACACCAGTCCCGAAGAATGCGTCGAAGCTACCCTGAGCCGCGTCGGCAAGCACGTGGTGCTTGGGTTGCCCGCTGCGATCGGCAAGCCGCACGGCCTGGTCAATTCATTCGTCGCGCGCGCCCTCGCGGACCGTTCGATCCGCCTCACCATCGTCACCGCGCTGTCGCTGCGTAAGCCGCGCGGACGCAGCGATCTCGAGCGGCGCCTGGTCGAGCCGCTCGCAGAGCGGATTTTCGGCGGCTACCCCGAGCTGGAGTATGTGCGGCTCATCGAGCAGGGCCGGCTGCCCGACAACATCGAGGTCGTCGAATTCTTCCTGGAGCCCGGCGCCTGGCTCAACTGCGCGCCGCTGCAACAGAGCTATCTCAGCGCGAATTACACGCATGTGGCGCGCGATGTCCTGCGGCGCGGCCTGAACGTGCTCGCGCAGCTGGTCGCGCGGCCGCCGGCCGGCGAAGCGCCGGCGGGCCTGCTGAGTCTCGGCGCCAATCCGGACCTGACTGCCGACCTGCTGCCGCAGATTGCGCAAATGCGCGCGAAGGGTCAGCCGTTCGCACTGATCGGCCAGGTGCACAGCGAGCTGCCCTTCATGTACGGCGACGCGCTCGTGGCGGCTGACACCTTCGACTTCCTGCTCGACCATCCCGGCACGCGCCTGTTCTGTCCGCCGAACGCGCCGATTCCGCGCGTCGAATATTCGATCGCGCTGAACGTGAGCACGCTGATCCGCGACGGCGGCACGCTGCAACTCGGCATCGGCGAGCTCGGCGACGCGATCGTCTATGCGCTGCAGCTGCGGCACCAGCAGCCGGCAATCTATCGCGACGTGGTCGAATCCTTCGGACTGCTGGCGCGCCACCGGCGTCTGATCGAGACCGAAGGCGGCACCGCGCCGTTCGAGCGCGGCCTCTACGGCTGCTCGGAAATGCTCGCCGATGGCTTCGTGGATCTGTATCGCAGCGGCGTGTTGAAGCGCCGCGTGTATGCGAGCGCGAAGCTGCAGCGGCTGCTCGACGAAGGCCACATCGACGAGCAGGTCGGCGAGCGCACGCTGGCCGCCTTGCATGAAGGTGGCATGCGGCGCATGTCGTTCGTCGACTTCCACGAGTTTCGCGATGTCGGCTTGTTCCGCGACGATGTCGAGTACGACCGCGGCATGCTCATCACTCCCGACGGCGCGCAGCTGCGCGCCAACTTCGACGACCCGGAGCAGCGCAAGCAGATCGCGCGCACCTGCCTGGGCGAGCGGCTGCGCAACGGCGTGGTCGCTGATGCCGGATTCTTCTTCGGACCGAAAGGGTTCTACGAGACGCTGCGCATGATGCCGGTGGCGGAGCGGCGACTGTTTGCGATGCGCGCCATCAGTTTCGTCAACGAGTTGTACGGCCACGAATGGGAGCTGAAGGTGGCGCAGCGCCGGCACGCGCGCTTCGTCAACACGACCATGATGGTCACCGGTCTCGGCGGCGCGGTCTCCGACACGCTCGACAGCGGCAGAGTGGTAAGCGGCGTCGGCGGCCAGTACAACTTCGTCGCGATGGCGCATGCGCTGCCCGAAGCGCGCTCGATCCTGTGCCTGCGTGCAACGCGCGCATCGCGCGGCGAGCTCTCATCCAGCATGCCGTGGAGCTACGGCAACACGAGCATTCCGCGACACCTGCGCGACATCGTGGTCAGCGAGTACGGCATCGCCGATCTGCGCGGCCGGACGGATCGCGAGGTGGTCGAGGCGCTGGTGGCGATCATGGACGCGCGCTTCCAGGACCGCTTCGTCGCGGAAGCGCAGCGAGCCGACAAGCTGCCGCGCGACTATCGCGTGCCTGACGCGGCCCGCAACAACCACCCGCAGTACCTGGAGCAGCGCTTTGCGCCTTGGCGAACCCGGGGACTGTTCGAGGACCTGCCGTTCGGCAGCGACATCACGCCCGAAGAGGTCGTGCTCGCGAAGGCGCTGCGCGCGCTGCAGACCGCGACACATTCGTGGCCTGGCAAGGCCGGTGCGGCCTTGCGCGCGCTGCTGGCGGATGCATCGGGCCCGCAGCTCCGCCCGTACCTGGCCCGAATGGGGCTGGCGCAGCCGCGTTCGTTCGGCGAGCGTCTGCAGCGCGGGCTGGTCGCGAATGCGGTGCAGGAAGTGATCAGGAAGGAGTCGGGCTGAAGCTGCTGCGCAGGGCTGCGCGAATGGCGCGGGCGCAGGATGCGCTGGAGCGGCCTGACATCGCCCCCGCAACCTTTCGCACCACCTTCGCGTCCAACCGAGCATCCGCACCCTGGAAGGATTCGTCATGAACAAGAAAGTCACGGCCGTTGCCGTCGGCTCCGCCCTCCTGGCCTGCACGCTGGCCGTTCCCGCGCATGCCGACTGCAAGCACAGCGCCCCTCGCGCGGCGAACTCCGCGGGCCCCGACATCAAACGGGTCGTGGTCGAAGCCGGCGCCGGCGATCTGACCGTCCGCGGCGGCGACAGCCGCGACGTCAAGGCCGAGGGCAAGGCCTGTGCTTCGTCCGACGAGCTGCTGCAGGACATCAAGCTGGAAATCCGCCGCGAGGGCGACACGGTGTACGTACGGACCGTGCTGCCCGAGATCTCGGGCATGGTTTTCGGCTTCGCGCGCTATGCGTACCTCGACGTGACCGTCGATGTGCCGAAGACCGCCTCGCTCAAGCTCGACGACTCCAGCGGCGACATGCGCGTGAGCAACGTGCAGGGCGCATCCATCACTGACAGCTCCGGCGACCAGACAGTGGAACACATCGCGGGCGACCTGGACGTCGCCGACAGCTCGGGCGAAATCCGGATCTCCGACGTCAGCGGCGGGCTGCGCCTGCGGGACAGCTCCGGTGACGTGGACGTGAACAGCGTGCAGGGCGACGTGGTCGTGACCGTCGACAGCTCGGGCGAACTGGACATCAGCCACGTCACCGGCGGCGTGCACATCCTGAGCGACAGCTCGGGCGACATCGAAGTCACGGACGTCAAGCGCGACGTCACCATCGACGACGACAGCTCCGGCGGCATCGCAGTGCGCGATGTCGGCGGCAACTTCACAGTGGGCAGCGACGGCAGCGGCGGCATCCACTACGACCGCGTCGCCGGCACGGTGCACGTGCCGTCCGACTGATCAGTGACCGAGCTCGGCGAGCAACCGGTCGGTCATCGCCCCGGCCTTCGCCAGGTACTCGCCGCCGAACAGGTTGAAGTGGTTCAGCACGTGGTAGAGGTTGTAGAGCGTGCTGCGCGTGCCGGCCGCCTGGTCGAGCGGCCAGGTCGATTGATACGTCGTGTAGAAGGCGTGCCCGAATCCGCCAAACAGCCGCGTCATCGCGATGTCGGCTTCGCGATCGCCGTAGTACACGGCAGGGTCGAAGATCACGGGCAAGCCGTCGTCGTCCGTGCCCCAGTTGCCGGCCCACAAGTCGCCATGCAGCAGCGATGGCACCGGCCGATAACTGGAGAAGAACGCATCGAGCAACTCGCAGAGCCGGCGGCCGCGATCGACGATGTGCGCATCCGCGCCTTTCGCCGTCGCGAGCTCGAGCTGGTGCAGAAGCCGGCGCTCGCGCAGGAACGTCACCCACTGCTCGGACCAGGCGTTCGGTTGGGGAGTGGCGCCGATCGTGTTGTCGCGATCCCAGCCGAACTGCGCGCCGGTCTGGCGGTGTTGCCAGGCCAGCTGCTCGCCCAGCAGCGCCTCGCTCGCCTTGGTCGATGAGCCGAGCGTGATCCACTCCAGCGCGAGATAGGCGCCTTCGTCGCTGACGCCGCACAGCACGACCTTGGGCACGCGGACCGTCTCGGTGCGTGCCAACGCGTTCAGTCCGGCCGCCTCACACTCAAATGCTGCGGCGGCTGCAGCCGAGCCGGTCTTGACGAACAAGGGCCCGCGCGCGGTCTCGTAGCGCCAGCACTGACTGACCGAGCCGCCGGACACGGCCCGGCGCGAACGATCGTCGATCGGCGTGCCGACCGCCCGCGTCAGCGCAGCAGCGATGGTCTTGTCCTTCAAGGCTCTCTCCGAAGGCCCGCGAAGCCGCTACAGCAGCGCGCGAGCCTGCTCCTGGAGATGGGCGATTGTCGTGCGGATCTCGTCGCGCTGGCTGCCGTTCGCAAGAATTGCGCGCGACACGTTCGGCAGCACGCGGCCGCGACCGGCGGGCATGCGCGCGACCACATCCCGCATCGTTGCACCCTGCGCGCCGACGCCAGGCGCGAGCACGAAGGAGTTGGGCAGCGCTGCGACGGTCACGTCTGCGTCTTCGCAGGTGGCGCCGACCACGGCGCCGATCGGACCGACGCCCTCCGGGCGCTGCCGCAGATTCCGCGCGGTGATCTCGCGGCACAGGCCCTGAGCGACGGTCTCGCCGTTCGCAAGGCGCGCGGTCTGCAGCGCCTGGCCTTCCGGGTTGGACGAGCGCACCACCACGAAAACGCCGCCATCCGCAGCGATCGCAGCCGAGAAGAACGGTTCGAGCGCACCCAGTCCGAGATAGCAATGCGTCGTGATCGCGTCGACGCGCAACGTCGTCGTCGCGGAAAAGTAACCTTCGGCGTAGGCGGCTGCAGTGGTGTCGATATCGCCACGCTTGCCGTCGAGCAACACCAGCACTTCGCGGGCGCGGGCGAATCGGACCAGCTCTTCCAGCGCACGCAAGCCGGAGCTGCCGAAGCGCTCGAAGAACGCGGACTGCGGCTTGAGCACGCCGATGCGGAAGTCCGCGGCTTCCAGCACGCGCCTGCCGAAGTCGAGCGCGCCTTCCGCGGAATCGGGCAAGCCGCAGGATTTCAGTAAGGCGGCGGAAGGATCGATCCCGACGCACAGCGGGCTGTGCTCGCGGATTTTCTGCTGCAGGCGGTCGGCAAACGTGGACATGCCGACATTGTAGTACCGACTACGGTGCTTGGAAGCTGTCGGCGCGAAACGTCACTACCAGCGTGTCGCGAACGCCGTGCGGGCCCGCTTTCTGGATGGGTGTGGTCTCGTGTACGACTTGCGCGTCGTCCAGCAGCAACGCAGTCCACGGCTCGGCCATCGTAAAGCGCACACCGGCCGGGCCCTGCGCATCGAACACACGCGTTTCGCCGCCGCTCACGTCGCTGCGCGCAACAAGGATCACCGCGACATAATCGACGCCATCGCGATGTGCACCTTCCGGAGTGGGCCGGCCGATGCCTTCCGCCGTGTCGATGCGGAATTGATGCGCCTCTACATACCAGCGCGGCACGGGCCGCACGGCGGCGAAGATGTTACCGAGCGCGCGCAGCAGCCCGCTCCATACTGGCGCGTTCAGCACGGCGCTCTCGATCGGCTCGAACCAGCGCTCCAGGCCGCCGTGTAACGCGTTGTAATCGCGAGGCTGCCAGTGTGCGCGATGCGGCACGAGCTGCAGCGAGTCCGCCGCCAGCTCATGGATGAAGCAACTGTGCCGGCGAAAGCGATAGCGGCCGCCGTCGAGCAGATACGTGTCACGCGGCAAACGCTCCCAGCTGGCGCGCAACTCGTCGAGAGCGTCGAGCTGTACTGCGCACGCGCTTTGCAACTGTGCAGGTGCGAGCAACGAACAGCCGGACTCGCGCAGCGCCTGCGCGACATCAGCGCTGCGCGCATGGATGTCGAGGTTGGCGACCGATTTCAAAAGTGCGGACATGATTGATTTTGCGCCGGTTGACCGGTGGTCAGTTTACTGCCGGAAAGCTGCCGATGCCTGTACCGGAGCACCAGAGCTATGCTCGGCCCATGAGCCGGGCATTCGTGCGCGAGAACGACGGAGCCGAGGTGCCGCAGGACCTGCCTGAGCGGCCGGTCAGCTCGCACCCGAATTTCGTCACTGCCCGCGGCCTGCAGCAGATCGAAGATCACCTCCGCGAGCTCGAAGCCGCGCGCGAGGAACCCAAGCGCAGCGAAGACAAGGACGCGCTCGCGCGTGTCGATCGCGAGCTGCGCTACTGGCAGCAACGCAAGTCCTCCGCGAAGCTGGTCGCTCCGGAAGCGGCGCCGACCAAAGTGCGCTTCGGTGTGCGTGTGACTCTGCATCTGGAAGATGGCGCGGAGCGCAGCTACACGCTCGTCGGCGAAGACGAAGCGGATCCCGCGCACGGCAGCGTCAGCTGGATCTCGCCGATTGCGCAGGCGCTCCTCGGCCGCGAGCTCGGCGATGAAGTGAGCTTCCAGGGACAGATCGCCGAGATCACTGCGCTCGACCATCCCTGACACATCCTGGCATGCGAATGCAGTAGGCTGTCGCGCTCCGAAATCACTGGAGCCTGCGGCATGTCCTTGCGCACGACGACTGTAATCAGTGGGGCCATTTTGCTCGCGGTGCTTGCGCCACAGCAGCCTGCAGCAGCAGCGCCGCGTGCGTCGGCACATCCGGAGCTGCGCACTGTCGCGGAGCAATCGGGCAACAAGCGCACGGGACGCTACGATGAAGTCGAGCGCTTGTGTCCCGCGTATCAGCAGACGTGGCCGAAGCAGGTGCGCTGCTTCGAGTTCGGACGCACGCCCGAAGGCAGGCCGATGCTCGCGCTCGTCGCGTCAGCCGACGGCGCGCTCGACGCGGACGCAGCTCATCGTGCGCAACGGCCGATCGTGCTCATGCAGGGCGGCATTCACGCGGGCGAGATCGATGGCAAGGATGCGGGCTTCTTCGCGCTGCGCGAGATGCTCGACAATACGGCTGCCTCCGGCGCGCTCGCTGCGGCCACGTTCGTGTTCGTGCCGGTGTTCAACGTCGACGGTCACGAGCGCTTCGGACGCTGGAACCGGCCGAACCAGGTCGGCCCGGAAGAGATGGGCTGGCGAGTAACCGCGCAGAACTACAATCTCAATCGCGACTACATGAAGGCCGATGCGCCGGAAATGCAGGCGATGCTGCGGCTGCTGGACCAGTGGGATCCGATTCTCTACGTCGATCTGCACGTCACCGATGGCGCGCAGTTCGAGCACGACGTTTCATACAACGTCGCGCCGACGCTGGCCGGCGACGCCGACCTGCAGCGCGCGGCCATCGCGGTGCGCGACGAGCTGATGCAGCGCATCCGCGCCAGCGGCTCGCTGCCGCTCGACTTCTATCCTGCGTTCGTGCGCGACGACGATCCCACTTCGGGCTTCGCGGTGCAGGTCGGGCGAAAGTTCTTCTCGCAGGAATACTGGGCCGCGCGCAATCGCATCGGCGTGCTGGTCGAGACGCATTCGTGGAAGGACTATCCGACGCGCGTGCGCGTCACGCGCAATTCGATCATCGCGATGATGGAGATGGCAGCACGCGACGGGCGCAAGTGGATGGCAGCCGCGAAAGCTGCCGACGAGCGTGCGGCGCGAACCGGCGGCACGAGCGTCGCGTTGACGTACGAAAACACGCCGCACGTGCGGACGATCGAGTTCCGCGGCTACGAGTACACCCGCGAGCCGTCGGCAGTCTCGGGAGCGCTGCTGACGCGCTATAACGCGAAGAAGCCGCAGATCTGGCGCATCCCGCTCGCAGATGAAGTGCGCCCGGCTGCGACGGTCACCGCCCCGCGCGGGGGATACATCGTGCCGGCGGCGTATGCGCAGATGGTGGGCGGCAAGCTCGCGCTGCATGCCGTCGAGTTCCGCCAACTGACGGGCGCGAGCGCCGGCGTCGATACTGAAGTGTTCCGCGCGACCAAGGTCACGCCGGCTCCGGCATCGTTCGAAGGGCACACGCCGCTCGCGCTCGAAGGTGAGTGGGCGCACGAGCGGCGCGACATTCCCGCGGGCTCGCTGTTCGTGCCCATCGCGCAGGCGAACTCGCTGCTGGCGATGGCGCTGCTCGAACCGAAGGATCCGGACTCGCTGGTCCGCTGGGGCCTCTTCGCCTCGGCGTTCGAGCGCAAGGAGTACATGGAAGCGTACGTCGCGGAAGACGTGGCGGAGCAGATGCTCAAGAACGACCCTGCGGTGCGCCAGGAGTTCGCGAAGCGGCTGAGCGAGGACGCCGAGTTCGCGCGCGATCCGAACGCCCGGCTCGACTTCTTCTATCGCCGCCATTCCGCCTGGGACGAGCGCTACAACCTGTATCCGGTGTATCGGGTCGACGCCGTGCCGTAGGAAGTCACGGCAGCTCGAACGATTGCGGCTCGTGGCCCCTCGTCCGTAACCAGTCGCGCAGCGCGAGGCCCGTGCCGCCGGGCCACACGCGGCAGCGCTCGAGCGGCACGTGCTTGTAGTCGTCGAGCTCTTCGTTGAGCGCGATCGTGCCCGTTGCAGTCACGTGATAGGCAATGATCACCTGGTTCATGCGCTCGAAGGCGTACACGCCCACCAGCGTCGGCGGTCCGGCATCGAGGTCGAGCTCTTCCTTGACCTCGCGCACCACGCAACGCTCCGGCGTCTCCTCGCGCTCGAGAAACCCGGTGATCAAACCGTAGAAGCTGCGCGGCCAGGCGCGATTGCGCGCCAGCACGACCTGTCCTTCGTGCTCGACGATGGCGGCGACGACGGGCGTCGGGTTGTCGTAGTGAACGAAGCCGCACCCTGCCCCGCAGACCCGCCGCGGCTCGCCCTGCACTACCTTGTCGACCAGCGGCGCGGTGCAGCTGGGGCAGAAGTTGAACGCCGGCATCAGTTGCGGGCTTTGGCGTCCAGCTCTGCGGCTTTCTTCTCGTCCGCCTTCGCCTCGGCGTCCTTGTTCATTGCGGTGTACACGTCGGCGCGCCGGTAGTAGCCGTCCGGCTCGTCCGGCTTCAGCTCGATTGCCTTGTTCGCGTCCTCGAGCGCCTTGTCCGGCTTGTCCATCGCCAGGTAGACGCGCGCGCGATTCAGGTAGCCGTACTCGTCGTTCGGCTCGAGCTCGATGTACTTGGTCGCATCGTCGAGCGACCCGTCGAACTGGCCGGACGACTCGCGCGCCCGCGAGCGCAGCATGTACAGCTCGGACGAGGTCGGGTCGAGATCGATCGCCCTGCTGAATGTCCGCATGGCATCGCGCGGCTGGCCTTTGCTCATCTGCTGCTGGCCCTGCGTCATGAGCTCATGCGCCTGCTTCTTGTTGTCCTGGGCCTGGACGGTCAGCGCGAGCAGCGCGGCCAATACGGCGCACGGCAGCGCCCATGCGTTCTTTCGCATTCGGTAGGCAGACATGGCAACCCCCTGAGCTTGTCTCGTATGGATTCGGCGCGCACGCTGCGCGGGGCCATTATGCGCTCAGGTTCGAGGCGCCGGAAACCAGAGGCTACCGGCACTTGCTGGCGCGCCGCTGTGCCTCCAGCTTTGCCTTGCGCTCCCGTAGCTGTTCGCCCTGCTTCGCGTTGTAGCCGGCGCGCATTCGTGCAGCGACCTGTTTGAGCGAGGTGTGCAAGCGCTCGCAGTCCGTGGCGTGCCGGACCGGGTCTGCGCTGGCTGCAGCGGACGCGCGGCCACGACGGGTTCTCGGCTCCGGCGTCGCCTGTGGTGAAGGACCGGGCGCCGGTGGGCTGTAGGTACTGACCCGGCTGGTGTCCGGCTCGTATCGAGCCGCAGCGGGCTCGCAGGGACGGTCGGAGAACACCGTGACGTCCTCGACCGTACATCGATAGACGCTGACGACTGCGAACGCGAGCTGAGCGGCAACGATGTGCGAGAGCATTTCGCGAGGCTAGCGCGGACGCGCCCGGATCTTGCCGCGAAGTACCCGGCGATTCGGGCCGAAACTCAGGCGGCGTCGGCGATACGCTCGGCCTGGTTGCGCAACAGGCGGCCGAACCCGACGGTGTCGTAGAAATCGTTGAGCGCGTCGAGATCCGGCGGCCGGCGCACGATGCGCGCCAGGTCGGCGTCGATCGGCACGTCGCACGCGATCTCCGTCAGCTGGCGCGCAAGGAACGCAGACTCGCGGTGATCGCGCAGCTGCCCGCAGACGAACCCGGGATTGCGCAGCTGCTTGAGCTTGAGCACGCGATCCAGATCCTCGTAGAGGTGCGCCAGCGACTCGAAGTGCCGGAACAGCATCGAAGCGGTCTTGCGGCCGACGCCGGGCACGCCGGGAATGTTGTCGACCGCGTCACCGGTCAGCGCGAGGAAGCAGGCCATCCGCTCGGGCTGCACACCGAAGCGCTCGGCGATCTGGTCGTAGCGGAAGCGCTCCTCGCCGATGTAATCCCAGTACTCATCGCCCGGGCGAATCAGTTGCGCCAGATCCTTGTCGCGCGTGACCACGGTGACGCTCTGCCCCGGCGCGCGCATGCGTGTCGCGAGCGTGCCGACGATGTCGTCGGCTTCGTACTCGTGACTGGTGAAACTCTTGATGCCGAGCGCCTCGCAAATGTAGCGGCACAGGACGAACTGCCGCTTCAGCTCCTCCGGCGCCGGGTCGCGATTCGCCTTGTATGCGGGAAACAGCCGGGCGCGGAAGGAGTCGGCGAGCTGCGCATCGAACGCGACGGCGATGTGCACGGGGCGCACGCGCTCGATGAGATCGCCGAGGAAGCGGGCGAAACCGTGCAGTGCGTTGACAGGATTGCCGTCGGGATCGACGAGAGCGATCGGGACCGAGTGGTAGGCGCGCCAGACGAAAACGGAAGCGTCGATGAGGTAGAGCACCGACGAAGTCTAATCCATCTGTGTCGATCCAGGCTTTAGCCTGATGATCAGGCGACGACCGCAGGTTGTCGCGGGAAATCCCGCGGACTCCTATTGCACGTGCGCTTTCAGTCTCGCGTGCAGCGGGCTGCTGCGCGGGAAATGCGCCAGCAGGTATTCCATCTGGTCGGCGAGCACGCGCCGGCCTTTCAGATAGATGTACTCGGCGTACGTCGGCTTGAACGGCACCGCGAGCAGCTGCAGCCCCGCCTGCTCCGGCGTCTTCGACGCCTTCAGGTTGTTGCAGCGACGGCAGGCCGTGACGACGTTCATCCAGGTGTCGCGCCCGCCCTGGCTCAGCGGCCGGATGTGGTCGCGCGAGAGCTGGCTGGTCGGGAAGCGGTTGCCGCAATACAGGCAGAGGTGCGCATCGCGCTTGAACAGTGTTTGATTGTTCAGCGGCGGCGTGTAGTCGTTGCGCAGGTTCCCGGGATTGTGGGTGTGGCCGGTGGTGGCGATGATCGAGTTGACCTCGACGATCGTCTGCAGGCCCGAGCGGGCGTTGGTGCCGCCGAACAGGCGGTACAAGCGGATGCCGCAGGTGTAGGCAACCTGTTCCGTGTGGTAAAGCCGCACCGCATCCCGGTAGTCGATCCACTCCAGGGGCATTCCCGAGACGTCCGTCCTCAGGATCTCTTGATTGAGGCTGTACGGCGCTTGCACGACGCTTCGTAAGATACGCGAGGGTCGTGCGAATATCCAACAACAGCCGTCGTGCCCGCACAACACGGCGCAGCGGAACGGCACTTGTGACGCCTGTCACAAGTGACGGCGTGACAACACTAAAGCCGCAGCAGCGCCTCGATGGCCGTCGCAGCGCGAAACGGGTCTGCGGGAATGAGGATGTCCGGTTGCACCAGGCCTTCGCCGCCGGATGCCCGCTTCAACAGGAAGCGCGGGACGACCAGGCCGATCTGCGTGCGGCTCAGCTTCACGTTCTGCGTGCCGCCGCTTTGCGTAGCACGCGCCGCGCCGCCCGTGCCGACGACGGTAGCGAAACCGTAATCCTGGACGGCGTTCGTGAAGAGGATGGCGGACGAGTAGGTATACGGGCCGATCAACACATAGACCTTGCCCGTGAACCGCAGCGGATTGTCCGGCGCCGCTTGATAGGTGCTCTGCGAGCCGCGCACGACCTCGCCGACCTTCTGTCCCTCTTTCTGTCGTCCTTCGATGATCTTGAGCACGTAGTCGGAGCCGTTGCGGAACGGCTTGCTGGCGATGTAGGGCATGAGGCCCTCGATCCACATGTCGTCGTCGCCGCCGGAATTCCCGCGTATATCGATGACGAGCGTCTGCGTTCCCGCTGCCTGCATGCGGGCGAACGCGTCTCGCGTGAAGTCGTAGAACTGGGACTTCTCGCGCCAGTAGAACTGGTTGACGGTGAGCACCGCCTGCCGGGCGTTCGGCATCTCGAAACGAAACAGCTGCTCGAACGACTGGTCCGCGTACACCAGGGGCATGTCGCCGCGGCCCTCGACCACCGACTCGACGCCCGCCACCTTCAATCGATACGACTGCTTGTCGCCGAACAGCTTCCAGTAGAAGAACGGGAAGCGCGCCGACAGCAGGGCCGCCTGAAAAGCAGGTGTGTCGCCATTGACGTACGCGAGCAGGCGTTCGGATATCTGCCGCCCGGGAACGCCGTCGATGGCCTCGATGCGTCGGCCCTGCAATGCGCTGGCTGCGCCATTGAGCGCAGAGCGGATGAAGAGCTCGCCGTCGGCAGCGACGTGCACGTCGAACGGAAACAGTCGACCGCCGGCGCTCAGATACCGGTTGAGCTCCGCGCCCGACCCGCCCGGGAACGTCACGACCAGATGGCCATCCGCCATGACCGGATTCAGCGCCGCCATCGCAAGCCAGGCCTCGTCCCGGGTCATGCTCCGATCGAGCCGCGCCTTCACCTCGGACAGCGCTCGCGCGAGATCCGCCTTGCGCACCGAATGCTCTACGTCCGGGTGAATGCGATCGATCGCAGCTTCGAGCTCGGCAAGATCCCGCCGCAGCTCCTGTGGGGAGAAGGTCTGCGGCGCGTCCGTAGCCCCCGCGAAACCCGCATACAGCGCAATGAAAACCAGACAGATGGATCGCATGCTCGGGAACCCGTAACGCCCATGGACGAGCTGTTACGGGTTAGACGCGGCTCCTGGATGCAGGTTAGTGCCCGCCTTCCAGAGATTTCACGGCCTGGGTCATGGCGACCATCACCTTCTGCGCATCGCCGTAGACCATATTGCAGTTGTCGGCGAAGAACAGCTCGTTCTCCACGCCGGAGTAGCCTTTGCCCTGGCCGCGCTTGATGACGTACACCTGTTTTGCCTGGTCCACGTTCAGGATCGGCATGCCGTAGATCGGGCTCGACTTGTTGGTGCGCGCGGCCGGATTCACGGTGTCGTTCGCGCCGATGACGATCGCGACGTCCGCCTCCTTGAACTCGTCGTTGATGTCTTCCAGGTCGTAGATCATGTCGTACGGCACGCCGGCTTCCGCCAGCAGCACGTTCATGTGGCCGGGCATGCGGCCGGCGACCGGATGGATCGCGAACTTCACCTCCACCCCCGCATCGACCAGCAGTTTCACGAACTCGTAAAGCTTGTGCTGCGCCTGGGCGACCGCCAGGCCGTAGCCCGGCGCGATGATGACTTTCGCGGCATAACGCATGTTCACGGCGGCGTCGGACGCCTCGGCCGCCTTCATGCTGCCCTTGATCTCGCCCTGCTGCTCGTCGCCCGTGACGCCGAAGTTGCTGAAGATGACGTTGGCGACGCTGCGGTTCATCGCACGCGCCATCAGCAACGTCAGCAGCGTGCCGGCGGAGCCGACCACCATGCCGGCGATCATCAGTGCCGGGTTCTGCAGCACATAGCCTTCGAAGCCGACCGCCAGGCCGGTGAACGCGTTGTACAGCGAGATCACGACTGGCATGTCGGCGCCGCCGATCGGCATCGTCATCAGCACGCCGAAGATCAACGCGCCGACGAAGAATGCAGCGACGAGGCCAGGAGCCGCGTGCCCGTCCGCGCCGAAGATGATGTACCCGCCGACGGCAATAGTCGCGACGAACAACGAGCCGTTGACGAGCTGCTGGCCGCGCATGCGCCAGGTCTTTTCGATGTTGCCGTTGAGCTTCGCCCAGGCGATCAGCGAACCGGACAAGGAGACCGCGCCGATCAGTGCGCCGACGACGGTCGCCAGCAGCGGCACGACACCATGTGACGGCGCATTCTGCGGCGACGCTGCCTCGGTCACCAGCTGCACCAGCTGACCGACCGTCTCGATGTTCCCCTGCAGCCGCTCGCCGAGCGTCGGTTTCAGCAACTCGACTGCTCCGATCGCCGCCGCGGCGCCGCCGCCCATGCCGTTGTAGAGCGCGACCATCTGCGGCATGGCCGTCATCGCCACGCGCTTGCCGCTGATCCAGGCGACGGCAGTGCCGACGACCAGGGCGACAGCTGCGAGCGCCACGTTCGTGCCGAGCTGAGCCTGGGCTGCCGCGTTGACGCCGAAGTAGTACAGGAAGCTCGCGAGCGTCGCGACCAGCATGCCGACGCCGGCGACCACGATGCCGGAGCGCGCCGTAACCGGCGACGACATCCGCTTGAGGCCGTAGATGAAGAGGAACGCGGCGGCGAAGTAGCTCGCGTCGATGATGAATTGCGGATGCAGGTTCATGTGCGCTCAGCCCTTCTTCTCATCGGTTTTCTTGGTGCTGGGCTTGAACATCTCGAGCATGCGCTCGGTGACGACGTAGCCGCCGGCCGCGTTCATCGCGCCGAGGGCGATGGCCGCGAGCAGCAGATTCGTCGGCAGGAACGGCCGCGCGGCGTCATCGACGCCGAAGTAGTAGAGGAAGCTGGCAAGCGTCGCGACCAGCATGCCGACGCCAGCGACGACGATGCCCGAGCGCGCCGTGACCGGCGAGGACATGCGCTTCAGACCGTAGATGAAGAGGAATGCAGCGGCGAAATAGCTGGTATCGATGATCAGCTGAGGATGCAGGTTCATGGGCGTTTCAGGCCTTCTTCTTGGCGCTGGGCTTGAACATCTCGAGCATGCGCTCGGTGACGACGTAACCGCCGGCCGCATTCATCGCGCCGAGGAATACGCCGGCAGTGCCGATGATCTGCTCGGTGAGCGACGACGCGTTCAGCAGCGCGTACATCGCGCCGACCACCACGATGCCGTGCACGAAGTTCGAGCCGGACATCAGCGGCGTGTGCAGGATCGCCGGCACGCGGCCGATGATCTCGTAGCCGGTGAAAGCGGCGAGCATGAAGATGTACAGGGCCACGAAGCCCGTCAGCGTAGTAGCGAGATCCATGATGCGATTAACCTTCGACGGCTTTTTTGGCGGCTTCGTTCTTGATCTCGCCGCCGTGCGTGAGCACGGTCTTGGCGAGGACTTCGTCGCTCCAGTCGAGCTTGACGGCGCCGTCCTTGACGAAGAGCTCCAGCAGATTGAGTTGATTCTTGGCGTACAGCTCGCTGGCGTGCTCGCCGAGCAGGCTCGGCACGTTGAGCGGCGCGACGATCGTCACCTGCCCGACCTGCACGGTCTCGCCGGGCTTCGTCAGCTCGCAGTTGCCGCCGCCCTCGGCGGCGAGATCGACGATCACGCTGCCCGCCTTCATGCCCTCGACCTGCGCCTTGCTGATCAGCTTCGGCGAGGGCCGGCCCGGGATCGCGGCCGTCGTGACCACGATGTCGGCCTGCTGGATGTGCTTGGTCACGACCGCGGCGACCTTGTCTTTCTCTTCCTGCGTCAGCTCGCGTGCATAACCGCCGGCGCCGCGCGCATCGACGCCTGTATCGACGAATTTCGCGCCGAGCGATTCCGCCTGCTCCTTGGTCTCCGGCCGCACGTCGTAACCTTCGGTTACCGCGCCGAGACGTCGGGCCGTCGCGAGCGCCTGCAGGCCCGCCACGCCGAGTCCCATCACGAGCGTGCGGGCTGCCCGGATCGAGCCGACGGCAGTCGTCATCATCGGCAGCATGCGTGCAATGTTCGTCGCCCCCACCAGCACTGCGTAGTAACCGGCCAGCGCGGCCTGGCTCGAGAGCGCATCCATCGCCTGCGCGCGCGTGATGCGCGGAACCAGCTCCATCGCGAAGCACGTGATCTTGCGATCGCGCAACAGCCGCGTCAGCTCGGCCTCTTTGTGCGCATAGACGAAGCAGATGAGGATCGCTCCTGCTTTCATCGCCTGCACGATCGCGGGATCGGGCGGCTGGACCGCGAGCACGATGTCCGCGTCGCGCACCATTTCGAGCGGATCGGCGTGGAGCTCGACATTCTTGTACGCGGCGTCGGCCAGCTTCACTGCAGTGCCGGCGCCCGCCTGCAGGTGGAGCTGCACGCCGAGCTTGGCGAGCCTGTCCGCCACCACGGGGACCAGCGCGACCCGCCGCTCGTGCGGCCGGGTTTCTTTCAGCACTGCAATCTTGACTGGCATGAACGCTCCGCCGAACAAAGGGCGCAATTGTGGATGCCTTGTCCCGACTGGGCAACACGCGCATGCTTGCGCCCGGCCCGAACCCCGACGTGTCGCGATGACCGAACCCGCTGCAGTCCGCCAAGTCACGACCGCCCTGTCTTTCGCGTATCCCGTCCTGGCCCATTTCGCCATCGCGCGTAACAGCGCGGCGCTGACGATTGCCGCACTGACGCTGCTCGCAGCGATTGCGCTGTTGCCGGGGCTGGCGCGGGGCGCGGCGGCGGCGTGGCTCGCCGTGCCGCTGGTGGGCGCAGCGTGCTGGTGGCTGTCGAGCGTGGATCAGCCGGTCCTGCCGTTGTACCTGCCGCCGATCATCGTGCCGGCGTTTCTGGCCTACGTGTTCGGCAATACCCTGAGGCCGGGCCGTACGCCTTTGATCTCCCAGCTGATCCGCCTGCTGCAACCGCCGGGGGAAGAGCCGGAAGCCGCGGTCTGGTCCTACGCTCGGGGACTGACCGCGACGTGGACCGCGCTGTTCGTAGCGCTCGCCACATTCAATCTGCTGCTCGCTGCGCTGGCCGAGCCGGACGGGCTGCTGCGCGCCAGCGGCATCGACCCGGGGCTCGCGGTGTCGCACGAGGTGTGGTCGCTGTTCACGAACCTGATCGAGTACCTGCTGGTCGCGGCGTTCTTCGCGATCGAATACGCTTACCGGCGGCAAAAATTCCCGCGTCAGCCTTATCGCAACATGTTCGACTTCCTGCGCCGCATGGCTGCGGCCATGCCGCGCCTCATCAGGCGCTCGCAATGACCACGGCCCGAACGCACACGACGAGCGTGTGCATCCCCGGCAGCCATCCGTCCCTCGCCGGGCATTTTCCCGGCCGTCCGATCGTGCCGGCGGTGGTGCTGCTCGACTGCGTGCTCGAGGAAGCGCAGCGCTGGCTCGGCGCGATGCCTGCTGCAACGGGACTGTCGCAAGCAAAGTTCACCGCACCGCTCCTGCCCGAGCAGACGGCGCAACTGCAGCTCACACTGCAGGGGAACGAATTGCGTTTCAGCCTCGCGCGCGACGCCGACAGCGTCGCACGAGGGTCGTTCACGCTTGCGTGAAGCGCAGCGAAAGTCACGCCTCTCGCAAGCGGCTGCGAAATGCGCCTTGGCGACTTTTCGCCATTGAAGGACTGACGTGAAGCAACAATGGCTCGAGCGGCCCGAAGCCGGAACGGTCTTCGCCTATCAGCTGATCGTCGCTATCGCGAAGCTGTGCGGGCGGCGTGCCGCGCGGCTGCTGCTCTATCCGATCACGCTTTACTTCCTGATCCGGCGCGGCCCCGAGCGGCGCGCCTCGCGCGCGTACCTGGAGCGAGTCACCGGACAGCCGGCCAGCTTGCGGCAGGTCGCGCGGCACATCCGCTGGTTTGCCTCGGTGATTCTGGATCGCGCCTTCCTGCTGTCCGAGCGCTTCAAGCGTTTCGACATTCACGTCCATGGTCTCGACGACCTGCGCGCCGCGTGGGGGCAGCAACGCGGCGTACTGGTTTTCGGCTCGCACCTCGGCAGCTTCGACGCCTTGCGCGTGCTCGCGCAGGTGCGGCCGGACGTGAAGGTGCGCGTCGTCATCGACACCGAGCAGAACCCGGCGTTGTCGCGCTTTCTCAATGCGCTCAACCCGGAGCTGGCGCGCTCCATCATCAACGCGCGGCGCGAGGGCATGACGACCGCGCTGGCGATCAAGGAGGCGCTCGACGAGAAGGCGCTCGTCACGTTGCTCGTCGATCGCGCGCGGCCCGGCAACGAGGTCGCGCTCTGCGATTTCCTCGGCAAGCCGGCGCCGTTCCCAGTCGGGCCCTGGCAGCTGGCGGCCGCGCTCAAGGTGCCGGTCGTGCTGTGCTTCGGCCTGTACCGCGGCGGCAACCGCTACGACCTGTATTTCGAGCCGTTCGCCGACCCGCTGATCCTGGAACGCACGCGACGCGAGGAGCATCTAAGGGAAGTGACGGCACGCTTTGCCGCCCGACTGGAGCACTACGCGCACGATGCCCCGTACAATTGGTTCAACTTTTATGACTTCTGGAAAACCGAACCGACGCCGGCTCCTCGCGGTGCTGACGCTGCTGCCGGCGCTGTGCGCAACGGCGGCAACGCTTGACGCGGACGCGCTGATCGGGCGGCTCGCAAAGCCCGCGCCGGCCACCGTCGCGTTCCGCGAAGTGCGCTTTTCGCCGCTGGTGAACGAGCCGCTCATCGTCGCCGGCGAACTGGGCTACGACGGTCCGACCAGCCTCGACCGGCGCGTGACGCAGCCGTATCACGAGACCGTCGCGATCCGCGGCGAGTCGGTGCGCGTCGAACGCGAAGGCGAGCCGGTGCGCAGTTTCGGCCTGAATCGTGCGCCCGAGCTGCGTGGCCTGTTGAGTGGCTTCACAGCGCTGCTCGCGGGCGATCCGGCCGTGCTCGAGCGCAGCTTCCAGGTCGCCGCGAGCGGCAGCGACGCAGCCTGGACACTCGAACTGACGCCCAGCGACGCCCGCGCGCGGCGGCGCTTGCAGCAGATCGTGGTGAATGGCCGCGCCGACGTGCCGCAGTGTTTCACGATGCTCACCGCCAACGGCGGCGCCAGCGTGCTGCTGCTCGGCCCGACCGCGGACCGCGAGCTGCCCAAACCGACAACTCTCGACGCCCTCAGGCACCTGTGCAGCGCTGAATGAAGCGCACTCCGGCAGCGCTGGCGCTCCTGACGCTGTGGATCGCGGCGCTCGCGCTGCTCGGCTGGTTCGTGCAACGGCAGCTCGTCATCGGTGCGGACCTGCGCCTGTTCCTGCCGAATCCTGTCACCGCCGAGCAGCGCCTGCTGCTGGAGGAGATCGGCGAAGGTCCCGCATCGCGCGTGCTGGTAATCGCGCTGGCAGGCGCGGAGCCGCCGGCGCTCGCAGACGCGTCGCGCGCGCTCGTCGACGCGTTGCGCGAGAACCCGAACTTCCGCGTGATCACGAACGGCGAAGTCACGCTCGACGCAGTGCCGGATGAGCTCCTGCCGTACCGCTTCCTGCTCTCGCCGACTCTCGATACGCAACCGCTCGATGACAAATACCTCCACAGCGAGCTGCTGGCGCGAGGGCGCGACCTGTCCTCGCCGGCCGGCGCGTTTCTCGAAGAGTGGCTGCCGCGCGATCCCACGCTGGAGCTGCTCAAGCTGCTGCAACGCTGGCAACCGATGCAGGAGCCGCATCGCGAATTCGATGTCTGGTTCGATCGCAACGGCAAGCGCGCGCTGTTGCTCGCAATCACGCAGGCGCCGGCATTCGATCCCGATCGTCAGCGAATTGCGCTCGACGAGCTGGAGCACGCGGTGACGCAGGTCGCGGGCAAGCAGCACGTGACGATGACCGTCAGCGGCGCCGGCAAGTTCTCGGTGCTGATGGAGGCGCGCACGCGCGGGCAGGCGCAGGCGCTCGGCACGGCGGCGACCGTGGGCATGATCCTGCTGCTGCTCGTCGCCTATCGCAGCTTCGGCAGCATCGTCCTCAGCAGTCTGCCGCTCGCGAGCGCCGGCATCGCGGGCATGGCCGCGGTCAGCGCGCTCTTCGGCACGGTCCACGGCATCACGCTCGCGTTCGGCTTCACGATGATCGGCGTCGCGCAGGACTATCCGATGCATCTGCTCAGTCATCGCCGGCCCGATCTCGAGCCCGTCGATATCGCGCGCAGCTTGTGGCCGACGCTGGCGACGGGCGTTGCGAGCACGTGCATCGCGTATCTGACCTTCATCTTCTCGGGCGTGACCGGCCTCGCGCAGCTGGCGTGTTTCACGGTTGCATCGCTCGCGGTTGCCGGCGCGACGACGCGGTTCGGGCTGCCGGTGCTGATGGCGCGCGCCGGCCGCGACTTCGGTGATTCGCGGTTCCTCGATCGCTTGTGGGACCGCATCGCCGCGCTGCCTCACCTGCGCTGGACAGCACTTGTCCTCACCGTAGTGGCCATCGGTGTCGTGGTGCTCGCGCCCCAGCGCTTCTGGGAAAACGATCTGTCGCGACTCACACCGGTGCCGCGCGATCTGTTGATGACCGACCAGCAGCTGCGTTCGGAGCTCGGCACAGCGGACGCTCGCTATCTGCTCGTCGTGAGTGCCGCGAATAGCGAGCAGGCACTGAGCACGCTCGAATCGATGGAGCCGTCGCTGCAGGCGCTGATGAAGAGCGGCGCGATCGGCGGCTATGACGACGCCGCGCGCTACGTTCCGAGCGCGGGAACGCAGCAGCGACGTCAGCAGCGTCTTCCCGATCCGGCCACCCTTCGCGAAACCTTGCAGCGCGCGCAGGCCGGCACGCCGTTCCGGGCTGGCATCTTCGAACCGTTCGTGCAGGACGTGGAGCACGCTCGCAAGTTGCCTCCTCTGACGGTCGAAAAGCTGCGCGCGTCGCCGCTCGGGGCCAGCATCGACATGCTGCTGACGCAACGAAGCAGCGGTGTCACGGCACTCGTGACGCTCAGCGCCGTGAACGACGTCGCGGCGCTGCAGGACTTCGCGCGCAAGTCGGGCGATAGCGTGCGACTGCTGGACATCAAGGACGCGTCGGAACAGCTGGTCGCCGCACAACGCACGCGCATCCTCTGGACGCTCCTGGCCGCTGCGGTGCTCCTGGTTGGCGTGATCGCGATCGCGCTTCGCAGTCGCTCGCGGGTATTGCGCGTGCTCGCACCAATGGCGCTCACGACGGTGCTCGTACTCGCGGTGCTGCGGGCGAGCGGCGAGTCGCTCAACCTGTTCCACCTGATCGCGCTGATCCTGGCGGCCGGCCTCGGTCTCGACTACGCGCTGTTCTTCGAGCACGCCTCGGCGGATCGCGCCGAGCAGCGGCGCACGCTGCACGCGGTGCTGGTGTGCTCGCTGTCGACGCTGATGGTGTTCGCGCTCCTCGGGCTCTCCGACGTTCCGGTGCTGCGCGCCATCGGCGTGACGGTGACGCTCGGCGTGATCTTCAACTTCGTGTTCGCGCTGCTGTTGACCCGTCCGTCGCCGGGAGGCACCCAATGAGGAATGCCCCCATTTCAGTAGCGTCCCTGGTGCCGCACCAGGGATCGATGTGCCTGCTGGAGCACGTGATCGAGTGGGACGACCGGCACGTCGTGCTGGAAACCGCGACGCATCGCTCGCCTTCGAACCCGCTGCGCTCGAATGGCCGCCTGCGGTCGCTCGCTCTGTGCGAATACGGTGCGCAAGCCATGGCGGTGCACGGCGGGCTGCGCGGCAGCGTCTCGGGCGTCAAACCGAAGCCAGGAATGCTGGTATCACTACGCGCCGTGAAGTTCACGCGCGACTACGTCGAAGATTTGCCTGGAGATCTGCGGGTCGAAGCGGTCTGTTTGCAAGCGGACGCCGGCAGTCTTCAGTACAGCTTCGTGGTCCGGCACGGCGAGACGTTGCTCGCGGAAGGACGTGCAGCCGTCGTTCTGGCTCAGGACTAAGAGATTACTCTCGCCAAGACGCCAAGACGCCAAGGTCGGAATTCCTGAAATTCAGAATTCTGAAATTCGAAATTCGCAATCTCCGTTCTTTTCTTCCTTGGCGTCTTGGCGTCTTGGCGAGAGATATTTCCGGCTCCTACTCTCTCACTCCGCAACTTCGTCATGGGCAACCGCGGACCTTCTCCCCGCGCAAAGCGTCAGAAGCGGGCCGGCCATGAGCGTGGTGACGATTGCCATGACCATCAGCATGGTGAACAGGTCGTTGCCGATCACGCCGATGTCGAGGCCGACCTTGATCACGATCAGCTCCATCAGGCCGCGAGCGTTCATCAAGGCGCCCACGGCGAAGGACACGGACCACGGCTGACCCGCGATGCGCGCACCCGCAGCGCCGCTGACGATCTTGCCGGCGACGGCCACTGCGAGGATCAGCAAGAGCGCGCCGAGCCCGGCGCCGCCGAATGCTTCGGGCGTGGTATTCAGGCCGGCCAGCGCGAAGAACACCGGCATCAGCACGAGGATCGCGACGTACTCGATGCGCTCGATCAGCGCAGCCAGCAGTCGATCGTCGCGCGGCAGGCACACGCCGAACAGAAATGCCCCGAATACCGCGTGCACCTGCAGAAGGTCGGTCGCATACGCGGACGCGAGCGTGCCGATGAGTAATACCGCGAGCAACGCGCCGTCGGGTCGGCCGTTCGCCGCATAGCGCGCGATCAGCCGCGCCACCAACGGCTTGACGCCGAGGAACAGCACGAGACACAGCACGGCGACCCCGCCAGCGGTGCGCGCGAGCTGGCTCCAGTCGTGGCTGGCCGCGAGCACGACGACCAGCGCCAGCATCATCCACACGAGCACGTCTGCGATAGCCGCGCTCGCCAGCGACAGGCGACCGATCGTCGTCTGCGTCATCTGTCGATCCTTGAGGATGCGTGCCATGACAGGGAACGCCGTCATCGACATCGCGGCGGCCATGAACAGGGCGAACGGCCAGAACGTCACACCTTGCGGCGCAAGCGAGCCATGCAGCGGTACCGCAACGAGCAGACCGAGGGCCATGGGCACCAGCACCGAAAGCACGGCGATCCAGCCCGCCGCGACCAGTTGCTTGCGCCCTCCCGACGGCAAGCGCAGCTCCGCGCCGACGATGAACATGAACAGCACCAGGCCGAGCTGCGACAGACTCTGGAGCGCGCCGATGCTGCCATTCGCAAACACCTGCGCGTGCAGCTCGGGCGCGATGGCGCCGAACACGACCGGTCCGAGCACGATGCCGGCGGCCATCTCGCCGATGACCGACGACTGCCCTAAATAGCGCAGGACCAGACCCAGCACCCGTGCGGTGGCGAGGATGACGACGAGCTGCAGCAACAGGGCCGAGTGGCCCATCAGGCTGCATCCTCGAACAGCAGCGAGGTTGCGCCGGTGGCCGACGGGTCATCGAGGAGCTTCAGCACCTCGCCGGCATCGACCTGCGGACACCGTTGCACGGCGCGCGCGACGATTTCGCACGCCAGCGTGTCGAGCAACGCGACGTTCTCGATGATGCGTGCGCGGAACCCTTCTTCGTCGAGCTCGTCGCGCAGTCCGCGATTCAGCTCCGCGAACCAGGGGAGCGACGCCTGGTCCAGCATGACGGCGTCATTGCGCTTCGGGCTGAGCAGCGACCACGCGCGCATGAAGCTCTGCATCGCCAGGTTCAGCGCCTTGGCGTGGCCGAGCTGCACCGACAGCCGCGAGATGTTCGCGGTATCGGTGAGACGGCGCTGGAAGAACAGCTGGCACAGCACGCCCCAGTAATAGGTGTAGTCCCAGATCACCTTGACCGGCATCACTTCCGGGTCGCCGAACATCGCGTACTGATCCGTGTACAGCGACAGCGTGCTCTCGTAGAAGGAGAAGTACAGCTGCTGATACGCGTGGGCGCGGCCGCCGAACCGCTCGCCGGCGCGATCGCGCGCGATCAGGTCTGCGATGTAGGTGTTGGCGATCGCGATGAAATCGCTGCCGGGCGAATAGAACGGATCGAGGAACAGGCCGGCCTCGCCGGTGAGCGCCCAGCGATCGGACGAGAACACCTGCTTGCAGCCGTAGGAGAAGTTGCGCAGGAAGCAGAAGTCCTGCAGCAGGTGCCGCTTGCTCTCGATCTCCTGCGCGAGTCGCGGCTGGTGCACGTGGAACCATTCGAGCGACTTCTCGAACGTGTTCATCGTTTCCAGCCTATGGAGCTTTGCGTCGCAGACGATGCCGACCGAGTGCGAGCCGGACGAAAGCGGAATCAGCCAGGCCCAGTATCCCTCGCCGCACAAGTGGTTGGTCGAGAGCCAGCGCAGCGGCGGATCGCAGCGCTCGCGCCACGCAGCGTCCGACGACCACTCATCGACGTCGACCTTGGCGGCGAGGCGGAACCAGACGGCGTTCGCATCGTGCGCGTTGTCCTCCGCGAGACCGAGCTTGCGCTTGATGAGACCGGCGCGCCCCGAGGCGTCGATGAGCCAGCGGCCTGCGACTTCGCGGCTCTCCTCGCCCTTGGCGAAACGCACCTGGTGCGCCGCGCCGCTCGCACCGAGATCGAAGCTGCGCACGACTGCGCCATCGACGAACTCTACGCCGAGCGAGCGCGCATGCTCGCCGAGGAAGTTCTCGAAGATGCCGCGGTCCAGCTGATAGCTCGGCGTCGCGAGATAGCGGCTCGCGCCGAGCTCCGCCACCTTGTCGATGTCGGTGCGCCCTTCGTTGAAGAAGAAGCGGAAGCCGAACTTGCGCAGCTGCTGACGATTCAGGTGCTCTCTGAGTCCGAGCACCGTATCGAAATAGTGAGCGCCGATCTCGACCGACGACTCGCCGACCTTGTGCGCTGCCGGAGGCACGGGGTGAGTGCGGCGCTCGATCACCAGGATCTGCAGCGCGGCAAACTGTTGCCGCAACTGAATTGCGAGCGTCAGGCCTGCGAGCCCGCCGCCGAGAATGACCACGTCGTACTGGGTGCTCACGCCGGCCCCACCTGGATGCTCAGTACTGTGCGCTCGCCGAGTGTGAGCTGCAATGTCGCCGGCGCATCGGCAGCCAGCGCTTCGAGCAGCGGCATGCATGGCGCGAGCGCGTTGTCGGCAACGAGAGTCGCAGCGTCCGAACGCGAGGGCGTCGCCTCGCACGGAGCATCTGTGGCAATGCGCAGCGTGAGACGGCGACCGCCCGGACGCGCTGACGAGGCCGGTGCGAGCACGAGCGCCACACCGAGCAGGCCACGACTCGGCGCCATCGTGGACAACGCGCCTTTGGCCTCCACGTCGAACGCGACGTACAACACAGGCTGCTGCTCGCAGGCGATCTGCACTGCCGTCTCCAGCAAACCCACGCCGAACGTGTGATGGAACGCGCTGATCGCGGTGTACGGCGCGTGGCTCGAAGTACCGATGCTCCAGTAGCCCGCCGCCGCGTTGTGCACGGAATTGTGAAACTTGATCGGCGAGATCAGCGTGGGCGTGTCGACCAGCGTCGCGCACATGTAGTCGCTGATCGCGAGATCGCCATGCGTCGATGCGAACACCGCCGGCAACTCGCTGGGCGAGCGTCCGGCCGCCGCACACGCGCGCGTGGCAACTTCGAGCGCAATCGCAACGGTATCAGGCGCGCGACGTCGTTCGGTCGGACCGAGCAACGCGGGGGCGGGACGCGACACCGCAGTTTCCGGCGCGGCCTGCTCGCCGCGAATGACTGCGCGAGCAACATCCCAGCCGGGCAGACGCGGCGCCCAGAACGCAATACCCTCCGCCACCACGTCAGGGAGCCGCGCGTTCTCCACGGGTAATTGCCCAGTCATGCCGCGCGACCGAAGGCGAGCACGCAGTTGCTGCCGCCGAAGCCGAAAGAAAAACTCAGCGCCGTGCGGGTCGCGCGCTCCTCGTTGTCGCGGCGGATCTGCGGGCCGCAGACCGGATCCAGCGTCTGCGAGTTCAACGTACCGGGCAGCAGGCCATGCTCGATCGCGAGCAGGCTGATTGCTGCTTCGACGATTCCGGCTGCACCGAGCGTGTGACCGGTCCAACCCTTGGTGGAGCTGGCGAACGTGCGCGCCGGAAACCGCTCGGCGACGAGCTGCGCCTCGACTTCGTCATTCTTCTGACTGGCCGTGCCGTGCAGGTTGATGTAGTCGATGTCAGCGGGCGTGAGTTGCGCGCGTCCGAGCGCCGCTTCCAGCGCCAGCCGCGCACCTCGGCCTTCCGGGTGCGGCGTCGACATGTGATGGGCATCGCTCGACTCCCCGTAGCCGAGCAGCCACGCCGGCGCCGGACCTTGAGGCTCGAGCAGCGCGAAGCCTGCCGCTTCGCCGAGGTTGATGCCGCGACGCTCGACGTCGAACGGGCGACAAGGCTCGGGCGAGACGAGCTCCAGCGAGTTGAATCCGAACAGCACGCTGCCGCATAGCGTATCGACGCCGCCGACCACTGCTGCATCGACAATACCCGTCCGGATCATCCGCTCCGCCTGCGCAAACACCTTGGCGCTCGACGAGCACGCCGTCGCGAGCGTGACGCTCAATCCGGACAGACCGAGCGCGTGCTGCACGAAGTCGCCGAGCGAGTGCGGCGTGTGAATGATGGGACGGCGCAGATCGGCCGGATACCGCCCGTCGGATTCGAGTCGCCGATACGCGTCTTCGCTGGCACCGATGCTCGACGTCGAGGTCCCGACGACGACGGCGACACGCGCGCTGCCATATCGCTCACGCGCAGCTGCAACCGCATCGTTGAATCCATCCGCGAGCAGCCCGCGCCAGGCGAGCCGGTTGTTGCGGCAATCCCATTCGGCGAGAGGCGGCGGCAAAGCGCACTCTTCGAGGCCTGCGACCCGGCCGATCCAGGTTGCAAGCGGCGCGGTGCCGAAATCGTTGCGTTGCAGGCCACTGCGACGCTCGCGCAGCGCACGCAGCGTCGCAACCTGGCCGTCGCCCGCAGCCGAGCACAGCGAATACGCGGTGATCGCCAGCGGGCGCATCGACGTCAGGACTGAAGCAGCGTGAGGTTGCGGTTCATGTCGTTCACGAGGTTCTGGATCCAGCTCAGGTAGTTGTGATGGATCATGCGTTGCCCCTTCTTCTCGGCGTACAGCAGCTCGCCGGAATCGAGGTACTTGATCCTGATCGTCTGCACGTCGTAGACGATGTCTATCTTCGCCATGTGCTCGCGCAAGTTGAGCGTCGAGACGATATGGCCGGGCTCTTCCGACGTGACCGCCCAGGTGCGCCCGACGAGGGACGCCTTGATGGCTTTGGTGACCTGCTCGATCTTCATGCCGGCCGGCACGGCGATCGGCTCGGGATCGGCGAGCGGCACCTGCCGTGCGCCCATCAGGAACACCAACGCGGAAACCAGCAGCAGGCCGGACCAGGCGCGTGCGCGGAACATGGAGACCTCCCCAGGCTGTGACCTGAACTTACTTGTAGTGCAACCCGTCTTGGCGACTCTTCGGGCGCTCAGGTGACGCGATGCTGCTGGATGTGCCCGGCGAGCGAGCGCAGCGAGCTGAAGATGCGGATGTTGTTCTCGTCATCGGAGCGCAGCTGAAAACCGTAGCGCTTGGAAATTTCCAGCGCAAGCTCCAGCGCGTCGATCGAGTCCAGCCCGAGGCCGGTCTTGAACAGCGGCGCTTGCGGGTCGATTTCCGCGGGCGCGACGCCCTCGAGGTTGAGCGCGCTGACGATGAGTTCCGCGAGCTCGCGCTCGGCAGGGGACTGGCTTGCTGACATGAACGTGGATGGCCTTGCGACTCTCGCAACGCGCAAAGTGTATCATCCGCGTCCGCGCGCCGTATGCGGCGCGCACCCTACAAAAAACGACGGAATCCTGCGCTTGCGAGCCGACGACCTCTTCGACGATCTGCCGAGAACGACCAGCGCCGGCCCCGAGCCGGTCCTTTCCCCCGCCGGACGCATCCGGGTGGAGTATCGCGAGCCCGCAGGGCTGCAGGACGACGTGCTGTGCGTCATCCACAGCGGCGGCTACGCGGGCGCCGCGCCGCTGAGCATCGATGTCCGGCTGCAGCGGCTGGGCGGACCGACCGCCGAGATCTGGCATGCGCACGGCCCGGTACGCGCCGGCCGGGACGGGATCGTGCGCTATGTGCACGACGACGAGCTGCTGATCGCCGTCGTCGAGGAAGACGAGCGCGCCCACGGCGGCATCCGCTCGACCGCGGAAACTATCTACGCCACGATCCGCAAGTTCCAGGAACAGTGCGGCTTCCCGCACCTGCTGCGCATGTGGAACTACCTGGACGCCATCAACGAAGGCGACGGTGATGCGGAGCGCTACCGGCAATTCTGCGTCGGCCGCGCGCTCGGTCTCGGCCGGCCGAACGGCCAGCGCCTGCCCGCCGCCACGGCGATCGGCCGGCAGCACGCGACGCACCAGGTGCAGGTTTTCTGGATCGCGGGACGCTTGGGCGGCATCGCTATCGAGAATCCGCGCCAGGTGAGCGCCTATCACTATCCGCGCACTCACGGCCCGATGAGCCCGACCTTCTCGCGGGCAATGGTCGCGCCCGACCACACCGTGCTCGTCTCCGGCACCGCGAGCATCATCGGACACGTCTCGCAGCACGAAGGCGATGCGCAGGGGCAGCTGGCGGAGACGCTGCGGAATCTCGTTGCGGTCACCTCGCACGCCGGCGTCCGACGCGACGCCGCGCATCGGCAGGATCTCGTGAAGGTGTACGTGCGCGACCCGACCCTCGTGCCGCTGATCGCCGCGCAGCTGCAGGAAGCCTATCCCGGCGCCACGCCGATCTTCCTGGCGGGCGACGTCTGCCGCCGCGAGCTGCTCATGGAGATCGAGTACATAGCGTCGTAAGCGGAAGGAATCCGAGACCGGAAATTACTCTCGCCAAGACGCCAAGGAAGAGAAGACAAGGAAATGAAGGAAGAGAGATTAAGAGATCTTCCTGCCGGAATTCTGATTTTCTCTTGTTCTTACTTGGCGTCTTGGCGTCTTGGCGAGAGATATTTCTTCTCTCGTCGCTTATTTCCGCAGCATCGCCAGCAACTGCTCTCTCGGCAGCTTTCCCAGCTCGTTGCGCGGCAGTGCGTCGACGATCTTCAGCGGCCGCGGCAGGAAGGCCGGATCGACGCTGGCGGCGAGCCGCTCCCGAATCTGCCGCGCGCTGCACCCCGGCGCGACCACTAACGCCGCGAGGCGCCGGATCGCGGCGACGGAATCGGGTTGCGGCTGAAACAACACCGCATCGCGTACGCCCTCGACGGCGAGCAGTCGCTGCGTCAGGTCGGCGAGCGAAGCGCGCTTGCCGGCGACTTCGATCATGTCGCTGCTGCGGCCGCGCACGACGAACTCGTCGTCGCCGCGCAATTCCACGATGTCCTGCAGCAGGATCGGCTCGACGAACCACGGCGCAGTGACGAGTGTGCCGTCGCTGCGCGGATGCAGCTGCACGCCTTCGTGTGCATGCCACGCGTCGCCGTTCGCCGTCCGCCGGCAGGCGATGACGCAGGTTTCGGTAGAGCCGAACATTTCCAGCAACCGGCCGCCGAGCCGCGCTTCGACGGCTGCCGCCAGCTCGCCATCCAGCGGCGCAGTGGCGCAAACGATCAGCGCCGTTTCCGGAAACGGCTGCGAAGATTCGACGAGCGTGCGCAGATGCAGCGGCGTGCTGACGAGCACTCGCGGCGCAGGCAGCTCGCCCAGCGCCAGCGCGATATCCGCTGGAAACAGCGGCCGCCCGGCGTGCACGGCCATGCCGCCGATGAGCGGCAGCAGGATGCTGAGCTCCATGCCGTACATGTGCTGCGGCGGAACCGTCGCGACGATCGCGGGAACCGTTGCGTCGTCGATGCCCAGCGCTTGCCGGATCGCGGCCGCGTTGCGCGCGGAGCTGCCGTGGACGCTGCTCCACAATTTCGGATACGACTTCGGCTGACCCGTGCTGCCCGAAGTGCAGCCGATCATCACCGTGCGGTCGGCGGGAATGAGTGGGGGGAAATGGGGACATCCCTCATTTCCACCGCCGCGCAGGGGACTGACTACGGTTGTATCCGAAATGAAAAATGTCCCCATCTCCAGGGCGGCCGCGACATCGTCGTCCTGAAAGCGATAGCTGCCGGCGTGAGCGTTGCCGACTTCGTCGACAACCTGCTCCGCGCGCGACGGTGGCAGCAGCACCGGGTGACCGACGCTCAGCGCCGCGGCGTAGGCCGCGAGGAACCGATAGCGGTCCTCGCACAAGTTCAGCATCGAGCCCGCGCCCGGCAGACGTTGCGCGATCGCCTGCACGTGCGCCCAGAACTGCGCGAGCGACACCGCGCGACCTTGCAGATAGGCCATGGGACGCGCCGCATCGGCCGGCGCCAGCAACGGCAGCGATTCCACGCTCAGCGCTCCGCGCGCCGGAAGATCATCGAGGTGTTGACGCCGCCGAAGGCGAAGTTGTTGTTCATCACGTAGCTGGTGCTCAGCTCGCGCCCAGCGCCGACGATGTAGTCGAGCTCGCCGCAGCGCGGGTCGATGCTCTCGAGGTTGAGCGTCGGCGCGAACCAGCCGGCATTCATCATCTCTATGCTGAACCACCCTTCGAGCGCGCCGCACGCGCCGAGCGTATGACCGAGATAGCTCTTCTGCGAGCTGAGCGGCACTCGCCCGAACAGCGATGCGGTGGCGCGCGTCTCGGCGATGTCGCCGTGCTCGGTCGCGGTGCCGTGACCGTTGACGTAGCCGATTGCACTCGGCTCCAGGCCGGCGTCGCGCAGCGCGAGCTCCATCACTCTGCGCATCGTCGCTTCCTCGGGCTTGGTCACGTGCACGCCGTCGGAGTTCGTGCCGAAACCCACGAGCTCCGCGTGGATGCGCGCGCCGCGCCGCTGAGCATGCTCCAGCTCCTCGAGCACCATGATCCCGGCGCCCTCGCCGATCACCAGACCGTCGCGGTCGCGATCGTAGGGACGCGGCGTCGTCTCTGGCGCGTCGTTGCGCTGACTGGTGGCGTACAGCGTATCGAACGCCATCGCCTCGGTCGGACACAATTCCTCGGCGCCGCCCGCCAGCATCAGCGTCTGACGCCCGTACTTGATGGCCTCGTAGGCGTAGCCGATGCCCTGGCTACCGGACGTGCACGCGCTGGATGTCGGAATGATGCGGCCCTGTGCGCCGAAGAAGATGCCGATGTTGGCCGCGGTGGTGTGCGGCATCATCCGCACGTACGAGTTGGCATTGAGGCCGCTCGAGTCGTTGCTGAGCACCATCGCCGCGAACCCCATGACATCGGGCGTGCTGCCGGTCGAGGAGCCGCAGGCGACTCCCGTCTCGCCGCTGGCGATCACCGGATTGCCAGCGAGGCCGGCGTCGTCGATCGCGAGCTCGGCCGCGCGCACGGCGAGCTGCGAGACGCGACCCATGCTGCGCAGTTGCTTGCGCGTCCAGTGCGCGGGCGGTGCGAAATCGGCGATCGGTCCGGCGAGTCGCGTATTCAGTTCGGTGTAGCGGTCCCACTCGTCGATCCGGCGGATCGAGTTCCGGCCCGCCTTCAGACCGCGCATGATTTCCGGCCAGCTGGCGCCAAGCGCACACACGCCGCCGACGCCAGTGACGACAACCCGCCTCATCAGCACAACCCCCCGTTGACCGCGAGCACCTGCCGCGTCACGTACGACGCCTCGGCTGACAGCAGGAACGCCACTGCCGCCGCCACCTCTTCCGCGGTGCCGACGCGCTGCGCCGGAATCGCGTTGAGAATCTCCTCCATCGGCACGTGCTCGTCGACCATCTCCGTTGCGATCAGGCCCGGCGCGACGCAGTTGACCGTAATCTGCCGTTTCGCCAGCTCGACCGCGAGCGCCTTGGTCGCGCCGATGATGCCCGCTTTCGCGGCACTGTAGTTGACCTGGCCACGGTTGCCGACCACGCCGGCCACCGACGACAAGGTCACGATCCGGCCGGGCGCCCGCCGCCGCACCATCGGCATGATCACAGGTTGCAGCACGTTATAGAAAGCGTCGAGGTTGGCGCTGAGCACGCCGTCCCATTGTTCGCCGGTCATGGCAGGAAAGGCGGCGTCGGAATGGATGCCGGCATTGCAGACGACGCCGTAGTACGCGCCATGCCTGGCCATGTCCGCGGCGAGTGCCGTAGCGCAGGCCGCCCGATCGGTGACGTCGAACTGCAGGACGCGCGCATGACGGCCGGCGGACAGGACCTCTCTCGCGACGGCCTCGGCCTCCTCGCGGCGCGAGCGACAGTGGACGATGACGTCGAAGCCGCTGGCCGACGCTCGCAAGGCGATGGCGCGGCCGATGCCACGGCTCGAGCCCGTCACCAGAACCGCTCTGCTCTCCACGGGGGATTCCTCCGGGCCGTGCTCCCTGTGGTCGCTCAACCCTTCAGTCATGCGGCGCACAGCTCCGCGACCATCTGCAGACGCTTCTCCGGATCGGCCACGAATGGATTGGTCTCGTCCCACGCATACCCGGCGAGAATCGAGCAGATCATGCGGCGCACGGCGGGCGGCTGAGTTTTCGAGAACATGATGTCCTGAAAGCGCCCGTCGTACCACGCGCGTACGTAGGCGCGAAAAGTGTCGACTCCCTTGCGCAGCGGCACTTCGAACTCCGACTGCCAGTCCACGCGCTCGCCGCGCAACTGCCGATCGAGCAGCTTCGCCGCCATGCTGGCCGAGCGCATCGCGATCGTGACGCCGGACGAGAACACCGGGTCGAGGAACTCGGCAGCGTTACCGAGCAGCGCGAAGCCCTCGCCGTGCATGGTGCGCACGTTCGCAGCGTAGCCGGACAACTCGCGCGTGGGCGTGTCCCACTCCGCATTCGCCAGCAATCGTGCTAGGAAAGGCTCCTCGCTCGCCAGTTGGCGCAGGCGCGCCTCGAGATCGGCGGGCCGGGTCGCGAAAAACTCTTTGCTCGCGACGCAGCCGAGCGAGCAGCGGCCCTGCGGGAACGGAATCAGCCAGTACCACACGTCCTTGTGCTGCGGGTGGACGACGACCTGGATCTTGTTGCGATCGAAGGCGCCCTCGGCAATACGGTCGGCGACGTGCGTGAACACCGCGTTGCGCACCGGGAAATTCGACGGCGTCTCCAGCCTCAGCAGCTTCGGCAGCGTGCGGCCGAAACCGCTGCCATCGAGAATGAAGCGGCCTGCGATGTCGTACTCGCGCCCGCCGGCCTCGATGGCGTGCACGCGCGGCTCGGCGCCGGCTGTCACAGCGCCGACGCGGACTTCGTACCGCACGTCGACGCCCTGCTTCGCCGCCTCGTTCGCGAGCAACGTATCGAACTTCGCGCGCTCCACCTGGTAAGTGGAGTTGCGGCCCGGCGTGAACTTGTCGGAGAACTCGAACTCGCCGTAGTCGGGACCGCGCACGAAAGCAGCGCCATCCTTGAACTGGAAGCCATAGGCGTCGACGGCCGGCAGCATGCCTGCCTCCTCGACGAAATCCAGGCAATGCGCCAGCAGGCTCTCGCCGATCGAGAAGCGCGGAAAGCGCTGGGCTTCCAGCACGACCACGTCCCAGCCGCGCCGCTTCAACAGGGCGCTGGCGATCGCACCCGACGGGCCGGCGCCGATCACAATCACATCGCGTCGTTCCACTTCTCACCTCTCGTTGCCGCGGTCACCCGTTGCAGCAGGACTGCAGGCGTCGCGAACTGCAGCACGCCGGTGCTGGCGTCGACGGCGACCTGGACGGTTCGTGCGCGCGCGACCCTTTCCGTAGTCGCTGCGTTCGTGACCAGATAGTTGACGGCCAGGCGGTTCTCCCACTCGACCAGCGAAGCCTGGACGCAGAGCCGGTCGTTGAAGCGCGCGGCGTGCACGTATTTCACGTGCACGTCGACGATCGGCCATGCATAGCCGGAAGCGATCATCGCCTCCAGGCCGAAGTCGAGCCGCGCCATGAGCGCCCAACGGGCGTTCTCCAGGTACTTCAGGTAGTGACCGTGCCAGACGACGCCGGCCACGTCCACGTCATGAAACGCGACATGCGCCTCGACAGTCGCCTCGACGATGCCCTGCTTACGCATGCGCCTTGCGCCACAGGAGCAGCGGAAGCCGCACCAGCATGCCGAGCATGAGGCTGATGTGCAGGAGTGTCATACGCGCGTTGTCGCGAAGCATCCTGTAGTGCGAGACGCCGTCGAGCGGATAGCGCACCTGCGTCGCCAGCCAGCGGGTGCGAACGCCGCGCCAGTGCAGCCGCACCAGCACCTCCGTATCGAAGTCCATACGCGAGCCGACACCGCTGCTATCGAGCAGCGCCAGCGTCGCGGCCAGCGGATAGACGCGGAAGCCGCACATCGTATCGATCAGCTCGAAGGACAAGGTCTCCAGCCAGACCAGGCTGTGGGTCAGATAGCGGCCGTAGTAGCGCGAGCGCGGAATGCTCGAGTCGAAGACCGGCCGGCCGCAGATCACCACGTCGGGATACTGCCGCGCCTCTTCCACGAAACGGGTCACGTCGCTCACGGTGTGCTGGCCGTCCGCGTCGATCTGCACCACGTGTGTGTAGCCGCGCTTGCTTGCCGTGCGCAAGCCCGTTACGACGGCCGCTCCCTTGCCACGATTGATCTCGTGCCGGACGAGCGTTACGTCGGGTGCGGCACTCAGCCCCTGCAGCACGTCGGCGCAGGCTGGGCTGCTGCCATCATCGACCAGCACCATCGGCAGGCCTTGCTCGCGGATCGCGCCGACGACGGCGCCGATCGCATTCTCGTGGTTGTAGACCGGAATGACCACGCACGGCGCAAAGACCGGTTCAGCCATTCTCGTGCAGGAGTCGCCGCATGACCGTCACCAGGTCGCCGACGGTATGCACGGAGCGGAAATCTTCCGGCGTGACCTTGCGGCCGGTATGGCGCTGGACCTCATCCATGAGATCGACCACGTCGATGCTGTCGATCTCGAGGTCCTCGTACAGCCGCGCAGCAGGCATGACGTCCGCGCCGTCCAGCTGGAACAACTGCACCAGCGTCGCGCGGATGCGCTCGAGGATTTCATCGTCCGATTGCATGTGTTTAAGCACTTCAGGGCACGTCTGTGCGTGCTGCGTTCGCCAAACCTAAGGCGGGGCGCAGTTTATCAGGCCGGGCGCTCCAGTTCCGCCTCGAACAGCGCCTGCAGCCGTTCGTTCAGGTCGCGCGAGGCGAGCGGCAGCGGCGTCCCGCGGCAGGCCTGCAGGTCCACGTCCTCGCCGACCACCAGAGTGAAATGCGGGCGCCGCGCGGGAATCCGGTGCCACGGCTCGGCCTTCGTCAGCGTAGTCGGCGCGACACGGATGTATACCGGCGTGACACGGACGGCGGCGCGCAGCGCGACATTCGCGCCGCTGCGATGGAAAGCCAGCGGCTGCCGCGGCCGCGTGCGCGTGCCTTCGGGAAAAAAGATCAGCGGTTGCCCGTCGTGCAGGGCAGTTGCGGCGGACACGATCATGTCCGCAGTCGAATCGTTGCGGATGTACTCCGCGAGCGTCACGGCGGCGCGCGTCAGCGGATTGCGCCACAGACCCGCTTTGACGACGCAGCCGGCGCCCGGCACGAACGCCAGCAAAAACACCACATCGATGAGCGAGGGATGGTTGGCGAGGATCAGCTGCCCCGGCTGGCCGAGGCGTTCCCGGCCGCGGAATTCGTAGGTGAGCACGCCCGTGCGGTGCATGAAGCCGACGAACAGCCGCAGCCCGCGGCGCATGACCGTGCGCGCGCGGTCGCGCTTGTGCTCCCGGGAGGCTGGAATGATTCTCACCAGCGGCAGCAGCACGACACCAAAGACCGCTGCGCCGACCCCAAACAACACGAAGCTCGCTCCGGTCATCAGCAGCCGCCAGACGTAAGCGTCCCGGCGTCGCTCGACCGGCGAGACCTCGGGCGCGAAATCGGAATGGGCGGCCATGCGCGTCGAATTATGATGGGCGCGCCATGCACGGCAACCTGCAACTGTGGCTCGCAGCGCCCGAGGCCGCCCAACACTTTGATCCGGCTCAGCTCACGGCCGAGGAACGGGGCCGGTTCGCGCGCCTGCGGCGGCTGGAGCGTCGTCAGGAGTTTGCGGTCAGCCGGGCGCTGCGCGCGCACGTCCGTCACGACGCGCTGCAGCCGGCCAGCGAAAGCTTGAGTCACAGCGGCGGCTACGCGGCGCTGGCGCGAGCGCATCCGGAACTGCGTGTCGGCGTCGACCTGGAAGTCCACCGGCCGCGCGACGTGCTGGCAACGGCTCGCACCGCGTTCAGCGACGCCGAAGCGCACGCACTGGCGGCTGTCGCGGGCCCCGAACGCGAGCGAATCTTCTATGCGATGTGGACCGTTAAAGAAGCGCTCGCCAAGGCGTTGCAGCTACCTTTGCTGGAAGCGCTGCGCTCCTGCGTGCTGCTCGTCGAGGGTCGTGACTGGCAAATCCGCCTCCCGACGTCTGCGCACGGCTGCATTGCTGTGTATCAGCCGCGGGCTGAGCTGACGCTCGCCGTGGCGTGTATCGGTGGGACGGTGCCGATCGAAAGCTGGAGCTGGCCGCCGCATCAACCCGCGACGTGGCCGCTCATTGCCGCCATCGCTCTCGCAGCCGCTGACGCTCACGCGGCGGCAAGTCCCGGAAGCGCTGGCGCAGCTCGCGCCGCTGCTCCGGCGTGAGGCTCTGGAACTGACGGAAGTTCTTGCGGATCCGCGCCTGCTCGGCCGGTGGCAGCTTCTTGAACTGCTGATAGCGCTGCCGGATCACGCGACGCTGCTCAGGTTGCAGCGTTTGCCAGCGCTTGAACCGCTCGCCAGCCTGCGCGCGCTGTTCGGGCGGCATCGACAGCCAACGCTGCGAGCCGCGCGCGAGCTTTGCCTGGCGCTGCGGCGGCAGCTGCCCCCACTTCGATTCGAACTTGGCGAGCAGCTCACGCTGCTGGGAGGAGAGCGACTCCCAGCTGACGCCGGCTTCGACTGGCGGCTCCGCAGCCCCCGCCAGCGGCGCGGCGAGCAGCAGCAGACCCGCGATCGCAAGTACTCTCATCAAGGCCGACACGATCCTCATCGTTTCTCCGCGGCGGGTTTGGCCGCGGCCTCTGTCTTGCTCCCATCGCGCTTCGCGACCGGCTGCTTCGCGGGCGGCGGCTCGGCCGGCGGCTCCTCGTCGTCATCGTCGGCGAACAGCGCCCAGTCCTCCTCGTCGCTGCCGAAGCTCCCCAGGTATTCGAGAAATTCCGCGTCGAGCGGCGGCAGCTTCTCGGCCGCCAGCGCCGGCGCGGCGCATGGGCAAGCGCACGCGAACAACAGCACAACTGCGCGCAGCTGCCTCATCGCTCAGCCGGTCTGCTCATCGGCCGGCGCGTTGTCCAGCCACATGTAGAACTCGACGTCTTCGAGCATGTCCAGGTTCTCGGAGTCGGCGACGATGTCGATGTCTTCCAGCGCCAGCGCGCCAGTGTCGCCGCCCGGGCGCGAGCCGCCCGAATTCAGCATCACGACGGCAACGATGGCAGCCAACGCCACGCCGCCGGCCGGCGCCCAGAGCCAGCGGCGACGCACGGCGCCCTTGTTCACCTCATCGAGCGCACGATTGCGCGCCTGCGTCAGCTTCGACCGCGTGCTCGCGTCCAGCCGCTCGACGCTGTCTTCGAACAGCGCGCGCGCCTTGTCTTCAAAGTCGCTCACCACGCAACTCCCAGCTGCTCACGCAGCGTGTGCACCGCCCGCGAATAGTGTGTCTTGACGCTGCCCTCGCTGCATCCCATCGCGGCAGCAGTTTGCGCGACGTCCATGCCCTCGAAGACGCGCAGCATGAATGCTTCCTGCTGCCGCCCCGGCAGCCCGGCCAGCGAGCGCTCCAGCGTCTGCATCGCCTGGGCGGCCGCGAGCTGCTCCGGCGGCAAGGGTGAGCGGTCGGGCACGGCCGCATATTCGTCCGCACCGCTGTCCTCGCGATCCTCGCGCGACTTGAACCCGGGCAGCCACGTCATGATTCGCGCCTGCACGCGCCGGCGGCGCTGACAATCGCGAATCCGGTTCTGCAAAATGCGGTAGAACAGCGGGCGCCACTCCTCGCTCGGCCGGCGGCCGTAGCGGCGGGCGAGCTGTAGCATCGCGTCCTGGACGCTGTCGAGCGCATCCTCGTCGTGCCGCAGGGCGATGCGCGCCATGCGGAAAGCGCGTTTCTCGATGCTCGCGAGAAAGCGGTCGAGTGCCCGCGCCTGCTCCAGAATCGGTTCCTCCACGGACGCCTGTGCGCCGCCGTCCCACCTCGAGCTGAAGACGGGCAGCGAAAACGCCGGCAGGCTAACAGAAGAAGGCATGACCCGACCTTGCTTGGAGATGCACTGGAAGTATCAACGCGGGAGCGCGCGATCGGTTGACGCCGCCCGGCGCGTACAAATTATGACCAACAGCGGAATTCTTCGGTCGGGTGCGGACTTGGGCGAACTGGTCCCAACCCATGCACAGACTTGTCCACAGCTTCTGTGCATAGAGTGCGCAGTGACGTGATCCTCGCGGTCGCCATCGATACCCCGTTGCGGCGGACGTTCGACTACCGCGCAGAGCAGCCGGACTTCGTCCCGGGGCAGCGCGTCTGGGTGCCGTTCGGACGAAGGCGCGTCGTCGGAGTCGTGGTCGCACGGCGCGACCGGACCGACGTGCCGGCCGGCAAGCTACGGTCGATTTTCGGCGCGGTCGATGCGGAGCCCACTTTCGATGCAGGTCTCCTGCAGCTGCTGCTCTGGTCGGCGGACTACTACCGCCATCCGGTCGGTGAGGTGATCGCTGCGGCGATGCCTTCGCAGCTGCGCACGGGCGCGTCGCTGCGTGAAGAGACCATCGTGTGGTCGCTAACCGAGCTGGGGCGAACTGAAGCGCTGACGCAGCTCAAGGCGCGCGCCGTCCGGCTCCGTGCGATCGTCGAAGCGCTCGCGCGTACCGGCGAGATGACGGCTTCCGAGCTTGCCAGCGAGACCGAAAGCACCGCGGATGCCCTGCGCAAGCTCGAAGCGCGCGGTTACATCGGCCAGTCGCAGCGAGTTTCCGCCGTGGGGCCGGCAACGTCTGGGGCACGCAGCGGCCCACCGCTGAACGAGGCGCAGCAAGAGGCGGTGCAACGGATCACCGGCACGCTCGGCAGCTTCGCTTCGCATCTGCTCTACGGCGTGACCGGCAGCGGCAAGACCGAGGTTTACCTGCGCACCATCGCGGCGGTCATCGAACGCGGCGGGCAGGCGCTGGTGCTCGTGCCCGAAATCGCGCTCACGCCGCAGCTCATCGCGCGCTTTCGCGCACGCTTCGATTCGCCGCTGGCGGTGCTGCATTCGAACTTGAGCGACGGCGAGCGTCTTGCCGCCTGGCGCAGCGCCGGCGAGAGTCGCGCGAGCATTGTCATCGGCACGCGCTCGGCCGTGTTCAGTCCGCTCGCGCGGCCCGGGCTGATCGTCGTCGACGAGGAGCACGACGCGTCGTTCAAGCAGCAGGAAGGCTTCAGGTACTCCGCACGCGACCTCGCGATCGCGCGCGCACAGCGGCTCGGGATTCCTGTCGTGCTCGGCTCGGCGACGCCGTCGCTGGAAAGTCTGCATCGTGCGCAACGTCAACCGCAGTGGGTATCGAGGCTGCCGCAACGTGCAGCAGCGAACGCAAAACCGCCACGCATGGCGCTGATCGACTTGCGCGCGCATGGACAAACTCAAGGCATCGCGACGCCCGCGGTCCTGGCGGTCCAGCGCCATCTCGATGCGGACGGCCAGGTGATGCTGTTCCTGAATCGGCGCGGCTATGCCCCGGTGCTGTTCTGTCCCGCATGCGGCTGGTCCGCGCACTGCAAGCGCTGCGACGCGCACCTCACGGTGCACGGCGGCTCGCATCATCTGATCTGCCATCACTGCGGCTCGCAGCAGCCGGTGCCGGAGCTATGCGCCAACTGCGGTCAGCCGACGAAGCCGGTGGGACAAGGCACCGAGCGCATCGAAGAAGCTGTCCGACAGCTGTTCCCGGACGCACCGCTCGCCCGCATCGATCGCGATGCGATCCGCCGGCGGGGCGAGCTCGAAGCGACGCTCGCGCGCGTCGACAGCAAGGAAGTGCGCATCCTCGTGGGCACGCAGATGCTCACCAAGGGCCACGATTTCCCGAACGTCACGCTGGTCGTCGTACTCAATGCCGACCAGGGCCTGTTCAGCGCCGACTTCCGCGCCGGCGAACGCCTGGCGCAGACGATCGTGCAGGTCGCTGGCCGCGCCGGCCGCGCGGAAAAGCCCGGCGAAGTGTTGATCCAGACGGAATATCCCGAGCATCCGCTGCTGAAGCTGCTGCTGGCCGGCGGCTACGAAGCGTTCGCTGCCGGCGCGTTGCAGGAACGCGAGCAGAGCGAGTGGCCGCCGTTCGCGCGCATCGCGCTGCTGCGGGCCGAAGCGGCGACCGCGCTCGCGCCCATGAAATTCTTGCGCGCGGCGCTCGCCATTGCCCGCGATTACCCGATGCGCGGCGTGCAGCTGCTCGGTCCCGCGCCGGCGCCGATGGAGCGACGCGCTGGCCGATATCGCGCGCAGGTCCTGCTGCACGCGGCTACGCATTCACCGTTACAGAATTTCATGAGCGCATGGTTGCCCGCACTCGAAGCGCTGCCCGAAGCGCGCCGCGTACGCTGGTCCATAGATGTCGACGCGCTGGATCTCGCTTAGACTCGCAACCGTGAAATATCGGATCGAACAACTCATCCAGGCCGCGCTCGCGACCTTGCCGGCCGACATCCTGCCCGCAGACATCGTCCGCCCAGTCGCCGACGTCGAGCGCACGCGCGACGCCGCGCACGGCGATTTCGCCACGAACGTCGCGTTGCAGCTGGCGAAACCGGCGCGCCGCAATCCGCGGCAGCTCGCCCAGGCGATCCTCGACGCGCTGCCCGCCAGCGAGCTGGTGGACAAGGCCGAGATCGCGGGGCCGGGGTTCATCAACTTCCATCTCTCCGCGCAGGCCTATCAGCAGGAGCTGTCGCACATCTTCGCGCTCGGCCCGACCTACGGGTACAGCAAGCGCGGCGCCGGCCAGAGCACCGTGGTCGAATTCGTTTCCGCCAATCCGACGGGTCCGCTGCACGTCGGACACGGGCGGCAAGCGGCGCTCGGCGACGCGCTCGCCTCGCTCCTGCAATCGCAGGGCTACCAGGTGAGCCGCGAGTTCTACTACAACGACGCCGGCGTGCAGATCCAGAACCTCGCGCTGTCGGTGCAGGCGCGGGCGCGCGGCATCAAGCCGGGAGAGCCGGGCTGGCCGGAAGCGGCGTACAACGGCGAGTACATCCAGGACGTCGCCGACGATTTTCTCGCGAAGAAGACCGTGAATGCGCTGGACGGCGCCGCGGTCAAGGCGACCGGCAAGGTCGACGATCTCGACGCGGTGCGCCGTTTCGCGGTGGCGTACCTGCGTCACGAGCAGGACGTCGACCTGCAGAAGTTCGGCGTGCGCTTCGACGTCTACTACCTGGAGTCGAGCCTCTACACCGACAGCAAAGTCGATACGACCGTCAACGCACTGGTCGCGAGCGGCAGGACCTACGAGAAGGACGGCGCGCTGTGGCTGCGCACGACCGACTACGGGGATGACAAAGACCGCGTGATGCGCAAGTCGGATGGCACGTTCACGTACTTCGTGCCGGACGTCGCCTATCACGTTACGAAATGGCAGCGCGGCTTCGGCGTCGCCATCAACGTGCAAGGGTCCGATCATCACGGCACAGTGACGCGCGTGCGGGCCGGCTTGCAGGCGCTCGACATGGGCATCCCGCAGGGCTACCCGGACTACGTGCTGCACAAGATGGTGCGGGTCATGCAGGGCGGCGAGGAAGTGAAGATCTCGAAGCGCGCCGGCGAGTACGTCACGCTGCGCGACCTGGTGGAGTGGGTCGGGCGCGACGCCGTGCGCTTCTTTCTCGTCTCGCGGCGCGCCGATTCGGAGTTCGTCTTCGACGTCGACCTGGCGCGGTCGCAAAGCGAGGAGAACCCCGTCTACTACGTGCAGTACGCGCATGCCCGAGTCTGCAGCGTATTCCGGCAACTGCAGGAGAAAGGACACACGCACGATCGCGAGACCGGCGAGCGCAACGTCGCGCGTCTCACCGAGCCGCACGAGAAGGCGCTGATCCGCCGCGTCACGTATTATCCGGAGCTGCTGGAAGTTGCGACTCGCGCGCTCGAGCCGCATCAGCTCGCGCACTACCTGCGCGACCTCGCCGGCGACTTCCACACTTACTACAACGCGCACACGTTCATCGTCGACGACGTCGGCCTGCGCAATGCACGGCTCAACCTGGTCGCGGCCACGCGCCAGGTGCTGGAGAACGGCCTGAAACTGCTCGGCGTGTCCGCGCCGGAGAAGATGTAGTGGCGCGCGATTACAAGAACTCGAAGCGCGGCGGCTCGGGGAGCCTCTCGGGCATCGCAGGGTTCGTACTCGGACTGGCGATGGGACTCGTGGTCGCCGTGGGCGTGTACTTGTTCGATCGCAGACCCGCGGCGCGACTCGCACAGGAAGCACCGCCTATGACGCGCGATGAAGCACCGGCGCCGGCGAAGCCCGCACCGGCCTCTGCGGCGCAGGATGCGGAAACCCAGTTCGAGTTCTACGAGATGCTGCCGAAGTTCGAAGTCGTCATCCCGGAGGAGCAGGAAGGCGCCGCCACGCCGGCCGCGGCGCCGGGAGCGGCAGCGGTAGCGGGCCCGGTGGACAAGCCGGGTGCGTACATCCTGCAAGCCGGCTCGTTCCGCAATCACGCCGATGCCGACCGCGTGCGCGCGCTGATTGCGATGCAGGGCGTCGAGTCGAAGATCCAGAAAGTGACGATCGACCGCGACACCTGGCATCGCGTGCGTGTCGGTCCGATCACCAACCTCAAGCAGCTCGAAGAAACGCGCAGCAAGCTGCGCAATGCCAGAATCGACGCGCTGGTGATAAAGATCGGCGAGTGAGTCAGGCTTCAGCCTGACTCCATCTGCACGTAGGCGCGCACCGGAAAAGTCGCGCCGCCCTTCCACGCGATCGGTACGGCATGCAACCGTCCGCCCTGCTGTGGCAGCGCGGCCAGATTCGTCATGTGCTCGCAGATCGGGATGCCGGCGCCGAGCAGGATCGTGTGCGCAGGACGGACCAGGTCGGTCATGTCGTCGATGTTCACCGAGTCGATGCCGACCATCGCAGCTCCCGCGTCGACCAGCAGCTCGCAAGCCGCCGCGGTCAGAAACGGGTTCTCGCGCCCATAACGTTCAGTGCGCCAATGCTGACTGAAGCCGGTCCGCACCAGCACCGCCGCACCCCGCAGATCGATGCCTCTGAAGAGCTCCGGACCTACCGCGCGACCGAGCGAGCGGGCATCGAAGACGCGCACCGGTACGTGCGCGACGCGTTCGAGCGGCAAGCCGGCCAGATCGGTCGCACCGCGATGCCGATGGAGCGGTGAATCGACGTAGGTTCCGGTGTTGCCGCACAGGTGCAACGACGCGATGAGAAATTCCGACTTGTTCTGGTAGCGCGCGCGCGAGGTGTCGTGATCGACGATGACTTCGGCCTGCGGCGCCGGCAGGCCGGGATACGTCACCATGCCGGGCTCGATGACGTGACTCACTTCGATGAAACGGGTCATGGAAGACATCCTCGCAGAGTGGGAAGGAGCGGCGCGCACGCACAGGCCTGCGGCCATGCCGATCAGTACGGAGCGTCGCGTCGGGCCGTGAGACTTCATGTGCGCCAGTCTGCGGCGTCGGCGTGGAAACAACCGTGGGAATGCGCACTCACCTGAGCCGGCTGACCAGCCGGTGGAAGCGCGGCTCCTGGTGCAGGCTCGAGTAGTCTGGATCGTTCATGACCCAGTCGCGCTTGCCGCAGCCTTGCGCGAACACGCGCTCGAGCAGGTTCAGCGCTTCGTTGCTGTGGCCGGCGCGAGCGTGGACGCACGCGATGTTCACCAGCGCACTGGTGTCGTCGGGGTAGAGATCGAGACAGCGCCGCGACCACTCCAGGGCGCGCTCCGTCTGACCGGCGTCGATGAGCGCGCCCGCGCCCAGCGACAGCGCTCGGCCGTCGCGCGGATTGAGTGCGAGAACCTGCTCGGCGCGGCGGATGCCGGTGAGCACTGCATCGTGTGCCGCTTCCTCGCGTCCGAGCGCGCGCGCTGCGGTGGCGAGCAGCATGGGGCTCTGAAAATCCTCGGAACGCAGCTGCGCCGCGAGATCGAACATTTCGGCGGCGCGCGCCATGTCGCCCACCGCGAACGCTGTTCGCGCGTAATAGTAGTAGGCGTCGAACAGGTAGGAATTGAGACGAATCGCCGCCTCGAACTCGCCGACGGCCTCGTCGTAGTACCGCGAGAGCGAGCGTGCGAGACCGCGGGCTGCGTGAGCCTCCGCGAGCTTCGGTGCAGCTTCGAGCGCTCGACGACTCGCATGCTCCGCACGTACGAGTCCGACTGTGCCGGTGTCGAACCACTCGTAGAGACAGGCGTGCACCGTGGCGAGACCTGCCCACGCCGGACCATAGCCGCGATCGAGCTCGATCGCCCGCATGAACATGCCGCGGCCTGCCTGCAACCCGCGTTTCATCATTCGCGCGAGATGCTGCCGTCCCTGCAGGTAGTAGTCGTAAGCTTGCTCGGGTTGCGCGCCGAACTCGGAGTCGTGGACGTGAACGTCGGCAGGCGCAATCTCGAGCAAGGCAACTCGCCACGATTGAAAGCGCTGCCGCTCAGCGTGCAGCCAGCCTGCAAACGCGGAGCAGCCCGCAACCTCCAGCCCTTCGAGTAATTCGCCGTTGAACAGCGCGAGGAGCTCGCCCGCGCGCTGCGGCGTGAGCGTGCCGATGCCGGCCCGGGCCGCGCGCTGGATTTCGAGCGCGTCGACGAAACTGTCCTCGAGGTCGAGCCGCAGGGAGTCCTCGCGCGTATCGATCCGCGTCGGTTCTACGACGCCGCGCAGCTTGGTGAGGGCCCAGCGCAACTCTCCGCGAGGATCGCTCGCGGAGTCCCACAGAAGATTGCAGAGTCGATGCCGCGGCGTCGGGCGCGGCGCCAGCGCGAGATAGGCAAGGAGAGCGCGTACTTTGCGCGAGGCCGGCAACTCGAGCGCGCAGCCCTCCTGCGACACGCTCAGCGATCCGAGCATTCGCAGGTGCAGAGTCACGGCCGCCTCGCTGCTAATCCTCGGCCAGCTGACGGAAGTCGACGCCGAGCGAGCGCAGCTTGCGATACAGATGCGTGCGCTCCATGCCGACGCGCTTGGCGAGCTGGCCGACCTTGCCGTTGCACAGAATCAGCTGCTGCTGCAGATACGCCCGCTCGAAGTGCTCGCGCGCCTCGCGCAGCGGCAAGGCGAGCAGATCCTGCTTCACCAGCGGCTCGTTGGTCGGCGTGTGCGCTGCGAGCTCGCGTTCGATCTCTTCGAGACGGATCTCCTCCTCGCCGCCCATGATCAGCAGCCGCTGCACCAGATTGCGCAGCTCGCGCACGTTGCCCGGCCACGGATAGTTGCGCAGGCGGTTCTGCGCGGCGACGCCGAAGCGCCGGAACGGCAGGTGCTGCTCGTCGACCAGGCGGTCGACGTAGTAGCGCAGCAGATCGGGCACGTCCTGCGCGTAGTCGCGCAGCGGCGGCACCTGCAGCGTGATCACGTTCAATCGCGAGAGCAGCTCGAGCCGCGTGGCCGAGCTGTCATCGGCATTCAGGAAGCGCGCGGTCGCCGACGCGATGATGCGCACATTGGATTTCACCGGCGTCGCGCCGCCGACGCGCGTGAACGTCTGCGCTTCGAGCGCCGCGACCAGCAGGCCCTGCGCCTTCTGCGGCAGATCCTCGATGCCGTTGATGAACAGCACGCCGCCGGCCGCCTGCTCGAACACGCCGGCATGAATGCCGCTCGAGTCTTCCGTGCCGTGCAACGCCGCTGCAGCGCCCTCGTCGCTGACTCCAGTCGCGACCAACTGCACGAACGGACCCGGGGAGCGCGGGCTCTGCGAATGAATGTAGCGCGCGAACGAGTCGCGGCCCGAGCCCGGCTCGCCGACGATCAGCACCGGCGTGGAATGCGGGGCGATCTGCTGAGCCTGCTCGCGCAGCGCGTGCATCGCGCGGCTCTTGCCGACCGGCGCGATCAGCGGCGGCACCAGCGAGCGGCCGGACTGCCGGCGGTTGCGACCGGAATCGAGCGCGCGCTCGACAGTGCGCAGCAGCTTGGCGAGAGACAGCGGCTTCTCGACGAAATCGAACGCGCCGAGCCGCGTCGCTTCGACTGCGGTCTCGACCGTGCCGTGGCCCGACATCATCACGACCGGGCAGGACGCACCGTTCGGCTGCGCCCATTCGCGCAGCAGCGTGATGCCATCGGTGTCCGGCATCCAGATATCCAGCAGCACGAGGTCCGGATCGTGCTGCGTGCGGATCGCGCGCGCCTCGGAGGCGTCTGCGGCGACGTCCACTTCGTAGCCTTCGTCCGCGAGGATCTCCTTCAGGAGCCCGCGGATCTCGGATTCATCGTCGACGACCAGTATGCGTGCTGCGCTCATGCACGTTCCCTCCTAGCTCCCGTGCGCCGCTCCCGCGTCGGCCCGGTGCGGACGCCGGCGGCGAGCGGCAGCTCGATCCGCACGCGCGCGCCGCCGGTCCGCGCGTTGTCGGCTTCGATTCTGCCGCCGTGTTCTTCGACAATCTTCTTCACGATCGCCAGCCCCAGGCCCGTGCCCTTCGATTTCGTGGTCACGTACGGATCGAACACCTGACCGATGACGTCGGGCCGGAAGCCCGGGCCGTTGTCCTCGACGGTGATCTCGGCGAGCCGGCCGTCCGGCCGCTCGACCAGCCGCGTCTCGACGCGGATCTCCGGTTCTGCGACACCTTCCAACGCCTCGATGGCGTTGGCAAGCAGATTGTGAATGATCTGCCGCAGGCGCCCGCGGTCGGCCTCGATCTCGGTCAGGGCGGGATCCAGCTTGAGCTTGGGCCGGCCGGCCCGGCCGGTCTCGCGGCTGCCGCCGGCGCGGTACAGCTCGGCGACCTCGGCAATGAGCTGGTTCAGGTCGAAGCGTGACACATCCATCTCGGGGGCGCGCGCATATTCGCTGAAGGCGTTCACCATCTCCTTCATCGCCTCGACCTGCTGGACGATCGTGTGCGTGGCGCGGTCCAGCATCTGCGCCTCGCCCTCGTTCATCGAGCCGAGGAGCTTGCGCCGGATCCGCTCGGCCGAGAGCTGGATCGGCGTCAGCGGGTTCTTGATCTCGTGCGCCAGCCGGCGCGCAACCTCGCCCCACGCGGCGTCGCGCTGCGCCTGCAGCAGCGCGGTGATGTCGTCGAACACGATCACGAAGCCGCCGGGGCTGCGATCCTCGCCCGACAGCGTGGTACAGGCGCACATCAGGATGCGGCGGCCCGATTCGGCCTGCAGCACCAGCTGCTCGCGCCACTCGGTCTGGCCGGCGTCCAGATGCGCACTGCAGGCGGCGTCGAACTGCTCGAACAGCGAGCTGCCCTTGCCCGCCTCCTCCAGCGGCTTGCCGATGACTCCTTCGACGTCTGCGCCGAGAATCGTGCACGCCGCCTGGTTCGCGGTGCGCACGATGCGATCCGGTTCGAGCGAGATGACTCCTGTCGACAGGCGCGCCAGGATGACGGCGAGGTTCGCGCGTTCTGCTTCGACAGCATGCTGACTGCGCCGCGTTTCTTCGCGGGCGCGCGCCAGGCGCTTGGTCATGTCGTTGAACGAGTGCACCAGGATGCCCATCTCGTCGTGCGAGGTGAGCGGCAGGCGCATGTCGAAGTCACCCTTCGCGACGGCGCGCGTGCCGGCTACGAGATCCTGGATCGGGCGCACCAGCCGGCGCGCGGCCCAGAACGCGCCGTACAAGGCGGCGAACAACGACAACAACAGCACCAGGGTCAGCGTCAGCGTGAAGCTCGTCTTCAGCGGCTCGCGCAGGCGCGCCTTCTCGCCGTAGCGCTGATAGGCGGACTCCACCGTGTCGGCGAGCTCGCCGAGACGGCGCTCCACCGGATACACGGCCTCGAGCATGCGCGGCTCGTCGCCCGGCGAGGTCAGCGGCACCTGCACGGCAGTGCGCACGAGGAACCCGCCGCCGGCAACCGGATCGAGCGTCACGTACTCGCGGCGCTGCAGAACCCCGTCGTCGTTCGGCCGCGGCGGGACGATCTGGCCGAAGCGCTCCGAGCTGGTGCCGAGGATGCGGCGGTTCGCGCCGAGCAGCGTCAGCTCGACGGCCTCGCTCTTCTGCCGCGCTTCGTCGAGCAGTGCGACCGGGTCGTCGCGCGTCGCCAGGTCGCTCGCGATCTCGCGCGTGCGCGTCATGTACTCGCGCATCCGCAGATCGAGCGCGGCGCGCGACAGAGTCAGCGCGTCCTGCAGGCCTTCGCGGATCTCGACGTGGAACCAGCTGTCGATGCCGCGGTTGAGGAACACCACGGAGAAATAGAACACCAGCAGCAGCGGCGCCATCGCCAGCGTCGCCGACATCCACACCATGCGGGCTTCGAGGCGCGAGCCGACCACGCGTTTGCGCCAGTCGCGGATCAGCTGCACGACGCGCCCGCCGATCAGGATCAGCAGCACGAGCAAGCCGGCGACGTTGACGCCGACGATGAACGGATGCAGGTCGCTGAAGTGCGCCGACTGCTGCACCGTCTGCGCCATGATGAGAAGCGCCGCAACCCACAGTCCCGAGCCGATCAGGACCAGGATTGAGACGAGCGTGCGTTTCAGAGCCGCGGGGACCATGTGTACCACTCGCTGCGCTGACGCCAATCGTCGGACCAGAACAGGATGAAACGCAAGGTGTCCGGCATGGTGCGGATGTCGAGGCTGGCGCGCAGGCTGATCTCGTGGCGGCGCTCGGGCCGCACCAGCGCCTGGTCGAGGATCGGCAGACTGCTGATGACGCGCAGGGAGTCGAGCGCGGCGTCGAGCGTCGCGTAGGAAACCTGCTCGCCGCTGTTCAGGTTACGCACCAGGTAGCGGTCGCTGAGCGCGTGGTAGACCAGCTCGTAGCTCTGGTCGAGCGTGGCGACGACTTCGTCGAGCCAGTACGAGCGCTCGCGCCGGACCACGATTTCCAGGTGCATCGTGAATGGCGCGCCGTCACGAATGGCCGCGCGCGCGCCCTCGACGACTTCGAAGTCGAGCGTGGCGTTCAGCTGGTATACGCCTTCGGCGCGCTCGACGTACGCCGAGCGGATATCGAAGCGCCCCTGCGCCCAGCCTGCAGGCGAGTAGTACAAACCGACGCAGGCGAGCGCGAGCAGCAGCTGCAATGCCGCCGGCCCGCGTCGCACGCGGGGGCGATCTTGCGCTTCGCCACTAGAGGTCAGGCTCGCAGCCACTCACTGTCCTTCGGTTTTTTCTAGGCAAGCATAATAAAAGCCGTCCATGCCGGCTGTCCCTGCCGCGATCCGCCTCCCGACGCGCGCCGGCGCTGTCGCTTCGATCGCTCCGATGTCCGCGAGCGCGGCGGCCGTGGTTTCGCGCGCTTGCACGCCAGTCGCCATAAATGCTTCTACGACAGCGGCGGTTTCGGCCAGCAGCGCCGAGCAGCTCGCATAGACCAGGCGTCCGCCCGGCGCAAGCAACGCCCACACCGCCTGCAACAGGTGCAACTGCGTGTCCGCAAGTGCTGCCACATCGCCCCACCGGCGCAGCAGCTTGATGTCTGGATGACGCCGGATCACGCCGGTCGCCGAGCACGGCACATCGAGCAGGATCCGCTGAAACGGCTGGCCGTCCCACCAGCCGGCCGGAGCCGCCACGTCGCCGGACACCAGCGTGGCCGACAGTCCGAGGCGACGCAGGTTGTCAGCGATCCGCGTCAGGCGCTCGGGAGAAACATCGACCGCGACCAGCTGTGCAAGTTCAGCCTGCAGCTCCAGCAAGTGTCCGGTCTTACCGCCGGGCGCGGCGCAGGCGTCGAGCACCCGGTCGCCCGAGCGTGGCGCCAGCAGTCGCGCGCCGAGCTGTGCGGCGGCGTCCTGGATCGAGACCTCGCCCGCGGCGAAGCCCGGCAGGTCCGCGACGTCCATTGCCCCCGCCAGCAGCAGCGCTTCGTCGCCAAACATGCTCTGCGCCACCGCGATGCCGCTGGCCTCGAGGCGCTGCCGGTAGTCGGGGCCGCTGGTGCGGCGTCGGTTCACGCGCACCCAGAACGGCGGCCGCTGATTGTTGGCATTGAGAATCGCCGTGGACTGCTCACCCCAGTCGGCAGCGAGTGCGTCGACGAGCCAACGCGGATGCGCCGTGCGTACGGCGACGTCGCGATCGATCTGTGCACTGAGTTGCGCGTGTTCGCGCTGACAGCGTCGCAGCACCGCGTTGATCAATCCCGCTGCGCGCGGATGGCCGAGCAGGCGTGCGGCTTCGACTGTTTCCGCAACTGCCGCGTGCTCGGGAATATCCGAGTACAACAACTGACACAAGCCGACGACGGCGAGCGCGCGCACGTCCGGATCGAGCTTCTGTCCCGGACGGGCCAGCAAACGATCGAGCAGCGCGTCGAGGCGCAGGTACCAGCGGATGCTGTCATAGGCGAGCGCGCGAATGAGTCCGCGCTCCTGGCGCGTTACCTGGCTGTCGAACGAAAGTAGCGCGTCGAGCGAGCGGCCGCGGGCCGCCACGTCTGCAACGATCCTGGCGACTTCGGCGCGAGCTGCGGCGGAGCGGCTCACGATCGCAGTACCGCGCCGTCCAGATGATGCGCTTTGACGAACTCGGCCGCGGACATCGCTTTGCGGCCGGCCGCCTGAACTCGCGTCAGTCGCAATACGCCGCCGCCGGTACCGACATCGATGCCCGCAGCGCTCGTCGCCAGCACCCGGCCCGGACTCGGCGCCGCCGCGGACTCGATCGGCTCGGCTTCCCACACGCGCAGCTGTTGTCCGTTCCACTGTGTCTGCGCGATTGGCCAGGCGTTGAACGCGCGAATCTGCCGATCGATCTCGAGCGCGGAGCGCGACCAATCGATCGCCGCCTCCTCCTTGCGGATCTTCGCTGCGTACGTCACGCCGTCGGATGGCTGCGGACGCGGACTGGCTTTGCCGGACACGATTTCATCGAGAGCATCGAGCAGCGCCTGCGCGCCGAGCGCGGCGAGGCGATCGTGCAGGCTGGCGGCAGTTTCGCGCGGCCCGATCGGCGTGGGGCGCTCGAGCAGCATCGGTCCCGTGTCGAGCCCGGCCTCCATCTGCATGATCGTCACGCCGGTTTGCGCATCGCCGGCAGCGATCGCGCGCTGGATCGGCGCAGCGCCGCGCCAGCGCGGCAACAACGAAGCATGAATGTTGATGCAGCCGAGTCGCGGCGCGTCCAGTACCGATTGCGGAAGGAGCAGGCCGTAAGCGGCGACGACCATGAGATCGGCCGACCACTGCCCGAGCCGTTCGATTGCAGCGGGATCCTTCAGCGTCCCGGGCTGCTCGATCGGCACGCCGTGGCGCAGCGCGCACTGCTTGACCGCGCTCGCCGCGACCTGCTGGCCGCGGCCTGCCGGACGGTCCGGCTGCGTGTACACGGCGACGATCCGGTGCGCAGAACGCAGCAACGCTTCGAGCGCCGGCACTGCGAACTCCGGCGTGCCGGCGAAAACGATGGACAGGGAATTTTTCAGAGCGCTTTCGGCGCGGAGCGCGCGCTGCCCGGGCGCTCCTTGCGCTCCTTCTCGAGCTTCTTGCGGATGCGCGTGCGTTTGAGCTCCGACAGGTAATCGACGAACAGCTTGCCGTCGAGATGATCGATCTCGTGCTGGATGCACACCGCCAGCAGCCCGTCCGCTGGCATCTCGAACTGCTTGCCGTCGCGGTCGAGCGCCCGCACCAGGATCTTCTCGGCGCGCGTGACTTTGTCGAACACCCCCGGCACCGACAGGCAGCCTTCCTCGGTTTCCTCGATACCCTCGCGCGCGAGGATCTCCGGATTGATGAACACCAGTGGCTGATCGCGCTTCTCGCTCACGTCGATCACCAGCAGCCGCTTCGCCACGTTCACCTGCGTCGCCGCCAGACCGATGCCCGGCGCGGCGTACATGGTCTCGAACATGTCGTCCACGAGCTTGCGCAGCGCCGCGTCCACCTGGGACACGGGCTGGGCCCGCGTACGCAGCCGCGGGTCGGGAAATTCCAGAATTTGAAGCAGTGCCATGACGGAAATCAGCTCATTCCCATACTCTGCACGCCGCGCCCCGATGGGTGCTTGCGGCAAACTGAGAACCACGTCTCCTAACAGAAGCCTATTCGTGCAATCGCTGCAAAGATGCTGCTAAAGTTTCGTCGCAGTTGAACTTAATATCGGCTGCGCAAAGGGCTGCCGACGGCGCGTGTCGCGTCGCAACAGCCCGAGCGCCGGCGGCTGCCGCACGCACCACGCGGCGAGATTATACGGCCGGAATCCGGCCGCAACCGATCAGGAGCTTGTTCGGCGCATGAAGACTGCAACTCTGCCCTTCCGTCCGGCGATCCTTCTCGGCCTGGTCGCCGGCCTGACCATGATCACCGGTCTGCTGCCTGTCAGCTCCACCGCACAGGACAGCCAGCGGACCATCGCCACCGGCAGCAATATCCCGCTGACGGCCGACGCTCCCGACCAGTACGTCGTGAAGACCGGCGACACGCTGTGGGACATCTCGAAGGTGTTCCTGCGCGATCCCTGGTATTGGCCCGAGATCTGGTACGTCAACCCGCAGGTGCAGAATCCGCACCTGATCTACCCGGGCGACGTGCTCAAGCTCGTGTACATCGACGGCCAGCCGCGGGTCACGCTCGGCGAGCGCGGCGGCACCGAGAGCGGCGGCGGCAAGAAGCTGTCCCCGCAGGTGCGCCGCGAGGCGCTCAGCCAGGCCATCACCGCGATCCCCTATGACGTGGTCGCCAGCTTCATGGGCCGCCCGACGCTGCTCGACAGCGATCAGGTGAAGAGCGCGCCGTATGTCGTCGCGATGCGCGACGGTCACGTCATCGGCGCCGAGGGCAACGAGATCTACGCCAAGGGCATTCGCAGTGCGGCGGCGGACTCGCGCTACAGCATCATTCACGTCGACGAGAAGCTGTACGACCCCGAAGACGGGGACCTGCTCGGCTACTCGGGCTCGTACGTCGGCTCGGGTCCGGTGGCGATCACCGGCGACCCCGCCAAAGTCGTGCTGACCGACTCGTCGCGCGAAGCTCTGCAAGGCGACAAGCTGTTCCCCGAAGCAGTGGACGTGAACGTCGACTTCGTGCCGCACGCTCCGGCCTCCGACGTGAAAGCGCGCGTCATCGCCGTGCGCAAGCACACCGTGATGGGCCAGTATCAGGTGATCGCCCTGAACCGCGGCCAGCGCGCCGGTCTCGAGCCGGGACACGTGCTGGCGATCAGCCAGGTCGGCGGCGTGGTGCGTGACACCTATTCGAAAGGCGGCATGAACGCCACGACGGCCAGCACCTCTCGCGGCCGCGGCAAGGCCGTGCAGCTGCCGGATGAGCGCATCGGCCTGGCGATGGTGTTCAAGTCGTTCGACCGCATGAGCTACGCGCTCGTGATGGAAACGACCCACGAAATCCGCCAGGGCGATTTGGCGGGGAATCCCTGAGAAAAGTGACGAACGTGACGGGGTGACGCGAGTGACGATAGGCACCGGCCTTCGTCACTCTCGTCACTCGTGTCACTCACTGCCTGGCTCACTCTCGCGCACGTACCCGGCATGCATGCCGGGACGCTGCGCCCGCTGCTAGAGCGTCTCGGCTCGGCTGAATCTGTCCTCGCCCATTCGGCCACCCGCCCGCCCGATGTCGCCATCGAAGTGGCGTTGCGCTGGCTCGAGCGCCCGGGCCATCACTTCGTACCGCTCGATGCTGCTGTCTATCCGCCGCTGCTCGCGCAGCTGACCGATGCACCGGTCGGGCTGTTCGTGCGCGGCGATCCCAGTGCTCTGTCGCTGCCGCAGCTGGCAATCGTCGGCTCGCGCAATCCCACTGCGGGCGGTCGCGACCACGCCGCGAGCTTCGCGGCGCATCTCGCTCGCTGCGGGCTCGCGGTCACGAGCGGGCTGGCGACCGGCATCGACGCTGCAGCTCATCGAGGTGCGCTCGATGCTGAAGGCATCACCGTTGCCGTGTGTGGCACCGGACTGGATGTCGACTACCCGCCCGCGCACGGCGCGCTCGCCGAAGCGATCGCTGCACGCGGTGCACTCGTCAGCGAATTTCCGCTCGGCACGCCGCCGCTGCCGATGAACTTCCCGCGGCGCAATCGCATCATCAGCGGGCTGTCGCTGGGTACGCTGGTCGTCGAGGCGGCAGTGCGCAGCGGCTCGTTGATCACCGCCAGACTGGCGGCCGACCAGGGCCGCGAAGTGTTCGCGATTCCCGGCTCGATCCACAATCCGCTGACACGCGGGTGTCATCAGCTGATCCGGCAGGGAGCGAAGCTGGTCGAGACCGGCGACGACATTTTCGCGGAGCTGCGCGCCCTCGCCGGAGCGCTCGCGCCCGCGCTGCAAGCTGCTGTTCCAGGCCGGCAAAACCTCGCGACTGCCGGCCCGGTATTGGACAAAGCCTATGAAATCCTGTTAGATGCGCTCGGCTTCGAGCCGGCCAGCGTCGACGTTCTGGTCGAGCGCTCCGGGTTCGCGGCCGACGAGGTGGCTTCGATGCTGCTGATCCTGGAGCTCGACGGCAAGCTCGAGTCCCGTCCCGGCGGGCGTTACGTCCGGCGCGTCCTCAAGGCAGCGAAATGAAGGAAAGCGTTCTCGATATCCTGATCTACCTTTTCGAGAATTATTTCGACGCCGAAGCGAGCGTCGCTCCCGAACCCGACCGCGATACTCTCAAGGAGGAGCTGGAACGGGCTGGCTTCTCCGAACGCGAAGTCAGCCGCGCCCTGGAATGGCTCGAGCAGCTTGCGGATCCCGAGCGCGCCGGGGCGCAGTGCGGACTGGACCAGGCGCCCTCGCGATCGGTGCGAGTGTTCGATCCGCGCGAGACTGCGCGGCTCGACACAGATTGCCGCGGCTACATCCAGTATCTGGAGAACATCGGCATCGTCAACGTCGCGCAGCGCGAGCTGGTGATCGACCGGTTGCTGGCGCTGGATGCGCGGCAGATCGACATCGAGCAGGTGAAGTGGGTGGTGCTGATGGTGTTGTTCAGCCAGCCCGGGCAGGAAAACGCATTGTTGCGAATGGAAGATCTGGTGTTCGACGGCCGCGCGGAAGCGGTGCATTAGGCAGCGCCGAGGCGCACATCGCCAGCAAATGAACTCGAGCGCCGCGGCCGTCCCGCGGTTTTCTTTTTTTATGGAGCAGAAGAACCTCGTCATCGTTGAGTCGCCTGCCAAGGCGAAGACCATCAAGAAGTATCTCGGCAAGAACTTCGAGGTACTGGCTTCGTATGGTCACGTGCGCGATTTGGTGCCGAAGGAAGGCGCGGTCGACCCGAAGCGCAAGTTTGCGATGCGCTACCAGATCCTGGAGAAGAACGAAAAGCACGTGCACGCGATCGCGCGCGCGCTCAAGAAGTCCGACGCGCTGTATCTGGCGACGGACCCGGACCGCGAAGGCGAAGCTATCTCCTGGCACCTGGTCGAGCTGCTCAAAGAGCTGGATGCGCTCGACGGCAAGGACGTGCATCGCGTCGTGTTCTACGAGATCACGCGCAACGCCATCCGCGAAGCGATTCAGCAGCCGCGCGGGATCTCGCAGGACCTCGTGAACGCGCAGCAGGCGCGTCGCGCGCTCGACTACCTGGTCGGCTTCAATCTGTCGCCGCTGCTGTGGAAGAAGGCCGGGCTGCCCGGCGCTTCCGCCGGCCGCGTGCAGAGCCCGGCACTGCGCATGATCTGCGAGCGCGAAGAAGAGATCGCGCGCTTCAAGCCGCGCGAGTACTGGACGGTCGATGCCGACGTCGAGAAGGCGCAGCAGGCATTCCCGGCGCGGCTGATCGAGTATCGCGGCGAGAAAGTCGAACAGTTCACCGTCACCAGCGACAAGCAGGCCGGCGACGTGCGCGCCGCGATCGAATCCGCAGCCGGCGGCAAAGTCAGCGTCGCGGCGATCGAGCGCAAGCAGCGCCGCCGCAACCCGGCGCCGCCGTTCACGACGTCGACGCTGCAGCAGGAAGCGGCGCGCAAGCTCGGCCTGAGCACACAACGCACGATGCGGCTGGCGCAGCAGCTGTACGAAGGCGTCGATTTCGGCGAAGGCGCGGTCGGTCTCATCACCTACATGCGTACCGACTCGGTGAATCTCGCCAACGAAGCGATCCAGGAAATCCGCCAGGTGATCGCCGCGAACTACGGGCAGGAATCGCTGCCGGAATCGCCACGCGTCTACAAGACCAAGTCGAAGAATGCGCAGGAAGCGCACGAGGCCGTGCGGCCGACGTCCGCTGCCATTACGCCCGAGCGGCTCGAAGGCAAGATCGACGCCGACCAGCTCAAGCTCTACAGCCTGATCTGGAAGCGCGCGGTCGCCAGCCAGATGGAGCCGGCCGTTTACGACACCGTCGCCGTCGACCTGGTGCCGGGGAGCGGTGCGCAGCGCGAAGGCGCAGCCGCGGTGCTGCGCGCCAACGGCTCCACCCTGGTGAAGCCCGGCTACATCGCCGTATATAAGGAAGGAGTCGACGACGGCGGCGACGACGACAACGACCGCATCCTGCCGCCGCTGGCAGTCGGCGACGGCCTGAAGCTGCTGGCGATCCGCCCCGAGCAGCACTTCACCGAGCCGCCGCCGCGTTACTCGGAAGCGAGCCTGGTCAAGGCGCTGGAAGAGCATGGCATCGGCCGCCCGTCGACCTATGCGAGCATCATCTCGACGCTGGTGAACAAGAAGTACACCGAGCTGGTGAACCGCCGCTTCGTGCCGACCGACCTGGGCAAGATCGTCAACCGCTTCCTGACGCGCAATTTCCATCACTACGTGGAGTACGGCTTCACTGCGAAGATGGAGGACGACCTCGACGAGATCGCCGACGGCCACGAGGCCTGGGTGCCGGTGCTCGATCGCTTCTGGAAGGAATTCAAGCAGCGCGTCGATCACGTCGACGACACCGTCACGCGCGAGGACGTGTCGGAAGCGCGCGAGCTCGGCAAGGACCCGACGACGCGCAAGCCGATCTCGGTGCGCTACGGCAAGTACGGCCCGTTCGTGCAGATGGGCACGAAGGACGACGAGGAGAAACCGAAGTTCGCGAGCCTGCGCCCGCATCAGCGCATGGATTCGATCACGCTGCCGGAGGCGCTCGAGCTCTTCAAGCTGCCGCGCACCGTCGGCAACATGCCGGACGGTCACGCGATCCGCGTCGCGATCGGCCGCTTCGGCCCGTACGTGCAGTACGGCGCGAAGAAGTTCGTCTCGATCAAGGACGACGATCCGTACACCGTGGAGCTGCCGCGCGCGCTGGAGTTGATCCGCGCCAAAGAAGAGCTCGACGCGAATCGCATCATCCTCGACTTCCCCGACGCCGGCATCCAGGTGCTGAACGGCCGCTACGGCCCGTACATCACCGACCGCGTGAAGAACGCCAAGATCCCCAAGGATCGGGAACCGAGAACGCTGACGCTGGACGAGTGCAAGGAGCTGCTCGCCGCTGCGCCCGAGCGCGGCAAGGGCCGCTTCGGCCGATTCGCGAAGAAGACCGCAACGCCAGCCGCGGCCGCTGCACCGGCAACTGCTGAAAAGGCGGAGAAGTCCGCGCGTGGCGCGGAGAAGTCTGCGAAGACAGCAGCGCCGGCGAAAGCAGTCAAAGCAAAACCTGACGCACAGCCTCCGGTAAAGGCGGCGGCGAAGTCCTCCGCGAAGGCCGCCCCGAAGAAGAAGGCAGCAGCCAAGAAGACGCCGAAGAAGTAACCCATGTCGTCCCCGGCTCCCGACGTCGCGGCTGTCCTGTCCTATCTGCGCGGACTTCAGGACACGATCTGCAACGCGATCGAGCAGACCGACGGCACGGCACGCTTCCGCTGCGACAGCTGGCAACGCGCGGAAGGCGGCGGCGGCGAAAGCCGCGTGTTACGCGATGGCGCAGTCTTCGAGCAGGCCGGCGTGAATTTTTCGCACGTGATGGGCGCGAAGCTGCCCGCGAGCGCTTCCGCGCAGCGCCCCGAGCTGCACGACGCACAGTGGCTCGCAGCGGGTGTCTCGCTCGTGCTTCATCCGCTCAATCCTTATGTGCCGACCACTCACTGCAACGTGCGCTTCTTCTGTGCCACTCAGCAGGATGCCGTTGCCTGGTGGTTCGGCGGCGGCTTCGATCTCACGCCTTACTATCCGTTCGACGAAGACGTCCTGCACTGGCATCGCACGGCGCAGCAGGCATGCGCGCCGTTCGGCGACGACGTGTACGCGCGTCACAAGGACTGGTGCGATCGCTACTTCTTCCTCAAGCATCGCAACGAGACGCGCGGCGTCGGCGGACTGTTCTTCGACGACCTCAACGAGTGGGGCTTCGAGCGCTGCTTCGCCTATCAGCGCAGCGTCGGTGATCATTTCCTGCCGGCGTATCTGCCGATCGTCGCGCGCCGCCGCGCGTCTTCGTACGGCGAGCGTGAGCGCCGCTTCCAGTTGTATCGCCGCGGGCGTTATGTCGAATTCAATCTCGTATACGACCGCGGCACTTCGTTCGGACTGCAGAGCGGCGGACGCACCGAATCGATCCTCATGTCGCTGCCGCCGCTCGCGCGCTGGGAATACGACTGGCGTCCCGAGGCCGGCTCGCCCGAAGCACGCCTCTACGAAAATTTTCTGCGACCGCGCGACTGGCTGCGCGAGTTAAGTTAAGAAAGTATTTTCTTTCTGCGCGCATCGCTCCAGAAAAATTCGCGTGCATGTATACATGCGCGCGCCACGAGCGTCGAAATTTTTTCCAACGCGCGCGCGCGCGAGCAACCAGCGTCTACACGCAATTGAATTAACAAGACGCGAGGAGTAGCGTCCTCGCACCGATTGCTCAGTCGGCAATCGATCTGGTTCCGCAAAAACTAATTACGGGGATATTCCGATGGACCTACGTGCTTTGAGGCCGCGGGGCAGACTCGCGGCGTTACTCCTTTTGACAGCGCTGTCGCCCGCTGTCTCGCTGGCTGCGCCCGGCGACGTGAGCGATCAACCGGACGCAGTGGCGGTCGATGAGACTCCGACGCTGTGGCTCGTCGAGTTCAACGGCAAGGCAAGCGTCGATGGCGGCAGCGACGCCGCGCTCGCCGCGGAGAAGCAGGCATTCAGCGCCTCCGCGAAGCAGGCCGGTTTGCGTCTCACCGAGCGTTATGCGTTCCACAAGCTGTGGAACGGCGTGTCCGTCTCGATCAACAAGGGTGACGTGACCAAGCTGGCGCGCGTGCCTGGCGTCAAGGCCATCTACCCGGTGATCAAGTACTCGCTGCCCGAGCGCTCGCCGAATCCCGGCATGGAGCTGGCCACGGCGATCAAGATGACGGGTGCCGACATCGCGCAGAATCAGCTGGGCCTCACGGGCGCCGGCGTCAAAGTCGCGGTCATGGACACCGGCATCGACTACGATCATCCGGACCTCGGCGGCTGCTTCGGCCCCGGGTGCCGCGTGTTCACCGGCTGGGATTTCGTCGGCGATGACTTCAACGCCGACGACACTTCGCCGAGCTACAACCCGATCACGACTCCCGATCCGTTCCCGGATGATTGCAACGGTCACGGCACGCACGTCGCCGGCATCGTCGGCGCAAACGGCAGCATCCGCGGCGTCGCGCCCGGCGTGAGCTTCGGCGCGTATCGCGTCTTCGGCTGCGAAGGCTCGACCACGTCGGAAATCATGATCGCTGCAATGGAGCGCGCGCTCGATGACCACATGGACATCCTCAACATGAGCATCGGCGCGGCATTCCAGTGGCCGCAGTATCCCACCGCAGTCGCCGCCTCGAAGCTCGTCGGCAAGGGCATGGTCGTCGTCACCTCGATCGGCAACAGCGGTGCGAATGGCCTGTACTCGGCGAGCGCGCCCGGCGTCGGCAAAGACGTCATCGGCACCGCTTCGTTCGACAACACCGACGTGCTGCTCCCGGCCTTCTCCGTGGCGCCGGGCGACACGAAGTACGGCTACCTGCAGGCGACGGCTTCCGGGACGGCTCCGACGAGCGGCAGCTTCCCGTTGGCTCGCACCGGCACGCCGACGACTGTGGATGACGCTTGCAATCCGCTCGGTGCGGGCAGCCTGACCGGACAGGTCGTGCTGATCCGCCGCGGTACGTGCGGCTTCTATAACAAGGCAGTCCTCGCAGAGGCCGCCGGTGCAGCGGGCGTGATCCTGTACAACAACGCCGCGGGCTTCATCAATCCGACCGTCGCGCCGACGGCGACGCCTCCTCCCGGCATCCCGCTGGGCACGCCGGTGACGATCCCCGTCGTCGCGATCACGGCCGTTCAGGGTGCGGCGATCAACGACACCATTGCTGCCGGCGCCGCGACCCTGACGTGGACGAACGAGCAGTCGAGCGTGCCGAATCCGACCGCTAACCTGATCTCCTCCTTCAGCTCGTACGGCCTCGCGCCGGACCTGTCGCTGAAGCCGGATATCGGCGCGCCGGGCGGCAACATCAATTCGACCTATCCGCTCGAGCTCGGCGGCCGCGCCAACATCAGCGGCACTTCGATGGCCTCGCCGCACGTTGCCGGCGCAGCCGCGCTGCTGCGGGAAGCGAAGCCGACCAAGTGGAACACGCTGTTCCGCGACCTGTTCCAGAACAGCGCGGATCCGAAGCCGTGGTGGGGCAATCCGACGCTGGGATTCCTGGACAACGTGCATCGCCAGGGCGCAGGCATGATCGACATCGACGATGCGATCCTCGCGACCGCGTCGATCACGCCGGCGAAGCTGTCGCTGGGCGAGAGCGAAGCGGGACCGTCGACGCAGACGTTGAAGGTCACGAATGCCGAGGGTCACCCGGTCACGTTCACCCTGTCGCACGTGCCGGCGCTGGCCACCGGGCCCAACACGTTCACTCCGACGTTCCTCGCTTCGTTCGCTGCGGTGTCGTTCAGCGCACCGAGCATCACAGTGCCTGCGCACGGTAGCGCGTCGTTCTCGGCCACGATCACTGCGCCGGGTGGAGCTACTCCGGATCGCAGCATTTATGGCGGTTACCTGGTACTGACCGAAGACGGCGGCGCCGCTCGCGTGTTCCGCGTGCCGTACGCCGGCTTCAAGGGTGACTACCAGTCCATCCCCGTGCTCACTCCGACGGCCAACGGCTTCCCGTGGCTGGCGAAGCTCGCGGGCGGTACGTTCACGAACCAACCCGCCGGTGCCACCTACTCGATGGTGGGCGACGACGTGCCGCAGTTCCTGGCGCACTTCGATCACCAGTCGCAGCGCTTCTTCATGAAGGCGACGGAGATCAAGACCAAGAACGGCGTCAAGGTGAAGGGCCGTGACTTCAACTTCGTCATCGACGAGCCGTACTTTGGCCGCAACACGACGGCGACCGGCTTCTTCGCGTTCGCGTGGGACGGCACCACGTTCGCCAACAGCGGACGTACTGTCACCACCGTGCCGGACGGCGAGTATGTCGTGACGATCTCGGTGCTGAAGGCGTTGGGCGACAAGGCCAACCCGGCTCACACCGAGACGTGGGAGTCGCCGCTGATCGTCATCGACCGTCCGTAATCCGGACTCGTCGAAGCGACTCGAGAGAGCCCCTCGCAGGAGGGGCTCTTTTTTTGCGAGTCGTTATTTCTCGTCGAGAGCCGGGACCGCGGGATGCTCGCAGTAGAGGAAGGCGCCGCGCTCGGAGCCGTGATACTGGTACGTCTTGTTTTCGTAAAGGAACACGACACGCACGCCGGGTGTCTGCGCCGGCAGGTATGCACGTTCCGGCTGCGGACACCCGAGCGAGCTGTCGTCCCAGACGACCGACTGGATGCTGACTACCTGGAATCCAGGCTCCTTCAATCCGAGTCGCCGCGCCAGATCCTGCGCCATGTTATTCAACATATCCTGGGAATCCACTGCGCCAGCCCGCGCAGGTGCACCGGTCTGCGCTCCTGACACGCTCTGATGTTCGTTGTAAGCCGGTTTGGCCGGCTGCGACTTTTCGGCAGGGCTGTGCATACAACCGCCGGTCAGCAGCAGGACACCGGAAAGAACAGTGAGCGCGCATTTCGCTTGCATGAGTTCACCAACGCAGAGAACCGCCGCAACGGGTTAGTGCCGCGATGATAAGGCTGCGGCACTCGCCGGGTCATTGCGATTCGAGCGGTGGGCAGGCGCGCACCGAGCGCAGGTCGGTGTGATAGGAGTAGGTGCGACCCGAAGCGCTGAGCTCGAGTCGATAGCCGACGGTGGACGATTGGCCCGCCCCTTCTGTCGACGTCTCCCCCGCCGGTGGTCCGCCGCCGCCGGAGCTGCAATTCATGTCGTCGTCCGTCCAGCGCCGTGGCTCCACATTCGCGACGCCGATGTTCGCCGGGTCGAGGCGCAGCCGGTGCGCAAGATCCTGCCGCGCCAGCATCGTGATGCGATCCAGGCCGCGCGACGACGTCGGCAGGCGCGTAGTTCCGCTGATGCGCGTGGTGCCATCACACATCACCGCGTGTGAGCCCGCGATGTTTACCTGATGGCGCCGGCCCTGCCGCTCGAGCACGACCATGTAGCCCTTGGTCATCACTTGCGCAGACCTCGCGCCGGGCTTGCCGCAGCCGAGGCTCGAATCGGTCCACTGTGTCGGCTCGACGGTCACGACAGTGAACTCGCCCGGCTGCGCCTTCAACTGACGTGCAGCTTCGGCGCGCGCCTGTTCGCTGACTTTCGCTGCGGCGACACTCGATTCGGCTGCGTCATCGCCGGTCCGGGCAGCCTGGGGTGCGGCGGCCGGCCCGTGCAGCAAGCCCATCGCAAGCAATGCAGTGGCGGCAACTCGCTTCATGATGAATCATCCCCGTCGTGAACTATCGACACGCCTTCCACGCCGGCAACTTCGCGGACGTGCACAAGCACGTCGTGCTGCTCGCGCTGCTCGAGCGCCTGAAGCAGAAGCCCAAGCCGCTCTTCTATCTCGATACTCACGCCGGGCGCGGCTGGTACGACCTGCGCGCGGAGGATGCCACGCGCGGCGGCGAATGGCGCGAGGGAATCGCCCGGCTTGCCGGCCGGACGACGGCGCAGTCGGCGGATTTGTTACGTTACCTGCAGGCGACACACGCGGCCGGCGCCACGCCGACACGTTATCCCGGCTCGCCGGTGCTCGCGCTGGAAGCGCTGCGCGCCGGCGATCGCGCGGTGCTGATCGAGCAGCAGCCCGCCGAAGCGCAGGCGTTGAAACAATCGACGCCCGGCAAGCGCGACGTGGCAGTCGTCTGCGGCGACGGCTACGCAGCGCTGAAAACTTATCTGCCACCGCGCGAGAACCGCGGTTTGGTGCTGATCGACCCGCCGTACGAAGCCGAAAGCGAGTACGCGGACGCCGAGCGAGCGCTGCGACTCGGCCTGTCGCGCTGGCCGAACGGTGTGTTTGCACTCTGGTATCCGATCAAGGCGGGCACTCAGGCTCGTAGATTGAACGCAGCTCTGCACAGTTCCGGGTTGCGCAAGCTGCTGCGGCTGGAGCTGACGGTGCGGCCCGCAGATTCGCCGATCGGATTGAACGGCTCGGGTCTCGTGATCGCAAACCCGCCGTGGAAGTTCGAGGGCGAGATTGCTGAAGCGCTCACGGAAGCGCACGCCGCGTTGAGCGATGCGGGCGGATCGAGCGTGGAATGGCTGGTGGGCGAGTGAAGCTCGGTTACTTCTTCTTCGCCAGCGCCTTGCACTCCTTGTAACGGAAGCAGCCGGTGATGTGATCGTTCACCATGCCGGTCGCCTGCATGTGCGCGTAGATGATCGTGCTGCCGACGAAACGGAAGCCGCGCTGCTTGAGATCCTTGCTGATCGCATCGGACACGGCGCTGACCGCCGGCACCTGCTTCTGCTCCTTGAAGCCGTTCTGAATCGGCTTGTCGCTGACGAAGGCCCACATGTGCTGCGCGAAGCTGCCGTGCTTTGACTGGAAATCCAGGTAGGCGCGCGCGTTGCTGACGGTCGCCTCGATCTTGAGGCGGTTGCGCACGATGTTCGGATTCTTCATGAGCTTCGCCAGCTCGCGCTTGCCGAAGCGCGCGATGCGCTCGGCGTCGAAGCCGGCGAATGCTTCGCGATAGCCTTCGCGCTTGTTGAGGATCGTCGACCAGGACAGTCCGGCCTGCGCGCCTTCGAGGATCAGGAACTCGAACTGTGTCCGGTCATCCCACGCGGGCACGCCCCACTCGGTGTCGTGATACGTGACATACAAGTCGTTGCCCTTGATGCTCCAGGGACAACGGACAACAGGCTTGGTGGTGGGCATAGGCTTCCGGGAACAGGCTGTAGGCTGTAGGCTGTAGCCGCAGGAGAGCTTCTTTAATTTCTGGCTACAGTCTACAGCCTAGAGCCTACAGCCTTCCTATGTCCGACCGTGAGACAGGCGAATTCCCCCGCACGCGTCTGCGCCGCATGCGCCGCGACGACTTCTCGCGCCGCCTGATGCGCGAGAACACGCTCAGCGCCGACAACTTCATCTATCCGATGTTCGTGATCGAGGGCACCGGGCGCCGCGAGCCGATCCAGAGCATGCCCGGCATCGAGCGCGTGACGATCGATGAGCTGGTGCGCGAGGCCGAGTCGCTCGCCGAGCTGGACATTCCGGCGCTGGCCTTGTTTCCGGTGCCGCCGGGAGGGGTGAAGAGCGACGACGGCCGTGAAGCCTGGAATCCTGAAGGACTCGCGCAGCGCGCGGTGCGCGCGGTCAAGAAGGCTGTGCCGCAGCTGGGCGTGATCACCGACGTCGCGCTCGATCCGTACACGACGCACGGTCAGGACGGCATCATCGATGCCACCGGCTACGTCGTGAACGACGTGACCGTCGATGCGTTGGTGAAGCAAGCGCTGTCGCACGCCGAAGCAGGCGCCGACGTCGTCGCGCCGAGCGACATGATGGACGGCCGCATCGGCGCGATCCGCGAAGCGCTCGAAGTCGCGGGCTATCTCAACACGCGCATCCTCGCCTACGCCGCCAAGTACGCGTCCAGTTTTTACGGGCCGTTCCGCGAGGCCGTCGGCTCGGCCGGCACTCTCGGCAAGGGCAACAAGTACAGCTACCAGATGGACCCCGCGAACTCCGACGAGGCGCTGCGCGAAGTGGCGCTCGACCTGCAGGAAGGCGCGGACATGGTGATGATCAAGCC
>JBIOUH010000085.1:0-6569 GCA_044866955.1 Steroidobacteraceae bacterium
GGCTTCGTCCACTCGTCCAGGTTCAGCGCCAGGCGATCCTTGATCACCGCACCGGGTACGGGGCGTGGGAGCGTCGAGGTCAGGCCCCAGGATCCGCCCATCAGATCGAAGATCTGCAGGTCCGAGACGATCTCGTCGGGGCGTCCTGCCGGCTCGTATTCGTCGCCGGTGGCTCCGATTTCCGTGGCGGCGACCCACACGCTGTTGGGACCGGTGATTTCATGAGTGTTGAACCTCGTTCCGGGATTGCCCACCACGTACGTCACGTCGGCCCATTGACCTGCGGCAGTCTTACGCACCAGCGCGACAGTCGTTGGCGAGCGCCACGATCCTCCGATCGCGACGGTGCCGCGGTACACGTCGACGTGCGATCCCTTGTCCAGACCGGCGAGCTGGGTCGCTTGCCATCCGGCGCTCGTGAGCTCTACGACGAAAGAGGCGGCCAACGGATGAGAGAACGCCGCGAGCGGACCCTCACAGTCGACGTCCGGATTGCCGAAGAAATCCTCTCCGCCGTTGACCGTGACAGAGGCCACTTCCCTGACGAACTGCCACTCGCCGTCGGCTTGTTTCCGGAGGTGAACGAGCGCCCAGACAGCATCGAGCGGCTCCCGCCCATTGCGAAGAGCGAGCGCGAGCAGGTCATTTCCGCGCAGACAGACATCGAATGCACCGCCCGGATAAGCTGCCGGGAGCGAGATGCGCTGCCGCTCATGCAAAGTGACAGGCTGTGCGGACAAACGCGGCGAGAAGTTTGTTAGGAATGTCAGTGCCAGACAGAGCGCTACCTGCACGAACACACGCATGGTTCATCCCCCCAAAGCGTTCACGAGGTGCCGCCACCTCGATGCATCCTCCAATGACGAGTCAACAGTACTCCGCGTCTGCAGTCATTGCGATGGCGTCCTACATCGTGAAAAATCTTCTGTAGGACACGCGACGTCCTCGCGCTCCATGCTTCGAGTGAGCGCGATGCAGCGTGCTCGCAGTACGGACTCGAGGACCGCTCTTGAGCGAGTATCGCTACGAGCGTCTGAATATCGAACTGGCGTCGACAACACCGGGTGCGAAAGACATAAAGCGGAAAGCGCTCGGGCGGTGGATCATCCTTTACCCAGGACATAAGTGCCTGTTGAAGGCGCAATGGCGCAGGTATGCTTCTCCTCGGGGTCTTGGCGGGGAGAACACGATGAAGCCGCATTCAATCGTCTTCGCGATGGTGTTTCTCGCGGGTTGCGCAATGAGTCGGGGCCCCGCAGTCATGCCGGGCGGCGATTACCAGTCGATGATGAGCGGGATGGACGCGGCGCAGGCCGAAGCATCCCAGCCCGGCGACGAGAATCTGAGCTGCGACCAGCTGCAGGAACAGATGCTCGCCATCGCCCAGGACCCAGCATTTCTGGAGCACGTCGAGACAGCCGGCAAGGCAGCCGAGAAAGACATGGCTCAGATGCAGGTTGGCAAAGGCGAAATCGCTGCAAAGTCAGCGGCGACGGTCATCGCAGCCACCGTGCCCGGGGCCGACATGGGCCACATGATGGCGACTGCGATGGAGAACCAGTCGAGAGCGGCCCAGGGCAAAGCACGGATGGAAGCGAAGATCGCCGAAGGACATCAGATGATGGGTTTCATGCCCATGCTGATGCGTGGCCAGCGGCTCATCGAATTGGCCGCGGCGCGCAAGTGTGAATGGGCGGCGGACGTCGACCTCAGCGGCGCGCAATAACTCATGTACGCGCGCTGTCTCGCCGCTCTGCTGGCGTTAGCAGCCTTCTGCGCTTCGCCGGGGCTCGCGGAGGAAGGCTCCTCATGCCCGGTGCCGCTCGGCAAGCAGATCGAAGCGATCGGTGCCTTCGCCGAGATGCTGCCCGTCTTCCGTCACCCGCGCTGCATGAACTGTCACGGCGGCCTCGACATCACGTCGGAACGCCATCCCGGCGCAGACCAGCTCGAGCCCATGGCGAATCCGCTGGACGTTGAGCAGTGCCAGGCGTGTCACGACGGTCTGCCCGGCTGGCGACAGCCCCACAGCACGGTGTTCTTCGTCGGCAAGAGCGACGAAGAGCTATGCCTGCAGATGAAGCAGTTCGAGCACACGGGCGACAAATTCGTCGAGCACATCTTCAACGATCATGGCGACGTTCAATTCATCGCGGCCGGATTCGTCGGCGATCGCGCCCTGGGCGAAGGCCTGCAGGATTACCGGCTGACGATCGACAAGCCTCCGGGTACGCAAGCCGAGCTGACGACGAAAGCGCGCAAGTGGGTCGACCTCCTGGGCGAGGGCTACAGCGCTTCTCCGGAATGCGGCTGCGTGGTGAAGCTGGAAGGCAAGTTCACTTACACGGATTCCTTGAGCCTGGGGGATACCTGGAAAGTGACGGGCAATTTGACCTGGAAGCCGGAAGAAGATGGCAAACGATCAGCACCGACGTTCGGTGACACGAAATCCGTGTTCTTCAGGCCCACATCAGGCGACATCACCGTGAATGTGAAAATCAGGAGCGTCGGCCTCGGCGGTCCCGCCACCTACCAGGGCGAAGGCGAAAGGACGTTCTCGGTGGAACAGATGACGAGGGGCGCGTTGCGTCACATGGTGCTCGAAGTTGCAGCCGACGGACGCTACAAGGTGACGCTAGTCATCCCGGACACGCCGGACCCGTTTCCGAAGTGGGATTTCCAGGCGACGTGTCAGTTTCCCAATATCTCGACTAACGTAACGCAGGATGTCCGTTACACGTCGGTCGTGCTCGGTCGCCAGCAAGGCACCGTCACTGACGAGGGCATCACCGGCCGCCTGCCGGCACCGATCCGTCGCGGGCCGCGGGAGATCAATGGAGAGTGGTCGTTCAAGTCGCCGCGACGCTAATGGCGCCCGCGTCAAGTCTGCCGTAGCGCTCCGCGCGGCAGTCAGTGCTGCACGGGCTCGCAGAGGATTCTCTGCAGAGCCTCCGGACTGACGGGCTTGACGATGTGATCATCCATCCCGGCGCTTCGTGTGCGCTCCCGGTCCGCTTCCTGTCCCCAGCCTGTCAAAGCGATGATGCGCACGTTTCGACCCTGTGGCAGGGCCCGGATATGCCGCGTTGCCTCTACGCCGTCGACGCGCGGCATTCCGAGATCCATGAAGATGATGTCCGGGCAGAATTCGCGGGCCTGCTCGATCGCCTCCGCGCCGTCTCCTGCCGTCCGCACTTCATGGCCAGCCAATTCCAGCAGCGTCATCAAGGACCCGGCCGCATCGGCGCTGTCATCGACCACGAGAACACGCTTGGCGCCGTGTTCCGCGGCCGCGTGTGCAGTGGTCGCATCGGGCGAGGCGATCGGTGCTGCGGCACGCGCCCCTGCGAGCGGTAGCCGAACCTTGAAGGTACTGCCAGTTCCCAAACCATCGCTGAGTGCAGTGACCGACCCATTGTGCATCTGGACCAGCGTTCGCACGAGGGACAGGCCTATGCCAAGGCCGCCGTCGGCACGCTGCTCGCGCGAGTGTGCCTGAGAGAACATCTCGAACACGCGTTCGAGCGCCTGCGGTGGGATGCCGATCCCGTTGTCCTGGATGCTCACGACCGCCTCGCTCCCCTCGCGATCCAGCGTCAGCGTGATGCGCCCGCCCTTGTCCGTGTATTTGGCGCTGTTGGAGAGCAGGTTCGAAAAAACCTGCACGAGGCGATCGGCGTCTCCATCGACCTGCAGCGAGTCCGCACCGGGACGAATCTCGACTATCAGCTCGTGTCCCCGACCTTCGATGAGCATGCGCGAGCCATCCACCGCGTTTGCCAGGACGTCGGTGAGAAAGAGTCTGCGCTGCCGCAGCTCGAGCCGCCCGCGTGTAATGCGGCTGATGTCGAGCAGATCGTCCACCAGGCGCACCAGGTGACTTGCCTGACGATCCATCATGCCCAAGGTACGTTGGAGCATGGCGTCGTCGGCAGCAGTCCGCAGGCGCAGGATCTGCACACCGTTGCGGATCGGCGCGAGCGGATTCCTGAGCTCGTGTGCCAGCACCGCGAGGAACTCATCCTTGCGTCGATCCGCTTCCAGCAGCGCCTGCTGCGCGCGACGCCTTTCGGTGATGTCGATCGAAACGCCGACGAACTGCAGAGCGCGCCCTTCGGCATCGCGCTGCACGACGCCGGCACCTTGCAACCAACGCACCGTCCCATCAGGACGCAGGATGCGGTACTCCATCAATGGACCGTGCTTCGTTGCGGCACGCCCGGCTGCGACGTACGTTGCAGCCAATGCCGCTTGCATCATCGGCCGGTCCTCCGGATGCAGCAGCTCGCAAAACGTTCCCGCCGGCCACCATGTGCGCGACGCGTCGAGGCCTGCCATTGCACAGGCATGCGCATCGAAGCTCTCCATTGCTCCGCGCGTGTAGTCGATGATCCACGTTGCGGCGCCGGTCGCTTCCAGCGCCAGACGCATGCGCAGCTCTTTCTCTTGTTGATGCTGCTCGGCGCGCTTGCGCTCCGTGACATCCACCAGCGTCACGAGAACGCGGTCGAGCGGTTCGCCCGGTCCGGGGAAAGTGATCGTAAACATGAACTGACGCAGCTCACCCGCCAACGTGCGCTGCTCGATGTCGGCGGCCAGCGAGGCTCGACCTTCGGCCAGCGCAATGAGCTCTTCCTCGAAGACGCGCAGCGAGTTCTCGGTGAATACGCGCGCCAGAGACCCTTGGAGCTCCTCTTTAGAGCCGGCGCCGAACAGCCGCAGCGTTTCGCGGTTCACGTCGCGCACTTTCACGAGGGGCACTGCTGCGGCGACCAGGTCGGGATGACCAGCGAAGTGGGCGCGAAAGTCGCGCACTCCCTGGCCTCTCAGCCGCTCGAGGAAGGCTGCGACCTCGGTGAAGTCCTCCTCCCACAGCGAGACTCCGGCGGCCTCGAAGGCGTATCGATACCTCGCTTCGCCCGCACTATATTCGCCGTCCGGAATTTCCCTTCCGGTATCGCGCCCGGGTTGTCGAACTCCCTCGCGCATTTCGCGTGCACCCCTCCTGAGTGCGAAAGATCGTACTCCAGATTCTTCCTCATCGGCTGGTGAATCGCAGAGCGTGCCACGCTCCACCTCACAGCGGTGTCATGGCTCAAATCGGTTCAGGTCCGCCAGGACGGCCGCGCCGTCACAGCCTTGCTTGGCGCAAAAAGGACCGAACGGCAAGCCGATTAGCAGCAGGTTATTCGCGATGCCGATGGACACCGGCGTCATGAAGAACGTAGAGACACCGAGGACGCCGCGTGAATGGACGATCGAGCCGTCGCGTGAGTAGGTCACCACGATGCCCCGCGCAAGCTCCTTGTCTTGGTCTTCCACGTTGAACGGAAATTCGGCACCTACCGCGATGCGATCGTTGCGCAGGGCGATGGAGAGTCCGAACCGATAAGCGCTGAACTCATCGAGTGTCTGATCGAGCTTGAACGCTTCGACGTACTGAGTCCCGCTGGGCACAAACCCGTACACCGCTCCGCTGACACTGACAGGTTCATCTGGAAACGGCTCATGACCGGGCACGAGGGTATTGGGCGCGCCGACGAGGATCATGCCGCGATCGACAGCGACGGAATCTCCGAAGCCACCGGGCCCTGCGGATCCGACGAGCTTCTGCCGCTGCACCCAGTTGCCGCTGCTGTTGCGACCGAGGATGTACGCTGCGCCTCCGCCACCGACGACGATGATTGCGCTGGTCATGTCGATCGCCCCACCGAATCCGTCCCTGAACTGGGTGCCATGCGAAGTGAATCGCGCGCGACGCACAAACCTGCCGGCGGCGTCCTGTTCGTATACGTAAACGGAATCGCGGGTCGTCGCCGGAACCGTGAGGTCGCGCTGGCCAAACGCGCCGATCGCCAGGATCCCGGCCTCGTGTTTCAGGTCGCGGGCAAACAGGGACATCCCGTCAGCCGCCGGCGGCACGATCTTCTGCTGCTCGCGCCACAAACCGTTGACTCGTTTGTAAACGTACGCAGCTCGATTGGAGCCGACGATCAGCAAGCCGTCGCGGAACGAGACGGCCCGGCCGAACTCGTCGCCCGTAGTCATGTCCGACGCGGTGATCGAGCCGCTGCGCACCCAGCCGCCCGTACCCTGCGTGAACACCGCCACACGACCGGTACCGAGCGACCAGGGTATGCCGACGAATGCGAGGCCGTTGCGAATGGCAACATCGAAGCCGAACTGGGCGTACTCGAAGCCCCCCTCCGCAAACGTCGGCTCGAGCTTCTGCAACCCCACATGCTCCTGTAACTCTGCGGATGCGAGACTGCCCGAGAAGGACGCGAGTGCGACGGCCACCGATGCAACCAGCGCGCGCGACCTGAACGTGAACATAGCCTTCTCCGTGAACATGGCTGTCTCCCTGCCTTTGGCCTGGCACTCTATCCGAAGTGGCCAGCCTGTTGTGCTATCAACTGACGAGCGGGCGGCGGGTCGTGCAAGGCCTGCGCTATAGCGGCACAGTGGTCCAAGACGTAAAGAGTCCACCTACTTTGTTCTTTCGGATTTCCAGGCTCTTTAGTCGCGCTCGGACTCCTTCGGCGGAGGCGGCGAGAATTCGCATGACC
>JBIOUH010000086.1:0-7710 GCA_044866955.1 Steroidobacteraceae bacterium
GTCTCGCGCGGCGATGCTTCGCCCCACACGTTGATCGGTTCATCGCGCTGTAGCACTGCGTGATCCTGGAACACGGGGTTCAGCAGCGTTGCGGCGTTGCCGGCACCGGCAATGCTCAGGCACGCAAGCGCGCACAGCCTAATGCCCGGGCGCATACGGAAAGCTCAGTGACTTGTAGTAGTCGAGCGAATGCTCGGGCGGCGGCAGGCCGGACGGAATTGGCCGCTGCGAGAAGGTCTGGAAGTAAGCGACGCACGCGTCGCGCCACCACATCGCCTCCTTCTCCTGGATGCGCAGGAACGTTGCGACTTGCTCGCGACGTTCCGCGTCCACCAGCGGTCCGACTTCATCCCAGGTCTTGCGCATCTCACGCACGGCATCTACGCCGTGCGTGTAGCGATACACGAGCTCGTCCCAGAGCGTGCGGCCCGAAGGCAGCCGATAGCTCCAGGGAACATGATGGAACCACAGCAGATAATCCTGCGGGACGCGCCGCAAGTCGCCGAATTCTGCAGCGACGGGTGCGGCGTACTGCGCGACAGCGTTGCTGCCACTCGCACTGCGATCGAAACCGATGCCTTGCGCGTCCGCGCGATGAAAATACACGGGCGTCCAGTCTGCACGCCTGCCGCCATCGAACCAGGGCTGCGGGCCGTAGTGATGACCTTCGGCCATCAAGTGATGCAGCCCGAGCGGCGTCATGTAATCCACGACCGCCTGACGCGACCTCATCATCATCTCGACGACTCGCGCCACGAACATCGCGTCGTTGCTGAATGTCATGCGCACCCAATCGCGCGCGATGTCCTCGGCAGACGAGGTCGGGCTCCACGCAAGCCGGCCGAACGCATACCAATTGGCCTGATCGAAATGCGAGCCGCTCCAGTTCCGATCGGTACCGATGTTGGCGACACCTGCGATGCCGGTGTGTGCATAGCCGTGCAGCGAGCCATCGATGACCTTCGCAACCGTGGACCCCGGGCCCCGCGCGTAAGTGTCCGCGCGCAGCACTTCCTCGTACAGCGAGCCCAGATACGCGAGATGCGTTGCGAAGCCGAGATACTCTTTGGTGATCTGCACTTCCAGCACGAGCGGCGTGCGCGGCATGGCGCCAAACAGCGGATGGAACGGCTCGCGCGGCTGGAAATCGATCGGGCCGTTCTTGACCTGCACCAGCACGTTGTCGCGAAACTTGCCGTCCAGCGGCTTGAACTCGCTGTACGCCTGCTTGGCGCGATCGTCCGGTTGCTCGTTCGAGTAGATGAAGGCGCGCCACATCACTACACCGCCGAAGGGTGCGACCGCATCGGCGAGCATATTCGCGCCGTCGACATGCGAACGTCCGTAATCCTGCGGCCCGGGCTGACCCTCGGAGTTGGCCTTGACCAGGAAGCCGCCGAAGTCGGGGATCGAACGGTATATTTCGTCGGCCTTGGCCCGCCACCACTGCTTGACGGCCGGGTCCGCTGGATCGGCCGTGCGCAAGCCTCCGATCTCGAGCGGTGCCGCGAAGCGTACCGTCAAAAACACGCGGATGCCGTAGGGGCGCAGCACATTGGCAAGCGCCGCCGCCTTCGCCAGGTAGTCAGGCCGGAGGCTGACCGCGTTCGAATTGACGTTGGTGAGCACCGTCGCATTGATGCCCAACGAAGCGTTCGCACGGGCATAGTCGACGTAGCGCGGATCGATGTAATCGGGAAGCTTGTGCCAATCCCAGATCGACTGGCCGGCATAGCCGCGCTCGACGCTGCGATCGAGATTGTCCCAGTGATCGAGAACGCGCAGCTGTATGGCTGGCCGCTCCTGCAACTCCAACCGGTCCAGGGGCTGCCGGGTCTGCATCAGGCGCAGCAGGTGAAAGACGCCGTACAGAACGCCCACGTCGTCTTCCGCAGCAATGACCAGGATGCTATGCCCAGCGCTCTTGGTACTGCGAATCGCATACCCCTGCGATCCCGGAGGCGGCAACGACAGCGAAGGCTCCGAGAGCAACGGCAAGGAGCGTCGGGTACCGATGACGAGTGCACCGTCTTGCGATACACCTCTTACCGAGACGAGCGAAACTCCGAGCAGTCCCTGCAGCCCCCGTTGTAGTTCTGCATGCGCCACCCGCAGCGTGGGCGATGCACTCCCAGCGACGAGTTGCGTCAATGCCGCGCGGTAGCGGTCCGCCCAGGGCTGTTCGACAGGCCGGTAACGCATCCACACGTCGTAGCCATCTTCCGCCGAGGCGACAGACGCCGCTGCGAGCCCCGCGACCCACAGCACGACCACGAGGCATGCCACCCGACGAGCGCCCACGCCAGCCACCGCCAACGTTACCAGTGCACTGATAACGGTAACACGCCGACCTTATTCGCTTCCACCTGCGGGCAGCGTGCGCAATAATCCGACCATGCGAGTGAAGAACGCCGCGCGCACCGAGCGACGCAAGGGCGATGCCGTTACGATCCACGAGGTCGCACGCCACGCTGGCGTCTCGCCGATGACCGTGTCGCGCGTGATGAACAGCAACAGCAACGTGCGCGACACGACGCGCGAGCGCGTCATGCGAGCTGTGCGCGAGCTCAACTACACGCCGAACGCCGCCGCTCGCTCGCTCGCTGCCGCGCAAGGGACTCGCATCGCGCTCATCTACACGAATCCGAGCGCCGCTTACCTGAGCGAATTGCTCGTGGGTGCACTGGCCGGCGCCGGCCGCACTGCCGCTCAAATCGTGCTCGATACCTGGGACCACATGAGCCACGCCGCTGAGCGTGCAGCGGCACGCAAGATTGCGCAGAGCGTCGCCGGGGTGATCCTGCCACCGCCGCTGTGCGAGTCGAAAGTCGTGCTGTCCGAGCTGACTGCCGCCGACATTCCCGTAGTCGCGATCGCGTCGGGCCGTTTTCAGACCGATTTGTCCAGCGTGCGCATCGACGACTTCCGTGCAAGCCACGAAATGACCGAGCATCTGATCGCCATGGGCCATCAGCGCATCGGCTTCATTCGCGGCGATCCGAATCAGACGGCGAGCGCCCTGCGCTACGAAGGCTTCCAGGCTGCGATGGCGCAAGCGGGCCTGGCGATCGATCCCGGGCTGATCCACCAGGGCTACTTCACCTATCGCTCCGGCTTGGAGGCCAGCGAAAAGCTGTTGAGTCGCAAAACCCCGCCGACCGCGATCTTCGCCAGCAACGACGACATGGCCGCCGCTGCCGTTTCGGTCGCGCATCGCCGGGGCCTGGACGTGCCCCGCGACCTGTCCGTCGTCGGCTTTGATGATACGCCCATTGCGACGACGGTCTGGCCGGAGCTGACGACCATTCGCCAGCCGATCGCTGCCATGGCTGGCTCCGCGATCGAGCTATTGTTGCGCAGTCTCCGTCTGCGCAAGGACGGCGAAGCGCGCTTGGTCTCGGACCACGTCATGGCCCACGCGCTGATCAAGCGCGATTCCGTGGCAGCCCCGCGCAAGAGCTGACGCTCCAAACTGGCGGGCACCCCCTGCTACCGGCCTGCGACTTGTATTCTGATAGCGCTACCACTACCCTGCTGATCGACAGCCCTTTGGCTGGGACAGGCCCGTGGCGGTGCCAGGCGTGAATCTCGTTCAACACCTTCCGAAGGACTGGCGTAACGCGCTATTGGTCGGCCGCCTGGATGCGGGCGCCGGCCCCGCCACGGTCATGGTCGTCAACGGGCGCGTCCACGATGTTTCGCGCAGCTCGCCGACGGTAAGCGAGCTGCTGAACGCGTGGTCCGGCTCGGTGCCGGCCGGCAGGGATCTCGGTTCCTTGGACGAGCTGCCGATCACGGCGGCCTTCTCCGGCGAGCCGACACTGCGCATGCTGGCGCCGTGCGACCTGCAATGCATCAAGGCCTGCGGCGTCACCTTCGCCGTCTCGGCCGTCGAACGAGTCATCGAAGAGCGTGCACGCGGGGACTCGGCGCAGGCGCAAGCTATTCGCGATGCGCTCGGTCATAAGGTCGGCGCAGACATCCGCGCGGTGCGGCCGGGCTCGGCCGAGGCAGCACGGTTGAAGGACGCGCTGATCGCCGATCGCCTTTGGTCGCAGTATCTGGAAGTCGCGATCGGGCCCGACGCTGAAGTGTTCACCAAGTCCCCGGTGCTGTCGTCGGTTGGCTGGGGCGATTGGATCGGCGTGCGCAGCGAGTCGCAGTGGAACAATCCTGAACCGGAGATCGTGCTGGCGTGCGATGCGCGCGGGCGCATCCTCGGCGCCGCTCTCGGCAACGACGTGAACCTCCGCGACATCGAAGGACGCAGCGCTCTGCTCCTCGGCAAAGCCAAGGACAACAATGCGAGCTGCGCGATCGGGCCGTTCATCCGCTTGTTCGACGGGCGCTTCACGCTCGATCAGGTCCGCAGCACCGTGATCGCGCTGCAAGTGCAAGGCGCCGAGGACTACTGTCTCGAAGGCAGCAGCTCGATGTCGCTCATCAGCCGCGACCCTGCCGATCTCGTGCGCCAGACCATCGATCAGCATCACTATCCGGACGGCTTCATGCTGTTCCTGGGCACGATGTTCGCGCCGACGCAGGATCGCGATGCGCCCGGGCGCGGCTTCACTCACAAATCCGGCGATATCGTGCGAGTCTCTGCACCACCGTTGGGGACACTCGTGAACAAGGTAACGACGTCGCAAGAGGCACCGCCGTGGCAGCTGGGAATCGCCTCGCTGATGCGCAACCTGGCACAGCGAGGGTTGCTCCCCCGTTCGCAGGAGGACCGATGACTGCGCACTCCGTCTATCCCTCCTTGCGAGACAAGCGCGTCGTCGTCACTGGCGGCGGTTCGAGCATCGGCGCGGCCATCGTCGAGCGTTTCGCTCAACAGGGCGCTCGCGTCGCATTCCTCGACATCGCGGAGACGGACTCGCGCGAGCTCGAGCGACGTCTTGCGGACAGCGAGACGCCGCCGCGCTACTACAAGTGCGACCTGACGGATAGCGCAGCGATTCGCGAGCTGTTTCCGCGCATCCGCAGCCAGCTCGGGCCGATCGACGTGCTCATCAACAATGCAGCGAACGACGATCGGCACAACGTCGAAGAAGTCACGCCGGCCTATTGGGAAGAGCGCATTGCGGTCAACCTGCGCCACTACTTCTTCTGCGCGCAGGCCGTCATCGCCGACATGAAGGCGGCTCGCGCCGGCACCATCCTGAATCTCGGTTCAGTCTCCTGGCACCTGGCGCTGCCGGGCCTCGCCATCTACCAAACGGCGAAAGCGGGCATCGAAGGCCTGACGCGCGGGCTGGCGCGCGACCTGGGCGTGTTCGGCATTCGCGTCAACTGCGTCGTGCCCGGCGCGGTGCGTACGCCGCGACAAATGAAACTGTGGCTCAAACCGGAAGAGGAAGCGCGCACGATCGAGCAGCAATGCCTGAAGGTACGCATCGAGCCGCACGACGTCGCCGCGATGGTTCTGTTCCTCGCGTCGGACGACGCGCGCATGTGCACGGCACATGAGTACTTCGTCGACGCCGGCTGGCGTTGAGTGCGTTTGGGCACTGGCTGCCAAGCTCGGCGAGGGCCCGATCTGGTCGGCGCGCGAACGAGCCCTGTGGTTCGTCGACATCAAGGGACGCCACGTTCATCGCTACCATGAAGCCACTCGCGCGACACAGAGCTGGCGAGCACCGGAAGATGTCGGTTTCATCGTAGCGGTCAGCGGCGGCCGCTTGATCTGCGGCCTGAAAAGCGGGCTCTACCAGTTCGATCCCGACGGCGGCAGATTCCACCTGCTCACACCCGTCGATGCCGAGCACCCGCGCAATCGACTCAACGACGCGCACGTCGACGCTGCCGGCCGGTTATGGTTCGGCACGATGGATGACGATGAGGCCAGCCCTAACGGGGCGCTGTATCGCTTCGATGGGAGGCGACTGCACCGCTGCGACGAAGACTACGTCATCACCAACGGGCCCGCGACGAGTCCGGACGGACGAACGCTCTACCACATCGACACGCTGCAGCGCGTGATCTACGCGTTCGCTCTCGCTGCCGACGGCTCATTATCGCAACGACGCGTGTTCGCGCGCCTGACCGAAAGCGACGGTTACCCCGACGGTCCGACCGTCGATGCAACGGGCTGTATCTGGGTCGGACTGTTCGGCGGCTGGGGCGTCAACCGCTATTCACCGGCGGGCGAGCTGCTGAGCAAGCTTTCCTTACCGGTCGCAAACTGCACCAAGGTCGCCTTCGGCGGCGACGATCTGCAGACGTTGTACATCACGAGCGCCTGGAAAGGTCTCGCCCCCGAGCAGCGCGCGCAGCAGCCGCTTGCCGGTGGACTGTTCGCGGCGCGGGTGGATACGCCGGGTCTGCCGGCAAACCTGTTCGCTCACGATCGCTGAGCGACGCCCGGCCACGATCTTCTGGCGCGGGAACGCGCCGGAGCGGTGGTCACCATATAGATGAGCGCCGCGAGGCCGGCCGGTAGATTCACAACGCAGCGCCGTGCCGCGCCGGCTGGCTAGTGACATTTTGTCTGAGTATTGAAATACTGCGGTTCCCTGGTCTCGGAGGTCGGCATGGCACTCGGTCGGGCCCGACGCTGGACTGCGGTCCTGGTCTCGCTGCCGGCATTCAGCCTACCCGCACTTGCTGCTGCCCCTGTGGAAGCAAAACGCGTGGACTTCGGCACGCTGCAAGACGGCACGCGCGTGGCTGCGGCCGAGCTGTCCAACAGCGCCGGCATGTCCGTGCGCATCATCGCATTGGGCGCTGCGATCCAATCACTCAGCGTTCCAGATCGTCGCGGCGTGCGCGAGGACGTAGTCCTGGGCCACGATTCGCCGCGCGAGTACGTGGCAAAGCCGCAATACTTCGGCGCGACGGTCGGTCGCTACGCGAACCGCATTGCACGCGGCAAGTTCACGCTCGATGGCCGCGAGTACACGCTGGAGACGAACGACGGGCCGAATCATCTCCACGGCGGAGTGCACGGGCTCGACAAGGTGCTGTGGAAGATCGATGACGTCAGCAGCGGCCCACCTGCGCGCGTCGTACTTAGTCACGTGAGTCCGGACGGTGCTGGCGGCTATCCCGGCACACTGACGATCACCGCCGCTTACACGCTGAACGAGCGCAACGAGCTGGCAGTGGAGTACCGTGCAAGGACTGATCGGCCGACGATCGTGAACATCACCAATCACTCATTCTTCAACCTCGCTGCGAAAGGCGACGTGCTCGGTCATCGACTCAAGCTGTCCGCTGACAGTTACATGCCGGTCGATGCAACGCTGATCCCTACCGGCGAGCGTCGCAGCGTCGCCGGCACACCCTTCGACTTTCGGCAACCGCGCACCATCGGCCAGTCGATTCGCGCTGGACGTGACGAACAGCTGCGCATCGGACGCGGCTACGATCACAACTTCGTGATAGCGGGTGAGCCGGGCGCGCACGGACTGCGATCGGCAGCGTGGCTCGAAGATCCGGTCTCTGGCCGCGTCCTGGAAGTGCTCACGACTGCGCCAGGCGTGCAGTTCTATTCCGGTAATTTTCTCGACGGCACGGTCGTCGGCAAGGGTGGTCGCATCTATCGTCAGGGCGATGCGCTGTGCCTCGAGCCGCAGCTATTCCCCGACACGCCGAATCATCCTGATTTTCCCAGCGCGCGGCTCGATCCGGGCCGTGAGTACGTGAACATGATGGTCTTCCGCTTTTCGGTTTCACGCCCATGACCCACTCCCACGACGATGACCG
>JBIOUH010000087.1:0-8654 GCA_044866955.1 Steroidobacteraceae bacterium
CGGGCCGCGGCGAGACAGCCCCGGCGTGAGAGCACGCAGCGAAAACTCTAGAAGACAGAATTTCTCAGCCAGGATCTGCACAGTTGGCCACCGAGGCTGCCTTAGTCAGTCTGATCGACTGACAAACGGAATTGGAGACTGCATTCTGATTGCGATTAACCTGCGTAACGTCGGTTCGTCCCCTCGTAGCGCGCGCTTCAACGAGCAATGACTCTCTGAGGGCGGCTTACGTCGGGGCTTCGCCCAGAGTATGCGAGCGGAGGGTCACCATGAAGCACCACATGGTCACAGGCGGAGGTGGCATTCGACTGCACCTCGTTGAAACAGGTAATCCAAGCGGCCGCCCGATCGTATTCATACACGGATTTTCGCAGTGCTCACTCGCCTGGGCGCGCCAGCTGAATTCGGAGTTGGCCGATACCTTCCGACTTGTGGCGCTGGACATGCGTGGCCACGGGCTCTCAGATAAGCCTCGCGAGGGCTACGGCGATGCAAAGCTGTGGGCAGATGACGTCCATGCCGTCATTCAAGCGCTCCAGCTCGATCGTCCGGTCCTCTGTGGGTGGTCATACGGACCGCTCGTCATTCTCGACTATGTCCGGCACTACGGCGAGGACGGCATCGGCGGGCTCAACTTTGTTGGTGGCGTCACCAAGCTGGGGAGCGACGCGGCAGCGTCGGTACTGACCGCTGGTTTTCTCAATCTCCTGCCAGGCTTCTTTTCCACCGATGCGCAAGAAAGTGTCGTCGCTCTCGACTCTTTGGTACGCATGTGCTTCGCCCACGAACTTGCAGCCGCAGATCGCTACCAGATGCTGGGGTTCAATGCCTGGGTTCCGCCGTATGTGCGGCAGGCGCTGTTCTCCCGCTCGTTCGACAATGACGATCTCCTGCCGAAAATTCGCAAGCCCGTATTGATTACGCATGGCATCGACGATGCCATCGTCAAACAGACAGTCATTGATCAGCAAATGGCTCGCATCCCTCGCGCCACGATTCGAATGATCGCCAACGCCGGACACGCCTGCTTCTGGGACGAGGCACCAGCGTACAACCGGTGTCTGCAGGACTTCATGCAGACTCTGTGAACGACAGGACCAACCTCTGCTTCGGGGGCAAGGAACCGCGGAGGGCAGCATGTTCGAGCTGTACGATTTCACGTTCTCGCACTACTCCGAGAAGGCGCGTTGGGCCCTGGACTTCAAGGGGATTCCATACACACCCCGGCATCTGCTTCCCGGCTTTCATCTGCGAACCACCAGGAAGCTCGCGCCGCGCTCCTTCGTACCCATTCTCAAAACTGACGATGCCGTCATCCAGGGCTCGACCGAGATCATCAATTTCCTCGACGCGACCTTTCCGGACCGCAGCCTCACACCGCCGGATCCGCAGGACGCCAACGCTGCGCTCGAATGGGAGAGATACCTGGACGTGGAAATTGGCGTGACGCTGCGCCTGTGGTTCTACCACCACGCGCTGCCGGATCGTGGTCGGGCCATGAGATTTCTGTGCAAGGACGCGCGCTGGCTGCAGCGTTCGCTGTTCGCGCTCTCCTTTCCAGCGATTCGGCACGCGATGAGGGACAAGATGAACATCAGCGCCGAAACCGCGCGCGAGGCTGAACGTCGCTTTCTATTGGCCTTTGACCGCCTCGACGAGGCACTCGAGCGAGGATCATTTCTGGTCGGGGACCGCTTTTCCCGGGCTGATCTGGGCGCGTGTGCTCTGCTTTGGCCCCTGTGCCGGCCGGGCGAGTCGGAGTCAGAGATCGAAGCGCTCTTGCCTCCAACGGTCTGCGCGCTTCGCAAGCAACTCCAGCATCGACGCTTTTATCGATGGGTGCTGCAGCAATATCGGGAGCATCGAATTCCGGCGCGGCACGAACTGCAACACTCGGGACTGCGCGCGTGATAGCGTCTTGGGAGTCCCGAGGAGACACCCATGGGCGCAGATCTTCTAACACGTCGGGCTGCACTGATCGGAACGGCCGCGCTGCTGGCCCCGCTCACTCCGACCATCCTGGTCGGCGCACCGAGTACCCCCGGCAAGACGAGCCTGATCAAGCTCGACGGGAACGAGAATCCCTATGGTCCTTCCCCGGCTGCTCGTCAGGCGATTCTCGAGAGTGTCAGCGAGGCGCCGCGTTATGCGGACGCGACGATCGAGACATTGACGAATCAGCTCGCCGCGCGCGAGGGCGTCGCGCCCTCCCAGATTGTGATCGGCGCGGGCTCCGGCGAACTGCTCAAGATGGCCGGTCTCCTGGCGGTGACCACAGCCTCCGGCGCGGAAGTTGTCGCCTCACGACCGACCTATGAAGAGCTGCCGGTGTTCGCCCAGACACTCGGCCTCAAAGTGAACTGGATCGCACCGGATACCGACCATCGGCATGATCTTCCGGCCATGCGCGCAGCCATCACGGCGCTCACGCGTCTGGTCTACATTTGCAACCCCAACAACCCGACAGGGACCGCGGTCACGCGCGATGCGCTCGAGACGTTCATCAGGTCGGTTCCGGTCGGTTGCACCGTGATCGTCGACGAGGCTTACGTGGATCTCGTCGATCAGCCGGGGGTCGCAACAGTCGCAGCGCTCGTCAATGACGTCCCCAATGTAGTCGTGCTGCGAACGTTCTCGAAGCTCCATGGACTTGCAGGACTTCGCATCGGCTACGCAATCACCCCGGCGCAACTCGCGCCAAGCCTCGCCGCGCTTTCACTCACCTGGCCGAACTCCACGGGACTTGCTGCTGCGATCGCGAGCTTCAACGATCGCGCCTTTCTAAAGGCGACGCGCGCTGCATTGACCGGCGACCGCGCGAAAGTGCATGCAACGCTGGATCGCCTGGGGCTGGATCGAGCCGATGCGCAGGGCAACTTTGTGTTCTTCGATACCGGCGGGCCCCTGAAGCAGTTTCAGGATCGGATGCTCGCCGAAGGCATCAAGGTCGGTCGCCTGTTCGACGGCTACGACACGTGGGCTCGTGTCACGATCGGACTGCATCAGGAAGTCGACCGGTTCCTGCAGGCGCTGCCGCGGGCGCTCAGCGGTCACTGACCTGGGCTTCATCGCGAGCGTACCCAGTACGTCTCGGGTGGGAGATGGGTACGCCGAAGGATGTACATCATCGGTGTAGGTCCATCCGTTGCGATGCCGTGCTACAAGCGCGTTGATGCCAGCCCGCTGTGTGTACATCGACACGCGTCCTGACAGCTCTCGTGCCAAGAACAATCGCTGACTCGACGAGGAGCTTAGTCATGGCTACGAATCTGCGACGAATTGCTCTGACACTGACAGTCCTTTCGCCTTTGGCGATGGGGAACGCATCCGCCGCCAACGAGGCAGCCAGGGAAGGCAATTCCAACGAGTGCCGCAATGTCCCGAGTTACTCGGAACTGAAGGAAGCGTTGACCACTGCGCGGCTGCAGCCGAATGGCGGTTTCAATCTCGACATGTGGGGTACAGTTGTGAATCGGGACGGACTCGTGTGCGCCGTCGCATTCACAGGGAACGACCGCGGTGCCCAATGGCCTGGCAGCCGCGTGATCTCTGCGCAGAAGGCGAATACAGCGAACGCCTTCAGTCTGCCCGGCCTTGCTCTGTCGACTGCCAACCTTTTCTCCGCCGTATCTCCAGGCGGAAGTCTTTACGGCCTCCAGCACAGCAATCCAGTGAATACGCTGGTTGCTTATGCTGGTCCGGCGTCCCGATTCGGGGCTGCGAATGACCCGATGGTGGGCAGGCGCATTGGCGGAGTGAACGTGTTTGGCGGCGGGCTCGCTCTTTACAACGCTTCCGGCGTACTCGTCGGCGCGCTCGGAGTGAGCGGCGATAGCTCATGCGCCGATCACAACATTGCATGGAGGACGCGAAGCAATCTGGCTCTCGACTACGTACCCGCAGGCGTGTCCGGCGATGCGGCCCGCCCGGACAACATCGTCTACGACATTACGCCGCAACTCGGGCAACAGGAGGGCGTGAGCGAGAGCGGGTGGGGCCATCCGCAGTGCAGCGCTGCCGCCACCGGTATCGCGTCAGGCCTGCCAGCAAGGCGAACCACTGAAGACTGAAGCGTCTATGTCTTCCAACGAGGGGCCTGTGACCGCAGGCCCCTTCGAGCACATTCGCCCGGTCTGCACGTGGCCGGAAGCAGCGGAGTCTCTGCCGACCGAAATTCCCTAGCCGATCATTCGAACGACAGCCAATCCAAACTCGGAATGCGCGATCGCCTGCGCTGCGATCAGCGCCAGCACGATCGTTCCGCAACCAATCAGAGTGGCTCTGTGCGGTCGTCGCGCTGAGACGACGTCAAAGGCGATCAGAACGGCCAGCAAGCCCAGGAAGACGATGGGTACGAAGAGGCTGTCTTCGCCGCCGAACACCGACCATCTCGATATGCGGGCAAGCGCGGGGCCAATCAACGCGATCGACGCGAGCAGCATGAGCCGCTTGTGTGCTCGAGGATTACGGCGCAAGAGGATGGCTGCTGCAACCAGACCCGCGAAGACGGCGATGCCGAGCAAGTTACCCCAGAAAACTTCCGCCGCGAACTGCACCATCGGCTGGCCTTCGATACCGAGCGCCGGCACCGCGCTCATATCGGTGTCCCAATCGATTCCGTGGGCACGCAGCCTGGCAACGAACCCCATCGTGGCCATCGGGCCCGCTGCGACGACTGCTGCTGCGATGATGGCGCCGATCACTCCGAAACGCCGGTGCACAGCGATTCGGCCAGTTCTCACCATCGTAGTCTGGACAACCAACCAGACAAACCAGGCCGTGAGGACGCCGCCGTGCACGTACAGATAGCCGGGTATCGGCGGAACAGCGAAGATCGCGCGCAGAAACAGCGTCGGTGCGAATCCAAGCAGCAGGAACGACAACAGCAAGATCGACGACCAAAAGAAGAAGCTGCTTCGCGGTGCGGCTTCAGTCGCCTTTGGCTCCGACCTCACGCGCGTGGCGGTTGCGCTCTGAGTCGCCATGTCGACGATGGTACACCGGTCAGCAGGATGCGGCAGCTTGTGCGCTTGCGCAAAAGAACCCGCGTTTGTGTCCGCATCTAGTGCAGACCGCGCCAATCTGCTCTTGATGATGTCCCCTGCTTGCCGAACGCAGACTCGAGCGAATAACTACTTTCGCTAGTGCTCGTGACCCTGAGCATCAGCTCTGCGATGCTCCTCGTAGTGCGCACGCAGCAGGTCACCGCCGAAGTCGCGCTCCAAGTCGCGCCAGACACTGTGGATATGATTGGCGTTGTTCTGAGTGTTGTCGTACTCGATGAGGACAGTTGGGCCATGCACTCGGTAGTAGTGCGGCTTGCCCGGCTCGAGACTGCCAGCCCATCCAAAGTGCAGCTTGTCAAAGCCAGCGCGCTCAATGCGCTCGAGCTGCTCTCGTGCAGCACTCTCCGTCATGCGATCCGAATAGACGTGCAGTAGCTTGCGCAGTTGCGCTTGCTCAGGCTGAGACATGTCGCCTGCCGCAAGCCCTTCGATGTTCAGCGAACGTACCTTTGGGTCGTTACGAGTGACGATGTCTGGGAACGCTTCAGCCGCAAGAATCGCGCGGGTGCGTCGCGCCTCCGGCAACATGCGTATCAGTTCGCGAGCCAGATCTTCTTCCGCGGCGAGCAATCGCAAACCTGCTTTGGGACCGGACGGAACGCGGGCAGGGTTCGAGCCCATGAAGAGCGGCGCCACGACTTGAGTCTGACCGTCGACGTGGGTCGCGTTGACAGAAAGATGATGGCCTTCGAATCGCCACGCCCAAGGTGCGCGCGGACCAGGTTCCCCAAAGACGGCAGTGTAGTAGAGCTCCGGATCGCGCCGCGGGTTTCCTTCGATCTCCGCCAGGATCAGTTCATGCTGCACGATCTGTTGAGCGGTCTTGAAGCCTGCGGGGCTCAACGCGGAACGCAGCAATGGATCGATCAGCGTTTTCTGGTTTGCATCCAGCTCTGCCAGCGCGACGCCGGCGCGTCTCGTGGGAACGTAGTGCCAATTCGTGCGCTCATTCGAATCGAACGGCAACTGAGCTTGCGTGCGCCTGACTTCCGGTAGCGATTGCACAAATGCACGCGCAGCCGTCGTCGCGGAAGACTGTTTGTCATTGCTTTCATTGGGCTCGTTCGCGCGACTCGACATGAGAGCAGCTCCCAGGCTGACGAAGATCACCGCTGCGCCGATGAGCGGCGCGGGTTTGACGCTGATCTGGCGGTTGCGATCGTTCATTTGACTGCGGGGCGCGTGTCTTTCTCAGCGGGGCGTGAGCTTCAGCAGCCAGCCGGTGCCTCGGCTCTTTCCATCTTCAAGCAGCCAGATTGCCTCGTCCGGACCTTGCTCGACCTCGCGGATGGGGCGATGCATATCGAATCGCTCCGCTTCGCGCGCCGTGGCGCCGTTGAACTCGATACGCACGAGTGACTGCGACGACAGGCCGCCGATGAAGCCATTGCCCTTCCACTGCGGAAACAGATCGCCGGTGTAGATGATGAAGCCGGCGGGCGAGATCACCGGATTCCAGCTGATGACCGGCGCTCGAAAGTCCGGCCGGCTGTGATGGTCGGGAATCGGCTTGCCGTCGTAATGATCGCCATTGGAGACGATCGGGTAGCCGTAGTTGGCCCCTTTCTCGATCCGGTTCAGCTCATCACCGCCCTGGGGTCCCATCTCGTGCGCCCACAGCTGTCCCTGTGCATCGAAGGCCAGTCCGAGGATATTGCGGTGGCCGAGCGTCCAGATCTGTGTGCTGACCCCGCCACGGCTCGCGAAGGGATTGTCGGTCGGCGCGGTGCCGTCATCATTCAGGCGCACGATCTTGCCCAGATTCGTGCTCATGTCCTGTGCGGGATCGAACTTCTGGCGCTCGCTGGAGCTGATCCACAGCATGCCGTCACGGTCGAAGGCGATGCGATGGCCGAAGTGACCGTTGCCGCTTGTCTTGGGAGTCTGACGCCAGATGACCGCCAGATCCTGCAGAGCGCCAGCACCACTGTTATCCAGCACTAACCGCGCCCGCGCCACTGCGGCGCCGGTGCCACCGTCACCGGCTTCGGCGTAACTGAGATACACGAGATGGGTCTTGGCGAAATCCGGATGCAGGACCACGTCACCCAGTCCGCCTTGGCCCGCATGGACAACCGCAGGCACGCCGTTGATCGCTCCTGTGCTGTTGCGCTTCGGGTCATACAGTCGCAGAGCGCCAGCCTTCTCCGTTACCAGCAAGCGGCCATCCGGCAGGAAGGTCATCGCCCACGGTTCGTCGAACTTCTTCAGTTCAGCCACCTTGAACGGAGCGCCGCTCGCAGTGGTCCTCGGCGTCTCAGCCTCGGCCCTGGTGCTCTCCCCAGCGCCGCAAGCGGACACCAGCACCGCGAGGGCGCACGGGGCCGAAAGATGCCTCACCATGATCATGATTGCTCCGGCAGCCAATGGCGCGCTTCCATCAAGAAAGCCGCCTCGTCACGGGTGATCTGATCGAGACAACGCCGGTCCATGATTCGGGTTCCAGTGCGCGGTCGCGAACGTTGCTGGGTGGCCCCTGACGCGCAGCAACGCGATCAGACAAACCCACGCGCTTCTTTTATCACGGCATATGCAGTGCTGATCTCGCGACTTCGTTGCTCGGCCATTTCGCGCATGCTCTCGGGCAGGCCTCTACCTGCCAGCTTGTCCGGATGGTTCTGACTCATCAGGCGCCGGTAAGCCTGTTTGACCTGCGAATCCGTCGCCGATGGACTGAGCCCGAGTGCAGTGTAGGCATCCTCCAGCTTGTGCTGCGGCGAAGGTCGGGGTGCGCTCGTTCGAAGCAACGCTTCGAGCTGCGCCACATCCGCTTCGCTCAAGCCGAGCCCGCGCGCCACCCGAACCAGCATCTGGTGCTCTGCCGGGTGAACATTGCTGTCGGCCGTTACCGCCGCGGTCTGAATCTGGAGAAACATCACCAGGATCGACCGGTGGCCACGAGACACGCGCGCGAATTTCCCTACCTCGGCATCCAGATCGAACCCTGGGGCTTTGCCGCGGCTGAAAGCGGCCATCGCCGCTTGCCGCTGTTCGCTCGAAAGATTCAGCCGGGCAAACATGCTCTCGGCAACCCGGATCTCATCACGCGAAACCACGCCATCCGCCTTGCACAAGGCGCCCATGACTGCGAAGGTCGAATCCAGGAAGTGTGCCTGCACCAGCGCCAGTCTCTTGCGCAGCACGTTCTGCAGTACCCAACTGGCGCCGTAACCGATAGCTGCTCCTATGAGAAGTCCGCGCACGCCTCCGACGAACAGACCAATCAGAGCGAACAGGACAATCACTGACATGCGGTGACCTGAACGTCGGCCGACGGTCAGTGGTCTGCGTCACTGCCGCGCGACGTCGCGGACTCGCCCAGATCTCGCACCATGTAGTCGATCGCACGTGTCCAACTGGTGTCGTTGTCGCCCCTGAAACCGAATGATTTCCTGGCGGTGATCTGACCCGTTGCGACATCGTGAATTTCGTAGGTCAGCGACAAGATCAGAGCGCTCACGCGGTCGACCCATGCCACCAGTACCTGATCCGCCCCGAGTTGCCGCCCCAGGTCGAGGTCGCAACCGTTGCAATCGTGGAGATAGAGATACCTGGACTTCAGCTCGTCCAGGGTTTTCTGCGCCGGGC
>JBIOUH010000088.1:0-41408 GCA_044866955.1 Steroidobacteraceae bacterium
TCTGGCGCCGGCGCGCATTGCCTCGCGAAGCGCGCCGATGTTGCGTAGCGACGGCAGGAAAAGGCCCCGCCCCGCCACCACTTCGTAGCTATTCATCGCCAAATCGCCGGTAATCTGGTTAAATTCGCCGCCATCTGCGTTGAAGTCGTCTCTGGCAGCCTAATAATCAGTACAAGGCTCATGGCCCACCTTTTGCTCCTGAACGGCCCGAATCTGAACCTGCTCGGCACGCGCGAGCCGGGGATCTATGGCGCCGTTACGCTCGAGCAGATCGTCGCCCGGCTCAGTCAGCTGGCGTCCGAAGCGGGACATCACCTGTCGGCGTTCCAGAGCAACGCCGAAGCCGAGCTGCTGACGCGCATTCACGAGGCACCGACGACACACGTGGCTTTCATCATCTTCAATCCCGCTGCGTTCACGCACACCAGCATCGCGCTGCGCGACGCACTGCTGGCGGTGAAGATCCCATTCATCGAAGTGCACCTGAGCAACGTGCAGGCGCGCGAAAGCTTTCGTCATCACTCCTACTTCTCCGACATCGCCGTGGGGACGATCGCCGGGCTCGGCGCCATCGGCTACGAGCTGGCGTTGCGCGCGGCCGCGCATCACCTCGCCCCCGCCCGCAAGTAAGGAAAAGAACAAGAGGACTCGTAATGGACATTCGTAAGGTCAAGAAACTGATCGAGCTGCTCGAAGAATCCGGCATCGCCGAGATCGAGATCAGCGAGGGCGAGGAATCGGTGCGCATCAGCCGCTATCCGGCCGGCGGCGGCGCCGCGCCTGTCGTGCATTACGCGCCCGCGCCGATGGCGCCGATGGCTGCGGCGCCGATGGCTGCGCCCGCGGCATTGCCCGTCGCCGCAGCGCCCGCAGCGGCTGCGCCTGCTGCTGCCGCGAAGGCGGACCACACTGTCACTGCGCCGATGGTCGGCACGTTCTATACAGCCGCCACGCCAGGCGCCAAGGCATTCGTGGACATCGGCAGCGAGGTCAACGTCGGCGACACGCTGTGCATCATCGAAGCCATGAAGATGATGAACCAGATCGAATCGGACAAGGCCGGACGCGTCACCGCGGTCCTGGTGAAGAACGGCGACCCGGTCGAATTCGGCCAGCCGTTGTTCATCATCGAATAACAAGCGCTCCATGCTGGAAAAAGTCGTCATCGCCAATCGCGGCGAAATCGCGCTTCGCATCCTGCGTGCGTGCCGCGAACTCGGCATCAAAACGGTCGCCGTGCACTCCACGGCGGATTTCAACCAGAAGCACGTGCTGCTCGCCGATGAGTCCGTGTGCATCGGGCCGCCGCCCTCGAAGGACAGTTACCTCAACATGCCGGCGATCATCAGCGCCGCCGAGGTCACCGATTCGGTCGCGATCCATCCGGGCTACGGCTTCCTGTCGGAGAACGCCGATTTCGCCGAGCGCGTCGAGAAGAGCGGCTTCATCTTCGTCGGCCCGAAGCCGGAAACGATCCGCATGATGGGCGACAAGGTCTCTGCCATCAAAGTGATGAAGGCCGCCGGCGTGCCGTGCGTGCCCGGCTCGGACGGCCCGCTCGGCAACGTACCGGAAGAGAATTTCCGCATCGCGCGCGAGCTCGGCTATCCGGTGATCATCAAGGCCTCGGGCGGCGGCGGCGGCCGCGGCATGCGCGTCGTGCACAGCGACGCCACGCTGCTCAACGCCATCAACGCGACGCAGGGCGAAGCGCTCGCGGCGTTCGGCAACGCCGAGGTCTACATGGAGAAGTTCCTCGAGAAGCCGCGCCACATCGAGATCCAGGTGCTGGCAGACCACTATGGCAACGTCGTGCATCTCGGCGAGCGCGACTGCTCGCTGCAGCGTCGCCACCAGAAGGTCATCGAAGAGGCGCCGGCGCCGGGCATCACGCCGAAGCAGCGCAAAGCGATCGGCGACCGCTGTATCGCGGCGTGCAGCGAAGTCGGCTACCGCGGCGCGGGCACGCTGGAGTTCCTGTACCAGGACAACGAGTTCTACTTCATCGAGATGAACACGCGCGTGCAGGTCGAGCACCCGGTGACCGAGCAGATCACCGGCATCGACATCGTCAAGGCGCAGCTGCGCATCGCCGGCGGCGAGCGTTTGCAGTGGACGCAGAACGACATCGTGATCCGCGGTCACGCCATCGAGTGCCGCATCAACGCCGAGGACCCGAAAGGCTTCATTCCCTCGCCGGGCCCGGTGAAACTGTTCCATGCGCCGGGCGGACCGGGCATCCGCGTCGACAGCCACCTCTACAGCGGCTACACCGTGCCGCCGTTCTACGACTCGATGATCGGCAAAGTCATCGCGTACGGCGAAGACCGTGACACCGCGATCGCGCGCATGAAGAACGCGCTGTCGGAAATGGTCATCGAGGGCATCAAGACCAACATTCCGCTGCACCAGGAGATCTTCAACCACGCGGCTTTCAAAGCCGGCGGCCTGGACATCCACTACCTGGAGCGACGGCTGGGAATCAAGTGAAGACAGCAGCGGTTGGCGGTTAGCGGTTGGCGGTTGGTGCAGAAGGAAATCGGAAGCGCGGCTGCGACGCCCTCTGCAGCAACCGTAAACCGCCAACCGCTGACCGCTTCCATGCCTTTTCTCCAGCTCACTCTCTCAATAGGCTCCGCCGATCCTGCGCCCTTCGAGGACGCGCTGCTCGCTGCAGGCGCGGCTTCGATCACGCTCGAGGATGCCGGCGACGATCCCGTGCTGGAGCCGCCTCCGGGTGCGACGCCGCTGTGGCCGCGTGTGCGCATCAAAGCGCTGTTCGACTCGGCGACCGACCCCGAGGCGCTGCGCGCTTCGTTCCCAGACGCGACGCTCGAGCACATCGAGGATCGTGCGTGGGAGCGCGAATGGCTGAAGGATTTCCGGCCGATGAGATTCGGGCAACGCCTGTGGATCTGTCCCGGCGGTCAGCGTCCACAGCTCGACGCGCTGGGCACCGAACCGTGTCTCATCGAGCTCGACCCGGGCCTCGCGTTCGGGACAGGCACGCATCCGACGACGGCGCTGTGCCTGGAGTGGCTCGACGCCGCACAGCTGCAAGGCGGGCTCGTGATCGACTACGGCTGCGGATCCGGTGTGCTGGCAATCGCTGCGCTGAAGCTCGGGGCTGCAAGCGCGCTTGCCGTCGACATCGACCCGCAAGCGCTACTCGCCACGCGTGACAACGCCGTGCGAAACGGCGTCGCCGGGCGCCTGACAGTGGCTGCGCCGGATGAAACGCACAGCGCGCAGGCGGACATCCTGCTGGCGAACATTCTGGCTGAGCCGCTCCTGGAGCTGGCTGCGGCCTTCGCAGCGCGGGTCAGAACCGGCGGCTCCCTCGTGCTGTCCGGCATCCTGAAGAGCCAGGCGGGGCCCGTAGCAAGCCGCTATGGCGCGTGGTTTGATATGCGTCCTGCGATTACGCGCGATGACTGGGCGCTCCTCTACGGCGTGCGACGCTCTTGATGCTCACTCAGTGTCCGAACTGCCAGACCACTTTCCGGGTCACGACGGAGATCCTCCGCGTGGCCGACGGACAGGTGCGCTGTGGGCGCTGCCAGACGCAGTTCGACGCGCTGGAGCGCCTGATCGACGAGAACGAGCCCGGGCAGCAGGCCGCGCATTCGCCGCGGACAACCCGGGCGGCCGCAAGCGGGCCGATCGAGGTCGAGGAGCAGGCCACGCAGGAAGACATCACGCTCGAAGGCCGGCACATCGAGATCAGCGGTCGCTATCGCATGCCCGACAGCCCGCGCGGCGAGCCGCAGATCCGCGAGGAGATCGTCGAGGAATGGGTCGAGATCGACGATATCGACGAGGCCACGAGCGACGCCGGAGAGATTCGCGTCGAGGAAGAACTCATCGATGACGACGAGCAGCCGGGCGAGATCGAGGTCGTCGAAGAACCGGCGTACGAGCCCGCGGCAGAAGAGGAACAAGAGGAAGCAGAGGGAGTAGAGGAAGAAGCGCAGCAGGTCGAAGACGAGCTGTTGGCTGCGCCGCCCCGTCCCGCGATCGCCCCGCTGTGGAAGATTCTGGCCGGGCCGCTGGTGCTGCTGCTCGCGATTCAATTCGTGCACACATACCGGCACGAGCTGGCGCGACATCCGCGCCTCGGCCCCCCCATCGTCGGCCTGTACGGTGCGGTCGGCGTCAATCTGCAGCCCGATTGGGACCTGCATGCCTACGAGATCCTGCAGTGGCACCTCGGCTCGGATCCGGCGATGCCGGGCACGCTCAGGGTGCGCGCCAGTCTCAAGAATGTCGCGAGCTTCGCGCAGCCCTATCCGCTGTTGAAGCTCGTGCTCGAAGACCGCTGGGGCGAGCGCGTGCGGGAGCGCGAGTTCGACCCCTCGGAATATCTGGACCCGGCGACGGCGCCGGATCGCCTGCTCGCGCCGGCGCAACAAGCCACCGCGACGATCTCGATCGTCGATCCCGGCCCCGATGCCGAAGGCTTTCGTTTCGACGTGTGCCTGCGCGGCCGCCAGGGCATCGTCTGCGCCGCCGACGTGCCCGACAGAAAGTGATGCGCATCGGGCCTCATCAGCTGCCGAACAATCTGGCGCTCGCGCCCATGGCCGGCGTGACGGACCTGCCGTTCCGTCTGCTGTGCCGGCGCATGGGCGCCGGCATTGCCGCGGGCGAGATGCTCACCAGCGACGTGCGCCTGTGGCATACGGAGAAATCGCGACGGCGCATGGATCACACCGGCGAAGCGGAGCCGCGCGTCGTGCAGATCGCAGGCGGTGATCCGCAGATGATGGCGGAGGCGGCGCAGCGCAACGTCGACGCCGGCGCGCAGATCATCGACATCAACATGGGCTGCCCCGCGAAGAAGGTCTGCAACAAGGCCGCGGGTTCCGCGCTCATGAAGGACGAGCCGCTGGTGAGGCAGATCCTCGCAGCAGTCGTCAAGTCAGTGAGCGTGCCCGTGACGTTGAAGATGCGCACCGGCTGGGACCCGGAGCATCGCAATGGCGTCGCCATCGCGCGCATGGCCGAAGCGATCGGCATCCAGGCGCTGGCGGTTCACGGCCGCACGCGCGCGTGCATGTATCGCGGCGATGCCGAGTACGAAACGATCCGCGCGATCAAGCAGAGCGTGTCAATTCCGATTTTCGCCAATGGCGACATCGACTCACCGTACAAAGCGAAGCTCGTACTTGAACAAACCGGCGCAGACGGACTGATGGTAGGACGCAACGCACAAGGTCGACCGTGGATTTTCCGCGAGATCGACGCGTTCCTGCGCACCGGAAGCGTCGCCGCCGAGCCTTCACTCGCGGAAGTACGTGATATCATGCGCGCCCATTTGCGCGATCTGCATGCCTTCTATGGGGAAGAGGCGGGAGTCAGGGTCGCGCGCAAACACATCGACTGGTATGCGCGAGGTCGTGCCGCTGGACACGCTTTACGTCATGCCGTGATGCAGGCTCAGGACGCGCGGACGCAGCTCGCATGCGCCGACGCGTACTTCGACGCTCTCGAGCACGCGCAGGCTGCGGGGCTCGAAGACGCAGCCTGATTTTCACGGCGGCACCGGGCGGACCTGATCTTGGGGTAGAGACTTTATGGCGCCGAGAAAAAAAACTAGAGCTCGTCGAGAGCCGATCGCAAGGCCTGCGCCGCGCGCCCTGCCGCTGCGGACGATGACCGCGGAGGCGCTCGAGTCCTACTTCGCGACCTTGAACGGGCACAAGCCCGGCCAGCTCTATGACCTGGTGCTGCGCGAAGTGGAAGAGCCGCTGTTCAAAGCAGTGCTCGAATACGTCGAAGGCAACCAGAGCCGCGCTGCCGACGTGCTCGGCATCAATCGCGGCACGCTGCGCAAGAAGCTGAAGACCTACGGCCTGGCGCAATGACCATCCGGCGCGCGCTGCTCAGCGTTTCCAACAAAGACGGTCTCATCGAGTTCGCACAGGCGCTGCAGCGGCGCGGAGTGGCACTACTGTCGACGGGCGGCACTGCGACGCTGCTGGAGCGCAGCGGCGTGCCGGTCACGCAGGTCTCCAGCCACACCGGCTTCCCGGAAATCATGGATGGCCGCGTCAAGACCCTGCATCCGAAGATCCACGGCGGCTTGCTCGGGCGCCGCGACGTCGACGACGACGTCATGCACGCGCACGGCATCGAGCCGATCGACCTGCTGGTCGTCAATCTCTATCCGTTCGCCGCGACCGTGGCGAAAGCGGGCTGCACCTACGAGGACGCGATCGAGAACATCGACATCGGCGGACCCGCGATGGTGCGTGCAGCAGCCAAGAATCACGACCGCGTCGCGGTAGTCGTCGATCCGCTCGACTACTCCGCGGTATTGGCCGAGCTGGAGCACAACGAGGGCGCGGTGTCGGAGGCGACGCGCAAGCGGCTCGCCGCGAAAGCGTTCGCGCACACAGCCAGCTACGACTCCGCGGTCGCGAGCTATCTGGCGCGCGTTAACGAGAACGCGGGCGATTTTCCGCAATCGCTGGCACTGCAGTTCCAGAAGCGCCTGGATCTGCGCTACGGCGAGAATCCGCACCAGACCGCAGCGTTCTACGGCGTCCCGGATGCGCAAGGTGCCAGCATCGGCGCAGCGAAGCAGCTGCAGGGCCGCACCCTCTCGTACAACAACATCGCGGACGGCGACACGGCTTTCGAGTGCGTGCGGCAGTTCGCGGACCCGGCCTGCGTCATCGTCAAGCACGCGAATCCGTGCGGCGCGGCGCTCGCCAGCGACACGCTCTCGGCGTACGACCGCGCGTTCAAGACCGATCCCACGTCCGCATACGGCGGCATCATCGCCTTCAACCGCGCGCTGACAGCGACCACCGCGCGCGCAATCATCGAGCGCCAGTTCGTGGAGCTGATCATCGCTCCGGAAGTCGACGCCGACGCGCTGGAGCTGTGTGCGCGCAAGGAAAACGTGCGCGTGCTCGTGACCGACGGCCTCGCGCCGAGCAGCGTTCGCTACGAATACCGCAGCGTCGACGGCGGGCTGCTGGTGCAGACGCGCGACCGCGGCATGGTGAGCAAGGCGGATCTCAAGGTGGTCACCCAGCGGCAGCCCACGGCCGCGGAGCTCGACGATCTGCTGTTCGCGTGGCAGGTCTGCAAGTACGTCAAGTCGAACGCCATCGTGTACGCCAAGGACCGCATGACCATCGGCGTCGGCGCCGGCCAGATGAGCCGCGTCGTGTCGAGCCGCATCGCCGCGATGAAGGCGAAAGACGAGGGCCTGACGGTCGCTGGCGCGGTCATGGCTTCCGACGCGTTCTTCCCGTTCCGCGACGGTCTCGACGTCGCCGCGGAGTTCGGCATCCAGGCCGTGATCCAGCCAGGCGGCTCGATGCGCGACAACGAAGTCATCGCCGCCGCCGATGAACACGGCATCGCCATGGTGCTCACCGGCATGCGGCATTTCAGGCACTGATGAAAGTTCTGGTTCTCGGCGGCGGCGGTCGCGAGCATGCGCTCGCGTGGAAGGCTGCGCAGTCGCCACGCGTCGAGCAGGTATATGTAGCGCCGGGCAACGCGGGCACTGCGCTGGAGCCGCGTGTTGCAAATGTCGCAATTGCTGCGGACGACCTCACAGCGCTCGTGGACTTCGCCCGCCGCGAGCGCATCGACCTCACGATCGTCGGGCCGGAAACGCCGCTCGTGATCGGCGTCACCGACGCCTTCGAGGCCGCTGGCTTGCGCTGTTTCGGCCCGCGGAAGCTCGCTGCGCGCCTGGAAGGCTCGAAGGCTTTCACCAAGGACTTCCTCAGCCGCCATCGCATTCCTACCGCCGCCTATGCCACGTTCACCCAGGCGAGCTTCGACGCGGCGTGGGTGCGTGCGCAGCGTGCGCCTCTCGTCGTGAAGGCGGACGGGCTCGCGGCCGGTAAGGGCGTGATCATCTGCGAGACCACCGAAGAAGCAATCGGCTCTGCGCAAGCGATGTTCTCGGGTCAGTTCGGCGCGGCCGGCAGCACGGTGGTGATCGAAGAGTTCCTGCGCGGCGAGGAAGCTAGCTTCATCGCAGTCGTCAGCGGCGAGCACATTCTGCCGCTCGCGACTTCACAGGATCACAAGCGCCGCGACGACGGCGACCACGGACCGAACACCGGCGGCATGGGCGCCTATTCGCCGGCGCCGGTCGTCACCGAGGAAATCCACCGGCGCGTGATGCGCGAGGTGATGCAGCCCACCGTGCGCGGCCTGATCGCAGACGGCACACCGTACGTCGGCTTCCTGTACGGCGGCCTGATGATTGCGCCCGACGGCACGCCGAACGTGCTCGAATTCAATTGCCGCTTCGGCGATCCGGAAACACAGCCGATCATGATGCGGCTGGCTTCGGACCTGACCCTGCTGTGCGAGGCCGCGCTGGACGGCAAACTGGATCGCACCGAGGCGAAGTGGGACGCGCGCGCGTCGCTGGGTGTCGTGCTCGCCGCCGGCGGTTATCCGGATGCGGTCCGCAAGGGCGACGAGATTCACGGGCTGGACGCGGCAGCGAAGCTGCCGGGAAAGGTTTTCCACGCGGGCACGCAGCTCGTGAACGGCAAGGTCGTAACGAACGGCGGTCGCGTGCTGTGCGCCGTCGGCATGGGTGCGAATGTCAGCGAGGCGCAGCGCGCCGCTTATGCGCTCTGCGAGCAGATCGAGTGGAACGGCGTGCAATACCGCCGAGATATCGGCTATCGGGCGATAGAGAGAGAGAAATAGACAGGATTAACAGGATTCACAGGATGGTCGGAGGGCAGCAGGAGGCTCGTCTCCCTCCATTCCCACATCCTGTTCATCCTGTTCATCCTGTCCAACCTCCGCAGAGGTCAGGCTTTAGCCTGACCCCTCTTAAGATCCACTTCGAACGTCATCGTGAGCGCGCCCTGCGCGGTCTCGAAGCCGTGCTCGATCCCCTCTTTGCTCGGCAACGTCTCGGCCAGCGCCTGCAGCTGCGAGCGGGGAATCGCGATCCAGATGCCCGTCGGGTCGCTCTCCAATTGCCACGTCTCCAGCGCCGCCGGCCGCACATTGACGCGGAATTTGCGATCGCGCGGCAGGCTCAGCTCGAGCGTGAGGGCACGTCCCGTCAGCAGCTGCTGCAACTCGACGGAGGTCGCGCGACAGCGAATGGCCTGCTCGGAGAATCGCACGTTCATCGCGATGTGCCGCGTGACGTGCGCTCAGTCGTCGTCGACGACGATCACAGCCGCGTGCGAGCGCTCGCCGAGTGTCACGCCCGACTGCGCAGGCTCGATCTCGACCAGGAACACTTCGGTGTTCTCGACGACGGCGTCGGAGACCAGCGGGATCGTGAGCGTGGCCGTGCTCTGGCCCGCGGGAATCGTTTCGGTGCCCGGGCCGATACCGGCGAAATCGGTGCCCATCTCGGCAGAGTTGCTGCGCAGGCTCCAGCGGAAGGTCACCGGCTGGTCCTTCGAGCCGTGGCGCTCGACCACGATGCGCACCGAGCCGTCGCTCTCCGTCGCAACGTACGTGTCCTTGTCGAACTCCAGCACGACCGGACCGGCAGCCGGCGTCGACTTCGCAGTCGTCGCCCCGACGGGCTTCTTGGCAGCTGGTGCCTTCGCTGCCGCAGCGGCAACGGGTTTCTCGCCTTTGTCACTGGCTGAGCCCTTGGACTGATCGCCGGTCTGGCTGTCGCCCTGGAGCGCGCTGGTCTGCGCCGGCCCCTGCGTCTGCGCCGGCCCCTGCGTCTGCGCCGGCTCCTGCGTCTGCGGCAGCTCGCGCTCGGGCGCGTGCGCCGGCGGAGCAGCTGGTCGAGTCGGGAGAGGATTGCGCTCGAGGTAGATGAACCCGAACGTCGCAGCGCTGACCATCAGCAGGAACACGAGAAATCCGAGTGCGCGCCGGCGCCATCGACCGCGATCGTCTTGCGCAACGATCGCTTCGGGCGGCACGAGCCGGTTCGGCGCTTCCGCACAGGCGAGTCCCGCGAGCAGGTCGACGACATCGATCTTGCGCTCGCCGCGCCCCCACAACAGCGCGCGGTTGAGGGTCTGCATCTGCTTGCGCGTCAAACCGGGAATGCTGCGCGGCCGCCGGCCGTTGGCGCGCGCCAGCACTGCGGACCGGCCGCCGAACGGATGCTCGCCCGCCAACAACTCGTACGCGATGCAGGCGAGGCTGTAGACGTCGTCGCTCGGATGCGGCTCGCTGCCGTTGACGCGCTCGATGCTCGCATACGCCGGTGCGCTGGCCGGCACCGCATCGAGCGGCGAGGCGCTGTGCAGATCGAGCGAGCGCGAGCGCGCAAAGCCGAAGTCGAGCACGCGCACTTCGCCCGTCGAGGTGATCATGATGTTGCGCGGCTTGAGGTCCGCGTGAACGACGTCGCGGCGATGCGCGTGCGCGAGCGCCGCGCCGACGCTGCTGATGATCGCCATCGCGTGCTGCCGCTGCATCGGGCCGCGCAGTCGCCGCATGATGTCGGCAAGCAGCTCGCCCTGCAGCAGCTCCATCACGATGAAGTTCGTATCGCCGTCCTTGTCCAGGTCGAACACGCTGACGATGTTCGGATGCGACAGCGACTGCGCCTGGTGGAACTCGCGCTCGAGCTCGGCCAGCACGTCCGGACGGTTGTGGTAGTCGATCTTCAGCACCTTGACCGCAACATAGCGTGCGGAGTCCGCAAGGTGCGCGCGATGCCGGTCGAGCGCCTTGTAGACGGTGCCGCTGCTGCCGCGACCGAGGATCGAGAGCAGCTCGTAGCGATCGCGCAGGACATCTTTCGGCACTGCGTCCTTCGGCGGCGGCGGCCGGCGAGGCGCCTGCTGCTGCGCTTCCTCTCGAGCCTGCTGCGTCGGCGGGCGCGTTGCCGGGTCGAAGTCGCGGCGGAACAGCGTGGGATCGACGAAGGCAGGCTCGACGTCCGCGGTCTGCGGATCCCTCTCAGCGATGAGCTTGCGCCAGCGCGTGCCGGTGGTGTCGAGCGTCGCCTCGGTCGGGTCGCGCGGCGGGGCTCCGGTCTGATTGGCGTTGCCGAACACCATCTGCGCGATGTCGGCCTTCAGCGTGCGCGCGAGTGCGGCGTCGATCTTGCCGCGACGCTGGTACTGGTCGAGCAGCGCCAGCGCGTCCCAGGGAGCGTCCGAGTTGCTGCGGCAGACGGAAAGGAAGGACTCCTGCATGTCCTCGCGGTCGCAGCGGCCGCCGGCATAGTCATCGAGCCAGCTGGCAAGGACGCGGCGCGCGTCACCGTCGTCAGCAGATTCCTTGTCTATGGACACGCTCATGACCGTCGGTTGGTTTCCCGGACTGTTGCGACATGGGATGGCTGGTCAATGCGCTGGCTCAAAGCAGCGGCTTTTCCATGCGGAAATCGTCCATGACGAAGCCGCCCCCGATGTCCATGACCAGGTCCGCGGCGATCCGGAATCCCAGGCGCTCGTAGGCTTTCACAGCCGGGTTTCCTTTGTTCACGGTCAGCCATAGCAGCTTAAGACCGCGGCGGCGGGCAAGCTGCTCAATGAACTCCATACAAACCCGGCCGGTTCCCGCACCGCGAGCGTCGCGTAACAGATACAACTTGCTGAGAAACAGACTGCCCTCCGCAGGCTGGGGCTGCACAGCGCAGTAACCGATGACCCGCCCATCCCGCTCGGTCGTGAAATATTCGTAACCCTCGCGCATCTGTTGCGCCATGGCCCCGCTCGTCTGAAAGTTGGACACCATGTAGTCGACCTGCGGTTGGCCGATCAACGGCACGTAGTACTCGTACCAGATGTCACGCGCAAGCCCGGCGACAACGTCGAGCTGCTGCGCCGTCGTGACGGGTACGAATTGAATGCCGTCGCTCATAAGGGTCGTACGCGGCCATTCTGCGCGAACGCGAGCCTCGGCGACGCTATTTCCTGAGTTCCTGCTGCAGGCGCTGCTCGTCGAGCGCCCCGCACCATTTCGCGACCACGACGGTCGCAACGCCATTGCCGACCAGGTTCGTCAAAGCGCGGGCCTCCGACATGAACCGGTCGATGCCGAGGATGAGGGCTACGGCCGTCACCGGCAATGTACCAAGGGCGGATAGCGTTGCCGCCAGGACGATGAAACCGCTGCCGGTCACCCCCGCCGCCCCCTTGGAAGTGAGCAGCAGCACGGCCAGCAGCGTCAGCTGGTCGAACAGGGTCAGCGGGGTATTGGTCGCCTGGGCGATGAACACTGCCGCCATCGTCAAATAAATCGACGTTCCGTCGAGGTTGAACGAGTAGCCCGTCGGGATCACGAGGCCGACGACCGGTTTCGAGCAACCCGCGCTCTCCATCTTCGCCAGCATGCGCGGCAGCACCGACTCGGAAGACGAGGTGCCGAGGACGATCAGCAACTCGTCGCGCAGAAACCGGACGAAGCGAAAGATGCTGAAACCGTGCACGCGGGCAATGGTCCCCAGCACGACGAAAATGAAGATCAGGCAGGTCGCATAAAAGCACAGCATCAACATGCCCAGCGACTTGAGCGTGGCGAACCCGTACTTGCCGACCACGAACGCCATCGCGCCGAACGCGCCGATCGGCGCCAGCCGCATGATCACGCCGACGATGCGAAACAGCACGTGCGACAGCCGGTCGATGAAGTCGTAAAGCAGCCGTGCGCGCTCGCCGACTGCGTGCAGGGCGAAGCCGACCAGCAGCGAGATCAGCAGGATCTGCAGGATGTCGCCCTTGGCGAACGCATCGAAGATCGTGGTCGGGATCACGTTGAGCAGAAAATCCGTGATGCTCTGCTCTTGCGCCGCGTGCACGTACGACTCGATGGACTTTGCATCGAGCGAGCCGACGTCGATGTTCATGCCCGCGCCGGGTTTCACGACATTGACGATGACCAGGCCGACGATGAGCGCGAGCGTGCTGACCACTTCGAAGTACACGAGAGCCAGCACGCCGGTCTTGCCGACCGCTTTCATGTTCTCCATGCCGGCGATGCCGGTCACGACGGTGCAGAAGATGATCGGCGCGATCATCATCTTGATGAGCTTGATGAAGCCGTCGCCAAGCGGCCTGAGCTGCGCCGCCGTGTCGGGCGCGAAGTAGCCGAGCAGCACGCCGATCGCTATCGCGATCAGCACCTGCACGTAGAGCGATTTGTAGAGCGGCGCTGGCTGCGCAGCGGCTGACTGCACTGGACGTGCCTCGACGTCGTTGTTTTCGTCGCGCGCAAGGCTAGCAGAATGTCAGCGGTCAGGCTGGAGCAGCGAGCCGTGTCGCAGCGGTGCCCGGCGTGCCGTTCACCCAGATGCGGCCTTCGCGTGCGTCCATGCGAACCACGACGCCGAGCTCGCGGCGAAATTCCTTGCACTCCACCGGCAGGCGCGCATCGGAGAAGTACGCCTTCGCCAGGTCGATCACGGTGGCCGCCGGACCTTCCATTGCCGGCTGCTGCGGCGTGTGGCCGAAAATGCTCACGCGCCAGCTCTGCTTGCGCGCGCCCGCGGAGCGCAGCTCCTTGCAGAAACGGTCCATCAGCAACAAATCGGAGCTGAGCGTGTTATCGGTCAGGTCGACCGGCTGCGTGCCGCTGATGGCAACGTAGCGTAAATGCAATAGGCCGCCGACGGCCTGCGTGTCATCGAACAGGCAGACCGCGAGCGCGGCGCGCAATTCGGAGACCAGCAACAGGGATTCGCGGGTGACGCGGAAAGCATCCGGCTCCACCACGAGTTCTTGAGGCATTTGCACCATGTGGACGCGATGATGCCGGGTCCGGCGAATGCAATTGTGTGGAGTGCATCACGGAATCGGGGTGAACGCCGTGGATTGCCCGGACCTGACATTTTTGGCCCGCCGGTGTCATTGTTTGGCGACGTCGGCGCGGCGACACAGTGCTCATTTCGAGGCTGGCGGCGCAGGCCGCGTGCCACCGAAGGTCAGCGAGCGTGTCGCGATGAACACTTCGCGCAGAAAAAGCAGCAGCGCCGCGGCCAGGCTCAGCAGCGCGATCACGAACGTCACGGCGATCGGCGCGGCAAGATCGATGCGCAGCGAGGAGCTCACGAACAGGGACGCGACCACCAGCGACACGAGCAGGCCGCTCAGCACGCACAGGGCGATCGCGCGATTGATGAGCGTGGCGCGCCGGGACAGCACGCGCAGTCGCGAATGCAGCTCGCGTGCGTCGTCCGGCGTCGCGTTCGGCAGCCTGGCCTCCATGGTCCGGGCGCCGTCGATGATGCGGCCGATGCGGGTGGCCAGGACATTGAGCGTCGTCCCCACGCCGGCCAGCAGGAACACCGGCGCCACCGCGGCCTGAATGACCTGTGCGACGCTGGCGACATGCGAGGGTGCATCCATGACGGAACCATACACGAGCATTGCAACCCTTCCCAAGGCGCCCGCGTCCAACCCGGAAACTGGAGCTGGCAAAGGTCCACGCCTCTTGCCGGCGGTTCGTCGAAGGGCCTCGGCCGCGTTCGACCAGAAAACCTTAGGAGTCCCGATGAAAACCCTGCTACTCGCCCTGCTGACCTGCCTGCCGCTCGCGGTGTTCGCCAACAGCACTTCCAAGGTGAACGGCTCGGTGCGCGTCGACGCCGGACAGACCGCCGGCGACGTTTCGACGGTCAACGGCTCGGTCACGATCGAGGAAGGAGCCACCGCCGAGGATGTCGACACAGTCAATGGCTCCGTCAACATCGAGCGCAACGCGACGGTGCAAAGTGCCGAAAGCGTCAACGGCGGCATCTCGCTCGGTGAAGGCGCGAAGGCGACCAGCGTGGAAACGGTGAACGGCAAGCTGAAGCTCGGCGAGCGCGCGCAGGTGAGCGGCGACGTCTCGGCGGTCAACGGCTCAGCCGACCTCGCCAAGGGCGTGGAAATTCACGGCAGGCTGTCGAACGTCAACGGCAAGATGACGATCGAGGGCGCGCACGTCGGCCGCGGCCTGAAGACGGTCAACGGCGACATCGACATCGGTCCCGACTCGCGCATCGAAGGCGGCATCGTGGTCGAGAAGCCGAACCAGAGCTGGAACGTCGGCAAGCGCCACATTCCGCGCATCGTCATCCGCCCGGGCGCCGTGGTCGAAGGCACTCTGCGCTTCGAGCACGAGGTCGAGCTGCTGGTCAGCGATCGCGCCAAGATCGGCGCTGTCGAAGGCGCAAAAGCCGTCACCTTCTCCGGCAACGAACCCTGAGCTTGAATGGTGCCGGGAGAGAAACTGAGGGGAAACTCAGCGCTGCAACAACTGCGATTGCTGCACTGCTGAGTTTTCCCTCTATTCTCCCGGCACCGACCACGCGAGCGCCGCCACCACCTCGGCGTGCAGCTGTCGATTTGCGGCGATGATCACTTCGGTGGCGCGGTCGGCCGGGCCGCCGGACCAATCGGTGATCACGCCGCCGGCGCCGTGCACGATGGGAATCAACGGCTGCACGTCCCACGGCTTCAGCCCGGCTTCCACCACCAGGTCCGCCCAGCCGCCGGCGACGAGACACGGCGTATAGCAGTCCCCGCCGAAGCGCACTGATCGCGCGTGGGGCGTGAGTCGCGAGAAGGCCGCCTGATGCGCGGCGTCCGCGAACATCGTCGGGTCCGTCGCGCACACAGTGACCTCCGCGAGTCGCGATCCCGCGCGCGCATGCAGACGCGTCGTGGACGTACCGCGTCGTAACTCCGACCCGGCGGCGGTTCCGACGAACGTCTCGCCCGTATAGGGCTGGCGCATCAGACCGACGATCGGCGCCGCGCCGTCGTTGAGCGCGATCAACGTGCCCCAGTGCAGCTGCCCCAGTACGAAGGAGCGCGTGCCGTCGATCGGATCGAGGACCCAGGTATACGGACTGGCGCCGGCGTCGAAGCCGTGCTCCTCGCCGAGGATGCCGTGATCCGGATACACGCGGCGGATCTCGCGCCGGATCGCAGCTTCGGCCTCGCGGTCCGCCACCGTGACCGGATCGAAACCGCCGCCCTTGCTCTTGTTCTCCATGCCGACGGGCACGCGGAAGCGCGGCAGGATCTGCTCGCCGGCCAGGTCGGCAAGATGCAGGGCGAACTCGACGAACTCACGCACGGGCAAATCTCCTGCGGCGGCGTTGCATGCGCCGCTCGCGCCAATGATGACGCGAACCATGGCCGCCGGGCCAATTGAAAAGCGCACCTCGTTTCGGTACAGGTTCGCTTCGGCACGAAGGAGAACAATCATGCCCGCCAAGTTCGTGAAGAGCATCGGCCGCACGCTGGACGCACGCCCCGACCGCCTCGACCTGCGCGATCGCGAGTTCACGCCGAACGTAGTCTCCTTGCCGCAGCAATGGCCGGACGACGCGGCGATCCGCAGCCTGCTGCCGCGCTACTGCAAATCCGGGCTGGTGCTCGATCAGGGCTCCGAAGGCGCGTGCACCGGCTTCGGCCTCGCGTGCGTCGTGAACTACCTGCACTGGCGCGTGGCGCTCGCACTGGGCGACAAGCGCAAGCAGCACCCGGTCAGCCCGCGGATGCTGTATCACCTCGCGCGCTTCTACGACGAATGGCCGGGCGAAGACTATGACGGCTCGAGCTGCCGCGGCGCGCTCAAAGCGTGGCACAAGCACGGCGTCTGCACGGAACACATGTGGCCCTACCGGGACAAGGCCGGTCACGTGCGCTTCGTCAAACCGGGCGACGGCTGGGCCGAGGACGCCATGCAGCGACGACTCGGTGTCTACTACCGCCTCAACCGCGCGTCGGTCGTCGACATGCAGGCGGCGATTCACGAGATCGGCGCGATCTACGTGTCTGCAGACGTGCACGACGGCTGGGGCATCGAAGCGCGCACCAGGAAGATAGACGGACATGCCTCGCTGCCTGCGGTCAAAGGCATTCGCAAGGCGGACTCGCTCGGTGGCCACGCGTTCGCGCTGGTCGGCTACAACCGCATCGGCTTCGTAGTCCAGAACTCGTGGGGCCTGCCGTGGGGCAATTGCGGCTTCGGCGTAATGCCGTATGAAGAATGGGTGAAGTACGGCACCGATGCCTGGATCACAGCGCTCGGCGTGGCGGCCCACGCGAGCAAGACTTCGAGCGTGCCCGCGATTGCCAAAGAAAAGACGGTGATCGCGCGCGCCGGCGCCATCACGTTCGTGTCCGGCAACGCCACGGAACCGCCGCCGAAGGTGCAGAAGGAAGTTACGCGCTGGAACACCGAGGAGGCGTATCGGCATACGCTGGTGATGGGCAACGACGGCGAGGTGATCAATCGCATCTTCACGCACGAGAACGGCGCCACCTGCGTGCGCGATCTGGCGTGCGAAGCGCCTCAGCGCTTCTGGCAAGGCGGCGCGAAGCCGCGACGCATCGCGATCTACGCGCACGGCGGATTGAACTCGGAAGACGCCTCGGTGGCGCGCATTCAGACGCTCGCCCCGTATTTCAAAGCGAACGGTATCTACCCTGTGTTCCTGACGTGGCGCACCGGCCCGACCGAGACGCTCTCGAGCATCCTCGAAGACGAATTGAAGAAGGTGCCGCGGCCGGAAGGCGACATCGGCGACCTGTTCGAGCGCGTCAAGGAAACTGCCGCCGAAGTGCTCGACCGCACGGTCGAAGTGCTCGCGCGGCCCGCAGCCAAGCCGATCTGGAGTCAGATGAAGCAGAACGCGGCCAGCGCCGTCGAGCCGAGCCGCGGCTGCACGTTGCTCGCCGACGCGCTCGTGCAGCTCAAGGCAGCAGTGCCGCAACTGGAGATACATCTCATCGGGCACTCGGCCGGTTCGATCATCCTCGGTCATCTGCTCGACCTGCTGCCGGCGCGCAAGCTCGACGTGACGAGCTGTCACTTGTACGCGCCGGCCTGCACCGTGCGTTTCGCGGTCCAGCACTACGTGCCTGCAATCGACAACAAGGTCCTGCCACGCAAACGCTTTCACATCCATCTGCTGTCCGATGCGGTCGAAATCTGCGACACCGTCGGTCCGTATCGCAAGTCGCTGCTGTATCTGGTGAGCCGCGCGCTGGAGACCTGTCACAAGATGCCGATCCTCGGCCTCGAACAGGCGTTCGACGCCAAGGCGAACCCGAAGTGGCACGAGGACGAGCTCGAGAGCGTCAAGCTGTGGCAGAAGTTCTGGAACGCGAGCGGCAACGGCCTCGATGTCGTGAACACCAAGCAGGTATCGACCGGCACGCTCGGCCGGCGCATTCGCGCGTGCCACGGCAGCTTCGACAACGACGCCACGACGATCGAAACGACGCTGCGCAGGATCATCGGCGCGAAGCCGCCCTACGCGGTGGAGTGGATCGACTACTGAGCGACGTAACGGATGACGCCGGCCGAAGTCGTTCGCTGCAGCCTGCCGGCGTGCACAAGGTACTCCAGGTGCGCCAGCGCCTCGCCGAATGCGAGGAACAGGTGCATGCCCTTCAGCTCGCGGCGGAACATCGTCGGCAGCAGCTCGGCAGCGGTGCACGGCTCTGCGCAGCGCGCCTCGACTTTCGCGAGCTGCTCTTCGTGATGCAGCGTCAGGTCGTCGATACGCTGCTGCAATCCCTGGAACGGTACGCCATGCGACGGCAGCACCAGAGTATCCGGCGACAGTGCGCGCAGTCGTTGCAGCGAATCGAGATACGAGCCGAGCGGATTGGCGTCCGCGACGTGAAAGCCGTAACTGATGTTCGATGAGATCGTCGGCAGGACCTGGTCGCCGCTGATCAGCACGCGCGCAGCATCGTTGGACAGGCACAGATGGCCGAGCGCGTGTCCGTCGGTCTGCATCGCCGTCCACTCGCCGCTGCCCCACTGCAGCGTGTCGCCGTCGGCGATGTGGCGCTCGACCTGCGCCAGTCCGCTGGTCATGCGAGCGAAGCGCTCGGGATTGAACATCGGCGCCACCTGCGCCACGTCGCCCAGGCCGTTGGAACGGAAGAACTCTTCGACCCGCTCCTGGGGCGGCCTGCCCTCGCCCGTTGCCATGGTGCGCAGCATGTCGTGCGTGCGAGTCGACATGAGCACCGGCACGCGATACCGCTCCTGCAGCCACGCGGCGAGGCCGCTGTGATCGGGATGAATGTGAGTGACGAAGACGGCGCGGACCGGTTGCGTCGCGAACGTTGCGCGCTCGATCGCCTCCCACGCGTCCTTGCCCATCTGCACCGCCATGCCCGTATCGACGATCACGCAGCCGTCCGCGGTTGCGACGAGCCAAACGTTGATGTGGTTCAGGTCCATCGGCAGCGGAATACGCGCCCAGCGCACTCCCGGCGCGATCTCGACGCTGGCGCCCGGCTCTGGCTTCTCGACGCTGACGTAGTGGAGACGCTTCGGCGCGGAGGCGAATGCTTCGCCCTCCGCCGTGACGGCGGGAGCGGCTGGCGGCGTGTGGGAAGTCATCTGTCGCGTATCATGCTGCGAACCCCGTCAAAGGTGAAATTCCGCCATGCGATCTGTCCGAGCCGTCGTCATTCCTTGCGCGCTGCTGGCGCTGTGCAGTCTTGCCGGAAGCGCATTCGCCGCGCCTTCGGCAGCCGAGCGTGCGCTCGTCAAGCGCGTGCAGGCGCAGGAGCAGAGCTCGATCGCGCTGCTGGAGCAGATCGTGAACGTCAACAGCGGCACCATGAACTTCGCAGGCGTGCGCAAGGTCGCCGACATGCTCCGGCCGCATTTCGAAGCGCTCGGCTTCAAGCTGCGCTGGGAAGACGGTGCGGCGTTCGGCCGCGCTGGTCACCTGATCGCCGAGCATCCGGGACCGGGTCGGCACGTCCTGCTGATCGGTCACCTCGACACGGTGTTCGAGCCGAACCATCCGTTCCAGCGCTTCGAGCGCGTCGACGCGCAGACGGTCAAGGGTCCGGGAACCTCCGATATGAAGGGCGGGCTGATCGTCGCGCTGGCGGCGCTCACTGCGCTCAAGGAAACGAAGGCGCTCGACCGCATGCACATCACGATGGTGATGATGGGCGACGAGGAAGATGCGGGTCAGCCCATCACGGCCGCGCGCGCCGCACTCGTCGACGCAGCGAAAGCAGCGGATGTCGCGATTGGGCTGGAGAATGGCGCGGACGACCCGAAGACGGCGCTCACCGCGCGGCGCGGCTACACGGGCTGGCGCATCGATGTCAAAGCGCGCAGCGCGCACTCTTCGCAGATCTTCACCGACGACGTCGGCGCCGGCGCGATCTATGAGCTCGCGCGCATCCTGCGCACGTTCTACGACGAGCTGCACGGCGAAGAGTTGCTGACGTTCAACCCCGGCCTGATCGCGGGCAGCACGCAGCTGAATTTCGATCAGGAGAAGCAGCACGCCGAGACTTTCGGCAAGGACAACATCGTCGCGCCCGTGGCCGTCGCGACCGGCGACCTGCGCACGATCTCTGCAGAACAGCTCGAGCGTACCAAGCAGCGGATGCAGAAGATCGTCGCGGCGAGTCTGCCCGGGACCTCGGCGACGATCGCGTTCACGGACAGCGGTCCGCCGATGCCGCCGACCGAAGGCAACAAGAACCTGCTGGCGATGTACGACTCGGTCAGTCGCGATCTCGGGTTCGGTGCAGTGACCGCAGTCGATCCGCGGCGCGCGGGCGCAGCGGACATTTCGTATGCGGCGGATTACGTCGAGATGGCGATCGACGGCATCGGACTGCTGGGCCATGGCAACCACACGCCGGACGAAGTCGCGGACCTGCGCACGTTGCCGATCCAGTCGCAACGGCTTGCGGTGCTGCTGCTCAGACTTTGACGAGACGCTCGAGCGGCCGCGCCTCGCGGCCGCCGGGGAAGACCTCCTCTTCGAGTCCGCTCTCGGCTGCGCCGACATGAGTGGCCAGCACGCCTTTTAGAATCGAGCGCAGATCGGTCGTGGCCCGCAGATCACGCCCTTCGTACAGCGCACTGGTCGCGAGTCCCGGCCAGCCGTGACTACGCGCCTGCAACCGCACCGCCGACGAGGAAAGGGCCTCGGCCGCTTTCGGCCAGAGGACTAGTAGAGGCTCTGCCCTACTGCGAGCTGGCCGTCGGTCTCCGGCTTGCGCGCGGCAAGCAGATCGACCACGCGCTCGTCGCTGCGCAGGATGAAGCTGTTGCCGGGCTGCTGCTTGGCCAGCTTCTTCACGTGGGCGAGCAGGTGCGCAACGGCATCGGCACTGCCAGCCCCGCTCGTCTGCGAGTCCAGCGCAGCCACCGACACCGTCAGCAGCGGGAACGACTGCGGCTTCTCTTCGCGATCGGGGGCAGTGATGTGGCCGGCTGCCGCATGCTCCGGCGAATAGAAGTTGGCGACCGTCGCGGCGAAGCGTTGGATGATGCGATTGACGCGCTCGCGCCAGTCGGCCGAGCGCATCACCACGATGAAGTCGTCGCCGCCGACGTGCGCGACGAAATCCAGCCGCGCGGAGAACATGTTCTTCAGCAGGCCCGCGAGATGCAGGATCACCTGGTCGCCCTGCGCATAGCCGTAGACGTCGTTGTAGGGCTTGAACGAATCGAGATCGAAATACGCCACCACGAAGCGCTTGCGGTTCTCGATCAGGCGGTCGATACAACTGCGCAGTGCCGCGTTGCCCGGCAGCAGCGTCAGCGGATTGGAGTGCTTGGCGGACTGCAGCTGCTGCTCGGTGATCAGCCGCAGCACGTCGATGGTCTGGCCGAGGCCGTGATAGCGCCCGTCCTTGGTGATCACGAACTCCTCGGTGAGACGCGGACGGCCTTTCTGCGTCACCAGCCGGCTCACCTGCTCGAGGCGCAGCTGGCCGTCGACCAGCAGCGTCGGCGATTCCATGATCGCGCTGACCGGCTTCTTGTTGTAGATCTCCGGATGCAGCGGCTTCGCCAGCAGCGCGAACAGCTGCTCGCGGCGAACCACGCCGAGCGGCCGGCCTTCCTGCACCACCGGCAAGGTCAGGTGATCGGGCTGATCGCGAAACAGATCGGCGAGCTCCTGGACGCGCATGTCGGGCGCGACCGGCCGCACGTAGTTGGCGATGTGCTCGGCGCACAGCGCGGTGTGAGTCACGATCGAGCGGTCCAGCGATTCGAGCTGCTGTAGCGCTGCCATGGGCGCATGGTCCGGACGGCCGAACAGGTTGCCCTGCAGGCGATCGATGCCGAGATCGACCAGCTCGCGGCACTCGCGCTCGGTCTCCACGCCTTCGGCGACCACGCGACAGCCCATGGCGCGGCCCATGTCGAGCATCGAGCGCACGAACTCCAGCTTCGTCTGGTCGGCATCGATGCCGCTGACGAAGTAGCGATCGATCTTCACGTAGTCGGGCTTGAGCTCGGACCAGGTGCGCAGGCCGGAGGAGCCGGCGCCGAGATCGTCGATGGCGATCGCGCAGCCCGCTTCGCGCAGCCGCTGCAGCGTCGAGCGCAACCGCGCGTAGTCGTCGAGCAGGCTCTCTTCCGTCAGCTCGATGACGCAACGATCGGGCGGCATGCCGGCCTGGGCTGCATAGTCGAGGAAGCGTGCGGCGAAGCCCGGATCTTCGTAGATGGTATCGGGGGAGACGTTGACGAACAGCAGGCCCGCGACCCGCTGGGCCGCGAAACGCTTGAATGCGCTCTGAATGCACAGGAAGTCGAGATCCAGCTTCACGCCGCTCTTGCGCGCCGCCTCGAACAGATTCTGCGGCGAGTGCAGCCAGCTGTCCGACGGGCCGCGGGTCAGCGCCTCGAAGCCGCAGATGCCGCGCGAGCGGGGATCGACGATGGGCTGGAACAGGGTCGAAATGCGGCCCTCGCGCACGAGCTCGGTGAGCTCGTGCGACGCGGCGTCGAGCCTGCGCAATCGCAAGGTCGGCGAGTCGGGACGGACTTCGGACATGCGCCAGCGGGCCGGTGGTGGTTCAGGCGCATTACGTTAATCGCCTGACAGCCGCCGGTCCGAGATGCGCATCGCAACACTGAGGCGGAGCCTGACACGAACGTCAGGCAGATACGGAGGGAATGTGACAGGGGTCACAATGACCCCTGTAGCTCTTACCGCTTCATAGCGTCGAAGAAGTCCGCGTTGGTCTTGGTGTCCTTCATCTTGTCGATGAGGAACTCGATCGACGCCAGCTCGTCCATCGGGTGCAGGAGCTTGCGCAGGATCCAGATCTTCTGCAGCTCTTCCTGCGAGGTGATCAGCTCTTCGCGGCGGGTGCCGGAGCGGTTGATGTTCACCGCCGGGAACACGCGCTTTTCCGACACGCGGCGATCCAGGTGGATTTCCGAGTTGCCGGTGCCCTTGAACTCCTCGTAGATCACGTCGTCCATGCGCGAGCCGGTGTCGATCAGCGCGGTCGCCAGGATCGTCAGCGAGCCGCCCTCTTCGATGTTGCGCGCCGCGCCGAAGAAGCGCTTCGGGCGCTGCAGGGCGTTCGCGTCGACGCCGCCGGTCAGCACCTTGCCGGAGCTCGGCACCACGGTGTTGTAGGCGCGCGCCAGGCGCGTGATCGAGTCCAGCAGGATCACGACGTCGCGCTTGTGCTCGACCAGCCGCTTCGCTTTCTCGATCACCATCTCGGCGACCTGCACATGGCGCGTGGCTGGCTCGTCGAACGTCGAAGAGACGACCTCGCCGCGCACGGTGCGCGCCATCTCGGTCACTTCCTCGGGACGCTCGTCGATCAGCAGCACGATCAGATACACGTCGGGATGATTCGAGGTGATCGAGGTCGCGATGTTCTGCAGCAGCATCGTCTTGCCGGCTTTCGGCGGCGAGATGATCAGGCCGCGCTGGCCTTTGCCGATGGGCGCGACCAGGTCGATGATGCGCGCGGTCAGGTCCTCGCTGGAGCCGTTGCCGCGCTCGAGCTTGAGCCGCTTGGTCGGATGCAGCGGGGTCAGGTTCTCGAACAGGACTTTGTGTCGCGCGCCTTCCGGCGAGTCGAAGTTGATCTCGCCGACCTTGAGCAGCGCGAAGTAGCGCTCGCCGTCCTTCGGCGGACGGATCAGGCCGGAGATCGAATCGCCGGTGCGCAGGTTGAAGCGGCGGATCTGGCTCGGGCTGACGTAAATGTCGTCGGGCCCGGCGAGATAGGAGCTGTCGGAGGAGCGCAGGAAGCCGAAGCCGTCCTGCAGGATCTCCAGCACGCCGTCGCCGTAGATGTCCTCGCCGCTGCGCGCGTGCGCCTTGAGGATCGAGAAGATGATGTCCTGCTTGCGCGAGCGGGCCAGGTTCTCCAGACCCATCTTCGTCGCAATCTCGACCAGCTCGGACACGGGTTTGAGCTTGAGCTGCGTCAGGTTCATCGACTGACGCGACGCTGCGAGCTCGGTTGGGGAAATGATGCCTACGTCGTCGGCGTCGAAGTCATCGACCGGCAGGTCGTCGTGCATCTGCCGGTGATTGCCGCCGCGATCGCGGTTGCCGTCGTTGCCGCGGTTCGGGCGACCGCCGCCACCGCCACCTTTGCCCGGACGGTTACGGGCCTGATTACCGAGATAGCCTCTCACAGTTTGCTGTCCAGAAATGCGACCAGGTCTGATTTACGGGGGGCTCCGACCTTCTGGCCTTCGACCTGGCCGTTCTTGAAGAGGATGAGGGTCGGGATGCTGCGCACGTTGAAGCGCTGCGATATTTTGGGATTCTCGTCGACGTTGAGCTTCACGATCGTGACTTTGTCGCGGTACTCCTGCGCAAGCTCGTTGAGCATGGGGGCGATCGCCTTGCACGGGCCGCACCACTCGGCCCAGAAATCGATGAGCACCGGACGGCGCGCCTTGACGACGTCTTCCTCGAAGGTGGCGTCGCTTATCTGCTGGATGGTGTTGGTCTGCTCGCTGGTCACCCGAAAATTCTCCTGAAGTTGAGCTCCGCACCGCTCGCGCGGCTGGGGCGATTGGTCATCGGTTGAGTGTTCGCAAGAGGGGCGCAGCGCAGTGCGGCGCGGGCGTGAGACGAAAGCCGGAGAAAAACCCAATGACTCATCAGTCCCGCTCGGGCACAATGCACGGCCTTGGGGGCTGGTCAGCCTCTTTCGAACTCTCTAGATCGAACTCTCTGGTTTGAAAACTGTATGTGAGCGGTGCTCGTGCTCGATGTAAGTCTGGCTCAGACAATCCAACATCTATTCGACATGGCACCCCACATGGCACGCCGGCGGGGGTCTTTTTACGAGGAGCTTGGAGCCGGTGATCCGGTCGGGGCGGGAGCGGATGAATCCGCTGCGTTGGACCTTATTAGAACCGCAGCCCTGCCAATTTGCAAGCGGGCCCCGTGTGAATTTCCGTCGCGAGCACCGCGCTCGTAGTTCCTCTCGCACACCTCATCACGAATGGCTGAATCGCATTTAACAGAGCTGTCCTTCTCGAGCCTGCACCTGCCGGAAACGCTGCAGAAAGGTCTCGCCGACGCCTCCTTCGAACGCTGCACCCCGATCCAGGCGCAGACGCTGCCGCAAGCGCTGGCCGGGCTGGACGTCGCCGGGCAGGCGCAGACCGGAACGGGAAAGACCGCGGCGTTTCTGGTCGCGATGTACGCGCGACTGATCCGCTCCGAGCCGCTGGCGTCGCGCAATCTCAACGCGCCGCGCGCTCTGATCATCGCACCAACGCGCGAGCTGGCAGTCCAGATCCATCGCGACGCCGAGGTGCTCGGCTCGCACACCGGCCTGAAGCTCGGGCTCGCGTTCGGCGGCGTCGATTACGACAAGCAGCGGCACACGCTCGAGCAGGGCGTCGACGTGCTGATCGGCACGCCGGGTCGCATCATCGACTTCGCAAAGCAGCGCGTCTTCGATCTGCGCGCCGTGCAGGTGCTGGTGCTCGACGAGGCCGATCGCATGTTCGACCTCGGCTTCATCAGCGACATCCGCTGGATCCTCCGCCGCCTGCCCGCACCTGACCAGCGACTCAACATGCTGTTCTCGGCCACGCTCTCGCACCGGGTACTGGAGCTCGCCTACGAGCACATGAACGACCCGACGCTGGTGCGCATCGAGCCGGACAAGATGACCGTCGACGCCGTGCGTCAGGTGATCTACTACCCATCGAACGACGAGAAGCCGCGCCTGTTGGTCGGGCTGCTCAAGCACATGGACCCGCGCCGGAGCATGGTGTTCGTCAACACGCGGCGCGCGGCGGAGCAGATCGAGCAACTGCTGCGGGGCAACGGCATCAACGCCGAGGCAATTTCCGGTGACGTGCCTCAGCGCAAGCGGCTGCGCATGCTGCGCGACTTCCACGAGGGCACGCTCGCGGTGCTCATCGGCACCGACGTCGCCTCGCGCGGCCTGCACATTCCGGACGTCAGCCACATCTTCAACTACGACCTGCCGCAGGATCCCGAGGACTACGTGCATCGCATCGGCCGCACGGCGCGCGCCGGCGCCGAGGGCGACGCGATCAGCTTCGGCTGCGAGGAATACGTGATCTCGCTGCCGGACATCGAGGCGTACATCGGCCGCAAGATTCCGGTCGCGCCGGTACCGCAGGATATGTTGCCGGAAATCGTCTCGCCGGCATTCGCGCGCCGGTATGGCCCTCGCGGCAGACCGCACGACAACGGCCAGCGCGGCGGCGGACGCCGAGGCCCGCGCCGCGATGGCGGCCCGCGTCGCGACAGTGGCGGTCAACGTTCGGCCCGCCCGCCGCGCCCGGAACGACCGGCCGCAGCAAGCAGCGCCCCTCCGCAGAAGGCCGACACTGCGCAGACCGGCGATGCCAAGAAGCGTCGCCGCCGTCGGCGCCGCGGCCGAGGCGGCACCGAAGGCGCGCCGTCAAATCCCGAAGCGACCAGCGATTAGAGAAGCTGCTCGACGCTGTCCACTGCAGCGAAGTCCGCGACCTGTCGCGGGTGTTGCGTCGAGTCCGGCCGCGTGATCGCGAAAATCTGTCCGATGCCGTGCGCACGCGCTGCTTTGAGGACCGGCAGGCTGTCGTCGACGAACAGACAACGCTGGGGATCGAACCCTAGCTGCGCCTGCAGCCGCAGCCAGAAGTGCGGATGCTCCTTCGGCGCGCCGAAATCGTGCGAGCTGACGATCCGCCGGAAGTAGCGCGCGAGCCCGGTCTGTGCAGCCTTGATTGCCAACACGCCGCGATGCGCATTGGTGACCAGCACAGGGTCGCGGCCGCGTTCGTGCAGCGCCTGCAGGAACCGCTCCGCCCCCGGCAGAAAGCGCATTTCGGCACACGCCTCGCGCTTCAGCATCGCGATGTCGAGCGACAGCTCGCGGCTCCAGAAATCGATGCAGTACCAGTCGAGCGTGCCTTGCTTCGCTACGAACAGCGGCGCAAGTGTCTTGCGCGCTGCCTCCAGCGACAGGCCGTGCCGCTGTGCGTAACGCTCGGGGAGAATTTCCAGCCAGAAGTAGTTGTCGAAGCGCAGATCGAGCAGCGTCCCGTCCATGTCGAGCAGGACGGTGTCGATCTCTTCCCAGCGCGGCAGCGCGCTGTCACCCCTGTATGCGGCGTTGGCTGTGAATTTCAAGGATGCAGTCCGGGTTCTTGGCCGAGGTCTTCGCAGACGTTGGGCCGTATCATACGCAGGACCTGGAGGTTTCGAATGCAGCTCGGCTGGGGTTTGCTGACGATGGTGATTCTGGCGGCGGCGGTCCTGTGGTTCTGGCAGGACAGCCTGGCCGCGCGCGAGAGTGCCAACGCGGCCGCGATGGAGGCGTGCGGCCGCCTCGGCCTGCAGTTCCTCGACGGCACCGTGGCTTTCGCACGGGTGGCGCTGGTCCGCGAAGCGGGCTGGCTGAAGCTCCGCCGCACCTACGTGTTCGACTACACGGCGACGAGCATCGAGCGTCGTCAGGGTTTCGTGCTGCTGACCGGCCGCCGGGTCGACTCGGTCGGCTACGCGCCCGGCGAGACGCAGGCGGACGCCGCGCTCGTCCGGGCGGAGCCGGTCGTACCGCATGACCAAGCGACCATCGGCAGCGGATCGAAGGAAGTCCCGCGGGACAGCGCAGCGCAGCCCCGCACCGGCAACGTGCTCGACCTGCGCGACTGGCGCGAGCGGCAAAATCCGCCCGACGACGACGGCCACTGAGCGCTCGCCACGCCTGGGTATGTTGCGTAAAGTACGCCTCGATGACCGAATCGGAGAACAAGGTCGAGACCGAGACGTTCCGGAGGCTGGAGCGCCTGCGGGAACTGCGCATCGAGCATCGCGACCTGGATGACGTCATCAACCGGTTGCAGATGGACCTGTACGTCAACGAAGTGCAGCTGCGGCGCCTGAAGAAACGCAAGTTGATGTTGAAGGATCAGATCGCGCGGCTCGAGAGCGAGCTGATCCCCGACCTCAACGCATAAACGACCGACGCGACCGAACACGATGCAGGAACTGCTGCGAAATGCGGGCCGCCAGCTCGAGGCGCTGCTCACCCCGTCCTCGCTGCTGCAGCTCGCATTCATCCTGGGTGCGATCCTGCTGGCGATCTGGTTCGGCCGGATGGTGCGCAGCACCGAGCGCGCCAAGGCGGCAATCGTGCAGCGCGGCTTCCAGGCGCGCATCACCGAGGCGGTGCTGATCGTCACGCCGCACATCGCCGCGCTGGTACTGGTCGCAGCAATCGGCGGCGTGCTGCACGCTATCAAGGCCCAGAGTCACCTGATCGACCTCGCGATCACGCTCGCCGGGCTGATGCTCCTCATCCGCCTCGGCGTTTACATCGTGCGCGTCTCGCTCGGCAACCGCACCAAGGGCTGGGGCGACACGATCACGCTGGTCGTCTGGAGCGTGTTCGCGCTGCACGTGCTCGGCTGGTTCGATCCGCTGGTGCAGGCGCTCGACAGCGTCGGCATCAGCGCCGGCAAGGGCAAGATCACGCTGTGGTCGGTGCTGAAGATCCTGTTCACGGTCGGCGCGTTCATCCTGGTCGCGATCTGGATCGCGCGCTGGGCGGAGCGCCGGCTGATGTCGATGCAGGGCCTGGCGCTGTCGATGCGCATCGGCATCGCCAAGTTCGCGCAGGCATTCCTGGTCGGCCTGTCGATCCTGCTCGGCCTGAATGCGTCGGGCCTCGACCTCACGACACTCAACGTGCTCACCGGCGCCATCGGCATCGGCCTGGGCTTTGGCCTGCAGGCGATCGCGGCGAACTTCGTCAGCGGCTTCGTGCTGCTGATGGACCGCTCGATCAAGCCGGGCGACGTGATCAGCTTCACCGGCACGACCGGCACCACGACCGAAGGCTTCGGCTGGGTGCAGGAGCTGCGCGGCCGCTACGTGGTCGTGCGCGATCGCGACGGCGTCGAGACGCTGGTGCCGAACCAGCACCTGATCACCAATCCGGTCATCAACTGGAGCTACACGGATCCGCGCGTGCGCCTCAAGCTGCCGGTTCGCGTCAGCTACAAGTGCGATCCGGAGAAGGCGCTCGGGGTGCTGATCAAGGCCGCCGAAGGCCAGCCGCGAATTCTTCGCGATCCGGCGCCGGTGTCGCGCATGATGGGCTTCAACGATTACGGCTTCGACCTGGAGCTGCGTTTCTGGATCTCGGATCCGCAGGAAGGCGTCAACAACGTGCGCTCCGACGTGAACCGCGCCATCTGGCGGCTGTTCCAGGAGAACGGCATCACGATTCCGGTCGCGCAGCGCGAGATCTCGGTGCACATGAGCGAGCGCAGCCCGATCGCTCACGACGTGTGACCATGGCCGGCATCCCCGACGCAGCGATCGAGCTGCGCTTCATCCGCTCGGGCGGCCCCGGCGGCCAGAACGTCAACAAGGTCGCAAGCGCTGTGCAGCTGCGCTGCGATCTCAAGCTCTGGCCGGAGCTCCCCGAGCGCGTACGGCAGCGTTTGCGCACGCTCGCCGGCCGTCGCCTCACTGACGAGGACGTCATCATCATCACGGCGCAGCGTTTCCGCACGCAGGAGCAGAACCGGCGCGACGCGCTGGAGCGGTTGTCCGGGCTCGTCGAGGAAGCGCGCATCGAGCCGAAGATCCGGCGGCCGACGAAACCGACTCGCGCATCGAAGCAGCGGCGGCTCGAACACAAGCAGCAGCGTGGCCAGGTCAAGCGCTCGCGCGGCTCGGTGAAAGATTTCGATTGAGTCGGGCTGAAGCTGCTGCGCAGGATGCGCGAATGGCGCAGGCGCATGCGCTGGAGCGGCCTACAGCGCGATCGCGATTCCCAGCCGCAGCTGCGAGTCGAGCTTGCGGTTGTAGTCGATCAGGCTCTCGCCGTAGCCGTTGAAGTACTGCAGCATCAGCCAGCCAGTCAGATCGCCGCCGCTCAGCTTCGACAGCGGATACGAAGCGCTGAGCTCGATGCTGCCGTAGTCGCTGCGCGTGCCCTTGCGCAGCACACCCCAGAAGTCGAGGCCGCCCTTGCTGCCGACGCCGAACAGCCAGTCGACGTAGCCGCGATAGTCGGCGATGTCCGGGTTGTCGCTTGCGGCGATGTAGTTGTGGACGAGCGGCGCGAAGTACGCGCGGAATCCGTCCGGATCGCCAAGGGTGAGCGTCGGCCGCGCGTACAGCATGTTGTAGCTGCGCGAGTCGTCGCCCTCCTTGCCGTTCGATTCGTGGCCGATGCCGCTCTCGATGCCGACGCGCAGGTTGCCGTCGAAATAGCGCGCCAGATCGTAGTTCGCATAGAACAGGCGCGGCTTGTAGCTGGCATCCTTGAACGGCTTGGACAGCTCGCCGAGATCCCAGAGCGCGGTCTGCGAGAACGACAGGTACAGATCATCGATCCACGGCAGGCGCCGCGCCAGCCGACCGTGATCGTCGAACAGCCGGAAGCGCAGGCTGATCTGGAACTTCGCATTCAGCCCGCCGTCGCCGCCAACGACGAAATACACGGGCTCGTACACCGATACCGCGAGCGGCGGCGGCTTGTCGATCAGCGCAGTGCCGGTCTGAGACGCCGGATGCGTCGGCGCGTTCCATGCAGCGTTCGACGACGAGTCGCGCGGCGCGATCGGTACAGTGACGCGATTCGTATCGAAGCCGGTCAGCGTCAGCGTTGCTGTTTCCGATGCATCCTCGGGAACCTCGCCGCGCAATGCGATCTTCAGGAACTGTCTCGGCGCAATCTCGACCGTGCCGCTGCGATCGGGCGACAGGTCGAAGCTCGCAACGGTCTTCGACATCTGCAGCTGCGCGGGCAGTGGCGCCGGCAACTCCACGCGCATCGGCGCATCGCTGTCGTTGAGAATCGTGAGATCTGCTCGCAATGGCGCTCCCGCGCGCGCCGCGCCGTCCGGCACGGAAAGAATGTACTCGGCGTGCGCGGCATCAGCAGCCGCGAGCAGCGTCGCGACTGCAAGCAGGCGAATGATCGTCATTGGAGGCCTCAACGATGCGTGACTTGCAGCACGCTGTTGCGGATCTGCTCGTGCAGCACCAGCTGCGCGTCGTCGGCGACAGCGGGCAGCATGTCCGTGTACGTCAGCCGCCCTTCAGCGCTGACGCCGAGCACATTGCGGGCGCGCAGCAGATCGATGAAGTTCTTGAACAGCGCCTTGTCGAAGAACTCCGGCGAGTTCAGCTCGTACAGCAGCGACATGCGCTGCGCCATCAGCTGGCACTGCGATTCGAGCACGTCCTGGCTGATGCGCCCGCTGCCCGACTTGAGCAGCACGGCGATGACCAGGTAGTAACGCTCGATGATCGGCACCGTCACATGCGCGAGCACTGACAACTGCACCGCTTCGGTGGACCCGGTCGGCGGCCGGCGCCATTGCGTGCCGCCGTCGACGGACTCGAGGAGTCCATGATTGGCCATGTCGTCGAGCGTCTCCATCACCGCCGCGGAAACTTCGTCCTCGCGCCAGCGCAGGAACAGCTCGTCGTACATGTAGGGATAGATGCGCCACATCAGGCGCTGGATGTCTTCGGTGCGCATCGTGCGATTGTTGAGGAAGCAGCAGGCGACCAGCGACGGCAGCGCCATCAGGTGCAGGACGTTGTTGCGGAAGTAAGTCATGAGCACGGAGTTCTCTTCCGTCATCTGCAGCACGTCGCCTAGCGGATGCTTGTTCCGCTGCAGAACGCCCATGCGCTCGCCATGCCGCACGATCGAAAGGCCGTCGGCTTCGGTGATCCACACCTGCGACGAATACGGCGCCTGCCGCAGCAATGACGCGTACAGCTCCAGCTGCCTGACGAGGTCGGTTTCGAGCATCGACTGCTTCGGCGTGGCGAGCAGCGCCAGCGCGATCAGGTTCATCGGCGCGACGCAGGCGGCGCTGTTGATGTTCGTCATGATACGCAACGCCAGATCGTCCACCGCGGCCGCGAGCCACGGCGGACGATCGTCCTTCTCGCCCTGCGACGGCTGCCAGTCCGGCGCGTGCTTGTGCAGGATGTCCTCGAGCCGCACGGCCTCGCCGAAGCTCACGTGCACCTTGCCGAACTTCTGTCGCAACGTCGGCAGCGTGCGCAGCAGCGTGAATACCGATTCTTTTTCCTTGGCCGCGCCGGACAGCTCGCCGATGTACGTCTTGCCTTCGACCAGCCGCTCGTAACCGAAATACACCGGCAGAAATACCACTGGCCGGCGCGGATCGCGCAGGTAGCTGCGCAGGGTCATCGACAGCATGCCGGTTTTCGGCTGCAGCAATCGCCCGGTGCGGCTGCGGCCGCCCTCGATGAAGAACTCGATCGAGTGACCGCGCGCCATCATGAGGCCGAGGTACTTCATGAACACCATCGTGTACAGCGTGTTGCCCTTGAAGCTGCGGCGGATGTAGAAGGCGCCGCCCTTGCGGATGAAACGCCCGAGCACCGGCATGTTGAGGTTGATGCCGGCGGCGACGTGCGGCACGGCGTAACCCTTGTAGTAGATCGCGTAGGAGAGCAGCAGGTAATCGATGTGGCTGCGGTGGCAGGGCACGTAGACGATCTCGTTGCCGTCCGCCAGCTTCTGCAACTGATCGAAGTGATGCAGCTCGACGCCGTCGTACAGGCGCGTCCAGAACCAGGTGAGCACGCGCGCCATGATGGCGACGAAGACATGCGAATAGTTGGCGGCGATCTCCGCTGCGTAGTCCTGTCCGAGCTTCAGCGCTTCGCGGCGCGAGATCTTCTTGGAACGCATCTCCTCGGCCATCGCGCGCCGCACTGCTCCGGCGCGCAGCACTTGCGTGACGATCGTCCGGCGATGCGACAGATCCGGACCTATGGCTGCCGCGCGTTGCCGCGCCAGTGCAACCCGCAACGTTCGCGTGAGACGCCGCACGCCGCGCGCCGCGTCGGCGCCGTCATCCAGCGCGGCGCGCAACGAAACCGGATCGCCGAACTGCACGAACAGGTTGCGGCCGTTGACCACGACGGCGAGGAAGCGACGGAAGCGTCCGACGCGCTCCCAGTTCTCCGACAGCAACACACGCAGCCACGAGCCTTCGCGGTCCGGCGCGCGGCCCCACATCACGGTCACGGGAATCAGGTCCACTTCGAGCGAGCGGTCGCTCGCAGCCGCGGCCACCAGTTGGCGCATCGGCGCGGAGATGCGGTGATCGATGCGATCGCCCCAGAACCCGGTGCGGCGCTCGAGGAACAGCACTGAACGCGCAGGCAGCGGCGGCTTCAGGCCGTCGAGCGGCTCCGGCAAGCCATGTCGCGCGCACACCTTCTCGAGCGCGACCAGGTCGGCGACGCCGAGCACGTCGAGGACGTAGCAGATGGGGCGGTCGTGCTGCGCATAGCGGCGGCGCAGGTCATCGGGCAATACGTGCGGACGCGCCCACCACGAGAGCGGCCCCCGCAGCAGCCCCAGCCACAAGCGATCGAGCCCGGACAGTTCAGCCATGCCAGCGTGCGAAGCGCGTTATTGCTCTTGCTGTTGCAGCGCCTGGTCGGTCGCGCGCTTCTGCTCGTCCACGACGTTCTGGACGTCCTTTGCCTTCTCCAGCGGCGTGACCGCCACGTCCTTGAAAACCGTCTCTTCGACCCGCGGCGGCTGGCGCGGCTCGTCCGCAGAACCGCAGGCAAGCAGTGAGAGCAACGCGACCGATGCCGCACCGACCCGCAGGATGTTAGTGAGCATGGAAGCTCCTGAAGCAGGCTATAGGCTGTAGGCCGTAGCCAGAAGCAGATTTAAGAGGGCTCTTTTTTCTGGCTACAGTCTACAGCCTACAGCCTACAGCCTCACTCCGGCAGTCTACGCAGAAAACGGTCGAGGAACTCGCACACCTCGTCGACGTTCGCTGTCAGGCGATGGTCGGAGTCGATCAGGTGCAGGGTGCTGCGGTGCTGGCGGGCGTAACGGACGCTGTTTTCCGGGGGCACGATCGTGTCGTTCCAGCCGTGCACGATCGTCACCGGGCAAGCGGCGGGCGGCAGCGGCGTGTACTGCTCGTAGCCGGGCATGAAGAACGCAGGGGCGAGCACGAACACGCCGCGCACCGGTAACTGGTTCGCCGCAGTCATGCAGACGTGCGCGCCGAGACTGGAGCCGACGAGCACGAGCTTGCCTGGCAGCGCCTTGCACACTTCGAGCAGCCGTAGCACGCGCACGGCGGGATCGCTCATCCCGCGATAGTCCACCGACTCGACGCTCAGGCCGTGCCGGCGCGCGACCTCGGCCATCGCGACGATCTTCGAGCCCCACGGCTCGCCGTCCTGACCGTGCGAGAAGACGATATGACTCATGCCAGCGGATCGCCGTGCTCGCCGTCCGGCGCAGCGGAAAAATCCGCAGCGCGCGGATCCGCTAGGTGCGAGGCGACGACGTTGCGCAGGCTGGAGAAGATCGATTCGGTGCGGCCCGGATACTGCTGCTCCCACTCGCGCAGCATCTTCTTGATCTCCATGCGCTGCAGATTCTCCTGCGAGCCGCACAGCGAGCACGGAATCAGCGGAAATTGCCGGACGCGCGCGTAGCGCTCGATGTCGCGCTCCGCGACGTACGCGAGCGGGCGGATGACGATGTGCCTGCCGTCGGCGGAGCGCAGCTTCGGCGGCATCGCCTTGAGCTTGCCGCCGAAGAACATGTTGAGGAACAGCGTCTCGACGATGTCGTCGCGGTGATGGCCCAGCGCGATCTTGGTGACGCCGTGCTCGCTGGCGTAGCGATACAGCGCGCCGCGCCGCAGGCGCGAGCACAGGCCGCACATCGTCTTGCCTTCCGGAATCACGCGCTTCACGACGCTGTACGTGTCCTGCTCGATGACGTGGAACGGCACGCCGAGCGCGGTCAGGTAATCGGGCAGCACGTGCGCCGGAAAGCCGGGTTGCTTCTGGTCGAGGTTGACGGCGATCAGCTCGAAGTCGACCGGCGCGCTGCGCTGGAGCGACAGGAGAATGTCGAGCAGCGTGTACGAGTCCTTGCCGCCGGACAGGCAGACCATGACGCGGTCGCCGGCCTCGATCATGCGGAAGTCTTCGATCGCCTTGCCGACCAGGCCGCGCAAGCGGGCCTGCAGGCGCTTCGAGTTGTTCGAGGAGGGTCTGGAGGGCTGGGGGACTGCCGACATGCCCGCTAGTTTAGCGATTCCAGGAATCGGGATCTTGCGCGGAAAACTGCCAGGGGGCGATTGCTCACTCTTCCAGGTACTTGCCTTCGATGTAGCGCAGCCACGCGGCGGCGGAAAGCGGCTTGCCCGTGGCGTTGCGAATCAGCTCGGGCATGCTCATCGTCGCGGCCACGCTGTGCACGTTCTGCCGCAGCCAGTCGAACAGGCCGGCGAAATGACCCGCGGCGATTTCCTCGTCGAGCTCCGGACGCTCCGAGCGCAGGCTTTCATAGAGCTGACCGGCGATGACCGCGCCGATCGCGTACGAGGGGAAATAGCCGAACGAGCCGACGGCCCAGTGCACGTCCTGCAGGCAGCCTTCGCTGTCGTTCGCCGGGCGCACGCCGAGGCGGTCCTGCATGCGCGAGTTCCAGGCTTCGGGCACATCCTTCACCTTCAGCTCGCCGCGGAGAATCTCGTTCTCGAGCTCATAGCGCAGCATGATGTGCACGGGATACGTGACCTCGTCGGCGTCGACGCGGATCAGGCTGCGGCGCACGCGGATCAGCAGCCGGTAGACGTTCTCCACTTCCCATTCCGGCCCGCTGACGCCGAACGCCTTGTCGAGATGCGGCTTGAGGTAGCGCAGGAAGGGGCGATTGCGGCCGATGAGCATCTCCAGCAGCAGCGACTGACTCTCCTGCAGCGCCATGCCGCGATCGCGGCCTACCGGCTGGCCGCGCCACGCCTCCGGCAGGCCGACGTCGTACATCGCGTGTCCGGTCTCGTGCAGGATGCCCATCAGGCCGGTCAGCGGATCGGTGGCGCTGAAGCGCGTCGTGATGCGGATGTCGCCCGGCACGCCGCCGGTGAACGGATGCTCGCTCTCGTCGAGCCGGCCGCGATCGAACGGAAACCCGATCGCCTTCATCACTTCGAGCGCGAGCTGGCGCTGCTTGGAGGGCGTGTAACGGCCGGTGATTTCCAGCGGCGGGCGCTGCGCCTGCAGCTCGATCACTTCCTGTATGAGACCGGGCAGGCGCCGCCCGAGCGTGGTGAAGATCGCGTCGATCTCGGCGCTGGTCATGCCCGGGCTGAACTCGTCGGCCAGGGCGTCGTACGGGTCGAGGTTGAGCGCCTTGCCGAGCAGCCCGGCTTTGTCGCGCAGCAGGTTGACCACTTCCTCGAGGTGAGGAGCGAAGATCGCGAAGTCGCTCTTCTGCTTCGCCTCGATCCACTTCATCTCGGCGCGCGCCGTCGCCTTGGCGAGCCGCGACACGAGGTTGTGCGGGGTCGCGATCGCGTGCTCGCGCTCGCGGCGCATCTCCCGCAGGTTGGCGGTCTGCCAGTCCTCGAGGCCGGCACTATTCGCGTCGGCTCGCGCGAGCAGCCTGGAGACGCGTGGCGAGGTCAGCAGCGAATGACTCTCGGTCTCCAGCGCCGCTAGCTGCTCGCCCCGCAGGTCGGAGCTACCTCGCGGCATCATCACGGCGGAATCCCAGCGCAGGATGCTGGCGGCGCTGCGAAAGGCATGCAGCCGCCTGAACTCCTGCTCCAGCTGTTGATACGGCGTCAGCGCCATGGGACCCCGCCAAAAGGGCGGCATTCTAGCAATGCGCGCCGCCGAGCCCGCCCGCCATCATCAAATTTAACTTGACGGTATGCCCCTAAGTACAGGTGTCTGCGCGCGGCGACTTACAAAATTCTTGTTCAAGGCTCCGGAACGCACGGGAACTTGCGGCGCGGCCGACCGTCTTAAAGACCGTCCTCCTGCGAGAGCGTTCGCTTTGCTGATCGGGCGCTCGGGACAAGAGCCGGCAGCGTTTCCCCGCCTGCCGGCTTTTTTATTGGGCGGGCTCGTTCGCGCCCGCTTCCTTGTCCTTGCCGCCGCCGCGCAGCCGGTCGATCAGGTGCGCTATGTACTCGGGCGAGCGCGTGTTGCGTGCGATATACCCGTACACGACAGGGACGACGTATAGCGTCAGCAGCAGCGAGAACATCACCCCGTACACGACCACTGCGCCGATCGACTTGCGGCTCTCTGCGCCCGCTCCAGACGCGATCAGGAGCGGAATCGCACCGAAGACCGTGCACAGGCTGGTCATGAGCACGGGCCGCAGGCGGATCGCTGCCGCCTCGATCACGGCCTCGTGGAACTCGATGCCTCGGTCGCGCAGCTGGTTCGCAAACTCCACGATCAGGATGCCGTTCTTGGCCGCGAGGCCGATCAGCATGATGCAGCCGATCTGGCTGAAGACATTGATCGACCCGCCCGTGAACCAGAGCCCGAGCAGCGCGCCGGTCACAGCCAGGGGCACGGTCATCATGATGATGAACGGATGCCGGAAGCTCTCGAACTGCGCCGCCAGCACCAGGAACACGATCACCAGCGCCAGCATGAAGGTCATGTACAGCGCCGAGCCGGAGCGCTTGAACTCGCGCGACTCGCCGTCGTAGTTGATCCGCGCATACGCCGGCAGCTCCGTGTGCACCAGGTTCTCCATATAGTCGATCGCCTCGCCGAGCGAGTAGCCGGGATTGAGGCTGGCGGTGATCGTCACGGAGCGCAGCCGGTCGAAGCGCTTGAGCTCGGTCGGGCCGGCGAGCTCCTCGACGCGCACCAGGTTCGACAGAGGAATCAGCGAGTTCGTCGTCGAGGAGCGCACATAGATGTTCGCCAGATCGCTCGGCGTCGCGCGGTCGTCCTCGCGAGCCTGCAGCATCACGTTGTATTCCTCGCCGCGGTCGAGGAACGTGGTGACGATGCGCGAGCCCATCATTGTCTCGAGCGTGCGGCCGACCGTCGTCAGCGACACGCCGAGGTCGGCGGCGCGGTTGCGGTCCACCGACACTTTGAGCTGCGGCTTGCGCGCGTAGAAATCGGAGTCGAGGTTCGTCAGGCCCGGGTTTTCCGACGCCTTGGCGATGATGATGTCGCGCCAGCGTGCGAGCTCAGCGTAGTCGCCGCCGCCCAATACGATCTGCACCGGCGAGCCGAAGCCGCGAATGCCGAGTCCGCCCGGCGTGGCGACCACGGCGCGGATGCCGGCGAGGTTCTGCAACTGCGGCCGCAGCCGGGCCGCGATCTCCTGCGCCGACTCCTTGCGCTCGTCGAAGTCCGACAACGACAGCACCACGCGGCCGATGTTGACCTCGTTGCCGCCGCCGAAGTTGCCGATGCGCGAGAGCATGCGTCGCGCGTTGCCCTTCTGCACTTCGACCATCGCGATCTGCTCGACCTGGCGCAGGTAGCGCTCCATGTACTGCAGGCTTGCGCCTTCCGGCGCCGTCAGCAGGATGAATACCCGCTGGCGGTCTTCCGACGGGGCGTATTCGGAAGGCAGCAGCCGGAACAGGACCACTGCGATCGCGATCGCGACGACGCCGGCACCGACGACCAACGCGGGCGCATGCAGCGCCTTGCGCAGCGAGCGCTCGTACACGCTCGACAGCCAGCGGAAGAACTTGTCGACTGCATGCGCGACGCGGCCGCGCACGATGCCGCGCCCGAAGATCTTCGAGCTCATCATCGGCACCAGCGTCAGCGATACCAGCGCCGAGAAGCCGATCGCGGCGGCGATGGTGATGCCGAACTCGCCGAACAGCCGGCCGATGTTGCCGGGGATGAACGAGATCGGCAGGAACACCGCTATGAGCACCAGCGTGGTCGCGACCACGGCGAAGCCGATTTCCTTGCTGCCGTCGACTGCAGCGAGCAGCGGCGGCTCGCCGAGCTCGATCCGGCGCACGATGTTCTCGAGCACCACGATCGCGTCGTCCACGACCAGGCCGATCGCCAGCACTGCGCCAAGCAGCGTCAGCACGTTGATCGAGAAGCCCGCGACCACCATCACGATGCTCGCGGAGACGATCGAGACTGGAATCGTCACGGCAGGGATGAACGTCGCGCGCACCGTGCCGAGGAACAGATAGATGACGATGAGAACGAGCAGCAGAGCGATGACGAGTGCGTGAATCACTTCGTCGATCGAGCCCTGCACGAACACCGTGTCGTCGATGTTGATGCCCATCTTGATGTCGGGCGGCAGCGTGGGCTTCACCAGCGCCATTTCGCTGTACACGCCCTTGGCGACTTCCAGCACATTCGCTGTCGACTGCGGAACGACGCCGAGACTGAGCGAGGGCTTGCCGTCGGAGCGTGCAACGTTGCGCAGATCTTCGGCGGCGAGCTCGACCTCGGCGACTTCGCCGAGCCGCACGAGGTAGCCGCCCTCACCGCGACCGACGACCAGCTGACGGAAGTCGGCCGGCGTATACAGGCCGGTGTCCGTGTGCAGCGTGAACTCGCGCTGATTGGATTCGATGCGGCCCGCCGGCAACTCCACGTTCTCGGCGCGCAGCGCGTCCTCGATGTCCTGCACGGTCAGCCGGCGCGCCGCCATCGCCTGGCGATCGAGCCAGACGCGCATCGCGAAGCGGCGCTCGCCGCTGATACGGATCTGCGCGACGCCCTTCACCACCGAGAAGCGATCCACCAGGTAGCGCTGCGCGTAGTCGGTCAGCTCCAGCTGCGTGCGCCGATCGCTTTCCAGGTTCATCCACATGATCGCGTCGGACGTCGTGTCGACCTTCGACACTTCCGGCGGCTCGGCTTCCTCGGGCAGATTGTTCAGCACGCGCGAGACGCGGTCGCGCACGTCGTTCGCGGCTGACTCGATGTCGCGGTCGAGACTGAACTCGATGGTGATGCGCGAGCGTTCGTCCATGCTGCTGGAACGCAGCGTGTCGACGCCTTCGAGGCCGGCGATCTGGTTTTCGATGACCTGCGTGATCTTCGATTCGATGACCGACGCCGAAGCCCCGGTGTACTCGGTGTCGATGCTGACGATCGGCGGCTGGACGTTCGGCGTTTCGCGCACCGACAGGCGGCCCGCGGCCATCAGGCCGATGATCGTGAGCAGCAGGCTCAGGACCATCGCGAAGACCGGACGACGGACGGAGACGTCTGAGAGGATCATGTCTCGCCGTTCGCGCGAGCGGGGCCGCTCGCGTCAGGCTGTACGCGCACTGCCACGCCGTCGCGCAGATTCAGCGTGCCGTCGACGACGACCCCATCGTCGGCCGTCAGGCCTTCGAGAATTTCGACTTCGCCCGGACGGCGCCGGCCGATCTTGATCTCGCGCTTGTGCGCGCGGCCGTCTTCGACGACGTACACGAACTGCTGGTCGTTCTCCGGCACGACGGCCTGCTCTGGCAGCATCAGCGCCTGGCCTTCCTGGCGCACCAGCCTGACGGTCATGAACATGCCGGGCCGCAGGCGGCCGTCGCGGTTGTCGATCAGCGCCCGGATCGTGACTGCACGCGTGGTCGGATCGACGCGCGTCGCGACGCTCGCGACTCGTCCGGCGAACGATTCGTCGGGATAGGCAGTGCTGCGAGCTTGCAGCGTCAGCCCGGGCTGCAGGGTCGAGAGAAATACCTCGGGCACGGCGAAGTCGAGCTTCACGACGCTGAGATCGTCGAGCGTCGTGATCACGCCGCCGGGATTCACCAGTCCGCCGAGGCTGACGTTGCGCAAGCCGACGCGACCGTTGAACGGCGCACTGATGACGCGATCGGCGAGACGCGAGCGAGCTGCCGCGACGCGCGCTTCGTTCGCGAGCAGCGTCGCGTGCAATTGATCGAGCTGCGCCTCCGACAGCGCCTTCGTTTGAAACAGCTCCTGGCTGCGCTTGTACTGGCTGCGGCTGTCGCTGGCGGCCGCCTCGGCGGCGGCGAGATCGGCGCGGGCCTCGGTGTTGTCGAGCTCGATCAGCACGTCGCCCTTGCGAACCTGCTGGCCTTCGTTGAAGTGGATCGCGGCGACGCGGTCAGCAACCTTCGCAGTGATGTCGACCGACTCGTTGGCGCGCAGCGTGCCGAGCGCCTCGACCTCGTGGGCGAATTCCTTTTTAGCCGCGTGCGCCGTGACTACAGCGATCACCTGGGTCGCAGCCGTGCCTGGAGCGCCGGCACCCGACGGCTTGCCGCCCGCGAACAGGTACCAGGCGCCGCCGACGAGCGCGAGCGCCACCAGCGCGACGATCACGAGGGCGTTGCGAGACACGTAGTCAGTCAACCTTCCGCCGGCAGCCGGCGGGTCGGGGAGTAAACGGAACGAAAAGTATCTCACTAGCGCATTGCCAAAAGGGTGGTGGCCGGGGCATCAGAGC
>JBIOUH010000089.1:0-11364 GCA_044866955.1 Steroidobacteraceae bacterium
TCCGCATGCAGTGCGGATGCCCCCGCCGCGCCTGGCACTGTCGGACTGTCCGACCTACGAAGCGGCGCGGTTGCAGTTCTGCAGATCCTGCGAGCTCATTTCCCGGCCGCGGCTGTAGAAACGCGTCAGCTTGCCGAGCGCTCCCGCCACCTTGCGACATTCCTTCATATAGGAGTCCAGCGAGTTGCGCCGCTCCGCTTTGCCGACACACTTGTCGCCTTCGCAATGCCAGGTAACGCCGTCCACGTCCTTGTCCGTGGCGGACTGGACTGCAGTCGCCAGCGTGGCTTCGGCCTGGTACGCACCGGCCGCGAAGGCTCCGGCAGCAGGGACGATGGCGCTCATGCCGAGCCCCATCGCGCAGATCATCGATACCCTCAGGTTCGCTAGCTTGCTCGTCATCTCTTCCTCGCTTGAAGAAACAGGGGACCCATCGAGCCGGCGTGCACTCTAGGGAATCGCACGCGCGCGACCAATCGCCCCCGGCGAATGAGTGACGTGAAGCTTGATCAAGAATGGGCCGCAATTCCGTGCTGCGGTTTTTGGGTATCCGGTTTTACTTCAGGCGGTGTATGCGGAGGATGCGCTTCCGGCGGCGGGTGCAGACAAAAGAAATTACTCTCGCCAAGACGCCAAGACGCCAAGGTCGGAATTCAGAAATTCCGCGTTTCAGAATTCCGAGTTCTGCTTGGCGTCTTGGCGTCTTGGCGAGAGATATTTCTTATCTTCCTTCTTCGCCGCGATCCCGCCCGGAAACTGCTCTTCCTCCATGTCCGAAGGGCGCCGCGGAGCAGCGCCCGTCGTGCAGAAAAAGGTCAGGTGCTGGGAGCGGCGCTCTGCATCGCGCGATTCAGCTCATCGATCGTGGTCGTGCGGCCGTGCACGCTTGCGATGCGATCGACGCCGAGCTTCAGCTCCTGCAGCTTCTTTGCGAAGCTGACGGTGGTCGCCTGCGGCGGACCGACCGGCGCATCGTTCGCCGGCAGGAAGAACAGGTCGCCCTGGAACACCACACGCTCCTTCGGCAGGTACGCGACCACCATGTCGCGCGCATGCGGATTCGGGCCGATGTTCAGTAACTCCAGCGTGCGCGTGCCGTCGCTGATGACGCGCTTGCCGCGCTCGATGAACAGAAACTCGGGCTTGCGCGGATTCTTCGCCAGGCGATCGAGCTGCGGCGCAGCCGCCATCATCTCCACGACCTCGCGGTTGCTCTGCGTCGTCACGACCGTGGCACCTTCGGCGATGAAGCTGCGCAGTCCGCCGATGTGATCGCCGTGATGATGCGTCATGGCGACGTAGCGGATCGGCTTGTCCGGAATCGCGGTCTTGATGCGCTTGATGACCTCGTCGGCGCCGGCGCTCGAGCCGGGCGCTTCGACGGCGACGATGTAGTCCTTGAACGCGATCGCGAGCGTGTTCTGGTTCTGGCCCGCTACGTTCTGGATCACGAACACGCCGGCGGCAAGCTGCTCGATTTGCTCGTCAAGATTGTCCGGGAGCGGTGCGACGCGCGTGTAGCCATCAGCCGCGACCGCGAACGACTGGTCGCTGATCGCCGGGTTGATCTCGACTCTCAGCTTCGCGCTCACGGTGAGATCGTTCGCCTGCCGCGTACGCCAGGTCTGCGGCACCTGGAAGCTTCCCGCGCGCGTCCAGTCGCCGAACATGATCTCGGATGCTTCTTCGCCGGTGAACGGATCGACGAAGATCAGCTCGTACTTCGAAACCAGGCTGGTGGCCGAGTCGACGTACACGGCGACCTGCTGCGTGTCCGCCATGACGAACGTGAATACGTCCTGCGGCTTGCCCTCGAACGTGTCCTGGCCGAGCGAGCGCAGCGAGTTCGTGCGATCGAGCGCCTGGCGCAGCAGCAGATGGGGAATGCGGCGGTAGTACTGCACGAACTGCTGCTGGCTCGACTGCGCGACCGGAATCGGCGTGATCACGTGCGCGCGCTGATCGTAGTTCTCGCCCTGCCCGCCCTTGATGACGATCGTGTTGTGACCCTCGAAGCCGGCGCCGGTGGCTTCCTGCTCCAGCAGCAGGCGATTGTCCTTCAGATCGAGCAGCAGCGTTTCCTTCTGCGTGCCCGACTCGAACGGCGGGGCGGCGGTGGGCATCTGCAGTCGCGGCCAGGTTTCGCCGTCGAACCTCAAGCGCACGACTTCTATCGATCGCAGCGCTTCAGCTCCGCCGATCGCCGCCACCGCCCGGTCCAGCACGCCACGCGCTGTCGCCTGCGAGCGCTCGGCCAGGGTTTCGGGATTGTTCGAATTGGTATCGGCGTGCACGACGCACGCCGCAAGCAGCAACAACGCGGTCGCTTTTCGCAGCATGGGAGATCCTCCTTCCAGGATGGCGCGACGCTAGGCGAGCGTCTGGGGAGGATCAATGGAAATGCGTCGGAGTGAGGGCGCGTCGCGGTGAACGGTGTCCTCCGAGCGATCGATGCGACGCGCCGCTGACCCTAGTAGGCAGGCAGTTTGTAATACGCGACCCCGCCCCAGTACGGCGGCGCCTCGGGAATGCCTGCGAGCAACATGTTGTCGTACAACGCGAGAGATTCGCCGTGGCTGGTGTCGTTCACCATCATCCGGGCGGCAAACAGGGAGCCGCCCGGCGTGCCGCCCGACCAGTGGTAGTCGATCACGAAACCCGGCTCGTAGTCGTCCACCTGGTACGGCGCGCCGATCACGACATGCGTGGCGGAGACTGCAACCTGCAAGCCGAAGGACGCATACCAGTTCAGCTGACGCGGGCCCGGATGCAGTTTTTGTTGCCGGGTCCACGTCGCTCCGCTGCGTACGAACAGGTACGCGGAACCGCCTGCGCGATGATTCGTCTCGCTCGGCGGCAGCGCCGGATCGCCGGGCACCCAATTGGCCTGCGGCGCGCCGACGACGAGAATGCCGTTCCCGAGATCGACCGCGTGGCCGAAGTCGTCGCCGGGATGCCCGTCGTTCGCGATCACCTTCTGCCGCTGGACGCATTGCGTGTCCGTGCAGTTGAAGAGGTAAACGGCGCCTTGCCCTGAGTGCCAGCCCGGTGCAGTAACCGCTACGGTCGAGCTATAGACCGCAACGCGCTCGCCGAACCGATCGCTCGCAACTGCGTCGGGCGCTGCGACGCGCGAGATGCGCGTGAACGTGCCGTTGGTGTTCATGCGAAACACATAGACCGCGTCACCGGTCGTATCGCTGGCGCCCACGACGACCGTATTCCGGTGCACATCCAGATCGCGCACCTGCACCGCGCGGCCAAACGGCAGTTTGCCGACCTCGCTCCACTTGCCCGACTGCAGCTTGAAAATGTAGACGGCAGTGCGCGAGCTGATCAGCGAGCACATGTTGCAGATCGCGATATGCTCGCCGAAACCGGAGCCTGCAGTCGTGCCGCTCGCGGTCAGTGTCTGGAATCGGATCCACCTGCCCGAAGCGTTGCGCACCAGCGCGGCAACCCGACCCTTCTCGTCGTACGCGCCCGGCATGCCGGCGAGCGCCGTGTTCCCTTGCAGTGCGAGGCCGTAGCCAAAGAGCGGCGGGCTCGGCAGATTGTTGGCGTCGTCGCTGGAGTCTGTACTGTCGGGCCCGAGCGTTTGCGCCGGGTCGAGCTGCGGCAACTCCGCATGCGCGAGACCCGCGACTGCGAACGCCAGGAGGAACGCTGCGATCCGGCAACGGACTACTGAAGCACTGGTCACGGAATCTCTCCCTGCACACGTCAACGTGTCATTTGTGCCGATCAAACGATGTCTGCATGCACTTCGTTCCAAGCTGCGACGCAAACCGGCTACTTGTGCTGACACGTCCGACAGGCGTGTCCAGGAAAATTGCGCGCGTCAGACGGGATGGAACAGTTTCCGGCGCGTCCTCATTCACTGTTCTTCAACGAGGAGACAGACCATGACCACAGGCACTGGACACACTTCCGCGATCCGCGCATCCAAGGTTATCGGCACGACGGTAAAAGACAGCGCTGGCGAGCGCCTCGGCAAAGTCGAAGACGTAGTGCTCGATAAGCAGTCGAACAGCATCCTGTTCGGCGTTATGAGCTTCGGCGGCGTACTCGGGATGGGCGAGAAGTATCACCCGGTGCCGTGGGCCGCGCTCGATTACGACGAAGGCTCGAACGCCTACGTGATCAACCTGACGAAGGATCAGCTGAAGGCGGCGCCGGCGGACTCGCTGGAAGAGCTGACCCGCAACGACGGCGCAGCGTATCGCGACCGCGCGTTCGACTACTACAAGATTCCTCGCGCCTAGCGCGATTGACCAGGGCGTAAGGAGATTTCGCTCTTCCTCGCCGCCGCCGCCGCTGTAGACTCTACTGGATGGATCTACAGCGGAAGCTGGCGGTGCTGGCGGACGCCGCCAAATACGACGCATCCTGCGCTTCGAGCGGGTCGGCTAAACGCCACTCGCTCGGTGCGCGCGGGATGGGGTCTACGGAAGGCATGGGCATCTGCCACAGCTACGCTCCCGATGGCCGCTGCATCTCGCTGCTGAAGGTCCTCCTCACCAACTTCTGCATCTACGACTGCCTGTATTGCGTCAACCGCCGCTCCAGCAATACACCGCGGGCGCGCTTCACCGTCGAGGAAGTCGTGCAGCTCACGCTCGACTTCTACAGCCGCAACTACATCGAAGGCCTCTTTCTCAGCTCCGGGGTCATCCGTAACGCCGACTACACGATGGAGCAACTCGTGCGGGTCGCGCGCTTGCTGCGCGAGCAACACGACTTCCGTGGCTACATCCATCTGAAGACGATTCCGGACGCGGATCCGCAATTGCTGACGCAAGCGGGACAGTATGCCGACCGCGTCAGCGTCAATATCGAGCTCCCGAGCGCAACAAGCCTGGCGCGACTCGCACCCGAGAAGAACGACGGCACGATTCGCCGCTCGATGGCCCAGCTGCGCGCGCACATCGATGAAGCCGCCGCGGAACGCGCCGCGCCGAGATTCGCGCCGGGCGGCCAGAGCACGCAGCTGATCGTCGGCGCCGACGATGCGACGGACCGGGCGATCATGGAGAAGAGCACGGTCCTGTACAGCTCGTATCGATTGCGGCGCGTCTACTACTCCGCATTCAGTCCGATCCCGGACTCGTCCGGCCTGCTGCCGCTCAAGGCTGCGCCGTTGCTGCGGGAGCATCGGCTCTACCAGAGCGATTGGCTGCTGCGCTTCTATGGCTTCCGCGCGCAGGAATTGTTCACCCGCTCCGATGGCATGCTCGATCTGCAAATCGATCCGAAGCTCGCCTGGGCGCTGCAGCATCGCGAGCTGTTTCCCGTCGACATCAACCGCGCCGCACGTGAGGCGCTGTTGCGTGTGCCTGGACTCGGCGTACGCGCAGTGAAACGCATCGTGGCGGCGCGCCGCACGCGCACGATTCGGGCGGAGGATCTGCAGAGGTTGCGCGTGCCATTGCATCGCGTCTTGCCCTTCGTCGTCATGCCGGGCCACGTCCCGCGCCAACTCGAGAGCGCGGGTCTCGAACAGCAACTGCGCGCACCGCCCGCGCAACTCTCCCTGCTCGCTGCCGATGCATAGCGTCGCGGTGCGGCCCATGGATTTTGCCGGCTGGCGCACCGCCGCGCGGCAACTCATCTGCGCGAACGTGCAGCCGGACCAGATTGAATGGCTGGAAGCCGGCGCCAGCGGCTCCTTGTTCGGCGAACACCCTGCAACCGTGGCAGACCCTGCCACCGCTACTTTCAACGTTCCGCGCTCATTCGTGGCGCTGGCGAGCCTGGTGACGCTGCACAAGGATCCCGGCAGGTTCGCTCTGCTCTATCGACTCCTGTGGCGATTGCGCCGCGAGCCTCATCTGCTGAGCGACGCCCTGGATCCGGACGTGGCGCGCGCAGGCGGCATGCGGAAATCCGTCGAGAGGGATATCCATAAGATGCATGCCTTCGTGCGCTTCCGCGAGATCGCCGCAGAGCCGAAGGGTTTGCGCATTGCCTGGTTCGAGCCTGAGCATCACATCCTGGCAGAGGCCGCGCCGTTCTTCGTCCGTCGCTTCGCCAACTTCCCGTGGTCGATCCTCACGCCGGAGCAGAGCGCGCATTGGGACTTGCATACGCTCTCGTTCGGTCCGGGCGGCCGTCGCAGCGACGCGCCGGCAGAGGACGCGCACGAGGATCTGTGGCGCACCTATTACGCGAGCATCTTCAATCCGGCGCGCCTCAAGCCGACCGCCATGCGCCAGCACATGCCGAAGAAATACTGGCGCAACCTGCCCGAGAGCTCGCTGATACCGGGTCTGATCGCCGATGCCGGCAGCCGCACCCTCGCGATGCTCGATAATACGCCGACCCCGCCGCGCACAGGCCGCGTCGCGCTGACGACTCCATCGCCGCCGTTGCCGCAGGACGAGTCGCTGGCGACGCTTCGCCTGGAGGCGCAACAGTGCCGCGACTGTCCCTTGTGGCAAGACGCGACGCAGACAGTCTTTGGCGAAGGTCCGCAGACGGCCCGCATCGTCTTCGTCGGCGAGCAGCCCGGCGATCAGGAGGACATCGACGGCCGGCCATTCGTCGGACCCGCGGGCAAGCTGTTCGACGCTGCCCTCGACGAGGCGCGGATCGAACGCAAGCTCACGTACGTCACCAACGCAGTCAAGCATTTCAAGTTCGAGCCGCGCGGCAAGCGTCGCATTCACAAGAAGCCCGGCGACCTCGAAATCGCGGCTTGCAATCAATGGCTGCGGCGCGAGCTGCAGCTGATCCAGCCAAGAATAGTCGTGGCGCTCGGCGCGACCGCTGCTCGCGCGATATTCGGTCGCGCGGTTGCGGTGGGCGAGAATCGGGGCAAGATCCTGGCGGCTGGGACGCTCGCGAGGCACGTGCTGGTGACGGTGCATCCGTCCTATCTGCTGCGCGTGCCCGAGGAGCGCCGGGACACTGAATACGCGCAATTCATCGCCGACTTGCGGCAGCTGCAGCAGTTCGTCTAGGAGCCGGCCAGCGCCTGCGCGTGCCAGCGCAGATGATCGTCGATGAACGTCGCGATGAAGTAGTAGGAGTGGTCGTAGCCCTCGCGCATCCGCAGCGTTACTTGCTGACCTGCTGAGCGCGCCGCTTCGACGAATCGCTGCGGCTGCAGCTCGCGCTCCAGAAACGAATCGGCCGCGCCCTGCTCGATCAGGATGTGCGCGCCCGAAGGTTGCTTGCGCACGAGCTCGGTCGCGTCATAGCGCGACCACGCCGACCGATCGCCGCCGAGGTAAGCGGTGAACGCTTTCTGACCCCACGGCACCTGCGACGGCGCGACGATCGGCGAGAACGCCGAGACGGAGCGATAACGCTGCGGATGCTTCAGATGCAGCGTCAGCGCGCCGTGACCGCCCATGGACTGACCGGTGATTCCCTGCCGCGCGAGGTCCGCGGCCGGGAGATTCTCGCCGATGAGCCCCTGTAGCTCGTCGACGATGTACTGGTCCATGCGATAGTGCTTCGACCACGGCTCCTGCGTAGCAGTGAGATAGAAGCCCGCGCCCTTGCCGAGATCGTAGGCCGGATCGTCGGGAACGTCGTCGCCGCGCGGCGAGGTGTCCGGCGCGATCACCATCAGGCCGAGCGCTGCAGCCGTGCGCTGCAGGCCCGCCTTGGTCATCACGTTCTCCCACGTGCACGTCAGGCCCGACAGGTACCACAGCACCGGAACGCGTTGCGACTGCGCTTGCGGCGGTGCGAACACCGCGAAGCGCATGTCGCAATTGCAGGCCTGCGAGCGATGCTCGAAGACGGACAGCGTTCCGTCGAAGCAGCGCCAGCTTTCTTTCTTCGTCAACGTCACTTCAGGACGCCCTTCGTCTTGGCGGTGTGAGTGGCGATTGCGTCCATCAGCGGCGGCGAGAGCGCATCATACGGCTCGAGTCCGAGCTCTTTCAGCCGCGCGCGCACCTGGCCCATCTTCGCCGGATCGAACCCCGACTCGATGATGCTCGACACGAACGCCGCGAACTCGGGCGCCGACCAGCCGGAGTCCGACGACAGCTCGGTGTGGATGAAATCCAGACCGTAGAACGGATGCCCCTTGTTCTCGATGCGGCCGTACATGTGCACGCCGCAGCCGGTGCAGGCGTAGCGCTGGATCGGCGCCTCGGCATTGACGACCTTGAGCTTCTCCTTGCCCGAGGTGACCTCGACCTTGTCGCGCGATACGACGGCGACCTGCGAGAACAGCGCGCCGGCCGGCTTCCAGCACTTGGTACACCCACACACGTGATTGTGCGCAGTTTGCGCGGAGATGCGCACCGTCACGGGTCCCTGTGAGCATTTGCATTTCAATGTGCCGCCCGAGAATGAGGCGGACCCCTTCTTTACGCCGCCGTCGACGGCAGGATGGATCGCGATGGCCATGGGACCTCCGGTTGAAATGGTCTTTGTTGGGGGAGAGCCGAAGGCGCCTATCAAGCGCCGCCCGAGGCCCGGGTGTCAATCCGGTGTCGACTCGCTGTCGATCCGGCCGGTCAGGCCGGCGCGATCTGATCGATTGCCGCCAGCTCCTCGGGCCCGAACGTCAGTTGTTTCAGTGCTGCCAGATTCTCGCGTAACTGCTCGACGCTGCTGGCGCCGACCAGCGCCGAGGTCATACGGGGATCGCGCAATACCCACGCGATCGCGAACTGCGCCAGCGTCTGTCCGCGCGCGGCCGCCAGCTCGTTCAATGCACGTACCTTGCGCATCACCTCGGGCGTGATGTGCTCGGGCTTGAGGAAAGGGCTGTGGGAGGCGCGCGAGCCTGATGGGATACCTTCGAGGTAGCGGCTCGTAAGCAGACCCTGCGCGAGCGGCGAAAACGCAATCATCCCGGCGCCGACCTGCTCGACGGCCTCGAACAGCCCGCCCTCGATCTTGCGGTTGAACAGGCTGTAGGCAGGCTGGTGAATCAGCAGCGGCACGTGCCAGGCACGCAGCGTCGCCGCCATCTGCCGCGTCTTCTCCGGAGAGTATGCGGAGATGCCGGCGTAGAGCGCTTTGCCTTGCTGTACCGCGGTTGCGAGCGCACCCGCCGTCTCTTCCAGCGGCGTATCGGGATCGAAGCGATGCGAGTAGAAGATGTCGACGTACTCGAGCCCCATGCGCTGCAGGCTCTGGTCGAGACTCGCGAGCAGATACTTGCGCGAGCCGCCGCCCTGCCCGTACGGCCCCGGCCACATGTCCCAGCCCGCCTTGGTCGAGATGATCAGCTCGTCGCGATAGGGGCGGAAGTCCTCGCGGAACAGCCGGCCGAAGTTGGTCTCGGCGCTGCCGTACGGCGTGCCGTAGTTGTTCGCCAGATCGAAGTGCGTGACGCCGTGGTCGAATGCAGTGCGCAGGATCTCGCGCTGGCGATCGAGCGGCGTGTCGGCGCCGAAGTTGTGCCACAGACCGAGTGAGATCGGCGGCAGCTTCAATCCGCTGCGGCCGACGGTCCGGAATGGAGCATTGTCGTAACGATCTTCAGCTGCTGTGTATGACATGACTATGATTGGGTCAGCCTTCGGCCTGACTCCTCGCTGCTTCGATGATTTCCAGTCCTGCCACGGCATCCTCGGGATCGACCGGCGGCGGTGCGCCTTCCCTGAGCGCAGCGACGACTCCAGCATAGAAGAGCTGATACGCGCCGGGTTCGCTGCGCACCGGCACCGCGGCAGCGCCGACGCCGAGCAGTCCCCAATGCTCCCGCGGCTCCTCGCCCCAGCCCGGTCGATCGGGACGGGCACCTGAGCGCAACGCGGCTTCCTGCACGTCGCCCTGCATTTTCAGATACGCCGCGCGTGTGCCGAGCACTCGCATGCGAGCGATCGGCTGTGCGCTCAGCGATGTCGCGCTGAGGTGCGAGCGGACTCCGGACGCGTGCGTTAGCGCGAGGAACGTGTCGTCGTCGACTTGCATGCCGGGGCGGCGGCGATCGAGCTCGGCATACACATGGGTTACCGGACCGAAGAGATGCAACGCCTGATCGATGAGATGCGTGCCGAGATCGTAGAGCAATCCGCCGGCGAGCTCGGGCGTGCCGTTCTCGCGCCATCCGCCCTTCGGCTGCGGACGCCAGCGTTCGAGCCGCGACTCGAACCGCAACACGTCGCCGAACGCGTGCTCGGCGAGCAGACGCTTGACCGTCAGCATCTCGCTGTCCCAGCGGCGGTTGTGATAGACCGTCAGCATCAGGTTGCGCCGCCGCGCTTCGTCGATGAGCTGGCGAGCTTCGGCCGCATGCACTGCGAAGGGCTTGTCGACGACGACCGGCAGGCCGGCTGCCAGCGCCGCCATCGCGAGCGAAACATGCGAGTCGTTGCTGGTGGTCACGACCACCACGTCGTGATCCTGCGCACGATCCCACAGCGCTTGCACCGAATCGACGACCTTCGCTTGGCTGTGCTCGCGCATTGCCTGACTGCGACGCTCGGGATTGCTCGTCACGATGGTCGCAAGCCGCATGCGCGGCGTGCTTGCGATCAGCGGCGCGTGGAACGCAGCACCGCCGAGGCCGTAGCCGATCAGGGCTACGCGAACGTCAGGATCAGCGTTCGACATCGATGCTCTTCCGCATCTTGGGCGCAGGCCTGAATCGTGTCTGGACTTCGCCGACGGTGACGAAGCCGCAGGAGTCGTAGAACCCGAGCGCGCGCGTGTTCGCAGTTACCCACAGGTTCGCCGCGCCATCTGCTGTCGCAATCCGCTCGACCTGCTCGACCAGCGCGCGTCCGAGGCCGTGCCGCCAGTACGTCGGCTCGACGAACAGACCATCGAGCTCTGCATCGCCGTCTTCGCGCGGCAACACGACCGCAAAGCCGAGCAACTGACCCGCGCTCTCGGCCACGACAGTGCGACCATCGGTAATCTGCTCGAGCGGCAGCTCGATCGCATCGGGATTCGCGAGCAGCGCCGCGCGATCCTCTTCCCATACCAGGGAAGCGCGCCGCTGCAACTCTTCGAGAGCGCTGCGCTCGGCGGGAACTGCAAGTCTGAAGGTGGGTGCCGACACCCACCCATCGTACTCATCTCGCCTCGACGATGTCACCCGAATCCGGGCTCGTGCCGTCGGCGCGGACCCTCGACGAGCCGAGCACACGATCGAAGTCCACGAATTGCGAGGGCAAACCCTCGCCGTCGGTCCCGGCGCTCGTCGCCAGCTCGTAGTGCAAGTGCGGGAACAGCGACGATCCTGATGTGCCGACCTGCGCGATCGGCTGACCCGCGCGCACTTTGTCGCCGACTGCGACCTTCACGCTGCCGGGCTTCAGATGACCCAGGTGACTGAACTCGCCGTTGCCGTGATCGATCACGATGTAGTTGCCGAAGATCACCATGCCGTTCTTCTTCACCTCTGCGAGGCTCACTTCGCCGGTGCCCTCTTCGCTGTCACCG
>JBIOUH010000090.1:0-16046 GCA_044866955.1 Steroidobacteraceae bacterium
CTCACGTACCAGGGTTTGCCGTTAGCGTCGAGGAACAGCTTCTGCATCTCCTGCAGATTCAGCGGCCGCGAGCCGCGGCGGCCGAAAACTGCGATCTGGTTGCCGGTCTCGTCGACGCCGCGGTCGCGCTCCAGGCCGCGCGACAGGCTGAGCGCCGGCTTGCCGGTCGCGTACGTCGCGATCAGCTGCGGCTTCGGGTCCGGGCTGAAGCCGTAGAACTTCGGCTGCGACTCGGGCGACGTCAGCTGCAACACTTTCAGGCCGTTCTTGCCGTCCGCGACGTATGCGAACAGCGAGGCGTTGGTGGTTGCGACGATCACGTCCCGCGCATCGTTGAGCGCGCCGTTTGCGTTGAAGCGCTGATACTCACGCATCGCTTCCGGCCGTTCAGCATCGACGATCACCAGACCGTCCTTGCCCGCCGCGACATATGCATACGTGCGGGCAACGAACACCCGCTGCGCATCGCTCAGGCGGATCGTATTGTTCTCCACGACTCGCGGGGCTTTGGGCTCGGTAACGTCGATGGTCTTGAGACCGTCGGCATCCGTCACGAACAGGTACCGGAACTGCAACGCCGAAGCCCGCGCATCATTGAGCTGCACTTCGGCGACCAGCTCTGGCTGCAGCGGAACATTGACACTGACGATCGCCAGGCCGCGCTTCGTCGTGATGTACAGGTAGTAGCCGCCGATCGTGATATGGCGCGCGCCGCTGAGCACCCCATTCGGATTCCAGGTGAGCGCGCGTCTCAGATAGTTGTTGCGCGGGTCACCGTCGGCGAGCGTATTGATGTCCGTCAGGATCAAGCCTTCCTGCGCATCTGTGACATACGCGTAGTTGTACATCGCGTGGAACGGCTGCTCCAGGTTCGCCTTGCGCATCTTGTCGCCGGTGTTGCGCGGCGGATGAATCGGCTGATTCGTCGGCAGCGCGAGGCAGGTCGCGTCTTTCGAGCCGATATGCGTGTCGTGCCCGAGCGGACTGAACGGCGCAGTGATCGCACGCTGCGAAACACCTTTGTTGCCGATGCTCGCCACGTCGTAGACCTCGACGCCATTGCCGCCTTCCGCGACATACAGATACTCGCCGCGCAACTGCAGACATTGCGCATCGCCGGCGCCGTGGCTGTAAGCGTGCTGCAGCCGGCGGCCATTCTTCTCGTGCTGCGCGTACCAATCAGGATATGCGTAACGATGCAGATAGCTGCCGATCACCGCTTGCGGCTCATCCCACTCGGTCACCGTGATGCCGCTGATCTCGCCGTCGCCGCCGACGTAGGCGTTGTAGCCGACGAAGTTGACGAAGTTCGTTCCGAGCGCGAGCAGCTGCGCCATGATCGCGTTGTTGTCGTTCTCCTTCGACAGGTGACAGTCGCTGCAGGTCTTCGTCTCCGTCTTGCGCTCCGTGTGCGGATAGTGCGGGTTGAACGCCTGCGAGCTGTAACCGCTCGCCGCGATCGGGGGCTGCTGCACGTAGATGCGCTCGCGGCTCGAATTTGTCGACGACAGCACCAGCGCCGAGGTCGAGCGCACCGGCGCGATCTTGCCGCCGGCCGCAGGCTCGCGCCGGCCGAGCAGGAACATGTCGTCACGCGCGACCTGCGGGTTGTACGTCGCGTAGTTGCGCGTCTCGCCGCCTTCGTAGTGATGCCGCTCGGTCTTGGCGTTCGCTTCGATCGGCAGATGGCAACCGGCGCAGCTCGTCGTCCAGGACGTGTGGCAGGTGTAGCACTCCAGGTTCTGGTCCGTGTGCGCCAGGTTCTCGGCCTTGACGTCCTTGCCCCATTCGAGCGTCGAGGTGTTGCGGCTCATCAGCTTGGCGCGGGCCGCTTTCTCGTTGTACTCGGGGCTGAGCGGATCCACCGCGTTCTTCACGATGCTCATCTTCCATTCGAGGTTCGGATCCATCATCGAGCGCTGGTAGAGCGCGTCGCCGATCCACTCGAAGCGCCGCCGGCCGTCCGGCGTGCGCAGCGTCGTCATGTCCGTGCCACCGCCGAGTGCCGCCGGGCCGGAGGTATAGAGGTTCGGCACCTGTTGCGCGGTGCCGTGGCAGTCCTTGCACGAGATCTCGACCGCGGCAGCAACTTCGCTATAGATGTAGCCGTTGCCGTGATTGTCCTGCGAGTAGTGACAGTCGACGCATTGCATGCCGACGTCAACGTGAATCGATGACAGGTGCACCGACTTCTTGAACTTCTGCGGATCGTCGTCGCTGACCAGGTTGCCCGTCGCGTCCAGCAGGTTGCCCTTGCGATCGCGCTTGAACACTGCGCGGAAATTCCAGCCGTGGCCGTGATAGTCCGCGAACTGCGTGTCCTTCATCTGCGGATTGAGCTCGGACACGTTCTTCAGGAAATTGACGTCGGCCCACTTGCCGCGGGTCGCCGCGGCTTCCGGATTGCGATCGAGCACGTCGCGGATCTTCTCCGGGTCCGGGTACTGCTGCTTCTCCGGCCACATGCGCGGCGCGTCGGACTCGTAGTCCCACATGGTGTAGCCGAGGAACGTGTTCAGGAACATGTTTGGCTGGTGCATGTGGCAGATCATGCATTGGCTGGTCGGCACCGAGCGCGTGAGCGTGTGCGTCAGCGGATGGCCCGACTCGGTTTTGCTGATGGTCGGATCCACGGTCTGCGTGCGGCCCTCGTGCCCGAATTTCGCATAGACGCCGGAGTGCCGGGGATCGCGATCGTTCGCGTACACGACGTGACACGAAGCGCAGCCGGAATGGCGATAGTCGCCGGGCTGGTCGTTGGTGCCGATGAACCACGAGTTCGGATCGTTGAGGCGCGTCTTGGTGATGTTGATCACCGGCACCGAAATCCGCGCGCCGGTGCCGGGCCCGCGATTGGACTGACGGAAGTCGGGGCGTCCCGGCTCCTCGATCCGCTGCAGCTGACCGTTCGCGTTCGGCAGGCCGGTTTCCGGGAACAGGTTCGCGATGTTGCGTCCGCCGCGCTCGAATACGCGGAAGATGTCGCCCGGCTTGAGCGACTCCCAGTTCGGCAACGGATAGATCTGCGGCACGATGCTCGCGATCGCCGCGGCGTCCACCAGGTGATCGGGAATCTTCGGGCCTTTCAGGATGATCGCCTCGCCGTTACGGCCATAGGCCTCGCCGAGGATGTATTGCTTGAAATCGAGAATGCCGTTGTTGTACGCCGCGCCGCCCCAGAACATCGTGGCGGTCGAGTGCAGGCTGCGCACCGACGCCTGCAGGATGTCCATGTGGCAGGCGCCGCACGCTTCCTGCGCGATGCGATAGTCGGACGGATTGATGAAGCGCACGAACTCCGGGCTTTCGCGATTGAGCAGCGCGTACGTGCGCTCGGGATTCGCGCTCGACGGGTAGTGCCAGGACTCCGGAAAGCGCGGCAGGACGTGCGCCGATTCGAATGCCTTCTTGTAATCCTCGCTGCCACGCTGAGCTCCACTCGCCACACGTACGGTGCTGTTGCCGCCGTGACAGTCGGTGCAGCCCAGCTTGACTGCCGGGTTCAGATGCATCGTGCTTGCGTCAGTCTGCGTGTGACACGTGAGACAGCCGGCGCTCTTCGTCTGGACGGCTTCGTCGGTCTGGCTCGATGGTGACGGCGGAGCGGTTACATACTTGCGCTCGATGGCGTGCTCCTCCTCAGAGGCGAGCAAGGCTGAAGCCTTGCCCACACAGATGAGAGCCACCAGCATCAGCGCAATGTTCTTGTGCTTCTTCATTACCGCCGGCCTCAGTAGCTGAAGATCGCGTTCAGCAGGAAGTAGCCCGGATCTTCGTCCGGGAACAGCGCATCGAAGCCGTCGCCCGCGAGCAGCGTCGCGTACGAGGCGCGCAGCACGATGTTCTGCGACATCATCGGCCGCCACGTCAGCGCGGCCGAAACGTCGTACCCGATGTGCTTGTCGACCGGGCCCTGGTTGCGCGCCACCTCGAGCACCGCGGTGTCGTCGAAGTACAGCGTGTTCGCGTTGAACGAAACCCGCAGCGTCGGCAGCAGATCCATGTCGACACCCAGTCCCGCGAGCAGGATGCCCGGATTGGTGAAGTTCGACTGCCCCTCCTCTTTCGAAGACCGCAGGCTCGCGAGCACACCATTGCGGCTCGAAAGCGCGACGCGCCCGCCGCCGATCAGCGGCACGGCCTGGCGGATCCAGTAGCTAGTGTCGGCGCCGGCGATCTGTGGGTTCTCGAAGATCGCATCGAACCCGGTGGCGCGATCGTCGAACGGATCGTCGTCACCGCTGCCGTAGACCAGCGACAGCCGCGGCCGGATCCAGTCGAAGTCCATCGACAGCTCGGCCGCCGCGAACAGCGCGCCGATGTCGATTTTCTCGGCGACGAATACGCCGGGCGTCTCTTCGCCGATTGCGTAATAGATCGACGTGGTGACGTTCAGCCGGCCGAAGTGGCCGTCGCCGTTGTAGCCGATGTAACCGACGTCATATTGGCGCGGCACTTCGCGGCCGAGCGATGCGGGACGCTCGATGAAGTCGTTCTGGTTGTAGTACTGCTCTTCGTCCTCGCGATTGCGGTTATACGCGAGCGTCAGCTGCGAGGTGAAGCCGAGCGCCGGAAAATCCTGCCGGTACAGATTCGCGATGAGCACGTCGTCGTCGCGCAGGCTCTGGCCGAGATCGTTCAGACCGCTGTTCGTGTCCTTCTCGAGGCGCCGGAAGTACGCGATGTTGTACTGCCAGCGGTTGTTGCTGCGCGTGCCGAACAGGCGCGCGCCGAGCTGGTTGTCCTGGAACAGGAAGCCGCGGAAGTCCGACGAGAACGGCTGGATACCGATGCGGAAGCTGTCGAAGTCGAAGTTGTCGGAGACGTTGCGCAGGTGCTTGTCGATGAACGCCGCCTGGATGCCGAGATGATGATCGTCGCGCGTCGTGCCGTCGCGCGCATCGGCATTCACGCCCTGCAGCGTTTCGAGCTCGACGTAGTTGAAACTGAAGACCGGCGTGAAGCGGAACTCGTAGTCGGGCGGCTTGAACACCGTGTCGCCCTTGTAGTAGACGAATTCTGCTGCGAGCGTCTCGACCGCGGCCCATTGATCGGCGCTGCCGAACACATCGATGCCGCCCGGACGATCGGTCGAGATGCCACCCACAGGGGTCGGCACGTCGCGCAGCTCATACACCGTGTCGGAGATGACGCCGAGATTGAAGAACCAGTCGTCGTGCACGGGGCGGTCGGCCTTGAGCACGTTGCGGTTGTATGGATCGAACCAGCGCTCCTGGTAGCCGAGCGTATCGACGATGCGCCAGCGATCGGGCAGCGGCACGGAATCGACGTAGTCAGCGAGTCCCGGCCGCGGAATCGGCGAGACGTATGCGGGCGGCGCACGCTCGATCACGCGACGTCGCGGCGCGCGGCCAGTGTCCTCAGGCGTTTGCGGCTGAGTGTCCGGCGCAGCCGAAGGCGTTTCGCCCGGCTGCGCGCTCTCGTCGGGACACGGCACTTCGGTGTAGCCCGGACGGCGGCGCTTCACGATGCGGCCCGTGTCGTCCTGGTAGCAGGTTTCCGCGGCGGTCGCGCTCGTAGCCAGCAGGACCAGCGCCAGCGTCAGGAACGTGTGGCTGGTTTTCATGTCACTTCCCTTCGCACACGTTGTCATCGGTGTTGTCGATGAACGGCGACTGCGGGCACTGCACGTACCGCAAGCGCACACCCTGTGCGATCACCGTGTCGGCGCGCCGATCCGCTGGCGCATTGCCGAGTCCGCCGCCGAGCGCCTGGCCGGCGTCGTGCACACCGAGGAACGCGATCATGTCGTCCTGATCGACGCCGTCGCCCGACACACCCACCGCGCCAACGAGCGTGGCGCCGCGATAGATCGGCACGCTGCCCGGGAAGATCTGCAGACCGTTGCCGAGGCGCACATCACCGGCCAGGGTCTGAGTGATGCTGCTGAGATCGTTGGCGATCTGCACGCCCGCACAGCCGGGCGTGACATCGGCGGCGGCGCCGGCAACGAACAGGACGTGCTGCAGGATCGCGTTGATCGTCACATCGAGCTGCAGCCCGGTGGAAAACGGACTCCACTCTCCGGCCGGCTTGCTCAACGGACCCGCACGCGCGTCGTCGATCCCGTCGGGGAAGAACGGTCGCGACAGGTTGCCGTTGGCGCGGTCCGAGTAAGCGACGCGCCCATCACCCAGCGCATTGCCATCGCCCAGGAACGTGCGCAGCGCGGTCACGTAGTCACCGATGACGATCTCGCGCGAGACACCGAGTGTCGGCTCGGCGGTGAGATATTTCGCGTTCGGCAGCGCGGCGAGAAATGGCCCGGCAGTGCTCGACGACATGAACGCGGCTGTGCGCGCCTTCTGCAACGACACATCGGTGCCGAACACCGGCGCGTCGCGCGTGCGGGCGATGCCGAGAACCTCGCCCTGCGTGTCGACGACCGAAATCGTCACCCGCGCCTGCGAGCCGAGCGGCCGGCGAATCTGCGCACGCGCATGATTCGCGACATCGAGCGCCGATTGCAGGATCGTGCGCACTTCGTTCTGCGTCAGCACGGCGGCGCCGAGCGCTCCGCCATCGGTGCCGGCGATCGGCGGGTAGCGCAACACATTTCCGGCGTCGACGAGCACGAACGCGTCGCGGCCCGGATAATCGACGTCGCCGTCCGCACGGATGCCCGATGCAGCTTGTCCGAAGGAAGTGCCGGCTTTGACAGTGCCATCCGAATACCCGGGCACGTTGAGCAGCGCACCCACAGTCGGCGCAAGCGTGGCGAACGCGGGCGCGTTGGCAGGATTCGCGCTCAACTGATTGAAGTCGACATCGCTGAAGCGCAGCGTCTTGCCGTCAGCGGTGATGCGATCGCCGCGCCGGTCGACGGGCGCCGCAAAGTCGAAAGTGGCGGCATAGGCGATCGCCTCGTCCATATCTTCGTCGGTGTCCGCGATGTCCTTGTCGATCGTGTAGAGGTCGTCGGCGATCACACCGACTCCACCGACCACAGTGCCACTCTTATATAGAGGGAAGCCGCCCGGGTCGGCCGACAGTCCCAGCGGCGAGCGCTGCGGCCCGACGCTCGGACCCACTCCGTCGAACCTGGCCGTCAGATCCGAGCACGCGAGCTGGCTGAACTGCACGCCGAACAGCGGCCCAGCCGGCTGAAACTGTTCGCCGGGGTTGAAGTGCTCCTGCACGATCTGGCTCGCCGTGCGCGACGAGAACGCATTGCCTTCTGAAGAGAGGTACGCGCCGGTAATCGCCTTGGCGATGGCCGCGAGCTGATCGAGGAGCGCCGCCGGCAAACGAAGATTTTCGAGTCCGCCGCTGATGGTCGCGCTGCCGGGCGTCGTCGTGATCGTCACGAAGCGACCCGCTGGGTTCCCCATGCGATAAACCGCGAGAACGTTGCCGACCCGGTCGACGACAGCGATGGTCGCATTGACGCCGCGCGCCTGCGCTTCGGCGACGGCCTGCGCGATGACCTGCTGAACGTCTGCAATCGTGAGGCTGGTCGTCGATCCGCTGCAGCTGCCGTTGCATCCGCCGGTGTTGTCGGTTCCCTCGGTTCGCGCAACGGGATCGCCGCCGGAGCATCCGGCCACCATCGCGACCGCCGCGCACAGCAACACGCTGTTGAACGCCTTCTTCTTCATGGTTTCGGCGCCTCGACAGTGACTGTCGGTTGCGGGTGGTAAGCGTGACAGCTCACGCATTGCACGGCCACTCTTTCGACGGCCGGACGGTCGCCATGGCACTCCTCGCACTTGCCCATCCGCGGCAGCAGCAGGTCCTTGCTGTCCTGCGATTCTTTCGCCTTGTGGCAAGACAGGCACGCTGCATCGTCGGTCAGCTTGCCCTGGATCTGGTGACTGCGATGATCGAAGCGGCCCGCCGGGAAGTAGTCGCGGGCGAACCGGATCGGATAGACCTGGAAGCGGTCGAAGTCGCTCTCGCTCTTCGTGTCGACCACCATGTGGCAGCCGACGCAGCCGCGCCGGGTAAATTGATTCTCGATCTCAGCGTGCGCGCTACGCATGGCGCAATCGAACGGCGCTCCGGTGCAGGTCTGCTCTTCCTCCTCGTGTCCCGGCAGACGGCGGCGCTCGCGCGTCGGTTTGCCCGCGTTCGGGTCGGAGAACTTGCGCGTGAAGTAGTCCTGCAGCGTCAGCACGACTTCGCGCGGCTTGCCGTGCGGCAGCTGCCGGTCGGGCGCGCCCGGATCGAACGTCAGCTCGTGACACTCCGCGCAGCGATTCTCCATCGTGATCGGCTCGAAGTGCTCGCCGTCCGGCTCCATGCGATGGCAATCGGCGCAGTTGAGCGGCTTGCTGTCGCTCCGCCGCAGCACGCGATCCGGATCGAGATGCTGGCTGTGCGAGAACTTCACGTTCGATTGCTCGACCGCCTTGTCGAGCGCCGCGATCTCGGTCTTCCATTCGAACTGCAAGCCGGTCCCGGCATCGATCTGCGTCGGTTTCAACAGTTGCGCCTTGAACTCCGGGTGATGGCCGGCGCTGAATCCGCTCACCGGCTCGACGTGCAATTGACCGAACTTCTGGGTCGAGCTCTCGTGACAGTCGACGCACATGGCGTCGCTGCTGTTGACGAGGAAGCTTGCCGGCTCGTTGTGCTCGCGATGGCAGGTCGCGCAGCGCTGCGTGGCCTCGAGTTGCGTGAGCGCGAGATGCTCGGGCGAGACGTGATCATGGATGGTCTTGTGGCAACTCAGGCACGTCTCGTCCTGGACGCGGACGAACGGCTCTTTGTGGCACGTGTCGCAGCGCTGGCCCGCCGCCTGGCTGTGCGCCGGGCTCAACGGACCGCTGTTCCAGAACTCGTCGCCGGGCACCCACGTCGGCGTCTCTTTTTCCGCGTGATGCATGAGCATCACAGTGACGGGCAAGGCGACGCCCAGGAGCAGCACGACGGCGATCAGCAGCCACGCCGCCGGCCGCTTCGACATCCAGGTCTGATTCAAATCGGTGCGAAACGCGCTTTCGAACTCGCTGGCATCGATGTTCTCGTTCGGCTGCAGCTCGATCGCCACGTCGAAGCCGCCGGGCGGCTCCGCTATCGTCAGCCGATGACCGGCGAGCTCGATGACGTCGCCCGTCTCGAGCTTTGCGGATGAGACTTCCTGGTCGTTGACCCGGATGCGCTCGCCGCCGCGACAGCTCAGCTCGAGCTTCGAGCCCGACTTGCGGATGACGGCGTGCTCGGGAGCGACCGCACTGCCCAGCAGCTGGATGCGCTGATCTGCGGCGCTGCCGATCGTCAGGTCGTCCCCGGAAATCTCGGTGTCCCGGTATTCCGGGATGCCGTCTGGACCTTCGTGCAGCTCGCGCAGCAGTGCTTCCATGCGTCACCAGTAGACGAACGTCGACACGATGTGCACCACGAGCGCGACCAGCAACGCAAACGTCACCGGGATGTGAAAGTACAGCCAGATCTTCAGCCAGCCGCGTAGCCGGATGTCGCGGCGGATACGCCGCAGGACTGCCTGTCGACGACACAGCAGGACGATGAGCTGCTGCAGGTTCGCCGCTTCGATGCCCTTCTGCGCACGCGGCAAGCGTTCGGCGACGAAGTCGACGACGGCCTGCTGATCCGTATTGCTCACCGGCGCACCCGCGCCGCGCACGAAGAACGAGTTGTCGCCGCTGAAGAGCTGCGCATACACGCCGCCGCCCAGAGTCGTGCGCTCGATGCTGCTGGCAACTGCGATACCGACTTCGGGTGCGCACTTCTGCGCCAGCGAGCGCGATTGTTTGTCCAGCTCGAACAGCTCAGCGAACAGCTCCGCGCGGCCGCCGCCTTCGCGATTTTTCGAAATCAGCACGGGATGATTGAGGTAGCTGAACAGTCCGAAGAAGCCGCTCGCGATCACGACGATCATCAGTGCGTAAGCGAGCGTGTGCAGATTCCAGCCGACCTGAAAGCCGGTGTGCAGCGTCGCGATGATCAGCAGCGCAGTCCCGAGATAGACGTGCGCGGAGGTCCAGCCCTGCACGGTGCCGAGCGTCGTCTTGTAGCTGCGTTTACGGACACCGAGAAAGGTCAGCCAGACGATGAGCAGCGCGCCGATCGTGCCGAGCACGTAGCCTTGCCAGGTGCCGCCGTTGGGCGGCTGCACCGACCCCTGCGTCTCGTAGACTGCTGTCGATACGATGAGCAGGATCAGCGACCACCAGAGGTACCGCGCTCCGCGGAACAGCAGGAGGTTGCGGTGAATCAACGCTTCCGCTCCTCGACCAGGTCGACGAACTGCTCCGGCCCGATGCGGATCGCCGCACCGGTCGGGCACGAGCGCACGCAGGCCGGACCGCCGTCGAGGCCGACGCACGCGTCGCACTTCACGGCCTTCTTGCCCTTCTCCTTCGCGGTCGTGCTCGGCTCGTAGTTGGCCTGCTCGCCCGGGCCGCTGCCGCCGAACAGCAGCCACGACAACAGGCCGGGCTTTTTCGGTGCGTCGTACACCATGCGAATGACGTCGTACGGACAGTTCGCCTGGCAATTGCCGCAACCGATGCAGGAATCGTTGATGTAGACCTCGCCGCTTTCCGAGCGCCGGATGGCGTTCGGCGGGCAGTCCTTCATGCAGTGTGGCTGCTCGCAGTGGCGGCACGCGATCGGAATGTGCACGTTCGCGTACGTCGCGCCCGCTTCGCGGTCGAGTCGCGACACGCCGCCGTGCGTTTCAGCGCAGGCTTTCTCGCAGTTGTCGCAGCCGACGCACAGCGACTCGTCGATGACCAGCACGTTGGTCGCCTCGCCGAGGCCCTCGCCCATCAGGAAGTTCATCAGCGAGCCCGCTTCCGGACGCACCTGCATGCGCGCGTTGTCGATGACGCGCTTGCTCACGTCTTTCTGCAGCGGATCGAGGCGCGCATCCTCGCGGCGCGCCAGCTCCAGGAATTCCTTGCGCTTGATCTCGATGGCGTCGGCGGCGACCGTCGCCGTGGCCGTCTCGCGCCGCACCGGATCGCCCATCAGCGCCATCTCGCCGACCAGGTGGCCGGAGCGGACTTCGGCGACCAGCATCTGCTCCGCGCCCTTCTTGCGCGACAACGCGACTCCGCCGGAGCGCAGCACGAACAGCGAGTCGCCGACTTCGCTTTCCTTGAACAGCACCTCGCCCGCCTTGAAGCGGCGCAGCGTCACGCGTGCCGCGATGGTCCGCAGATCTTTCAGCGTCGCAAACGGCGCGAAGTGCCGCTGCAGCTCGCGCACGACGAAGATCCAGTCGATGCCGCTGCGCACCTCCTCGTTGGAGTTCATAAGCTTCACCATCGTGCGGCGCGGGGTCTCGACCAGGATGCAGCCCGGACCGGCAATCGCCTTGTCGGAGCGCGGCCGGCCCGAAAGCAGGCTCATTTCGCCGAAGAACTCGCCGCGGCCGAGGCGCGTGCGGATGTGCGGCGGCTGCGCGCCTTCGAGCGTCACCTCGCCGTCGACGATCGTGAAGAAGGAAGTGCCGAACTCGCCGGGCTCGTAGATCGCCTCGCCTTCGCGCACCACGCGGGTCGCACGCGGCTGCGGATCCTTGGCGGCGAGTTTCTTGTTGAGCTCGCCCATCTTGCGCTGCGCGTCCTTGTGCTCCGCGCCTTCCGGGTACGCGACGATCACGTCGCTCTCGATGATCAGCTCGCGGAACTGCAGGCCGTTCATCTGCCGGAACATCGGGATCAGCTGCTGGAAGCGCTCGACCATCTCGTCGACCGGCCGCTCGAACGGCAGGCCGTGGAACTGGTACTCGAGCAGCGGGTGATCGGCGGGCTTGAGGTCGTTGCCGTTGATGAACTCGACCACGTCGTAGCCCTGGTTCATCGCCTGCTTGATCAGCGGGTAGCCGGCGAGCGAGCCGATCACGTACACGCCCGGGACGTTGCTCTCGTAATGGCGCGACAGCTCGGGGATGGCGTCGGGGCGCTCGTTCGGAAACTTGATGCCGACCGACTCGACGAACTTGCGCGGCGGAATCCCGCCCAGGCGCGCAATGATGCGGCTGCATTGCGCCGTCTTCTCACCCGTGGCCGTCTGCAAGACAACTGTCAGCGCGCCGTTGGCGCCGGCAACGACGCTCTTGATGCTCGATTCGTAGTAGCAGTTGAGGCGGCGCCGCTGATCGGCGATCGCCGCGACCACGGCGTTGAGGTTGGCGTCCTTGGCGCGGCTGAATTCCTTGCCGCGGTTGATGATCCAGACGTCGTTCTGCTCGGCCAGCGCCAGCGCGTTTTCGATCGCCGAGTCGCCGGCGCCGACGATCAGGATCGTCTCGTCGCGGAACTCCTTGGGATCGTCCAGCTGGTACTGGACGCGCTCCAGGTCTTCGCCCGGCGCACCCAGCTTGCGCGGATTGCCTTCGAGACCGATCGCCAGCACGACGTGCGCGGCCTGCACGATCTCGCCGTTGGCGAGCTGCAGGTTGAAGGCATGCTTGTTGCCGGTGATTTTGCGGACTTCCGCGCCGTAGCGGATGTTGACGGCGCCCTGCTGCAGCCCGTCGCCCCACTTGGCCAGCACCCTCTCGCGGCTGCCCGCGCCGAATTCCATGTCGCTGCGCAGATCCAGGAAGCCTGGCTCCGCCATGACGTGCTTGCCTTTCTGATAGCGCTGAATCGTCTTGGCGTGGACGTTGAAGCCTTCCAGCAGCACGTAGCTGGGCGAGCTGCGCTTGGCGCGTCGATCGCGGTCCGCCGCCCGCGCGGCAGCGCTCAACCCGGCCGGACCCGCGCCGACGATGGCGATCTGGTACATGGCAGGAACCCCGGCCCCGCTACCCGCACTCGTCCGATGAGTATTGTTAAATTGTTGGCGGGCGATGCTACAGAGGGGGCAACGAGGGGCGCAAGGTACGAATGGTGCGGTGGGTCACGAAACAGGAGTCGGGCTGAAGCCCGACCTACTTTCCTTTGAACACCGGCGATCGCTTTTCAATGAACGCCTTCGCCGCCTCGACATGGTCCTGCGTCAATCGGGTGCGCGTCAGGTTCGTCGCCTCCATGTCGAACATCTCTTCCAGCCGCCCTGCCTCGGCGGCGTTGAGGTTCTGCTTGATGTAGCGGTTGGCGATCCGGGGCCCGTTGGCGATCTGGCGCGCGAGCGCCGCCGTCTGCGCCTCCAGCAAGTCGTCGGCGACCACCCGGTTGACGAGTCCAATGCGCAGCGCTTCGGTGGCGTCGATCTTGTCGCTCAGGAACATGAGCTCGCGCGCCTTAGCGGTGCCGACCAGCCGCGTCAGGAAATAGGTGATGCCGAAGTCGCCGGAGAAGCCGACTTTGACGAACGCCGTTGTGAAGATCGCGGTTGTCGAGGCAATGCGCAGGTCGCAGGCGGTCGCCAGCGACAGGCCGGCACCGGCGGCCGGCCCGCGGATCATCGCGATCGTCGGCTTCTGGATCTGATGCAGCAGCCGCGAGGCCTCCATCGCACCCCGCAGCGAGTCGCGCCATTCCTCTTGAGCGTTGGCGGCATCGCCCTGCCAGCGCGGCGTCGCACCTTCGCGCAGATCGCCGCCGGCGCTGAAGCCGCGCCCCGCGCCCCGCAGCACGATTGCGCCGACTTCGGCGTCGCGAGCGGCCGCTTCGAGGGCAGCGCGCAGCTCGATGACCAGCGGCGCGTTGAGCGCGTTCAGGGAATCCGGTCGGTTCAGCGTCAGGGTCAGCACGCCCTGATCCAGAGTGCGGAGCACCAGTGCGCTGTCGTTCATGGCAAACCCCTGACTGCAGTCAGTTACGACTGATGACGGTCGGCAGAAACCCCGGGAGCGATTGTGCGGACAAATAGGTAGGAATTCACGGGAAATGCGCCGGACGCCAGCGCCATTCCGCGGCACGGGACGACTGTCTGCGGCGGACGACGCGGCCGGCAACGTGAACTGCGCCACGCGACCCTTTCGAGCCCAGGGGCATCATTGGAACGCCTATGAAAATTGCTGCTGCATTGACGCTGTTCATGTGCATCGTTGCGACCGCCTTCGGCCAGTCGCGCGAGGACAATGGCACCGTGCCCCGCGCCCACGCGCAGCCCCCTACCGATCAGACCATCGTCAAATGGCGGGACGGCACGACAGCAGCCGGCACGCGCATGCAGAAACTGGCCGCATCCTCGGGGCTGCGCCTGCAGCACAAGCAGCAACTCACCGCCGACACCGAAGTCCTGCAGCTCGACCGCGCGCGCGGCCCGGAGGAAATGCGCGCCGTGCTCGAACGCATGGCGGGTGATCCGAGCGTCGAATACGCCGTCGCCGACGAGCGGCGCTGGCCGCACGCAGTGCCCAACGATCCGCTGTATTCGGAGCAGTGGTACTTCCAGGGCGTCGAAGCCGCTGCAACGCACGCCGAAGAGGCCTGGAACGTCACGATCGGGAGCAACCTGACTGTCGTTGCGGTACTCGATACCGGCGTACGCTTCGAGCATCCGGATCTGCTGCGGGTGTCGCAGGCGGGCAAGCTTCTCGACGGGTTCGATTTCGTTTCGCAGGTCCCGTACGCCAACGACGGCGACGGCCGCGATAGCGACGCCTCCGACCCCGGCGACTTTGTCACTGCAGCCGAAAAGATGCAGCCGGCCTTCTCGACCTGCGACGAGGGCAACAGCTCGTGGCACGGCACGCGCGTGTCCAGCCTGATCGCCGCGTCGACGAACAACGGCGAAGGCATCGCGGGCACTGGCTGGATCACTCTGGTCCTCCCGGTGCGCGTGCTCGGCAAATGCGGCGGAACGGACAGCGACATCATCGCGGGCATGCGCTGGGCCGCCGGCATCACGGTGCCCGGCGCACCGACGAACCCGACTCCGGCGCAGGTCATCAATCTCAGCCTCGGCGGTGCCGGCGCGTGCTCCGCCGCGTACCAGTCGGCAGTGAACGAGATCACTGCGCGCGGCGTGCTGATCGTGGCTTCTGTTGGCAACGACGGCGGCAGCGTCGCCGCGCCGGCGAACTGCTCCGGCGTCCTCGGCGTGACCGGCATTCGTCACGCCGGCACGAAGGTCGGCTTCAGCAGTCTCGGACCCGGCGCCGGCATCGGTGCGCCCGGCGGCAACTGCGTCAACGTCAATCCGCTCGACCCGGACCATCCCTGCCTGTTCTCGATCACCGCGGCCAGAAACACCGGCACCACGGTACCCGCGGCATCGGCCTACACGGATCAATTCCCGAACTTCAACATCGGCACGAGCTTCTCCGCGCCGTTGGTTGCGGGCGCCGCAGCGCTCATGCATGCAGTGAACTCGCACCTGACACCGGCTCAATACATCACGCTGCTGAAGGAGTCGGCCGCGCCGTTCCCGACGACCAGCACGACAACGACGACCGTGTGTCACGTGCCCGTTGGCGGCAGCCTGCAACAGGAAGAGTGCATCTGCACGACCGCGACGTGCGGGGCGGGCATGCTGAACACGCGCGGCGCGGTGCTCGCCGCACAACGACCGTTTGCTATCGTCGACGCACCTGCATCCATCGAGACCGACACGGCGATCAGCATCGACGCGCGCGACAGCTTCGCGTCGAACGGCCGCACGATCACGTCGTTTCAGTGGACGGCAGCAGGCATTACGGGCGCGACGCCGACTTTCGGCGACGCCACGCAAGCAGTGACGACCGTACAGGTGGCGGACGCGAGCAAGTTCACGTTGCGGGTGACGGTTACAGACGATCAGGGATCGCAGGACACCGCGGACGTTGCGGTCGCGACAGTCACTCCGCCGACTACCATCCCTCCGCCGCCTGCGATTCCCCCCGCCTCGGTCGGCGGTGGCGGTGGTGGTGGCGGCAGCCCTGGCTGGCTGCTACTGGCGCTGCTCAGTTTCTTACGTTGCGCTGTGAACGGAGTCCGGAGGAAGGAATGATCTCGCGAAGGCGCCGAGGTAAGAATTCGAGGTTCGAAAACTCCTGAATTCTCAACTTCAGAATTCTGAAGTTCTTACTTGGCGATCTTGGCGATCTTGGCGAGAGATATTTCCTTCTCTTTTCTTCTCTTCGCCGCAATCTTGGACAGAAGCTGCCCTCTTTTCTCCGGCGTCGTACGCGGAAGTTCGCGTCCACCGGCGGGTTCAAACAGAAGAATTACTCTCGCCAA
>JBIOUH010000091.1:0-26789 GCA_044866955.1 Steroidobacteraceae bacterium
GAGACGACGCTGAATCGCAATGCGGACGTGGCGATGAGTAAGAGTGTCTCGCCCGCCTCGGTGCTCGTCGGCCAGCCAAGCAAAAGTATTGAAGGAGTGGTCAAGAAGAGCCTGAAGGGCTCGGGCCTGTTCACGTTGCCCGGCCTGCTGAAGATGAAGGTCGTCAAGAAGCCGGCGACCAAGGCTCGCGAAGGCGTCAATCCCTTCACCGGCGAGAAGATGATGTTCAAGGCCAAACCGGCCAGCAAGAAAGTGCGCATCGCGGCGCTGAAGAACCTCAAGGAAATGGTGAACTGACACCATTGGGCGCGCGTGCCGGCCGGTGCGCGCGCCGACTCTCAGTCGTCGAGCCGACCGGCCGTCACGACTTTCAGCTTCAACCTCACCCGATCCCGATCCGATATGTGCAGAAGTCCGGCGATGCGCTGGATCAGCTGCTCTTCGTGCTTCTCGATGTGACCGTCGGCGTGACTGACACGCCACAGCATTTCCACGATGCCCAGCTTCTCCTGCTCCGGCAGCTCGGTGTTGAGCCGGTGCGTGAATTCGTGCAGGGAAACAGCGTCGTCGGCGCGCCGCCCCGCTTCGGCCAGGAGCTTGTCGACCGCGTCGGCGCCGAGGCTGAAGCGCTTCTGCAGCAGCTGGCGGATCGCTTCGAGCTCCGCTGAGGACTCGGAGAAGTCAGAGCGCGCCAGCTCGATCAGCAGTGCCGCCGTGGCCAGCTCGAGCGGCTCGCGCTGCTCCAGCAACCCCTGCGCCGCGGGCTGGCCCGCGAACATACGCTTCAATGTCTCGATCATGAGTGAGTCCCAGTGCCGTCCAGCCACTCCAGCACCACGGCGCGCAGCTCGTTGAGCCGGCCGTGAAAGAAATGATCGACGCCCGGCAGCAGCGCGAGCTGCGGCGGCGAAGCGAGCGTCGCCACCCAGCGTTGGATTTCGCCGGCGTCGACCAGTTCATCGCGATCCCCCTGGACCAGCAGCCACGGACAGCGCGGCAGCTCCGCGCCGCTGACAGCGAACCGGTGAACTGCCGGCGCAACCGTGACCAGGCGCTGCGCATCGCGAGCGATTGCGGCGCGGACCGCGATTGCACCGCCGAACGAGAACCCTGCGGCCCAGAGCGTCGCGCCCGGCCAGCGCTGCAAGGCCCAATCGATGGCGGCCAGTGCGTCCAGCGTCTCGCCTTCGCCTTCGTCGTAACGGCCGGCGCTGGCGCCGACGCCGCGGAAATTGAAACGCAGCGCGGGCACGCCGCGCTCGTTGAAAGCCTTCGCCAGCATGTGCACGACCTTGTTGGTCATGGTGCCGCCGTAGACCGGATGCGGATGGCAGATCACGGCTACGCGCGTGCCGTCTGCGCCTGCCGGAATCTCCAGCAGCGCTTCCAGGTCGCCGGCGGGACCGGCGATCGTCGCGCGCTCGGTGGTGGGACGGATCAGATTGGCGGACATGTTCGCGGCGATACTATACGAGGGAACATCGCGCCACGCCCGGTGTTCAGGAAAGCACCAGCCGCTGCGGGAGACGAATCATGAAGCTCACCTCTGCCAGCTTCCTGGCGGACCAGCCGATTCCGGAAGACTTCGCCTTCGGTGCGCCGGATCCGGTCCTGCACGTGCGCCTCGCCGCGAATCACAATCCGCAGCTGAAATGGAGCGGCGCGCCTGCGGACACGCGCTCCTTCGCGGTGATCTGCGTGGACGGCGACGTGCCGACCAAGCCGGACGACGTCAACAAGGAAGGTCGCGTGGTGCCCGCAAGCCTGCCGCGCGGCCAGTTCTATCACTGGGTGATGGTCGACATCCCGTCTTCGGTGACCGAGATCGCAGCGGGCGAATGCTCCGAAGGCGTAGTTGCGGGCGGCAAGAAAGAGCTGCACGGACCGCGCGGATCGCGCCAGGGCGTCAACGACTACACCGGCTGGTTCGCCAACGATGCCGACATGGCGGGAACGTATCGCGGCTACGACGGGCCGTGTCCGCCGTGGAACGACATGCGCGTGCATCGCTATCGCTTCACGGTCTATGCGCTGAGCTGCGAGCGCGTACCGGTCGAAGGCGATTTCACGGCGCCGCAAGTGCTGGAAGCGATCCGCAGGCACGTGCTCGCCGAGGCGACGCTCGTCGGCACGTACTCGCTCAACCCCGGCGCCAGTTGAAGCTTCAGCGATTCGGCTGCTGGATTGCGAGCAGCTCGACGTCGAAGACCAGCGTCGCGCCCGGCGGAATTGCACCGCCGGCGCCACGGTCGCCGTAGCCGAGATCCGGAGGAATCACCAGCCGCCGCTGACCGCCGGGCTGCATGCCCTGCACGCCTTCATCCCAGCCGCGAATCACCTCGCCCGCGCCGACCGTGAACGGAAACGGCTGGCCGCGATCGCGTGAGCTGTCGAACTTCTTGCCCTTCTGCTCGGGCGCTGCGCCGTCGAACAGCCAGCCCGTGTAGTGCACGACGGCGACCTGGCCGAGCGAGATGCCCTCGCCCGTGCCCTTCACGATGTCCGTCCTCTGCAGCTCGGTCGGCGGTGCAACCGCCGCGGCTGCAGGCGCGGACTTCGCGCTCTCTTCCTTCTTGCCGCACGCGCCCACGAGCAGGGCCACGACACACACTGCAACGACTGGTAGCGTTTTCATCGGCGCAGAATACCTCAATGCATCGTGAGCAGCAGCCGGTTGAGCCGCTGCACGAACGCAGCCGGCTCCGCCAGCTGGCCGCCGTCCGCGAGCGTCGCCTGATCGAACAACAGCAGCGTCAGATCGTCGAAGGCTGCAGCCTCCGCGGTCGACTCGATCCGCTGCAGCAGCGGATGCGTGACGTTGATCTCCAGCACCGGCTTGGTCGTCGGCACCTTCTGCCCGGCGGCCTCGAGAATGCGGCGCATCTGTGCGCCGAGATCGTGTTCGCCGAGCACCAGGCACGCCGGCGAGTCGGCGAGCCGGTTGGTGACGCGCACGTCGCTGACCTGCTCGTGCAGCGCCTTCTTGATGCGCTCGACCAGCGCACCGTGCTCCTTGGAAAGCGTCTCGCGCTGCTGCTTCTCTTCGTCGGACTGCACCGCGCCGATGTCCAGCTCGCCGCGCGCAACGTTGCGAAGCTGTTTGCCGTCGAACTCGCGCAGGTGGTCGACGAGCCACTCGTCCACGCGGTCCGAAAGCAACAGCACTTCGACGCCCTTGCTGCGCAGAACTTCCAGATGCGGGCTGGATTTCGCGGCGGCGAAGCTGTCGGCGATCACGAAGTAGATCTCTTTCTGCCCTGGCTTCATGCGCGCAACGTAGTCTTCCAGGGACACGGCCTGCTCCGCCGTGTCAGCATGAGTGCTGGAGAAGCGCAGCAGCTTGGCGATGCGCTCGCGATTGGTGTGATCCTCGGCGGGCCCTTCCTTGAGCACGGCGCCGAACTCTTTCCAGAAAGCCGCATATTTCTCCGGCTCGTCCTTCGCGACCTTGGCCAGCAGGTCGAGCACGCGCCGCGCCAGGCCGGTGCGCATGCCGTCGATCGCCGCATCCTGCTGCAGCATCTCGCGCGAGATGTTCAGCGGCAGGTCTGCCGAATCGACGACGCCCTTCACGAAGCGCAGGTAGAGCGGCAGAAACTGTTCGGCGTCGTCCATGATGAAGACGCGCCGCACGTACAGCTTCAGGCCGCGCGCAGCCTCGCGATGCCAGAGATCGAACGGCGCGCGTGCCGGCACGTACAGCAGGCTGGTGTATTCCTTCTTGCCTTCGACTTTGCCGTGCGACCACGCGAGCGGATCGGTGAAGTCGTGCGTGATGTGACGATAGAACTCCTTGTATTCCTCGTCCTTCACTTCCGTGCGCGGCCGTGTCCACAGCGCCTGCGCATGGTTGACTGTCTCGTACCCGGATGCAGCGGCCTCTTCCTTGTCGTCTTGCTCTTTCTCCACCTTCATGCGCACGGGAAATGCGATGTGGTCGGAGTACTTCCGCACCAGCGCGCGGATGCGATAGGGATCGGCGAAATCCTCTTCGCCTTCCTTGAGATGCAGCACGATGCGCGTGCCCCGCTCCGCAAGGTCCAGCGTCTCGACGCTGAATTCGCCGTCGCCGCTCGACTGCCAGTGCACGCCCGCCGCGGCCTCGAGACCGGCGCGGCGCGAATAGACGTCGACGCGGTCGGCGACGATGAACGAGGAGTAGAAGCCGACGCCGAACTGGCCGATGAGCTGCGCGTCCTGCTTCTGGTCGCCCGTCATGCGGGCCAGGAATTCGGCGGTGCCGGATTTGGCGATCGTGCCGAGATGCTCGATCGCCTCGTCGCGGCTCATGCCGATGCCGTTGTCCGCAATGGTGATGGTGCGCGCCTCGCGATCGGCGTCGATCGTGATCACCAGCTCGGCGCCTCCCTGCAGCAGCTGCGGCTGCGCTAGCGCCTCGAACCGCAGCTTGTCGAGCGCGTCCGAGGCGTTGGAAATCAGCTCGCGCAGGAAGATTTCCTTGTGGCTGTAGAGCGAATGGATCATCAGCTTGAGCAGCTGCTTGACCTCCGCCTGGAAGCCCATGGTCTGAGGCTGGGTGTGCGCCTGAGCCGCGTCGGTCATCGTCGAATACTCCGGGTCCGCGCCGCCAAAGGGGCGCAATGATAGGGGACGCGGGCGCTTATGGGGACCCGGAAGGGGGATTCAAGAGATTGTAGGTCGGGCGTTAGCCCGACAGCCCGCAGAGTCGGGCTGAAGCCCGACCTATTCGCAGCTGTCCGTGGCGACGCGGGAGCGGCGGCGGCGCAGCGTTTCGAAGAGCGTAGCGGAGAGGATCACCGCGAAGATGGCGAGAGTGACGTGCGGTGCGAGGATGAGCGCGAAGCCGGTGGCGGCAAACAGTGCCAGCGCGGCGACCAAACCGAGGATGCGCGGAGCGTAGTGGCGCAGCACTGCCAGCACATCGTCAAGCTCGTCGGCCCACAGCAGCAGAAATTCCATGCACGCGCTCCCCGTTCAATTCCGCGAAGACTGTACGCACAACATTCCCGGCGGGATGTGAGACGACTCACAGCGTCCGGCACGGCGACCAGTGAACATCGTCACAGTGCCGCGAAGGCAGCAGTGCCCTGAAACAGTGCCTGCACCTTTGCCCTAAGGGTCGTCGCGCAATTCAGCTGATAGCCACGCAACTCTGCGAAAAGATACTGCCGGGGGACAATGTTCATTCGTCACGATTACCCTTCTGTTGCAGCAGCTCGTGCTGCTGCGTAGGCTTCCACTGTCAAATCGGCTCTGCGGCTGGCATGCAGAAGATCGTCCTCCTCAATCCGAAAGGTGGCTCCGGCAAGACCACCATCGCGATCAACCTCGCCAGCTACTTCGCCGTCTGCGGGCTCAAGCCCACGTTAATGGATCTGGACGCGCAAGGTTCCAGCTCGCGCTGGCTCACCAAGCGCGCCAAAGGTCAGCCGACGATCTATGGAATCGCCGCGTACGAGCGCAACTCGCGCGTAACGCGCAGCTTCGCGACGCGAGTGTCGGCCGACACCGAGCGCCTGGTGGTCGACACTCCTGCGGCGCTGCAATCGCAGGGCCTGCCGGACATCACGCGTAACGCGACGGCAGTGCTCGTGCCTGTACTCCCTTCGGATATCGACATCCACGCCGCCGCGAAATGTATTTCCGACCTGCTGCTGATCGCGAAGATCCGCCGCGAGGACCAGCGCATCGCGGTGATCGCGAACCGGGTGAAGAAGAACACGCTGGTCTACAAGGCGCTGATGAAATTCCTGGAAACGCTCAACATCCCGGTCGTCGCGACCCTGCGCGATTCCCAGAACTACATCCGCGCCGCCGAATCCGGCCAGGGCCTGTTCGAGATGAAGCCGAACCAGGTGCGCGAAGACATGGAGCAGTGGCTGCCGCTGATCGGCTGGCTGGCGCAGCGCCGGCCGCTGGACATTCCGGCCGGCGGACCTGCAATCACTTCGGCTGCGAGCGTGAATTCGTTGCCGATGGCTGCACCGCTTCCTGCGGTGACTTCGCCTGCGGCTGCCGCGATCGCGGCGGGCGTCTCGACCTCGACCACGGTGCCGGCTGAGCCGGCGCCTGCGCCTCCGACTGCGCCCGAGGTGGGCTGAGCGGCTTACTTGCCGCCCTTGCTGTCCTTGTCCCAGTTGCTGCGGACCTTGTCGGTCCAGCTCTTGTAGTTCGACCAGCTGTTCAGCGATCGCGTGATCGCGGCGTGCCGCGAGTTCGCGGGCTGCGGGGTCGAAGAAGGAGGATGAGCGCGATCGAGCCAGTTGCGCTGCGGATCGCGCGGGGCTCCGGCTCGCACGACCGAGCCGGCGGTCTCGCCGGTCCAGGCGCGGTGCGATCCAGTCGCGCTGAGCTCATCGCCTTTGTGCTCTGCCATGGTTCGTGCCCTCTCCTGTTGCACGCACCGTATCGACCCGCTGCTGGATTAAGTGAGGAACTGCTTCACAGCGATCCGCTGTCGTCGCGGTAGTGCGACAAGCATCTCGCTCGCGCGCTGCAAGTGTGGAATTTCGCAGGCGAATTTAACCGGCGCTTATTCATTATTGGAGTGTTCGCAGCGTTGCGCGCGCAAAACGGAGCGTGCACACCACACACTGCTTCACGTGCTCGGCGGCGACTCGCTCAGCAAGGCAGCGAAGGCCGGTTTGATCTCGGCGAGGATGTCGTGGATCGCCGCGGGCACGAGGCTGCTGTACACGTCGAGCAGCACGATCGCGTTGACGATGGCATCCTGGCGAGTCGCAGCGCGCAGCCGCTGCGCCATGCCGCGATTCACCGCGTGCACGCCGCGATAGACGCGGCCGAGATCTTCGAGCACGAAGTCGCCCTTGCCGCCTTCGCGCGTAATGAAGTGCTGCGCCACCAGGTACATCGCAGCGACGCGGTACGCCGTCTCGGATTCGCTGGAGAACGGCAGGTGGAAGCGCGCCATCGGCCGGAAAACCGCTGTGCGCGGGCAGCCGCTCGACGCCATGATCAATCCCATGAGCGATGCGAGCGCCTGCTGCGCGGACAGCGTCGCCACCACCGAGCGCTCCTCGGTTTCCACCGCCACTCGCACCTTGTCGTACGAGACCAGGTCGGTGAAGCCGTCGATCACTGTCGCCAGGTGCCGCGCCGCGGGGCAATGCGAGACCTCTGCCTTGTTCAGCGGGCAGCCGGTGCACTGATGGAAGCCGAGCTCGGTCCAGGCCGGCGGTGAGAGATCCGCGGGCGGCGACAGCTCGGCGGTGTCCTTGTCGAGCTGGAGCTCGAAAGTGCGCTCGCGCGAATCGGGGAACGTGAAGTGGTACTTGAGAGCAACCTTGCTCTCCACGGGGGATTCGCCCGGGCCACGCTCGCTGCGCTCTCGCTGCCCTCGGGTCATGCAACCAGCCGATAGCACGGCCGGTACTCGCCGGCGAGCTTCATGCGCTTCTGCGCCACGAACGCGGACAGCAGATCGTCCAGCAGCCGCATCAGCTCCTTCTCACCATGCAATTCGAATGGGCCGCGCTCTTCGATCGCCTGGATGCCCTTTTCCTTGACGTTGCCCGCGACGATGCCGGAGAACGCGCGGCGCAGGTTGGCCGCCAGCACGTTCGGTTCGAGGTCGCGCCGCAACTCCAGCTTTGCCATCGCTTCGTGCGTCGGCTCGAACGGCCGCTGGAAATCCGGCGGAATGCGCAGCAGCCAGTTGTAGTTGTACGCATCGCTCTTGGTGCGGCGATAGTCGCGCACCGCTTCCACGCCGCGCAGCACTTCGCGCGCAGCCTGCGGCGGATCGCCGATCACGATCTTGTAGCGTTTCTGCGCCGACGGGCCGAGCGTGGCACCGATGAACTGGTCGATGTGGCCGAAGTACTCGGCGGCCGAAGGCGGCCCGGTGAACACGATCGGCAGCGGCTGACCCGCGTTCGCGGGATCGGTCAGGATGCCGAGCAGGTACAGGATCTCTTCCGCGGTGCCGGCGCCGCCCGGGAACACGACGATCGCGTGCGCGCAGCGCACGAATGCCTCCAGGCGCTTCTCGATGTCCGGCATGATCACCAGCTGGTTCACGATCGGATTCGGCGGCTCGGCGGCGATGATGCCGGGCTCGGTCATGCCGATGTAGCGGCCGTCGCGGATGCGCTGCTTGGCGTGACCGATGGTCGCGCCCTTCATCGGGCCTTTCATCGCGCCCGGTCCGCAGCCGGTGCAGACGCTGAGCGCGCGCAGGCCGATCTCGTAGCCGACGCGCTTGGTGTAGTCGTACTCGGCCGAGCCGATCGAGTGGCCGCCCCAGCACACTACCAGGTCGGGCTTGCCGCGATAGTCGAGGATCCGCGCGTTGCGCAGGATGTGGTAGACGGCGTTGGTGACGCTCGCCGGGTCGTTCATGTCGAAGCGATGCGTGCCGAGAATCGCATCGTGGATGTAGACGATGTCGCGCAGCACTGCGAACAGGTGCTCCTTGATGCCGCGGATCATCGAGCCGTCGACGAAGGCGCTGGCGGGCGCGTTCTTGATCTCGAGCTTCACGCCCCACGCCTGGCGGCCGAGACGGATCTCGAAGTCCTTGTAGCGGTCGAAGATCGCGCGCACGTCGTCGGATTCGAGGCCCGAGGCGAGCACGGCCAGGGCGCAGCGGCGGAACATCTCGTAGACGCCGCCCTGGCCGGAGCTGAGCAGCTGCTGCACTTCGCGTTGCGAGAGGTTCTCCAGGCTTCCCAGCGGGGAGACCCGCGCATCGACCAGTCCTTCTGCTTCGAGCTGCGTGACCGACGCGGAGGCCCTGGCGTCGTTCGGAACTGATGTCACGGCTTGATCTCGATCGGCGTGTCCGGCGGGGTCATGAGCCAGATCTCGACCATGTCGGAGTTCGACACGGCGATGCAGCCCTCGGTCCAGTCGACGTTGGTGTAGTAATCGCGCGGTTTGCGCGGCACGTTCGGCTGGCCGTGGATCATGATCGCACCGCCCGGCCGCACGCCCTGCTTGCGCGCACGCGCGACGTCGCGATCGTTCGGGTAGTCGATCTGGATCGACAGGAAGAATTCGCTGTTCGGGTTGCGCCGGCTCAGGTGGTACAGGCCTTCGGGCGTGCGGAAGTCGCCTTCGAACTCCTTGTGTCCCTCGGGTCGCAGGCCGAGCGCAATCCTGTAGGACCGCAGCACTTCACCGTTACGCAGCAGCTGGAGCTTGCGTTCGGACTTGCTGACGACCACCCGATCCGCCATCGGTAACGCCGGCTCGACGCTCGGGGTCAGCAGTGCCGACGTCGGCAACGGGCTCTCAGCACGTGCGGCGGTCGAGCCTGCGATCAGCGCTAGCGCCAGAACCAGAGAAGCGGTTAGCGGTTGGCGGTGGGCTGTTTGTGAGATGCCGCGAGACATGGCGTCGGATTATAGCTTGCTGCAGATGCGCGCCCCGCAGGGCGTCAGAAATCCACCGTCTGAAGTGTGACCTGCGTGCACTCCCGCAGCCCAGGGCCGGCCTCTGCGACGAGTTTGTAGCGCCGGCCGGAGGCGACTTCCACCTCGACAGCATGACGGCTCACGTTTTCCGTTTCGGCAATCCGGCAATCGACCAGCAGCCGATGCTTGCCCGGCAGGATGTCGACGGAGTTCTGCCCGATGTTGAGCGGCGTCTCGTCGACCTGGCGCAGGACGACTGTCAGCGGCGAGCCTGCGTTGATGCGCAGGTCGCCGGAGATGTGAGCAACTTCGTCAGCGCTGCGCCGCGGACCATCGTACAGCTGCGCGGTGGCGCAGCCATTGCACGCAAGGACAACTAGCAGCGCGACGAGTCGCGACGTCATGCCGGTGAAGGATCGGCGGGCGCCGTCGGCTCGACGATCGGAATCACGAGCTTCGTGCCCGGACGAATGTCGCCCAGATCGAGGTCGGGGTTGTACTGGCGCAGCAGCCAGATCGGAATGTTGTAGCGCTGCTGCGCGAGCACCCAGATCGACTCACCCGCCTTGACCATGTGCGTAGTGGTGTCCTTGATGCGGAACTGCGTGAAGAACGCTTCCTGCAGCTGGCGGTGATACTCCTGGCGCCGCGCTTCGAACTGATCGTGGGTGACCTTGGCGAACGACAGCCTGACCTTGCGGCCGACGACCACCGGCGTCGCGAACGACATCCTGTTCAGGCGGCGCAGGTCGCTGGCACGCACGTCGAGCCATTCGGCGTAGTGGCCGAGCGTCTCTGCAGCCTGCACCAGCACGGTGTCGTCGTCGCTGACCGAGTAGTCGGCGGGATCCGCGGAATCGGCGGCCTGCGTGCCCGCCACCAGGGCAGGACCGATCTCCTCGGCTTCGCGCTCCGAGGTCGGTTCGGCAGCTTCCGTGTCCGCGGCGGGCTCGGGCACCGGCGCGGACGCGACGACTTCCACCGGCACTTCCGCTTCGACGGGCGGTGCAGCGCGCGCGGACCTGGCGAGCGCCAGCACCTGGCCCTCATAAAGGAAGTTGCGATTGCGGATGTCGTTGAGCTCCATCAGGGACTCTTCGGTCATGCCGTGCCGCGAGGCGATCTTGCCCAGCGTGTCGCCGCGCTTCACGACGTATCGTTCCTCGGGGCTGCCGACGACGCCGGTTGGCGGAGTGGGCGCCCTGGTCGGCACGGCGGCAGGTGCGGGCCTGTCGTTCGATGCGACGACCGCAATCGGCGCTTCCGGCGCGCCGCGAGCGCCAGGCAGCGCGAGCACCTGTCCGGCCCGAATACGATAAGGACGGTCGAGGTTGTTGAGTTCCGCGACCGCGTTGACGCTCACGCCGTAGCGCGATGCGATGGACGAGAGGCTCTCGCCGCTGCGCACGCGATGCTGCGTCTCGGCAACCTGCGCGTCGTATCGCTCGCCGCCCGAGAGCTGACTGAGCACAGAGCTGAGATCAATAGTGTTCGGCACACGCAGCTCGAACCCGCGCGGCACGTGCCGCGCCCCGCGCCACACCGAAGGCAGCAGCGAGGGGTTCAGGCGCTTCAGGTCGTCGCGATCCAGCTCGAGCACATTCGCGATGCGGCTTGCCGGCAGGAACGCCGGCACCTCGAGGATGACGCTGGTATCCGGCGCGTTGCGGCGGATCGAGCCGAAGAACTTGTCCGGATCCTGGTCGATTTCGAGCGCCGCGAGGAACGCGACGTAGAAGTTGCGCGAGGCGAAGCCGAACGAACGGCTGTTGTACCTGCGCACGACCGTCACGATGTCGCTCGTGCCGAGCTGCTCCTGCGCGCGCTTCATGCCGCCCGGACCGTGGTTGTACGCCGTCACGGCCAGCGGCCAGCTCCCGAGCACGATGTAGTTCTGCTCCAGGAAGCTCGCGGCGGCCTCGGTCGAGCGGTACGGATCGAGGCGCTCGTCTACGGCCGCGTCGATGCGCAGGAAGCGCCGGCCGGTGCCGCGCATGAACTGCCACATCCCGGCGGCTCCGACTTTCGAATACGCATACGTGTTGAATGACGACTCGACGTGCGGGAGCGAGGCGAGCTCGGTCGGCAGGCCCATCTTCTTGAACGTCGCCGCGATGTGCTCGCGCCAGGCGCCCGAGCGCACGATGCCTTCGCGGAACCGGTCCGCCTGCCCGAGCTGGAAGCGGATGCCTTCAGCGGCTTCTTCGAAGCGCGAGCGGCGCGTGCCTTTCGGCCACAGGTCGAGAACGCGCTGCTCCTCCTCGCTCAGGTCGGTGGCACCGGCGGCGAGACGATCGAGAATGCGGGCGTACTTTTTCTTGACGTCTTCGATGCGCTTCTGACGCTGCTTCTGCGACAGGTCCGAAGGCAGCTTCATGACTTCGTAGACGACGCTCAGGTCGTCCTGGTCGTGCAGCAGTCCGCCCTCGGTCGTGACCTCGGTGTAGACGCGCCGCCAGAACGCGATGTCGGGCTCGAGCTCGGCGGGACGCACGAACGGACTTTCGTCCGCGACCGCGGTCAGCGGCGGCAGGGCGAAGGCGAACACGACGGAGAGCAGCAGGAAGCCGAGACGAGCCTTATTCATTGAATGAGAGAGACCATCGACCGCACCAGGAGTGCCGCAAGACTATGTAAAACCTGCCTGGTTCGGCAGTGCTCCAGTTCGCATTTGGAGCGCACATCGCGCAAATGCAGGTACCGCCTGCCTTACGCGCCTGCGCCGGCACCAACCTGGTCGACCCCTACTGAATCCTGAACACCAGCAAGGACCGCGAGCGATGGCAATGCAGCCGCGCCTTCGCGGGATCGTCCCCACGACCCCGCCCCACCGCGTGAGCAAAGAAGCGGCTGTGGCGGCAGGTGCTGCAATGAAGACGGGCAACCGGGCGGATCGAGCCGCCCGGAATGCATCCCGCCTTCGGCGTCATCACCCGCACTTCGAGTCGCCGCAGTTCAGGCACGTCATGCAGCCGTCCATGAGCACGACTGCCGCGGTGCTGCACTTGCCGCACAGCTGCGCACCTTCGGGGAAGTGGTTCTTGGCGAACGCGTCGGTCTGCTTGTTGCGCGCCTCGAACTCAGCCTTCTTCTCTTCGATGAGCTTCTTGCGCGCGTCGTCGAGCTCCGGCGCTTTCAGCAGGCCGATCATCTGCAGATGCTTCTCGACCACGTAGCCGAGCTCCGCGATGATCGACGGCATGAACGTGCCGCCCGCCTGCCAGTAGCCGCCGCGCGGATCGAACACCGCCTTCATCTCATCCACGAGGAACGTGACATCGCCGCCCTTGCGGAACACGGCGGAGATGATGCGCGTCAGCGCGACGATCCACTGGAAGTGATCCAGGTTCTTCGAGTTGATGAAGATCTCGAACGGCCGGCGCTGCTCGTACGGCGTGCCCTCGTTCAGCACGATGTCGTTGATGGTGACGTACATCGCGTGATCGGAGACCGGAGTCTTGATCTTGTAGGTCGAGCCCAGCAGCATCTCCGGCCGCTCGACCTTCTCGTGCATCCAGACGACGTTCGATTCTTTACGCCCGTCGACCGCCGCAGCGGCCGCCTTCTCATTCTCGTTTTTTGGCGCCGCGTCGCCGGGCTTCTCGACCCGGTACTTGACGATGCGCTTGTCGATTTTCGTGCTCATGGCTGTGTTCCGCTTCAAAACTTCCCGTAATAGCCTTCTTTCAGCGCATCGAAGAGATTCGCGGCGGTGTGCATCTCGCCGTCGTACTCGATCTCCTCGTCGCCCTTCACTTTCATTTCCGAGCCGTCTTCCAGCACGAAGACGTACGTGGTGTTCTTCAGGTCCTCTTCCTTCACCAGCACGCCCTGGAACGCTTCCGGATTGAAGCGGAAGGTGGTGCAGCCCTTCAGCCCCTGCTCGTAGGCGTACAGGTAGATGTCCTTGAAGTCCTCGTACTTGTAGTCGGTCGGCACGTTCGCGGTCTTGGAGATCGACGAGTCGATCCACAGCTGCGAGGCGGCCTGGATGTCCACGTGCTCGCGCGGCGAGATGTCGTCGGCGGTCGTGAAGTAGTCCGGCAGTTTCTCCGCGGCGTTGGTCGAGTTCGGCATCGCGCGCGGATTCACCAGCTCGCGATACGCCAGCAGCTCGAACGAGAACACGTCGACCTTCTCCTTCGACTTCTTGCCCTCGCGGATCACGTTGCGGAAGTAGTGATGGGCGAACGAGGGCTCGATGCCGTTGGACGCATTGTTCGCCAGCGACAGCGAGATCGTGCCGGTCGGCGCGATCGAGCTGTGATGCGTGAAGCGGCCGCCGATCTCGGCGAGCTCTTCGACCAGCTCCGGCGCCGCCTCGGCGACGCGCTGCATGTAGCGGCTGTACTTCGCGTGCAGGATGCGGCCGGGCACCGTCTGCCCGATGCGCCAGCCGTCGCGCGCCATCTCCGGACGCTTGCGCAGCATCTCGGGTGTGATCTCGAATTCCTCCAGCATGATCGGCGCCGGGCCTTTCTCCCTGCCCAGCTCCAGCGCCGCTTCCCAGCCGGCGATCGCCATTTCGCGCGAGACGTTCTGCGTGAACGCGACCGACTTGCGCGAGCCGTACTTCATGCACTGCATGGTGATGGCCGAGCCGAGGCCGAGGAAGCCCATGCCGTGGCGGCGCTTGCGCAGGATCTCGTCGCGCTGCTGGCCGAGCGGCAGGCCGTTGATCTCGACCACGTTGTCGAGCATGCGCGTGAACACCTTCACGACCTTGCGGAACTCTTCCCAATCGAAGCGCGCGTGATCCGTGAACGGATCGACGACGAAGCGCGTGAGATTGATCGAGCCCAGCAGGCACGAGCCGTAGGGCGGTAGTGGCTGCTCGCCGCAGGGATTGGTGGCGCGGATGTTCTCGCACCACCAGTTGTTGTTCATCTCGTTGACGCGATCGATCAGCACGAAGCCGGGCTCGGCGAAGTCGTACGTCGAGGACATGATCACGTCCCACATGCGGCGCGCCGGCACCGTCTTGTAGACCTTGCAGCAGACCAGGCCGGTCTCGTTCGCGACGTAGTTGCGCGTGGTCGGCCACTCGCGCCAAACGTACTTCGACTTGTCGTTCAGGTCTTCGCCTTCCGCTTCGCGGGTGGTGACCGGGAACGCGAGCGTCCAGTCGGTGTTCGCCTTCACTGCCTGCATGAACTCGTCGGTCACGAGCAGCGAGAGGTTGAACTGCCGCAGCCGGCCGGCCTCGCGCTTGGCGCGGATGAAATCCATCGCATCCGGGTGACCGATATCGAACGTGCCCATCTGCGCGCCGCGCCGACCGCCGGCCGACGACACCGTGAAGCACATCTTGTCGTAGATATCCATGAACGACAGCGGTCCGGACGTGTATGCACCGGCTCCGGAGACGTAAGCGCCGCGCGGGCGCATGGTCGAGAACTCGTAGCCGATGCCGCAGCCCGCTTTCAGCGTCAGTCCCGCCTCGTGCACCTTGGCGAGGATGTCGTCCATCGAGTCGTGAATGGTGCCGGAGACCGTGCAGTTGATCGTCGAAGTCGCGGGCTTGTGCTCCTGCGCGCCGGCGTTCGAGATGATGCGGCCCGCGGGAATCGTGCCCTTGCGCAAAGCCCACAGGAATTGCTCGTACCACTTCTCGCGCGCGTCCTCGCGCTCGACGTCGGCGAGCGCCCGCGCGACCCGCTTGTAGGTCTCGTCCATGGAACGGTCGATCGGCGAGCCGTCTTTGGCCGTCAGCCGGTACTTCTTGTCCCAGATATCGAGGGAGGCCTCCTGAAATGGAATGCTGTTGACGTCCATGGGCTCAAGCTGCACTGGAATAGCGGTCTTCATGCCGGATTGACTCTCTGCGATTTCGGTCGGGCGTTCCCCATTCGACTCCTGCCCCACAGCGCCGGGTCTTGAAGCCCGGGCGCCGCCGTGACAGCCCACCTGACCACTCAGCGGCTGCGCTTCTGCGATGGCTGTCTGCGGTCGGGCCGCAGCCGTTTTTGTTCATCGCGAAACACAACATATTGTGTCAGGGCTGCAAGCCTAGTCCCGCCAGTTGCGGGCCGTCAAGAAATCCTGAGCGTCGAAACGGTACGATTATCATGTTACATATCAGCTAATTACGAGATTCTGCTGACGAATTTCCACGTGCGATTTTTTGCACCCGGATTTCGTCCCTGTAGAGCCTACACACAAGATCTTGTGTCCCCCGGATCCGCACAGCTTATGCACATCATCCTCACCGCTGCGCCCACAAGTTGTTCGCTTGAAACGGTCACGGCCGGCACCACGTTCGCCCTCGCTCCTATTCCGTTTGTGCTTGTGACTTTCAACCATGAATCTGAGGGTTCAACCATGAACGTCATCCGTTACGAGCCTTGGTCACTCATCAACCGCCTGCATCAGGACCTCGACCGCCTGGTCGGCCGCGAGTTCGGGCACAGCGACGACGAGTCGCGCGGCGCAGTCAGCGACTGGCTGCCTGCCGTAGATGTGCAGGAACAGCCGGACGCATTTCTGTTGCAGGCCGACCTGCCCGGCGTCGACGCGAAGGACATCGACATCACCATGGAGAACGGCGTGCTGAGCTTGCGCGGCCGGCGCCACCACGAGACGAAGCAGGAGGAAAGCGGCTACCGGCGCGTCGAGCGCGTCAGCGGCGAGTTCTTCCGGCGCTTCACACTCCCCGATTCGGCGGATCCCGAGGCCATTTCGGCGCAGATGACCAACGGGGTGCTCACTGTGCGCATCGGCAAGCGCGCCGAAATTCAGCCGCGGCGCATCGAGGTCAGAAGCTCCTGATGCTCGAGCGCGTCTTGCGGCTAGAATCTTGCTCTCCCGGGCGGCCTTGCGCCGCCCGGACCCTTACCAGGACGTGTGCATGAAACAGCAGGCCATCAGGACCTTTTCGTTTGTCGGCGCGTTCGCAACGCTGCTCTTCAGCGCCACAGCGGACGCCCAGCTGCCGGAAAAAGTCGGCGACGCGCCGGTGCCCTCGCTGGCGCCGATCGTGAAGAAGGCCTCGCCGGCGGTGGTCAACATCGCGACGCGCGGCACGCTGCGCGACCAGCGTCGCAATCCGCTGCTCGAGGATCCGTTCTTCCGGCGCTTCTTCGACGCACCAGACCTGGCGCCGCGCGAACGACAATTCCAGAGCGCCGGCTCCGGCGTCATCGTCGACGCCAGGCAGGGCTACATCATCACCAATGCGCACGTGGTCGAGAACGCGGACGAAATCACGGTCACGCTGCTCGACGACCGTCAGATCAAGGCCAAGGTCGTCGGCGCGGACAAGCCTTCGGACGTGGCGCTGCTGAAGATCCCCGCGAACAACCTGGTCGAGATGCCGCTCGCCGATTCGAGCAAAGCGGAAGTCGGCGACTTCGTGCTCGCCATCGGCAATCCGTTCGCGCTGAGCCACACGGTGACGTCCGGCATCATCAGCGCGCTGGGCCGCTCCGACGGCAGCGCCGATTCCTACCAGGATTTCATCCAGACCGACGCGCCCATCAACCCGGGCAATTCCGGCGGCGCGCTCGTCAACCTGCAGGGTCAGCTCGTCGGCATCAACACCGCGATCTTCTCCGGCAGCGGCGGCAACATCGGCATCGGCTTCGCGATTCCGTCGAACATGGTCAAGGCCGTGATGACGCAGCTCGTGCAGTACGGCGAGGTGAAGCGCGGCATGCTCGGCGTGCAGCTGTCGAACCAGTTCACGCCCGAGATCGCCAAGAGCCTCGGTCTCGAGAACGCACGCGGCGCGTGGGTTTCGGAAGTGGTCGAAGGCGGCGCCGCCGACAAGGCCGGCATCAAGGCCGGAGACGTGATCACGTCGATCAACGGCAAGTCGATCGCCAATTCCACCGAGCTGCGGAACAGCATCGGGCTGCTGCGCATCGGCGACAAAGTCGAGCTCGGGCTGCTCCGCGAGGGCAAGCCGCGACGAGTCACTGCGGTCATCGGCGAGCGCTCAGGCACCAGCGCGGACGCGGCGGCCGAAATTCATCCGTCATTCGAAGGCGCGGCGTTCACGGACGCCGAGAACGGCGGCGGCGTGGTCGTGCAGTCGGTCGCTGCCGGCAGCCCGGCAGCGCAGGCTGGACTGCGCCCGAACGACGTCATCCTGATGATCGGGCGCGATCGCGTCGCGAACATCGAGCAGCTGCGTGCGGCGCTGAAGGGCGTGGATTCGTTCGCGATCACGATCCAGCGCGGTCGCTCGCGGTTGGTATTCCCGGTGGGCTGATCGCTGCGCACACGGCCAGGGCGCGCTGGCCTTTGTCCAGGCGCGCCAGCTGTTTCGCCGCTTCGTAGAAGCGCGGCAGATCGCCGTCCGCCTCACTCAAGACGCGCTGCAGTCCGGGCACGCACCCGTAGTACGTCGCCGCTGAGACGAGGTGCGCATTCGTGAGGGTGCGATCGAACCAGCGGTCATAGCCGCCATAGCCGTGCCAGTGTTCCTGCCGCAGCTGCGCGTATTCGAGCTTGAGCTCGCCGAACTGGTATTCCTTGCGATCGCGCTTCTCGTCATCCGGCAGAGCGGATTGGTACAGCTCGCGTAACTTGTCGCGCGCCTTGAGGAGCAGCGCGATGAATTGCGACTGCCGCTCGCGCTGTTCCTGCCAGACGGCGAGGTCCTGCATGCGCTGCCGCGCCGCCAGCCAACGTTCCAGTCCTGCTTCCTCCACGACGGTCGCGAAGGACTCGTTGAACTCCGAGTCGCCCGGCACGTAGACGACCTGGTGGGCGAGCTCGTGGAACAACGTCGCCGCGAGCTGAGCATCGCTCCAGCCGAGCATCGTGCTCAGCACCGGGTCCTTGAAATGACCGAGCGTCGAGTAGGCCGCGACGCCACCGACCGCGACATCGTCGCCGCGCCGCCGAAGCTTGCGCGCATAGCGCTTCGCGGCTTCTTCGTTGAAATAGCCGCGATACACGACGCAGCCCGCGATCGGGAAACACCAGCGACGCGGCTCGACGGAGAACTCGGGCGTGGCGAAGACGTTCCACACGACGTAGGGCCGGCCGAGGTCGGCATAGCTGCGATACGAGTCGTTGTCGGGCAAGCCCAGCTCGCGCGAGGCGAAGTCCCGGGCGGCCGCGACGTATTCCAGTCGAGTGCGCAGCTCGGGCGGCGTGCTCGAGTCCGCGATGACTGCTGTGATCGGCTCGCGCTTGGAGGCGATCGCCATCTGTCCGCCGGCGGCCTGCATCAGGTAACAGCCCGTCAGCGGCAGCGCCGCGGCGGCAATCGTCAGCACTCTGGCAATTCGATACAGTGACATGGCTATGCGAATTTATCTCGTCGGCGGCGCGGTGCGCGATGAGCTGCTCGGTCTGCCGGCGCGGGAGCGGGACTGGGTGGTCGTCGGCGCGCGTCCCGAAGAGCTGCTCGCGCAAGGGTACAAGCCCGTCGGCAAGGATTTCCCGGTGTTCCTGCACCCGCAAAGCGGCGAGGAATACGCGCTGGCCCGCACCGAGCGCAAGACCGGGCCCGGCTACCGCGGCTTCGAGACGCTGTTCTCGCCCGATGTGACGCTCGAGCAGGACCTGGAGCGCCGCGACCTGACGATCAATGCGATTGCGAAGGACCCCGATAGCGGCGCGCTGATCGATCCGTTCGGCGGCCAGCGCGATCTGCGCGATCGCAGCTTGCGCCACGTTTCCCCGGCGTTCGTCGAAGACCCGGTGCGGGTGCTGCGCGTCGCACGCTTCGCGGCGCGGTTTGCGCCGCTGGGATTCACGGTCGCATCCGCGACCCTGGACGTGATGCGCGAAATCGCCGCGCGCGGCGAGCTCGATGCGCTGGTCAGCGAGCGCGTCTGGCAGGAAACGCAGCGTGCGCTCGAAATGCCGGCCCCGGCGCGCTTCTTCGAAGTGCTGCGCGAGGCGAACGCGCTGCCCGTGGTTTTCCCCGAGCTGCACGCGCTGTTCGGCGTGCCCCAGCCGGAGCGCTGGCATCCGGAGATCGACACCGGCGTGCACACGCTGATGGTGCTGGAGCAGGCGACGAAACTGAGCGAGGACCCGGTCGTGCGTTTCGCGGCGCTCACGCACGACTTGGGCAAGGGCACGACTCCGCGCGATGAGTGGCCGCGACACGTCGCGCACGAGCAGCGCGGCGTGGATCTCGTCAACGCACTGTGCGATCGCCTGCGGATTCCAAATGCGTATCGCGAGCTCGCGGCGCTCGTGTCGCGGTATCACCTGGAAGCGCATCGGGTCGATGAGCTGCGCACCGGCACCCTGCTCGATCTGCTGGAGCGCCTCGACGCCTTTCGACGCCCCGACCGTTTCGAGCAGTGGGTGCTCGCATGCGAAGCCGATGCGCGCGGGCGCAAAGGTCTGGAAGACCGCGAGTATCCGCAAGCGGAGGAATTGCGTCGGGCACGCGCGACAGTAGCGAGCGTGTCGCTCGAACCCGCGGATCGCGACGGCCTGAACGGTCCGCAGATCGCAGAGAAGCTACGGCGGGCGCGACTCGCTGCGTTGGCGCAGCTCCGGAACTAGCTACAGAGTCGCTGCGAGATCGCGAACACCGAAGCCGCGCAGCGGCCGCTCGAAGTCACGGGTCAAGCCGATCACTTTGAACCGCTCGCCCATCTCGCCGGGCAGCGTCAGCAGCATCGCCTGGCGAGCCAGCTGCACGCGCGACGCAAGCTCATGGCCATCAGCCGGCCCGAGCAACTGCTCGAGTCCGTTGCCGATCAGAAAATGCGCCTGCGTCGCGAAGCCCGCGACACCGAGCCCTGCAGCGGTCGCGGCTTCTGCGACGGCGGTGAAGTCGACCCAGGCGCCGATGTCCTGGACACCGACGTTGATCAACGGGTCGTCGTGGAAGCGATGCCGGAAGTGGCACAGTAGCGTGCCTTCGCGACGCTCGCTGCGATAGTACTGACGCTGCGGCAAGCCGTAGTCGACGAACAGCGCAACGCCCTCCTTCAGCGCCGCTGCAATGCCGGCGATCCACGGCGCGAGCCGCATGTTGATCTCCGAGGTATAGCCGTCGGACAAGCGCTCGCCCGTGTTCGCCTCGATGCCCCGCACCGCCGCTTCGAGCCCGGCATCCGCACGAGTCTCGGACCAGTCGAGACGGCCGAGCTGCCAGGTCACACCGAGCGAGTTGACGTGGTCGCCGCGGATCCGGAAGCGCTGCACCGGCAGAGCATCCAGCACTTCATTCGCCAGCACGACGCCGCGCAACTCCTCGGGCAACCGATCGAGCCACTCGACGCGCGCCGCGTGTGCTGGCGCCCGCTCCTGCACGAGCGCTCGTTGCCGCTCGCGCAGGTCAGCGCTCACTTCGAGAATCAGATAGCGCTCCGGTAACGAGCCCTGCACGGCCAACTCGTTCAGCAGGTCGGCCGCCATCACGCCCGAGCCCGCACCGAGCTCGAGAATGGCGCCGCCGCTGACGTGCTGCAGGATTTCGCTGCACTGGGTCGCGAGGCAGCGGCTGAACAGCGACGAAACCTCCGGCGCAGTGACGAAGTCGCCGCCCGCGCCGAGCTTGCTCGCCCCCGCGCTGTAATAGCCGAGCCCCGGCTCGTACAGCGCCATCTCCATGAAGCGCTCGAAGCTGAGCCAGCCGCCGCGCGCGTCGATTTCTTCCCAGATGCGGCGGACGAGGCGCCGGCTGTGCTCGGCTTCGTCAGCTGTCAGAGGCGGCAATGGCAGCGCTGCGCTCATGAATTCTCAAGTGGGCTCTGGATTTGCTTCGGTGCGCAGTTCAGCGAACATGTCGGACATGGACCCCCTTACCCTGGCCGGCCGCGCCGTGCTGATCACGGGTGCGGCCCGGCGCATCGGCGCGGCGCTGGCCCGCGGCTTTCATGCGCATGGCGCAGACGTCTGCATTCATTGTCACAAGTCTATCGGCGAAGCGGAATCGTTGCGCGACGAGCTGAACGGCAAGCGTGCGCGCTCGGCCGTCGTGGTCAGCGCGGATCTGCTCGACCTCGCTGCGCTGCCGGGTATCGTCGCCGCAGCAGTGAAGGCCTTCGGTCGCCTGGACGCGCTCATCAACAATGCATCTTCCTTCTACCCCACGCCGCTCGGCAGCGTGTCGCCGCAGCAGTGGGACGATCTCATGGGCACGAACCTGCGCGCGCCATTCTTCCTCGCGCAAGCCGCCGCGGCGGAGCTGCGCAAGAGCAAAGGCGCCATCGTGAACATGATCGACATTCACGGTCAGCGTCCCTTGCCGCGCCATCCCGTCTACTCGGCCGCGAAGGCCGGCCTCGCGATGATGACGCGTGCGCTCGCGCGGGAGCTGGGGCCCGAGGTGCGCGTCAACGGTATCGCGCCGGGTCCGATTCTGTGGCCTGAGGCGGGCATGGATGCGCAGCTGCAGAACGAGATCGTCGCGAAGACGCTACTGAAGCGGAGCGGCTCGCCGGAAGACGTGGTGCGCGCCGCCTTGTTCTTCGTCAAGGATGCGCCGTACGTCACGGGGCAGATCCTGGCGGTCGACGGCGGGCGGAGCGTGGGATGGTGACTGCGACGAGCGCGTGATCGGCACTGGGAAATTCCGCCCACAGCTCGCCGATCGTGCGCTGCTGCGTCGGATGCTGCAGGCCAGGCGCAAGGTCGGCCAGCGGCTTCAACATGAACGCGCGGCGCACCAGGTCCGGCCGCGGCAGGATCAATCCCGGCTCATCGCTCACGAGCTGGTCGTACATCAGGATGTCGAGATCCATCGTGCGCGGGCCCCACTTCGGCGCGTTGCGCGACCGGCCGCACAGCGCTTCGATGCGCTCCAGCGTCTGCTTCACCTGCGGCGGCGCATCGACTGTGCGAAAGCCGACGACGAGATTGATGAAGTCCGGTCCTGCGAAGCCGACCGCGCGATTGCGGTACGCCGGTGAGATCGCGAGATCGCCGAACGCCTGCTCCAGCTCGTCGAGCGCGCGCGCGAGATTCTTTTCCGGCTCGACGTTGCTGCCCGCAGCGACGTAGACCTCAGGCATAGTCCGCTGCGCGCCGCTCGATCTCGATGCCGACGTCGCGCGCGCCGCGGATAGCGCCCTGCTTGTTGAGCCGCACCTTCACCCAGCTCACGCCGAACTCGGTCACGACGACGCGGGCGATCTGCTCGGCGAGCGTCTCGACCAGGTTGAACTGCGATTCGCCGACGAACGCCAGCAGGCGCTTCGCGACTTTCTTGTAATCGATCGTGTCGTCGATGTGATCGCTCGCCGCGGCGCGCCGGATGTCGGTGGCCATTTCCAGGTCGAGGATGACCGTCTGCTTGACCCGCCGCTCCCACTCCCAGATGCCGACGATGCATTCGACGGTGAGCGCGCTGAGGAAGATCTTGTCCATTCGGCGGTGTCGAGTTCTCAGGAGGCTTGCGGCGGCGGACGCAGCGTGTCCAGCGGCCAGCGCGCGCTGGCGCGGATCTTCAGCTCGTCGTGCTCGCCGCCGGCCAGCCGGCGATAGCCAGCGTACGCGATCATCGCCGCGTTGTCCGTACAGAACTCGGGCCGCGGATAGAGGATCTTCAGGCCCGCACGCCGGCCGAGCGCTGCGAGCTCGCCACGCAAGTGCTCGTTCGCACCGACACCGCCTGCGACGACGAGGGTCGACATGCCGGTCTGAACCGCAGCGCGCGCGGACTTCGCGACCAGCGTTTCGACGACGGCTTGCTGGAATTCACGCGCAACGTCGGCGCGGGTTTGCTCGTCCAGTGTCACGCCGCGCGTCGCGACGACCACCGCGGTCTTGAGTCCGCTGAAGCTGAAATCGAGGCCGGGCCGATCGAGCATCGGCCGCGGGAACTGGAACTTGCCGGGCCGGCCGCTGCGCGCGAGTGCAGCCAGCGCGGGGCCGCCCGGATACGGCAGTCCGAGCAGCTTCGCAGTCTTGTCGAAGGCCTCGCCCGCCGCATCGTCGAGCGACGAGCCGATGATCTGGTAGTCGCCGAGCCCGCGCACCACGGCCAGCAAGGTGTGGCCGCCGGAAACGAGCAGCGCGAGGAACGGGAATTCCGGCGGCGTCGACTCGAGCATCGGCGCCAGCAGGTGCCCTTCGAGGTGATGCACGCCGAGCGCCGGCCGTCCCCAGGCAAACGCGAGACTGCGCGCGACCGCACCCCCGACCAGCAGCGCGCCGACCAGTCCCGGTCCGGCCGTGTAGGCGACGCCGTCCAGCTGTTCAGGCTTCGTATCAGCGTCAGCCAATGCGGAGTCGATCAGCGGCAGCAGCCGGCGGACGTGGTCCCGTGAAGCCAGCTCAGGCACGACGCCGCCGTATTCGGCATGCATCTGCACCTGGCTGTGCAGGCGATGGGACAGCAGCCCGGCCCGGCCGTCATAGACGGCGGCCGCGGTCTCGTCGCACGAGGTTTCGATGCCCAACACCCTCATTTCGGTCCGTAGTCTCAAGTAGCCGTCTCTGCTTTGATTTTCGCCCCGCGCGTCATTACACTGGCGCGCTCTCGATCGCCTGTCCAGGCCCCCAGCACAGGCAATTTCCCGGCAATTCATAGAGGTAGCGATGCCGAGCGTTCGCGTCCGAGAAAACGAGTATTTCGATGCCGCCCTGCGGCGCTTCAAGCGCGCCTGCGAGAAGGCGGGAGTGCTGACCGAGCTGCGGCGGCGCGAATTCTACGAGAAGCCGACGCAGGAACGGAAACGCAAGAAGGCAGCAGCCGTGAAGCGCCACATGAAGCGCGTCACCCGCGACGTCAGCGGCGGCCGCGGCGGCGCCCGTCCGGCCCGCTCTTACTAAAGGCCCCTTCTCCCTTCGAAGCACGTCGATGTCGCTCAAGGACCGCGTCACCGAGGACATGAAGGCGGCGATGCGCGCCCGGGACAGCGAGCGCCTCGGCACCATCCGCATGATCACTGCTGCCATCAAGCAGCGTGAAGTCGACGAGCGCATCACCCTGGACGATACGCAGGTGCTCTCGGTCATCGAGAAGATGATCAAGACCCGCAAGGAATCCATCGTTCAGTTCAAGAGCGGCGGCCGGGAGGATCTGGTCGCACGCGAGACCAAGGAAATCGAGCTGCTCCAGGGCTACCTGCCCAGCCAGCTGTCCGAGAGCGAAGTGGACGCCCTGATCGGCGAGGCGATCGCCGAGTCCGGGGCGACCTCGATCAAGGAAATGGGCAAGGCGATGGCGCTGCTCAAGCAGAAGGCGCAGGGCCGCACCGACATGGCCGCCGCCAGCGCCAAGCTGAAAGCGAAGCTGTCGGGCTGAAGCCTGCTGCGCAGAGATGCGCGAATGGCGCGGGCGCAGGATGCGCTGGGGCGGCCGACCTAACATTTGCCCGATTCTTGCTTACCTATGCCGGCGCCCTGGCGCGGCATATCCTTCGCGCGTTCCCTATGGCCGGCCGCATCCCACAACACTTCATCGACGAGCTCATCGCCCGCGCCGACATCGTCGAGCTGATCGGCAGCCGCGTGCCGCTCAAGAAGTCGGGCAAGGAGTTCAAGGCCTGCTGTCCGTTTCACGGCGAGAAGACGCCGTCGTTTCACGTCGTGCCGGACAAGCAGTTCTATCACTGCTTCGGCTGCGGCGTGCACGGCACCGCGATCACGTTCCTCATGGAGCACGATCACCTGAGCTTCGTCGAAGCGATCGAGGACCTTGCCTCGCGCGTCGGGCTCGAAGTGCCGCGCGAAGAAACGCCGGGTGCGCGCCAGCCGCCGCCGACGGACGCGCTGTTTGCGCTGCTCGACAGGACCGCTGAGCTGTACCGGCGCGAGCTGAAGGATTCGGAGCGGGCGAAGGATTACTTCAAGGCGCGCGGGCTCACCGGCGACACCGCTGCGAAATTCTCGCTCGGCTATGCGCCCGACGCCTGGGACTGCGTCCTGCAGCAGTTCGGCGCGAGCGAAGCCGAGAGGCTGCGATTGCTGCAAGTGGGACTGGTGATCGAGCGCGAGCGCAAGCCCGGCGTGACGCCCGGCTACTACGACCGCTTCCGCGATCGCGTGATGTTTCCGATCCGCGATGCGCGCGGGCGCACGATCGGTTTCGGCGGACGCGTGCTCGACAAGGGCGAGCCGAAGTACCTGAACTCGCCCGAGACCGAGCTGTTCCACAAAGGCCGCGAGCTGTACGGACTGTACGAAGCGCGGCAAGCGTCTCGAACCCTCACGCGACTGCTCATCGTTGAAGGCTACATGGACGTCGTGCGTCTCCATCAGGCCGGCATCACGTACGCAGTCGCCACGCTCGGCACGGCGACGACGCCCGAGCACCTGTCACGCGTTTTCCGGATCTGCAACGAGCTGATCTTCTGCTTCGACGGCGATCGCGCCGGCCGCGCCGCCGCGTGGCGCGCGCTGGAAAATTCGCTCAGCCAGGTGCGCGAAGGCCGGCAGCTGCGCTTCCTTTTCCTGCCGGACGGACACGACCCGGATTCGCTGGTCGGCGCTGAAGGACGCGAAGCGTTCGAGGCACGCGTGGCGCAGGCGGTGCCGCTCTCCGAATACTTCATCTCGCACCTGCAATCGCAGGTCGACATGAACACGGTCGACGGCCGCGCACGCTTCGGCGAGCTCGCGAAGCCGCTGCTCGAGCGCATCCCGGCCGGCATCTACCGCGAGCTGCTCGGTGACGAAATCGCGAAGGTGGTGCGGCTCGACCCGCAGCGCCTGGCCGCCGCCTTGAAGACTGGCGCTCCCGCGACCAGCTCCGGCAGCGAGCGCAAACCCGTGCCGCCGCCGGCAAGAAAACCCGCCGCCGTCGGTCGTCGGAACCTGGTTCGTCAGGCGGTTCAACTCCTAGTCCACTATCCGGGGATCGCCGACAAGGTCGGCGACCTGACGACGCTGAAGGAGCTGGAGCGTCCCGGAATCTCCCTGATCGTGCAGCTCGTAGAGGAATTGCATGATCAACCGTGCGACAAAACCGCCGTTTTGCTTGAACGCTGGCGCGACCGCCCCGATCTAGAGCACCTGGCCAAGCTGGCCAGGCTCCCGTTGTACATCCCCGACCAGGCTGGCGCCGCCAAGGAACTCCTGGGTGCGCTGGAGCAGTTGCAGGAAGAGGCAGCCGTGCGGCGCCGCGAGGAGCTATTAAGTAAACATGGGCGTGACGGGCTGTCCGAGGCCGAAAAGGCCGAGTTGCAGGCCCTGTTGCGCGTCCCGGCCGCCCGGACGGCGCCGGTGCCGAGAACCTAGCGTCCGCAGAGCGATCCAAGTACACTGCGCGGTCTTTTTAAGCCCGCGCCCCATTCGGGGTTGAGTCGAGAGCGAATTCAGAGGGCCTCTATCTTGAGCAAGACTTTGGCAGCAAAGAAGGAACCGGCACAGATTGCCGACGAGCGTCAGTCGCAGCTGAAGCTGCTGATCGCGCGCGGCAAGGAGCAGGGGTTTCTGACTTACGTCGAGGTCAACGATCACCTGCCCAGCGAAATCGTCGATCCGGAGCAGATCGAAGATATCGTCAACATGATTAACGACATGGGCATTCCCGTTTACGAGAAGCCCCCGGAGTCCGAGTCG
>JBIOUH010000092.1:0-21048 GCA_044866955.1 Steroidobacteraceae bacterium
TCATTCGAGGTGAAACCGGCGCTGGCACTGTTCGTGCCGGTGCAGATTGCCTCGGGACCCGCCGGCCGCACGGCGGTGCCGAAACCGACACACGGGTCCGGCGATTTCACCTCACTGATCGGCACCGACGGCTTCGTCGAATTGCCGCCGGGGCCCGCCACGGTCGCCGCCGGCACGCCGGTAGCGTTATATTCGTGGTGACAGAGCGCACCCATGCCCCGAGCCCCCACCATCGTCACCCTCCCCGTCCAGCCCCGCCCGCGCGATACGCTGGACCGGCCGCTGCACGACCTGCGCATTTCGGTGATGGACCGCTGCAATTTCCGCTGTCCGTACTGCATGCCGCGGGAGACCTTTCACGAGCACTATCGCTTCCTGAAGGCGAACGAACGGCTGTCGTTCGAGGAGATCACGCGCCTCACGCGCCTGTTCGTGCAGCTCGGCGTGCAGAAGGTCCGGCTCACCGGCGGCGAGCCGCTGCTGCGCCCGAATATCTCGGAGCTGGTCGGCGAGCTGACGGCGCTCGAAGGCGTGCAGGACGTCGCGCTGACGACGAACGGCGTGCTGCTCACTCAACATGCGGCGGAGCTGAAGGCGAACGGCCTGCATCGCATCACCGTCAGCCTCGACACGCTCGATGCGGAAATCTTCAAACAGATGAGCGGCGGCTTCGACGAGCGCGACCGCGTGCTCGAGGGCATTCGCGCGGCGAGCGCTGCGGGCCTGGCGCCGATCAAGATCAATTGCGTCGTCGAGCGCGGCCTCAACGATCACACCGTGCTCGACCTGGTCGAGCATTTCCGCGGCACCGGCATCATCGTGCGCTGCATCGAGTACATGGACGTCGGCACGCGCAATCACTGGAATCGCGACCGCGTGGTGCCTTCGCGCGAGCTGCTGGAGCGCATCGGCGCACGCTGGCCGCTGCACGCAGTCGAAGAGAATTATCGCGGCGAAGTCGCCGAGCGCTACGCGTTCGACGACGGCGCGGGCGAGATCGGCTTGATCTCGTCGGTCACGAATCCGTTCTGCGGCGACTGTACGCGCGCGCGACTTTCCTCAGAGGGCGTGTTCTACACGTGCCTGTTCGCGCGCTCGGGCGTCGACCTGCGCGAGCCGCTGCGCAGCGGCGCCAGCGATGACGAGCTGCGCTCGCTGATTGCCACGACCTGGACTCGCCGCGGCGACCGCTACAGCGAGCTGCGCACTTCCCTGCATGCCGGCGAGCAGCCGCTGCGCAAGATCGAGATGTATTATATCGGCGGCTGACCATGTCCTCCTTCTCTCATGTCGACTCCGGCGCGCGTCCGACGATGGTCGATGTCGGCGACAAGTCGGTGACCAAGCGCACGGCCACTGCAGTTACGCTCGTGCGTTTCCCGCAGGCAGTCGCGCAGGCGCTGCGCGATCAGCAGTTCAATACGCCGAAGGGACCGGTGTTTCAGACCGCGATCATCGCCGGCACGATGGCGGCGAAGCGCACGCACGAGTTGATTCCATTCTGTCATCCGCTCGGCATCGAGAGCTGCAAGCTTGCGATCGACATGGAAGGCGACGACGCTGTCGTTCGTTGCACAGTGTCCGTGCATCACAAGACGGGCGTCGAGATGGAAGCGCTGACCGGTGCGTGCATCGCGGCGCTGACCATCTACGACATGTGCAAAGCCCTGTCGCACGACATCGTGATTGCCGAGACGCGGCTCGTAGAGAAGCGCGGCGGCAAGAGCGATATTGGCTGAGCGGATCATGACGACGCCCGCGCTCTTCGGTCTCGTTCTCGCCGGTGGCGCGAGCACGCGCATGCGCACTGACAAAGCGCTGCTCGATTATCACGGGCAACCGCAAGTGCGCTGGGCGTTCGAGCTGGCCGCAAAATTCTGCGCCGCGACGTTCGTCTCGGTGCGGCCGGAGCAGCGCGAAGACTCGTCCCGGGCGGGCTTGCCGCAGATCGTCGATCGCCAGCCGGGCATCGGGCCGATCGCGGGAATCTCGGCGGCGTTGCTGGAGCATCCGAAGGCAGCGTGGCTCGTGCTCGCCTGTGATCTGCCGTTCCTGACCGAAGGCACGCTGCAGCACCTGATCGCGCATCGTGATCCGCACAAGGTCGCGACGGCATATCGCAGCGCGCACGATGGTTTGCCCGAGCCGCTGTGTGCGATCTGGGAGCCCGGTGCGCGCGAGGGAGTGGTCGCTTACATCGCAAGCGGCAAGCAGTGTCCGCGAAAGTTCCTGATCAATTCAGACACGGCGCTGCTCGATCTGCCTGAGCCTGCAGCGCTCGACAACGTGAATACGCGCGAGGAGTTCGAATCGGCCATCGCGACGCTCGGCCCCCTCTCCAACCCTCGCCCGCAGCGCGTGGGAGGGAGCAAGACTGTTCGCGTGCAGTACTACGCAATCCTGCGCGAGCAGGCGGGCCGCAACGACGAAACGCTCGATACCAGCGCCGCGACGCCGGCAGAGTTGTACGCGGAGCTGCGCAAGCGGCATCCGTTCCAGCTGGCGCCCGAGCAGCTGAAGGTCGCGCTGAACGCGGAGTTCGGCGACTGGCAGACGCCGCTGCAGCATGGCGATACGGTGGTCTTCATTCCGCCGGTGGCGGGCGGATGAAACCGTTCTCCTTCAGCCACGCGCCGCTGACGCCCGATGACTATCGGGCTGCGCTGGCCGATCCGGCAGCCGGCGGCTACGCCGCGTTCGAGGGCTGGGTGCGCAATCACAACGAAGGTCACGCCGTGACGCGCCTGGAGTACGAAGCGTTCGAAGCGCTGGCGAACAAGGAAGGCGAGCGCATCGTCGCGGAAGCCGCCGCCCGCTTCGGCGTATTGCGCGCGGCTTGCGTGCATCGCGTCGGCTCGCTCGCGATCGGCGAGCTGGCGGTGTGGGTCGGAGTCAGCTCGCGTCATCGCGCGGAAGCGTTCGCGGCGTGCCGCTACATCATCGACGAAGTGAAGCATCGCGTACCGATCTGGAAGAAAGAGCACTACGACAACGGCGATTCCGGCTGGGTCAATTGCGAGCGCTGCGCCCATCCTCACGAGCACTGACGGCCTGCATCAGCTCGTTGGTCGCTACGCCGAACGCCCGATCCGTCCGGTCACCGATGAGCAGCGTACTCGCGGCGTACAGGAACCGTCCGAGCCCGAGCGCTCGCACGTTGGCGACGGCGCGTGACTTCGCTTTGGCGTCGCCGGTGCTGTAAGTCAGGACTTGATCCCTGAGCGTGCGTTCGACCGAAGGCGTAATCAATTCGGCGCGTCCGACCATCACGCGCACGATCTGGTCCGGTTGCGGTGAAACCTGCAACTGCAGCGTGCGGTCGGTCCATGCACGCGGCAACAGGTAGAGCATGCGCGTGCCCTCCTCCGCGAACCACTGGTCCTGCCAGGTGTTGACCATGGCGCGCGCTTCCCTCTCGTAGAGACCCGCGTCGACGAGCGCGCGCGCCATCTCCTGCATGGCCACTTTGCGCACATCTTCCAGCGCACCGAACGGTTGCACGTTCGGGTCGATCACGGTCGCAGCGTTGGCGATTGCACCCTGGATCTTCTGATACCGCATCATTCCCTGCCGGACCGAGACCAGGAATGCAGCCTCGACCCGCTCGGCTTCGCGCGCGTTGAGCGAGAGCGCCTGCTCGTCCGGGTTCATGCCGACCGCGAGCGGCGCCTGGAAATAACCGAGACCGCGATAGAAGAGGTGACGCTCATGCTCGACGCGCGAGCGCGCCTGCGGTGCAGCGATCCGCAGGAAGTTGGCGTCTGTCCCGCGAGCGATGTAGTAATGATCGCCATCGCCGGCTTTGCTGCGGATCAGCTTGTCCAGCGCCATCTCACGCGTGTCCCGCGCCAGGATCTTCACGCCGTTCCATTCGATCGTGAACTGCCGCGTGTCGCGCGCGGGCATTGTGTACAGTGCGCCTTGTGGGCTTTGCGCAGCCACGCGCGTAGGTTGCGGATACCACTCGGTGAGATTGCCGCCACGGAACAGCACACGCACGTCCGCGACGCGCTCGCGCTGTGAGTAGAAGTAGATGACGGGAGTTTCCATGCGCGCCAGCGCGCTCAGATCCTTGGGATTGAACGTCGCGGGGCGGTCGTCGCCGCCGACTGCGGCGCGATAGACGAAATCGGGCAGATCGACGCTGGCGGGCGGCATCCACCAGATCTGCTCGCCATTCGCGCCTTGCACTGTGGTGAAGGTACCCCACTCGTGCACGATGAACGGATCATCCGTTGCTGCAGAGACCGCGGGCGGGGCGATGAACAGGGTGACGGCGACGAGCGACTGAACCAGACGGGTGAGCATGGCAGCGACCTCCTCCTCCGTGGATCGGCCTATCGTCTGCCCCTGCCCAACTCGTTGCAAGTGCAACGTCAGCGCGGTTCCGGGTGGATCACCAGGTCGATGCGGCGGTTGCGCGTGCGGCCCGCGGCGGTCTCGTTGGTTGCGACGGGGCGCGATTCACCATAGCCGACCGATGTGATTTTCTCGGGGTCCATCGCAAAGTTGCTGACGAGGTACTGGCGTACCGCGTCCGCGCGATCCTGCGACAGGATCAGGTTGGTCGAGTCGCTGCCGTTCGCGTCGGTGTGGCCTTCGACCGAAATCGATGCGCCTGGAAACAGCGCGAGCCCCTGCTGCACCTTCTTCATGAGCGCGGCGCTGCTGCCATCGATCGTGCTGCGGCCCGAAGGAAACTTGATGCCGAGGAGCGACAGCACGACGTCGTCGCCCTGGCGCGTCACGCGCGCCTCGTCCGCGCTGAATGAAGCTTCCAGCGCGGCAACGCTCGAGCGCATGCGCTCCTGTGCATCGACGCGCCGCTGTAACGCGACGCGCTCGTCCGACACGCCGCCGAGGCGCGATTCCAGGCGTTGCATCTGACCGTTCAGCGCGGCGAGCTGATCGTCACGATCGGCTAGCTCCTGCTTGAGGCGACTCACCTCCAGCGACTGCTGCCCGGCGTGCTCGTTGATCTCCTGCAGCGGCGCCTGCATGCCTTTGTCGAACTGCGCCGACAACTCCATCTCTGCTGCGATCTGCTTCAGGGGCTCTTCCCACGACAGGATGAGCGCTTCGACACCCGCCTGGTCGTCGTTCTCTTCCTTCATGACGCGCTCGACTAGCTGCGCCAGATAGGTCGCGTGCCGCGCTTCGTAACGCGCCTGCGCAGCGAGCTTGCGCGGCTGCGCGACGTCGTAACGATTGCGCTGAAGCTCCTGGTCCGCTTGGGCGAGGTAACGCTTGGCAGCCTGCAGGCTGCGTGGCGCGCGCTTGCCGACTTTGGCTTCGTCGGCCTGCGCGATCAGCGTACGCGCTTCGTCGAGAATTCCGCCCTTGATCGCGATCAGCTCGGCCTCGCGCATCAGCACTTCTGCTTCGGCGGCGCGGCGCTGCGCGTTCTTGGCGTCGTTCTGTTCGTTCTCCGTCATCGCCTCGCGGAAGCGATCGGCGGCCTTCGTCCACGCCTCGCCCGCAAACTTCGGCGCCTCGGCGGTCAGCGCATCCTCGCGCGCCTTGATCACCGAGCCGAGCAGCTGGCGGGCCGCAGCGGCGGCGGCAGTCGCACGTTGCAACGCCGATTCCCCTTCCTGCACGCGCGCGCGGACTTTGTCGTCCTTGCGACCGCGCGCTGCATCCTTGACTGCGGCGTCATGCGCCTCGACAGCGGCGGCGAAATTCTTGGGCGACAGTGCGTCGACCTGCTCGCTGCGCGCCTTGTCGAGCGCAGCCTTGAGCGCCGCCGCATCCAGGTCCTGGGCAGCCTGCGCCGTGCCCGCGAGCGCGAGCAGCACAACAATCAATCGACTCATCACCTTCACGGCCGCACCTGTCCCGAACCTCGCACCACGTATTTGTAGCTGGTCAACTGCTCGACCCCGACCGGTCCGCGTGCATGAAACTTGTCGGTCGAGATCCCGATCTCCGCGCCCATGCCGAACTCGCCGCCGTCGGCGAACTGCGTGGATGCATTGTGCAGAACGATCGCGCTGTCGACGTTCGCCAGGAACCGATCGGCAGTCGACTGGTTGGCGGTGACGATCGATTCGGTGTGCGCCGACCCGTACCGGGCGATGTGCGCCACCGCGGCGTCCACGCCGTCGACGACTTTCGCAGCGATGATCTTGTCCAGGTATTCGGTGTACCAGTCCTGCTCGGACGCGGCTGTGACCCGCTTATCAAGGCGCTGCACTGCCTCGTCGCCGCGGACCGCGCAGCCCGCATCGAGCAACGCGCGTACGACCGACTGTGCGCCGGCCCAGCCGCGATCGAACAGCACCGTTTCGGCCGCGCCGCACACGCCGGTCCGCCGCAGCTTGGCGTTGAGCACGATGTCCCGCGCCATCTCGGCATCCGCGTCACCATCGATGTAAACGTGACAATTGCCTTCCAGATGCCCGATCACCGGCACGCGCGCTTCCTTCTGCACGCGCTCGACGAGGCTGCGCCCGCCTCGCGGCACGACCACGTCGATGAGCTCTGTCATGCCGGACAGCATGTGGCCCACCGCGGCCCGATCGGCCGTCGGCACGATCTGAATCGCCGCCGCCGGTAAGTCGGCCGCGCGCAGGCCCGCGACCAGGCAGGCGTGAACAGCACGGCTCGAATGCATGCTCTCGGACCCGCCGCGCAGAATGACCGCGTTGCCCGACTTCAAGCACAGCGCGCCCGCGTCGGCAGTCACGTTCGGGCGGCTCTCGTAAATGATGCCGATCACGCCGAGCGGCACCCGCACGCGCTCGATGCGCAGGCCGTTGGGCCGTACCCAATGCGCAATGACGACGCCGATCGGATCTGCAAGCGCAATGATTTCCTCGATTCCGCGCGCCATTGCCGCAACCCGCGCGTCATCGAGCGCGAGGCGATCCATCATCGCCGCCGACAGCGCGTGCTGCTCGGCCGCCTGCAGATCGATGCGATTGGCCTCGAGAATGGCGGTGCGTTGCTTGCGAATCTCCTCGGCCGCCGCTGCGAGCGCGGCATTCTTGGTCGCGGTGCTCGCGCCGGCCAGTGCCCGGGCTGCGTCCACGGCGGCACGCCCCAATGAATCCATCAGGGTGACGACATCCTGCGACGAGCTCGATCCGACCTGCATGTCGGCATTCTAACGGTGAGCAGCACGCAGTAAAGAATTGCAAAAGTCGCTGACGGCAGCGCGGCGCACGCACAGGCTACGATCGACAGCATCCGGGGGGTCGAATGGCCGTCGACACGAGCCAGCTCAAGTCCGCGGCCGCCGCGCAGCCACGGGAATTCCAGGCCAGCGAGCGCTATCGCCACTACGTCGTCTGGTTCCTGTTCGTGGTCTACGTGTTCAACTTCGTCGACCGGCAGATCCTCACGACGCTGATGGAGCCGATCAAGAAGGAGTTCGGGCTGCACGACTGGCAGCTCGGCGCGCTCGGCGGCACGGCGTTCGCGTTGTTTTACACGACCTTCGGCATTCCGATCGCGCGCTGGGCGGACAAGGGCAACCGCGTCAACATCATCGCGCTGGCGTTGCTGATCTGGAGCTCGGCCACTGCAGTCACCGCATTGGCGCGCAATTTCTGGCAGCTGTTCGCCGCGCGCGTCGTGGTCGGCATCGGCGAGTCGGGTTGCAGCCCGCCGGCACTCTCGCTCATCAGCGACTACTTCGAGCCGAAGCGGCGCGGCAAGGCACTGTCGATCTACGCGATGGGCGTGTACGGCGGCACGTTCATCGGCTTGATGATGGGCGGCGTCGTGGCCGGGATGTACGGCTGGCGCGCGGCATTCTTTATCGTCGGCGTGCCTGGCATCGTGCTCGCGCTGATCCTGAAACTGACCGTGCGCGAGCCGCCGCGCGGCTTCTCGGAAGGCGGCGCCCATACGGTCAAAGATGCGCCGCCGATGGCGACTGTCATACGCACGCTCGGGGCGAAGAGCAGTTTCCGGCATCTCGCGATCGCTGCCGGTCTGCATGCATTCGTGAGCTACGGCGTCAGCGCGTTCTACAACTCATACCTGCAGCGCTCGCATGGGTTCTCGGTGGCGGAGGCCGGCGTGTGGCTCGCGTTCCTCGTGGGCTTCGGCGGCCTGCTCGGCACCTACGTCGGCGGCACATACGCCGACAAGCTGTCGCAGCAACACGGCGATTCGCGCTACATGCTGAAGGTGCCGGCGATCTCGAACCTGATCTCGCTGCCGTTCGCGGCAGCAGCGTTTGCGATGTCACACACGCCATCGGTGCTGGTGTGCCTGTTCCTGTACGTCTGCTTCGGCACGATGTATCTCGCGCCGTCGATTTCCGCCACGTACCGCCTGGTCGCGCCGCGTGAGCGAGCGCTCGCGACCGCAGTGCTGTTCCTGGTGCTGAACTTCATCGGGATCGGCGTCGGTCCGCTGCTGACCGGCTTCATCAGCCATACGATCGGCAACAACCTGGTGGAGTCGGGGCTACCGGCAGATCAAGCGAGCGCGGACGGCTTGCGCTACGCGCTGTGCATCATCGTGTTCACGTTCGTGTGGTCGACGTTCCACTATTACCGCGCGATGCGAACGCTGCGTCAGGAAGAACTGCCGGCCTGAGCGTACTGCTCGCGCAGTTCGCGCTTCAGCACCTTGCCTATCGCGCTCCGCGGCAGCGTGTCGCGGAGTTCCACGAACGCCAGCCGCTGCGTCTTGCCGAGCCGCTCGTTGGCCCACGCGCGGATCTCATCCGCTGACGCCGTGTGCTTCGGCTTGAGGACGACGAACGCCACGGGCGTCTCGCCCCATTGTCGCGACGGCACACCGACGACGGCCGCCTCCTTGATCGCTTCGTGCTTGCTGAGCACGCTCTCCAGGTCGCTCGGATAAATATTGAAGCCACCGGAAATGATCATGTCCTTGCGGCGATCGAGCAGCGTCAGGAATCCCTGCTCGTCGAAGCGGCCGACGTCGCCGGTGCGGATGTAGCGATTGCCTTCGCTGTCGCGCCACTCGGCCTCGGCCGTCTTGCCCGGCTGATTGAAGTAGCCGTTCATCATGGAAGCGGGCGAGCGGCCGACGATCTCGCCGACTTCGCCGCGCGGCACTTCGCGACCCTGCTCGTCGATCAGGCGGATCTCGTGTCCGGGCGCAGGCTGGCCCACCGTGTGCAGCTTGTCCGGAAATTCGTGGGCGTAGAGGATGCAGCTGCCGCCGCCCTCGGTCATGCCGTAGTACTCGGTCAGGCCGCCGGGCCAGCGTTTCAGGATGTCGGCTTTGAGCGCCGCGGCGAACGGCGCGCTGGTGCAGAACTTCATGCGGAAGCTGGCGAGGTCGAAACGCTCGAATTGCGGCAGCTCCATGATGCGCTGGTACTGGACCGGCACGAGCATCGCGTGCGTCGCGCCGTGCTGCTGCGCCAGCTCCAGAAATTTCAGCGCGTCGAACTTTGCCATGAGCACGACGGTGCCGCCGCGCGCCAGCGTCGGCAGGAAACTCACCAGCGTCGTGTTCGAATACAGGGGCGTGGAGCAGATCGTGACTGCCGTGCGGTCGTAGCGCGCCAGCGCCGCGCGATGCACGTGCGCCCAACGCATGCGATGCGATTGCACGATGCCCTTCGGAGTGCCCGTCGTGCCGGACGAATAGATGATGTTGAACGGCGCAGCCGGATCGATGTGCACGGGCTTGGGCTTGGCGCCTTCGGCCGCCAGCCAACCGCGCATCGACATCGGCACTTGCCGCAATCCTGTGGGCAGTTCCTGCGCGGCAACCACTGCGCCGATCGCGTCGTCGAGAAACAAAATCTTCGCGCCGCAGTCCGCCAGCATCGTCGCCAACGCTTGCGGGGTGGAAGACGGTGCGAGCGGCGCGACTGCGACTCCCGCACGCAAAGCACCGAGAAAGATCGCGCCGTACTCGACGCATGACGCGGCACAGATGGAGATGACTTCGCCGCTCCGAATCCCGTCTCGCTGCAACGAGGCCGCGACGCGATCCACGAGGCTGTCGAGCTCGCCGTACGTGAGCACGCGCGACTCGTGGATCAGCGCCGGGTGTTGCGGGCGCTCCTGCGCGTAGCCGTGGATGAGATCGGCGACGAGGCCGAACTCCTGGTCGAGAAGCACGTCTGGGGACATGGGAGACAGAAGCGGTTAGCGGTTGGGGGTTGGCGGTTGGTGCGGAATGCAATTATCAATGCTGAAGGCAAACCCACAAGTTTCCGCTACGCTATCTCCACCTCTCCACTAACCGCCAATCGCTAACCGCTTCTCCTCCTATGAACCGCCTGCACCACAAAACTGCGCTCGTCACGGGCGCCGCGAGCGGCATCGGCCGCGCCACGTCGATCCTGTTCGCACAGGAGGGCGCCAACGTCGTGGTGCTGGATCGCGCGCCCGGCGTCGAAGAGACCGCGGCAAAGATCCGCGAGAACGGCGGCAAGGCGCTTGCGTTCGTGAAGGATTCGTCGGAAGAGTCGGCGATCGCCGGCGCGATCGATGCGGCCATACGAGAATTCGGCGCGCTCGACGTGTGCTACGCCAACGCCGGCGTAAGCGGCGGCCTGGTGCCGCTACAGGAGCAGACTCCGGAGCACTGGACCGAGATCCTCAGGATCAACCTCATCGGCACGTTCCTCGCCGTGAAGCACGCAGCGCGCGTCATGACTCCGCGCAAGCGCGGCTCGATCATCTGCACGGCCTCGGTCGCCGGCCTGCGCTCGGGCGCTGGCGGTTCGCCCTACAGCGCCAGCAAAGCGGGCGTCGTCAGCCTGGTGCAAACGACGGCCTACCAGCTGAGCGGCAGCGGCGTGCGCATCAATGCGATCTGCCCCGGACTGATCGAGACCGGCATGACGCAGCCGATCTTCGACCAGGCGCGCGCCCGCGGCACCGATCACAAGATCGGGCAGCTCAATCCGTTGCGTCGCGCCGGTGCGCCGACCGAGATTGCACAGATGGCGCTGTTCCTCGCCTCGGACGATGCCTCGTACGTGAACGGCCAGGCCTTCCCGGTGGACGGCGGCCTGTCGAGCTCGCATCCGATCGTGCCGCCGAAGATGTGAGGGAGCGCGGAACCGAGCGCGCGCCGCACGCGTCTGGTCCTGATACCGTCAGGAGACGCCTCTCATGCAAAGCTCACGCACCGTCGCGCGCCGCTCCCAGTTCGGTGGACTGGAGACAGTCGCGTTGCTGAGCGCCGCGATCCTGATCGCCGTGCCGGCGTACAAAGGCATCTCGCGGCGCTGGCGCCTGCGCAACCCGCGTGCGCGCAGCGAGACCGCGATCGACAAGCAGCTGAAGGATACGTACCCGGCAAGCGATCCGCCGGCGTCGCGCTACTTCGACATCCCGGTCAACCGCAGATGAGTCAGCCGGTGATCACCAGGTCATCCCGGTGGATGATCTCGTCGCGTCCATGGAACCCCAGCAGCGCCTCGAACTCGGTCGAGTTGCGACCGCGCAGCCTCTCAGCATCGATACTGGAATAGGCTGACAGCCCGCGCGCAATCTCCTTGCCGTTCGGCGCACGCACGATCAGCGCGTCACCGCGCTTGAAGCGACCCACGACTTTCGTCACGCCCGCCGGCAGCAGGCTCTTGCCCCGAGCGAGCGCGGCTGCAGCGCCTTCGTCGACGTGCAATTCGCCCGCCGGCTTCAGCGCCCCGGCGATCCATTGCTTGCGCACCGTCGCCGGTGTGACCGATGGATGAAACCACGTACAGCGCGCGCCTTCTTCGATGCGTCGGAGCGGATGCGGCTCGCGGCCGAGCGCCACCGCCATGTGGCAACCGGCTGCGACTGCGATCTTGGCCGCGCTGATCTTCGTCGCCATGCCGCCCGAGCCGACCGTCGACGACGCGCCGCCCGCCATCCGCTCGATCTCGGACGTGATCGAGTGCACGTCCGGGATGAAGCGCGCGCTTGGGTAGCGCGCGGGGTCCTCGCTGTACAGCCCGTCGACGTCGGACAGCAACACCAGGCAATCCGCGCTGATCATCTGCGCCACCCGTGCGGCCAGCCTGTCGTTATCCCCGTAGCGGATCTCCGCGGTCGCGACCGTATCGTTCTCGTTGATCACCGGTATGGCGCCGAGACGCAACAGGGTGGTCAGGGTGTTGCGGGCGTTGAGATAGCGGCGGCGCTCCTCGGTATCGCCGAAAGTGAGCAGGATCTGCGCCACGCTCAGCCGGTGCAGCTCCAGCGCTTCCTTCCAAGCATGCGCCAGCCGGATCTGACCGACCGCCGCAGCAGCCTGTTTCTCTTCGAGCTTCAGGCGCGTCGAAGTCAGCCCGAGGCCGCGCCGCCCCAGAGCGATTGCACCCGAAGACACCAGCAGCACTTCCTGGCCGCGGGCGCGGACGGCCGCCACGTCGGCCGCCAGCGTTTCCAGCCAGGCGCGATTGGCAGCACCCTCCTCGGCATCCACCAGCAGGGCAGAGCCGACCTTGACCACGACGCGGCGCGCGCGCAGCAGCGGCATGGCGGACATTGGGTGCATGGCGGCAGTCATGGGTCATGCCACTATTACCTCAACCTCGCATGCTTTGCAGCTGTAAAGGATTGCACGGTCGAGGGATTGCGGACGCCCGGCGTGGGGCGCGCCCCACGCTTGGCAGTCACGGCGAATGCCCCTAATATTCCGCGGCCAGCCGCTTTCCGCTTGGCGCTCCTTGAGGTGTTTGCGTGGCCAGAGACTACGACCCGGTGCAGGGACAGTGGTACGAGGATCTCGAAGAGAACGAGATCTTCCGGGTGCTGTCGGTCGACCCGGACGAAGAGATCATCGAGGTCCAGTACGAGAACGGCGACATCGAGGAGATCGACCTCGATACCTGGCACGAGCTCGACCTGGAGCGCGCCGAGGAGCCGGAGGGCTGGGCCAGCGACGACGAGGATGAGGACGAGGACGAAGACGAGGACGTCGACGAGGACGACTGGGACGAGGACGAAGACGACGACGACTGGGATGACGACGACGACGACGAAGACCTCGACGACGATTACAGCGACCGCGACGACGCCTGATTCGCCGCAACGCCTGCCATTGAAAACAGGTCGGCCGCCCGCATAGGGTCCCCCTATGAAGCGCATCTTCCTGCTGGTCGCCACCAACGTAGCCATCCTGCTCGTTCTGAGCGTGAGCCTGCGCCTGCTCGGCGTCGATCGCATCCTCGATGAGCGGGGCGGTCTCGATCTCAATGCGCTGCTGATCTTCTCCGCCGTGGTCGGTTTCAGCGGCTCGCTGATCTCGCTCGCTCTCTCCAAAGTCATCGCCAAGCGCAGCATGGGTGTGCGCGTCATCGACCAGCCGCGTGACGCTGTAGAAGCCTGGCTGGTCGAAACTGTGCGCAGGCAGGCTCAGGCCGCCGGCATCGGCATGCCGGAAGTCGGTATCTTCGATGCGCCCGACATGAACGCGTTCGCGACCGGTCCCCGGCGCAACAACGCACTCGTCGCCGTCAGTAGCGGTCTGTTGCGGGGCATGTCGCGGCGCGAAGCCGAAGCCGTGCTCGGCCACGAGATCAGTCACGTCGCGAACGGCGACATGGTCACGCTCACGCTGATCCAGGGCGTGGTGAACACGTTCGTCATCTTCCTGTCGCGCGTCATCGGCTTCGTCGTCGACCGCGTCGTGTTCAAGACAGAGCGCGGGCACGGCCCGGCGTTCCTGATCACGACCATCGTCGCACAGCTGGTGCTCGGCATTCTCGCCAGCATGATCGTGATGTGGTTTTCGCGGTATCGCGAGTTCCGCGCGGACAGCGGCGGCGCCAAGCTCGAAGGCCGCGACGCCATGATCGGCGCGCTGGAGCGCCTGCGGCAGCAGCATCCGCAGCCGCTGCCGGAGCAGATGGCGGCGTTCGGCATCAGCGGCGCGCTCGGTCAGGGCCTGAAGCGCCTGTTCATGACGCACCCGCCGCTCGAAGAGCGCATCGCCGCGCTGCGCGCGACGTAGGTCGGGCTTCAGCGCGACTCCAGTTGTGGGTCAGGCTTCAGCCTGACATTCTTGGCAGGTGCTGTCGCTGCGCCTCGCCATCTTCGCCGCGTTGTTCGGCATCGCCCTGTGGGGACTGTTCGCGCTGCTCGGCAATCTGAGCGAGCCGGAGCTGCTGCGCTCCGCCAAAGCCATCGTGGTGAAAGGCTGCGAGCCAATGGACTCCGAGCAGGCGCAGAAGCTGTGCCCCCAGCTGTTCTGCCAGAAGTATCTGCTCGAGACACGCGGTGTACCGCCGCGCTCGGTGTTCAAAGTCACGGTCGACACCCGCGCCGGCGCTGAGCATCTGATCGGCGGCGTCGTACAAGCCGCAGCGGCCGACAGCGATCAGCGCTTCGCCTGCATCCTGCACGATCGCAAAGTGACCGAGGGCGAGCTCATAGATGACGAGCAGCTCGAAACGCTCGCAGCACAGCCCGAGAGCTGGACGCTGCAGCAATGAGCACACGATGAGCATCCCTGCCGCCACTCTCGATCGCTTGCGTGCGCTCGTCGGACCGCACGGTTACTTCGATCAATCGACGGACGTCGAGCCGTTCCTCGTCGACCATCGCAAGCTGTATCGCGGCGCGACGCCGCTGGTGCTTCGGCCGGATTCGACGGCGCAAGTCGCGGCGATCGTGCAGCTGTGCAATGACGAGCGGATCGGCGTCGTGCCCGTCGGCGGCAACACCAGCTACTGCGGCGGCGCGACTCCAAGCGCCGACGGCTCGCAAGTCGTGCTCTCGCTCGCACGCATGCGACGCGTGCGGAAGCTGGATCCCGCCAACTACACGCTGATTGCCGAGGGAGGCTGTGTGCTCGCTGAGATCCAGGCGGCGGCCGCTTCCGTGGATCGACTGTTCCCGATGAGCCTCGGCTCCGAAGGCTCGTGTCAGCTCGGCGGCAATCTGTCGACGAATGCCGGCGGCACGGCGGTCCTGCGCTACGGGATGATGCGCGATCTCGTGCTCGGCCTCGAAGTCGTGCTGCCCGACGGCCGCGTGCTCGACGGGCTCAAGCCGCTGCGCAAGGACAACACCGGATACGACCTGCGCGATCTGTTCATCGGCGCCGAAGGCACGCTGGGCATCATCACCGCGGCAGCCTGCAAACTCTTCTCGCGTCCCGCCTGGACGCTGACCGCGTTCATCGGGGTCGCCGAGCCGCAGGCTGCAGTCGCCCTGCTCTCCCGCTTGCGCTCGTTCACCAGCGATGCGGTCTCGACCTTCGAGCTCGTGCCGCGAATCGCGCTCGAGCTGGTGCTGCAGCACATTCCCGGCACCAGCGATCCGCTCGATCGCAAGCAGCCGTGGTACGTGCTGCTGGAGATCGGCATGGGCCGCAGCTCGACCGCGGCGCGCGAGAGCATCGAAACCGAGCTGGCGGCCGCGCTGGAATCGGGCGAGATCGCCGATGCAGCGATCGCCGAGAGCGAGGCGCAGCGCGAAATGTTCTGGCGCCTGCGCGAGACGATTCCGGAAGCGCAGGGACGCGAGGGCGCGAGCATCAAGCACGATATTTCCGTGACGACCAGCGAGCTGCCGCATTTCATCGTCGAAGGTGCGGCGTTGCTCGGGCAGCTTGCGCCCGGTGCGAGGCTGATCTCCTACGGTCACCTCGGCGACGGCAACCTGCATTTCAACCTGAGCCCGCCGCGCGCCGGCAACGATCGGGAGTTCCTCGCCCTCGCGCCGACTGTGAATCGCGGCGTACACGACCTCGTCGCACGCTACGGCGGCAGCTTCAGCGCCGAGCACGGCATCGGTCAGCTCAAGCGCGGCGAGCTCGTGCGTTACAAGAATCCGGTCGCGATCGAGCTGATGCGCTCGATCAAGCAGGCCGTGGATCCGCACGGCATCATGAATCCAGGCAAAGTCCTCTAACTGCCGACCGTTCCGCCGCCTTCCCGGGTGATGGCGATGACGCTGGGGCGCGGTTGCGTGCCGGGTCCGTCGGGCCAGTGGCTGCGGGGCTCGGTGACGCTGCCGCCCTCGCCCGGATGCTGAATGCTCAGGAACAGCGTTTCGCAATCCGGCGAGAACTGGCAGCCGCAGATCTCCGCGCCGATGGGACCGCTCATGAACTGCCGTAAGCGGCCGCGCTCGGGACCTGCTGTCGGACAAGTGTAGCAACCGTTATTCGCGACGCGCGGTTGCGGCCCGTCCGTGACGATCCACAGATTCCCGCCGCGATCGAAGCCGATGTTGTCGGGCGAGCCGATCGGGCTCAGCTCGTCCGCGTTCGCGTAGCCCGCGTAATACGTGCTGTCCTGGCGCACCTGCGTCAGATCCGTGACGAGATGCCCGCCGGCCGGATCGCCGCCGAGCAGGAACACTTCCCACGAGAACTCGCGCGCCGTGTGATCGTCGCCGGCCTCGCGGATCTCGACGATGTGGCCGAACGGATTGGCTCCGCGCGGATTGGCGCGATCCGTGCCGCACTCGACTTCGCGGCCCGCATACATGCGATGTCCGGCCGCAGCGGTGCGCTGCTCGTTGCGCGTGCAGGCGACGTAGATACGACCCGTCACTGGATTCGCTTCGATGTCCTCGGTACGATCCATCGGCGTCGCGCCGAGCAGCGTTGCGGCTGCGCGCGCCTTGATCAACACCTCAGCCTGGTCGCGGAATCCCGCAGCCGCATTCAGCGGACCCTTCGGATCGAACACGAGCGGCAGCCACTCGCCGCGACCGCTCGCATCGAGCCGCGCGACGTAGAGAGTGCCGCGATCGAGCAGATCGCGGTTCGCAGCCGGATTCCTGGCATCGAAACGCGCGTCGGAAACGAACTTGTAGATGTGCTCGAACTTGTCGTCGTCGCCCAGGTACACGGCGACGCGACCGTTGTGCGCGATGAACGGGCTCGCGCCTTCGTGCGCGCAGCGCCCGAGCGCCGTGCGCTTGACCGGCGGGCGCGTCGGATCGCGCGGATCGATCTCGACGATCCAGCCGAAGCGGAACGGCTCCGTCGGCGTGCGCGGCAGATCGAAGCGCTCATCGACTGCCTCCCACCCGTAGAGCGAAGTCGCCTTCCACATACGCCAGCGTCGATGCGACTCGACGATGTGCGGATCGATGTCGTTGCGCGCCATCAGCTGCTCGAGATTGCCGAAGTAGTCCTGGATGTTTTCTTCCGCCGTCAGGTACGTGCCCCACGGCGTCTCGCCGCCGGCGCAATTCGCAAACGTGCCGATCGCACGCACGCCGTCGGGATCGGCTTGCGTTCGCAGCAGCGCGGCTCCGCGCGCGGGTCCGCCAATGTCCATCGGCGTTTCCGCAGTGATGCGTCGGTTGAAGCGCGAGTCCTTCACCATCTGCCAGCGACCGCGGACGCGTGCGATCTCCACCACCGACACACCCTGTGCCGCCTTCGACACCGCCACGGCTTGCGGATGCGTGCTCAGATACTCACGGCTGCCGCCCCGCAAGGCGCCCGCGATGCCCGGATGCCCCGGGTACAGCAGCTCGTCCTGGGTGTACTCGTTGTTGACGCACAGGATGCCGCGATCCCCGCGCGCATCGAGCGGAAAGAAATGAATGGCGTCGCAATTCGTGCCGAACTGGCGCTGCTGGCGTTCCGCTGCGCCAGGCTCGAGCAACACGCCGTCAGCGAGGCGTGCCGCATCCAGATCGGGAACTGACGACCACAGGCTCTCGCCCCACCGCGCGATCACGTCATACCGATAACCCGGCGGCAGCACCACGGCGTCGGCCTTGCTGCCCTCGATCGCCTTGAACCCAAGCCGGTTCGCGGGCTGCATCGACGTGCACGCCTGGAGCAGACCGCCGCCAGCCAACGCCAGCGGCGCGAGCGTCGCGCCAGTTGCGAGCACGCGCCGGCGAGTCGCACGTTGGGAAAGCAGCTGCGCAAAAGGTGCGGAGTCGGGAATTCTTTTCATGGCGCGAGGATCGTCGTGATCCTCGCAGCCTAGCGCAGATCAGGAGCCGCTGTGCTCGCGCAGCCACGCGATCTGCATCGGGTAGTAGTCGGGCTCGACGCCGATGTAGCGGCGTTCGCCGTTCTCCTGCTTCTCGAACGTCATGATGCCGTGATCGGCGCCGGGAAACACGTGGTACCGCAGCGGCCGGCCGGATGCCTGCAGCTTCTCCAGCTCGCGCAATGTCCACGGCGTCGGCGCGCTCGAGTCTTCGCCGCCCAGCAACCACAGGCTGGGCGTCGGCAGCTTCTGCATCGTTTGCACGGGATCGTACAGGCGATCGATGAACGGCGTGTCGCCCTGCGAGCGCAGGCGCCACCATACGAACGCGCGCCAGCCCCACATCGGCATTTTCGAGCCGGCGACGTTGCCGAGGATGGAGTCGCTGCCGCGCACTGCGTCGAACCACGGCTGCGAGCGTGATGCATCGAGCATGCTGCTGAGATCGCCCCAGCGATTCTGATGACGATCGATGATGTCCTCGATCACCGCATTGATGCGATCAGCGGCGTCGACGGCGTCGGCGCCGAAGCCCTTCTGCTGAAGCGCATAGAAATACCCCCAGCGGTCTTCGCCGGTGACCGGCACCATCACACCGTAGCCGACCAGGATGCTGCGGATGTTGCCGTCTTTCAGCGCGGCGAGCGGCGCGATCCAGCCGCCCTGGCTGAAGCCGGCGAGATGAATGCGGTTGCCATCGATCCCAGGTTGCGCGCGCAGCCAGCGCACGGCGGCGACGACATCGTCCGAGAGCACGTGAAAGTTTTGCAGATACTTGCCGTCCGACTCGCCGGTGCCGCGCTTGTCGAACGCGAGCGTCGCAAAACCGTTCGCCGCATACATGTACGGCTCGTAGTAGTAGTCGACGGCGCTGAAGTCCTCGGAGCCGTGCACGATCACGACGGCAGGAAACGGACCTGTGCCTTCCGGCAGCACCAGCTTGCCACGCAACGACAGATCGCCGCTCGGAAACTTCGATATGCGCTCCGGCAGATCGAGCCACCGTGCGTGCGTGACCTTGCCGTCGGCGCGCCGCCAGTCGAAGCCGGAGCGGCCGTCCGCGCGCGCGAACTTGATGTGATTGACGACCGGCTCGCGCTCGCCCCACCCCGGGCCGCCTTCGTATTCGCCTTCGCCGGTCGGCCACAGCGCGCCGCTTTCGCCGTTCATGAGTCGATAGCGCAGGACCTTGCCTTCGCGCGGGCTGACGAAGACCCGCGTGCCGTCTTCGAGCGCGTACGCGCCCGAAAAGCGCGTATCGGCCGGCTCGGGCCGCGTGAGGAAATAGGCAACGATGCCGCCGATCAGGCCGAGGGCGGCGACTCCCAACAGGATTTTTTTCCACATGTGCCCTTCGACGCAGCTGCAGGGCGCACGGTTGCGCCCCCGGCTGTCAGGAAGACACGGGAGGGGTGTCGGGGGTTACGAGAATCGCAATCAGGAGCCGCGGCGCGCGGAAACGAGCAGCCACTCGACGCCGGTCGGGACATCTGAGGACGGCGGCAGATAGCGGAAAGAGCTTACCCAGGCCGTGAGCGCTTCGCGCACGCACTCGGGCGCGGCTGGCACCTGCAGCGAGTCCGTGCTGCCGTCCATGCGGACAGTGAACCTGACAAAGACACTCGCGGTCGCGTCGCACCCGGGCGGCAGCACCAGCGGCTCTGACGACACGAGTTGCAGCGATGGCGGCGCGGGTCGCGGCGCCGGCGGCGATACCTGGCAGCCCGCGAGGATCGCCAGCGCGGCAACGAGCAAGGAACGCTTCGGCATCATCGTTGGGTCAGCTCGAAGTCGACGGGAATCCGCAGCTCGCCCAGCGCTTTGCCGAGCTGCGGCGTCAGGGTGAAGCCGCGCGTCTTGCGTCCCGAAATCGCGACGATCAGGCGCACTTCCCCGCCTTCGGATTGCAGCTGACGGAAGAAGTCGGCATGCCGGAGCAACACGCTGCTCGTCACGGTGAGCGCCGAGTCCAGCACCCCGAAGGCGATCGCGCGCGTGTGTGCGCTGACTTCTGGCATCAAGCCGAGGTCGAATGCCGTGCCGAGCAACAGCGTCTGCAGGTCGAGTGTCCCGAGCCAGTAGCTCTCAGCGTGTACCGGGGCCACTGTGCTGCGGCCCGCCTCCCGCGGCTCGCCGGCGCGGAACGAATGATCGGCGTCGATACCCAGGCGCCGCGAAACCTCATCAGGGTCGATCGAAGGATGCCGGATCCGCAACGAGAGCTGGAACGGATACGAAGGCTGCGCGGCTCGGCGGGCTTCCATACAGCTACCTTGAACGAGGATCCGGTAAGGGGCGGCCATCACAGCACCGGTCTGCGCGGACCGCAAGTGCGGACCTGTCCCGACTACCGCGTCCGATCAATCGCCACGGCTAGGTGATAGAGCGCATCGAGCAGCGGCACCGGCTGGTGCAACTCCTGTGCCCGCCGGACCGCATAGCCGAGCGTTTCCTGGATCTCGAGCGGCCGGCCGGCTTCCAGGTCCTGCAGCGACGAGAGCCGGTGATTCGGCGAGTTCGCGTGGAAGTGGCGACCTGCCTGCAGCACCGCCTGGACCGCAGCCGCCTCCGAATCGCCGAGGATGCCCTGGAGCGGCAGCAAAGTGTCCTCGGTCGTCAACGGCACGCCGGCTGCTTTCGCGATCCCGGCGACTTCGCGCACCAGCCGCACGAGCACGAGGGCGCAGTCGGGATCGCTCAGATAGCGCCACGTGACTGCGCGCGTCGTGATCGACATCAACATCAGGCCGGCCCATGCGACGAACTTGGTCCATTCGCGCGACAGCACGTCTGGCACAGCTGTCGAACGTACGCCCGATGCATCGATGATGCCCGCGACGCGCTCAGCGCGCTCGCTCGACCCGGATGGCAACTCGCCGACATAGATGTTCACGTTACGCGTGAACAGAACTTCGCCGGAGGGCAGCAACTCGCCACTCGTATTCGCCAGACAGCCGAGCACGCGATCGGGGCCGAAGGCGCGCGCGAGCGCGTCGTTCTTCCACATGCCATTCTGGATGGAGAACGCCACTGCGATGTCGGCGTTACGCAGCGACTCGAGCGCTTCGGCAGTACCCGGCGTCTTCATCGCTACGATGAGCACGTCTGCGCCGCGCAGTTGCGAAGCGTCGGTGAGCACGTCGACCTTGGTTGCGATCTCCGTGAGCCCTTTGATCCTCAGACCGTCGCTGCGCAGC
>JBIOUH010000093.1:0-12841 GCA_044866955.1 Steroidobacteraceae bacterium
CAGCCGGTACAGTCCTCCCGGAGAAATTCCTGATGGTTGAAGCACATGCGGTTCCCGGTCCGGCTCGTGAGCGGATCCTGGAGGCCGCGGAAAGAGTTGTGGCGGAGGTCGGCGCGGCGCGCCTGACCCTCGACGTGGTGGCTCAGGCCGCCGGGGTGAGCAAGGGCGGGCTGCTCTATCACTTCCCGTCGAAGGAGTCGCTGCTCGGCGCGCTTGCCCAGCGTTACGTGCAGAGCATGGAGCAGTGCATCGAGGCCGCGAAGGGCGGCATCAGCGAGCGCGATCCGAGCCGCGATCTCAAGGCGTGCATCGTCGGGATTCTCGGCGGCGATCCGCGCTCCAAGGCGATGGGCGCCGCGCTGCTCGCGACCGCTGCGAACGACCTGACGCTGCTCGAAGTCATTCGCGAACGGCTCGCCGGCTACAACCAGGAGCTGGTGAATTCGGGCGCCGACTTCGCGCGCGCCGCGCTCGTCACGCTGGCGATCGATGGCTTGATGATGCGCGAGTCGCTGCGCATCTCGCCGTTCTCGGAACAGCAGCGCGAGCGCGTAGTGCGCGAGCTGATGAAGATTGCCGACGAGTCTTACAGGTGATTTGTATGTCGACAGCAACGATACGAACTCTCACGAAAGCTGCCGTGCTGAGCCTCGCGGGTCTCGCGCTCGCGGCCTGCGGCAAGCCGCCGCAACAGCAGGCGCCGCCGGCGCCGGAAGTGACCGTGCAGACGGTCGATAACCAGCCTGTGCCGCTGGATCTCACCTATACGGCGCGCACCGTCGGGTCGCGCGAGGTCGAGGTGCGCGCACGCGTCGGCGGCATCGTGCTCAAGCGTCGCTACCAGGAAGGCAGCCGCGTCACGCAGGGCCAGCCGATGTTCCTGATCGATCCGGAGCCCGTGCGCGCGCGCCTGTCGTCGGCGAGCGCCGAAGTTGCAGTCGCGAAGGCGCGCCTGGAAGAAGCGCGTCGTAACCGCGATCGCGTGCTGCCGCTGTTCGAGAAGAACGCGGTCAGCCAGAGCCGGCGCGATGAAGCCGTGTCGGGCTACGAGGTTGCGGAGGCGAACCTGCTCTCGGCGCAGTCGCAGCAGCGCATGGCGCAGCTGGACCTGGAATACACCGACGTGCGTGCGCCGATCTCCGGCCTGACGAGCCGTGAAGTGCTGTCCGAAGGCAGCCTCATTTCGACCGACCAGCAACAGAGCCTGCTGACGAAGATCGTGCAGGTGGACCCGCTGTACATCGAGTTCTCGGTGCCCGAGGCCGAGGCAGCGCTGCTGCGCAACGGGCTGGCTCCGGCCACCAAGAGCGCGCGTCCGCCGGGCGTGAAGCTGATCCTGGAAGACGGCAGCGAGTATCCGCAGGCGGCGCAGCTGACCTTCGTCGACAACGCCGTGGAACTGGGCTCGGGCACCGTGCGCGTGCGTGCCGTGCTGCCCAACGCCGATGCGCAGCTGATTCCGGGTCAGTTCATTCGCGCCCGCGTCGAAGGCGTGATGCTCAGCCACGTCGTGGCGATCCCGCGCAAGGCGCTGATGGCCGGCCCGCAGGGCGCGTTCGTCTGGCTGGTCGGCGCGGACTCGAAGGCGCAGATGCGCCCGGTGCAGGTCGGCCGCAGCATGGGCAATAACGTGATCGTCACCGACGGTCTGCAACCCGGCGACCGTTACATCGTCGAAGGCGTGATGAAGGTGATGCAGCCCGGCATCCAGGTCAGCGCCGTGACGGCCGAGGAGGCGGCCCGCAAGCCGCAGGCGCCGCCGAAGGAGGCTGCATGATCTCGAAGTTCTTCATCACGCGACCGATCTTCGCGTGCGTCCTCTCGGCGTTCATCGTGATCGCCGGGCTCGCCGGCATGCGCGCGTTGCCGATCTCCGCGTATCCCAACATCGTGCCGCCGATGGTGACGCTGATGGCGCGCTATCCCGGCGCGAACGCCGAGACGATCGCCGAGACCGTCGCGGCGCCGCTGGAGCAGGAGATCAACGGCGTCGAGAACATGCTCTACATGCAGTCCGTCAACTCCGGCGACGGCACGCTGATGATGAACATCACGTTCGCAATCGGCACCGACCCGGACATGGCTGCGATCAACGTCAACAATCGCGTGCAGGCCGCGGTGCCGCGGCTGCCCGAAGAGGTGCGGCGGCAGGGCGTGGTGGTGCGCAAGGCGTCCACCAGCATCCTGCAGGTCGTCGCCCTGACTTCGCCGGACCAGAGTCTCGGCATGCTGGAGCTGACCAACTACGCCTCGCTGAACATTCTCGACGAGATCCGGCGCGTGCCGGGCGTCGGCGACGCGCAGATGTGGGGCCAGGAGTATTCGATCCGCATCTGGATGCAGCCCGACAAGCTGGCGCAGCTCGGCCTGACGGCTTCCGACGTGACCAACGCCGTGCGCGCGCAGAACTCGCAATTCGCCGGCGGCCGCATCGGCGTCGAGCCGATCCCGGAGCAAGTCGATTTCACCTACTCCGTGCAGGCGCAGGGCCGTCTCGCGACGCCCGAAGAGTTCGAGCAGATCGTCGTGCACACCGGCGAGAACGGCTCGATCGTGCGCCTCAGGGACGTAGCGCGCGTCGAGCTCGGCGCGCAGAACTACAACACGTCGCCGAAGCTCAACGGTCAGCCGACGGTGCCGATCGCGATCTTCCTGCAGCCGGGTGCGAATGCGCTGGAGACCGGCGGCGCGATCCAGAAGCGCATGGAAGAGCTGAAGGCCGAGTTCCCGAAGGGCATGACGTACACGATTCCGTACGACACGCTGAAGTACGTGAAGATCTCGATCGAGGAGGTCGTCAAGACGCTGCTCGAGGCGATGGTGCTGGTGTTCTGCGTCGTACTGCTGTTCCTGCAGAACTGGCGCGCCACCATCATTCCCATGCTCGCAGTGCCGGTGTCGCTCATCGGCACGTTTGCCGCGATGCTGCTGTTCGGCTTCTCCATCAACATCCTGACGCTGTTCGGCATGGTGCTGGCTATCGGCATCGTCGTCGACGACGCGATCGTGGTGCTGGAGAACGTCGAGCGCATCATGACGACCGAGAACCTGCCGGCGCCGCAGGCGACCGAGAAGGCGATGGAGGAAGTCACGCGCCCGGTCATCGCGATCGTGCTGGTGCTGACGGCCGTATTCCTGCCGGTCGCGTTCCTCGGCGGGCTGGTCGGCGAGATGTACCGGCAGTTCGCCGTGACGATCGCGGTCTCGGTCGTGATCTCCGGCTTCGTCGCGCTTACGCTCACTCCCGCTTTGTGCGCTCTGCTGCTGCGGCAGCACCACGCCGTGCAAAACCGCTTCCTGCGACGCTTCAACGAGTGGTTCGCGCGCATGACGGGCCGCTACGAGCAGGGCGTGACGTTCGTGATGAAGCGCACGCGAATCGCCATAGCCGTGTTCGCAGTCATGATCCTGGCCATCGTCGGCCTGTTCCGCACCGTGCCGAGCGCGCTCGCGCCGGTCGAGGACCAGGGCTACGTGTTCGTGATCGGCGCGCTGCAGGATGCGGCCGCTCTGCGGCGCACGGTCAGTGCGTTCGATCAGGTTGCCGGCGAAGTGCGCCAGCACCCCGCGGTCGCCAATGCGATGTCGGTTGCGGGCATGGATCCGCTGACGTTCTCGTCCAAGACCAACGCGGGCCTCATCTGGGTGCCGCTCAAGCCGTGGGACGAGCGTACCGGCGACGAGAAGCTGTCGCCGGGCGCCGTGGTCGGCTCCGTGTTTGCCGCCGGCGCCAAGGAAAAGGACGCGATCTTCTTCGCGGTCGAGCCGCCCCCAATCGAAGGGTTGTCCAACGTCGGCGGCTTCGAGATGTACATCCAGTCGCGCGGACGCGGCACGCCGCAGGAGCTCGCCGCGGTCGTGCAGAAGTTCCTGCAGGCGGCGTCGCAGCGCAAGGAGCTGGCGGGTGTCATGAGCACCTACAGCGCCAACGTGCCGCAGATGCGCATCGATCTCGACCGCGAGAAGGCGATGACGCTCGGCGTGCCGGTGCCTGACGTGTTCGACACGCTGCAGAGCACGTTCGGCGCGCTGTACGTGAACGACTTCAACCGGTCCGGCCGCGTGTACCAGGTGCAGCTGCAAAGCGAGCCGCGCTTCCGTGCGTACCCCGAGGACATCCGCAATGTCTACGTGCGCGCAAAGTCGGGCGAGCTGGTGCCGCTGACGGCGATCGCCAGCATTCGCGAAGTGAAGGGCCCGGAGACCGTCGAGCGCTTCAACGTTTTCAATTCGGCGAAGATTCTCGGCGGCGCGGCCAAGGGCTACAGCTCCGGCGACGCGATCAAGGCGATGGAGGACGTCGCTGCGCAGGTGCTGCCGCAAGGTTACGCGCCCGCGTGGACGGGTACCGCCTACCAGGAGAAGGTGAGCGGCGGCGCCTCCAACGGCGTTTACCTGCTCGGCGTGCTGATGGTGTTCCTCATCCTCGCGGCACAGTTCGAGCGCTGGGCGTTGCCGCTGGCGGTCATCCTGGCGGTGCCGTTCGCGGCCTTCGGCGCGTTCATGGCCGTCTACCTGCGCGGGCTGGAGAACGACATCTACTTCCAGATCGGCATGCTGACGCTGATCGGCCTGGCGGCGAAGAACGCGATCCTGATCGTCGAGTTCGCAATGATGAAGCACCACGAAGGCATGCCGCTCGCGCGGGCTGCGGTCGAGGGCGCCAAGCTGCGTTTCCGGCCGATCATCATGACCTCGCTGTGCCTGATCTTCGGCGTGCTGCCGCTCGCCGTCAGCTCGGGCGCCGGCGCCGCGAGCCGCCATTCGCTCGGCACGAGCGTCATCGGCGGCATGCTCGCGGCCACGTTCATCGCGACGTTCTTCGTGCCATTGTTCTTCCGCTGGATCGCCGGCCTGCGCCGCAAGGGCGAGCAGCACGGGACTGAAGTGAGTCAAGCCAATGCGTAGTCGGTGGTCGAGTCGGGTTCTGATTCTGAGCGGCCTGGTGCCGCTGACCCTGTCGTTGAGCGGATGCTTCGTCTCGAAGGTCGCCACGGAGAAGCCGGAGCTGCCGCTGCCCGCAGCGTTGCCGGCCCAGGCCGACGCGACTGCGCAGCTGCCCGATCCGTGGTGGACGATCTTCCAGGACGCGACGCTCGACAAGCTCGTCGAGGAAGCGCTCGCCCACAATCCTGACGTGACCATCGCCGCGGGACGCGTCGCGGAGGCCCGCGCGGGGCTGCGCATCACGAACGCGGATCGGCTGCCGAACTTCCAGCTGCAGGGCGACGCGACCCGCTCCAAGGACAGCGCGCTGGTGAACACCTTCCCGGGTGTCCGCCTGGAGCAGACGACCTATACCGTGCAGGGCGCGGTCGGCTACGAGCTGGACCTGTGGGGCAAGTATCAACGCGCCTCCGAGTCTGCCCGGGCCGCGCTGCTGAATACGGAATACGGGCGCGAGGCGACCAAGCTGAGCTTGACGGGTGACGTCGTGCGCGGTTACTTCGGGTTGATTGCGTCGGCGGAGCAGCTCGCGAGCGCGCGCGACACGCTCAGGAATCGCGAAGACTCGTTGCGGCTGGAGAAGCTGCGCTTCGATGCGGGCGAGAGCGATGAGTTCACGTACAAGCGCGCCGAGGCGGACACCGCCTCGACCCGCGTCTCGCTGCATCAATTCGAGCTCGACCTGGTGACGCGCACCAACGCGCTCGGGATCCTGCTCGGCCGCTCGCCGAAGGACCTGGTCGACGCGGCGATTTCGGTGCAAGGCGGCGCGTCGTTGCCGGCAGCGGTGACCCTGCCTGCGGAGCTGCCGTCCGCCGTGATGGAGCGTCGTCCCGACATCGGTGCGGCGGAAGCTGCGCTGGAGGGCGCGGCGGCCGACATCGGCGTCGCCCGCGCCCAGATGTTCCCGAGCATCAGCCTCACCGGGTTGTTCGGATCGATCAGCACCGAGCTGGGCGATCTGTTCACGAAGCCGGCGGAAGCGTGGTCGGCGTCGGCCGGCATCGTGCAACCGCTGTTCGAGGGCGGACGCCTGAGTGCGAACGTCGCCCGGACCCGGGCGGTTCGCGAGCAGGTCAAGGCGGAGTATTCGCGGACGGTGCAGTCGGCGTTCCGGGAAGTGCTGGACGCTCTGCAGGGCCAGAGCCTGATCCTCGGCGTGCGGGACGCGAACGCCCAGCAGGTCGCGTCGCTGGCTCGCGCGGCGGAGCTCGCCGAGCTGCGCTACACGCAGGGCGACATCGCATACATCGACTTGCTGGACGTGCGTCGTAGCCTGTTCGCGGCGCAGATCGATCTGGTGGCCGCGGAGCGCGACGCGTTGCTGAACACGGTCGACCTGGCGTTGGCCGTGGGCGCCGGGCTCGGCGACAAGGCCGAGCCGCTCAGCGCGAAGAGGTAGGCGGGGCCTACGCCGGCTCCGGTACCGAGGAGCTCGCGGCTTGCCGTTCCGGCAGCGCGACCGATAGCTCCAGCACTTCCTGGTCGCCTTCACGCTCGAAGTTGACCTGGATCGCCTCGACGTCGACGTTCACGTATTTGCGGATGACGTGCAGCAGCTCGCTGCGCAGGACCGGCAGGTAATCCGGCCCGCCGCGCGTGCTGCGCTCCTGGGCGACGATGATGCGCAACCGTTCCTTCGCCACGTTGGCGCTCGACGGACGGCGCCGAAACAGAGTCAGCAGCCTGTTCATGGTTAGCCTCCGAACATCCGGGCGAACAGGCCCTTCTTGGGTTCATCGATGAAGCGCAGCGGCACGGACTCGCCTAGCAGCCGGGTAACCGCGTCGTCGTAGGCGCGCGCCACGTCGCTTTCCCCGTTCAGGATCACCGGTGTGCCGGCGTTCGACGCCGTCAGCACGTCCGGCGACTCCGGGATGACGCCCACCACGTCCAGCCCCAGGATCTCCTTCACATCCCCGACGCTCATCATCTCGCCGGTTGCGACCCGTTTCGGGCTGTAGCGCGTCAGCAGCAGGTGCTCGGTGACTCCCCCTGCGCCTTTTTCGGCGCGCTGGGTCTTGCTGGCGAGCAGCCCGAGGATCCGGTCGGAGTCGCGCACCGAGGAGACTTCCGGGTTGACCACGACCACGGCGCGGTCGGCGTAGTACATCGCAAGGTGCGCACCCTTCTCGATGCCGGCGGGCGAGTCGCAGATGATGTAGTCGAAGCCATCGTCGCTGAGCTCGTCGAGCACGCGGCGCACGCCTTCTGCCGACAACGCGTCTTTATCGCGCGTCTGCGAGGCAGCCAGCACGAACAGTGTTTCGATGCGCTTGTCCTTGATCAGCGCTTGCTTGAGCGTGCAGTCGCCCTGAATGACGTTGACGAAGTCGTACACCACCCGCCGCTCGCAGCCCATGACCAGGTCGAGGTTGCGCAGGCCGATGTCGAAGTCGATGACCGCGACGCGCTTGCCGCGCCGGGCCAGGCCGCACGCCAGGCTCGCGGACGTGGTGGTCTTGCCGACGCCGCCCTTGCCGGACGTCACCACGATGACCTCCGTCTTGCGTGCTTCCTTGCGGGAAGCCGACCCGTCGGCGGCGCGGGGCGCACGCTCGGAGGCGGGTGGCGGCGCGAGCGCCACCGACGAATCCTCGGCGGCCTCGTCCATCACCAGGTCGGTCGCACTAGTCGCTTCAGTCATGGCCTATCCTCCCAAAACGCAGGTCGTCGCCATCGAGCCACGCCTGCACGGGTTTGCCCGCCAGGTCCGGCGGGATGGTCTCGAAAACTCGGAACACGCCGGCGACGGACACCAGCTCGGCATGAAATTGGTGGCAGAACACCCGCGCGCTGACTTCGCCGCGCACGCCGGCCATCGCCCGGCCGCGCAGCGTGCCGTAGACGTGAACGCAGCCGTCCGCCATCACCTCGGCGCCGGCGCCGACGGCGCTCGTGACGACCAGATCGCGATGACGTGCGTAGATCCGCTGGCCGGAGCGCACGGGACGGTGATGCATGAGCGCCGGAATCGCCACGATTTCTTCGGTGGCGGGCGCGGGGGCCGGAGCAGGCACCGGCGCGGGCGCAGGCGTGGGCTGCTGGGAAGCGGCCTTCACGGCGGAGACGGCCGCACCGTAGCTTTGCTGTGCCCGGAACTGGGTCAGCACCGGCAGGTCGAGCTCACGCGCCAATGCATCGATCGCTGCCGTGCCGTGCGCCAGCCCGACCGGCAGCAGGCCGGTCCGGCGGATTGCCTCGAGCACCGCGCGTAAATCCGCGGCAGAGATGTCGTGATCGAGAGGGCTGAGATCCAGGCAGAGCGCGGCGCGTTCGAAGAGGGCCGGCGCTGCGGCTACACGCGCCGTCAGTTGGGCCTGCACCGCTGCGGCGTCGGTGCTGCGGATCCGCATTTGCGCCAGGCCCACCTGGCCGAATCGGATCTCGAATGCTGGCTCCAGGGCGGCAGCAGCGGGTTTGTTCATCGATCGATCATGGAGATCATTTGGTCTGACCGGGCCTCCGCGGCTCCGTTCACGCGCGGAGTGTACATAGCTTCGCGGCGCTGCGCATGCAGTTTCTACTCTGTAGTAGTGTGCCGCGATTTCGCGAGGAGGCGCCATGCAGAGCGACTGGGTGGAGCAGGTCATGCGCTACTGGTTCGATGAGCTGCGGTCCGAGGCGTGGTTCCGCAAAGACACGCGCGTCGATGAGGCGATTCGCGAGCGCTTCGCCACGCTTCACGATGAGGTGGCGCAACTGCGCCCGGAGCAGCTCGCCACGCCGCACGCATGTCTCGCCGCGGTGATCGTGCTCGATCAGTTCTCGCGCAACATGTTCCGCGGCACGCCGCGCTCGTTCGCAACCGACCCGCTGGCGTTGTCGATTGCGCAACATGCGATCGCCTCCGGACTCGACCGGCAGCTCGATGATCGGCAGCGCTGGTTCCTGTACATGCCGTTCCAGCACAGCGAAGACCGCGCGGTGCAGGCGCGCTCGATCGAGTTGTTTACGCAACTCGGCGACCGCGAGAATCTCGGCTACGCGCAGCGGCACAAGGAAATCATCGATCGCTTCGGACGCTTTCCCCACCGCAACGAAGTGCTCGGCCGCGTCTCCACGCCCGAAGAATTGCAGTTCATTGCCACGCATCGCGGCTTTTGAGGGGGTGCGGCTCGCCGCAGCGGTAAATCCGATGCGCAATTGGACGTAGCTGAAAAAAATACAACGCGAAAAAAATACAAGCGCACCTGTCGCTGTCCGCATGCACTTCCTGCCCGAACACTTTTTCGGACAGCACCTCGGATCTTTGATTGACGTCGAGCGTTGTCATGCTCAGCGCGCCGGGTGCGGCGTTTGACCAGAGGGGAATTTTTTCCATGTATCTTCATAAGCGAGAGACGCCGAGCTCTCGTCACGGGATTCTTCGGCGCGGATTTCAGGCACTTCTTCCTGCAGGCGCGCTGCTCGTCCTCGCAGCGTGCGGCGGTGGCGGTGGTGGTGGTGGCAACGATCCGCCGACGCCGCCTGCAACTAACGATCCCCCGGTCGCCAGCGCCGGCGCTGATATGTCAACAGCGCTGCCGAACGCGACGGTTTCGTTGTCCGGCTCCGCTACCGACGACGGCCCTTCCACTTCGCTGACCTATGAGTGGACCTCGTCCAATGCTGCGGCGACGTCGTTCTCAGCTGCCTCTTCGGCGGCAACGGACGCGACGTTCACGGCGGCCGGCACGTACACGCTGACCCTAACGGTCAGCGACGGGACGCTTACCGATACCGACGATCTCACCGTAACTGTGGCAGACGCCCCGCCGCCGGCGGCGGACATCTTCCCCGCTGATGACGACAACAGCGATGCGTTGCACGGCTGGGCAAAGGTCGATGCGGCGACGGTCGGCATGACGCAGGCCGGGTTGGACGCCGCAGCAACGGTTGCGCAGACGGTGCCCGCTGGCGTCGATCCGGGCTCAGGCATGATCGTGCGTCACGGCCAGCTCGTGCACTCGTGGGGCGACATCGACGCACGCAAGGAAATGAAGTCCGTGACCAAGTCGATGGGCGGCATCGCGCTCGGGCTCGCGATCGATGAAGCCAAGCTCACGCTGGCGACCAAGGGTGTCGACATCATGCCGACGTTCGGCACACCGCCCGCCGAGAATGCCACTGAGGCCCAGACGATCACCATCGCACAGCTTGCGACCCACACGGCGGGGTTCGAGAAGCCGGACGGGAATTTTACCGCCCTCCTCGAGTTCACCCCCGGTACGACGTGGTCCTACTCCGATGCAGGGTTGAACTGGCTTGCTGACGTGCTCACGACGTCGTATCAGCAGGACCTGGCGGCCCTCACGCAGGAACGCGTGTGGAAGGTGCTTGGGTTGAATGGCCTGGGCACCAATACTGACGATGTCCTGTGGCGGGAGAATGACTTCCGTCCTCCGACCCGCGACGGCGGCACGATACAGTTCCGCGAGCTGGCGTCCGGTCTGCAGGCCAATGCGAATGCAATGGCGCGCGTCGGCCTGCTGTTCCTCCGCAAGGGGATGTGGAAGACGACGCGGGTTCTCTCCGAGGAGCGCGTAGCACAAGCGCACACGCCGCTCCCGGAGAACGCCGGCCTCCAGCTGAACCAGCCTCCCGGCTTCCTGTTCCCGAACGCCACGACCGACTACGGCGTGCTGTGGTGGACGAACAAGTCCGGCACCATGCCCAACGTACCCACCGACACCTACTGGGCGTGGGGACTCGGCGAGGAGCTGATCGTGGTAATCCCGAGCCTCGACCTGGTCATCGTCCGCAATGGCGGTCAGTCCCCGGCGAATTCCACCCCGGGCGTTCGCGCGTGGAACGACGACAAGTGGGACGGCGACGTCGCTGTTCTCCAGCCGTTCCTCGATCCGATCGTCGGTGCGACCACGCCCTGATGTCTTGAGTCACGCCCCCTCCCATCAGGGAGGGGGCAATGCCTCTAGCTCACCGCAATCTCCAGCCTGTTCTTCTTGGCCTGCAGTGCATCCGTCACTGCTTCGATCGCCACGCTCGCCGCACCTTCGCGATGAGGGTTGTGCTCGCGCTCGAATGCGAGCTTGCGGCCATTCAACCTGATTGCGCTTACACCGCAGCCGCGCGCACCGATTGAGTAGCTGACTTCGACCGCTTTGCCGAGCAGCGTGGTGCTGACGCGCAGGCCATCCAGCGCCGCGGGAATGACCGGATCGACACTGAGCGCCGCCGCTTCAGGGTTCAATCCCAGGAAGCGCCGCACGATCAGTCCCAGCGCGATCCCGGCGCCGCTCGAATACACGCGCCAGCCGCCGTCGAGCTCGACGCGCCCTTCGACCACGCGCTGATATTCGGCGCTCGCTTCGTAGCGATCGGCGAATGCGGCATCCGAGCTCGAGTAGTAGCAATTCGCCTGCCGCAGCGTTGCACGCGGCACGATCGCGCCGATGCCGATCGGGTTGGCCTGGCACAGCGCATGGAAGAACCGATCGGCTTCGCCGACGTGCGCCAGCGCCTGCGCGTAGCGCAAGTGCGCATGCATGTACATCAGGCCGATCTCGCGACCGAAGAACGTCGCGCTCTCGGCGCGCTGGAAGAAGCGCATCGGTCCGCCGTGATAGGGCATCGGCCGATCGAACAGCCTTACGCCGTCCGGTCCGCGCAAGTGCGCGTCGATGAGCTGCAGATGGTTGCGGGCCTGTTCCGGCGTCAGCAGATCTTCCAGGATCGCGTGAATCATCGCGAGCGAGCTGTAGCGCACCCCGGTGGTCGTGTCGCTCGGGTGCAGCAGATGGCGCACGCCGTCTTGCTCGAATAGCGCGTAGCCGGTGAGCACACCGTCGACGATCAACAAGCGCTGGAAATCGCGCTGCACCTCTGCCGCCCGACTCTCGAATTGCGATGCCTGCTCCGGGCGACCGATCGTGCGCAATGCCCGCGCCAGCGTCAGGAGCATCTGGTAGTGCAGCGTTACGGTCCACGCGCTGCACATGTGCTCACGCATCGCAGGATCGGCTGGCTGCAGAGCGTCGTTCCAGTCGCCATGGCCGTAGGCCGCGAGCGCCGTGCCGGACACGACCCGCTTCTCTATGAGAGCGAGTGCTCGCTCGGCGTGCTGCCACACAGTCGCGTCTCCGACGCGCTCGTCGAGCACGCTCGCGTCGCCCGAAGCGATCAGGTATTGGGCGAGCGCCAGCACCGGCCAGAACACGACGTCGCCGTGCGAATCGCCGGCGCGGATTGCACGATCGCGCTCGAAGAACATGAACCACTGCGGCCAGTCGCCGTCCGGATTCTGCGCGTTCATCACGCGCAGCAGCAGATCGCGAATGGGCTCGACGCGGCCCAACGCCAGCAGCAACTCGACCGGTCCCTGGGAAACGTCGCGCGTGCCCCAGCCGCCGCCGGAGTATTGCTCCAGGCCGCGCGGCGCAAGGTAGTGCACGAAGGCGTTCTGCGCCAACCACGGCACGATGTCTGCGAGCCGCGCGACATGCTGGCTGAGCGGACCGGCGGCCGGCGCCGTCATCTTCAATTGCGGTGCGAGCGCGGCCGGGCTTTCCACGCGTAGCGGCGCCGTATCGTTCTCGGGCACGCAATGTCCGCGAATCCGCAGTCCGGCCGCAACGGCGGGAGCGGTGACGATACATATATATGGCTGTTCCCGGGAGCGCCCGTCGGCAAAGAGCGGCTCATCGCCCGCGACCCGCTGGAACGTAGTCCCGGCCAGCGGCGCGATCTCGAAGCTGCCTTGCGGGAATCGGCGCGCCAGCTCGGTTTCTGCCGCCGGTGCGACGATGACTGCACTGCCCTCGGATCGCCATGAGGCGGCGCCAGCGATGCTGCCGTCGTCGCCGTTGAGGGCGACGTGATGCGAGACCAGGAATCGCACCGGCTCGGCGGGCGCGACTGCGATGCTGAGCGTCAGCTCTTGCGGCTTGCTGCG
>JBIOUH010000094.1:0-5785 GCA_044866955.1 Steroidobacteraceae bacterium
GATCTTGTCGCTGATGCGCCGTTGGAAGCCGCCGATGAGCGGGTCGGTGCTGACATCGGCGACATGCACGGTGACGCCCTGCAGGGCAACCCGACCGGTAACCGAGTCCGTGCCGGGGCGGAACGGATTTTCCCGCATCAGCTGGAGCAGCTCAGCGTCGGGAATCTGGTGCGCCGCTACGTGGTAGGCGCCGTCCTCGCGCAGGAGACGCACATGCCCGTGCGTGGCCCGACACAGCCGCACCGCCGTTTCCGTGATCACATCGAGCACCGGCTGCAGTTGGTCGGGCGAGCGCGAGATGACAGACAGAACTTCGGAGGTGGCGGTCTGGTACTCGAGGCTTTCTGTCAGTTCCTTCGTGCGCGCCTGCACCTCCTCGAACAGCCTGGCATTCTCGATGGCGATCACCGCTTGATCGGCAAAGGTCTCGACCAGGTTGATCTGCTTCTCCGTGAAGCCCTCAACCCGGCTGCGCATCAAGGCGATCACGCCTACGGCCTGTCCGTCGCGAAGCAGGGGGACACTGAGAACTGTGCGCTGCCCGCCCACTTTCTGGCTCTCCGAACGCGTGTAGTTCGGTAGCCTCAGGACGTCCTCGATGTGCAACGTCTTACGCCCGAACGCGGCCCCGCCGACCATGGAGCCGGGTTCGACCGGCACGGGACTATGCTTGAGATACTGGATGAAGCTCGCGTTGGCGTTGTTCGCCGCCGCGATGTGGCAGCGATCGCCGATGACGTTGAACAAGGCGGCGAACTCGGAGTCGCACAGGCGCGACGCGACCTGCGTTATCGCATCGAGAACCGGCTTCAGCTCGTTCGGCGACTTGCTGATGACAGAGAGCACCTCGGCAATCGCAGTTTGGTATTCCAGAGCCTCCGTCGCTTCCTTGGTCCGCGCCTGCACCTCTTCGAAGAGACGCGCGTTCTCGATCGCAATGACGGCTTGGTCGGCAAAGGTGCAAAGGAGTTGAATCTGGCGCGGCGTGAACGGCGCAGCCTCCGCTTTTCCAATCGAGATCGCGCCAACGGGCTTGCCGTCGCGAAGCATGGGGACCGCCGCCGAGGCACGCCAGTTTCCGGCCATAGCCAGCTCATGCGCGTAAGCGGAATCGGCAAGCATATCGGGAATGTGACTGACGCTGCGGTCAAGGATCGCGCGGCCGGCAGCGATTGAACGGTCGGGTCTCTTAGGATAGGTCGCGCGAATACGCTCAAGCACCTCAGGCGTGAAGTTGTGGCTCGCGGCGTAATGGAGAAGTGCGCCGTCGTACAGCCAAACAACGCTCATTGCAGCGTCGCACAAGCGCGCCGCGCTCTCGACGATCGCATCGAATACCGGTTGGGCGTTGGTCGGTGAACGGCTGATGACGTTCAGCACCTCGCTCGTAGCGGTCTGATACTCGAGGGATTCCTGCAGCTCGCGCTTGCCCGCCTGCTCCGCCTCGAACAGACGCACGTTCTCGATGGCGATGACGGCCTGGTCGGCGAAGCTCCGGACCAGCTCAATCTGCTTGTGGGTGAATGGCCGGATTTCCTGGCGATAGATGGTGAGCGCACCAATCACCTCGTCCTGCTTGAGCATCGGGACAAAGACGACCGTGCGGGCGCGCCCCTGCTCAACGAGCAGGACGGCGCGGGGATTGCCCGCGAGATAGGCAGGGTCCAGCGACATGTCATCGACGTGCACTACCTGTCTGGTCGCGATGACGCGGCCGAGACCCGTTTCCGGCGCGAACTTGACGACCGGCTCGCGTCGTCGCGCTTCAGCGAGGGCGGGCGGCAGCTCATAGATTGCTGCCGATCGGAAATAATCGCCGCCTTCGGCCAGCCACAACGTCCCAAACTTGGCGGCGCAGAAGCGAACTGCATTCGCCAGAACGGCCTGGAAAACAGGCTCCAGCTCCCCCCGCGCGCTCGAGATGATGCCGAGCACCTGACTCGTCGCCGTTTGCTGCTCGAGCGACTCGCCGAGCTCCCTTGTGCGTGCCTGCTCGGCCTCGAACAGCCGCGCGTTCTCGATGGCGATGACGGCCTGGTCCGCGAAGGTCTTCAGCAGCTCGATCTGTCGGGCGGTAAACGCAACCGCTTCGATGCGGCGGATCGTAATGACCCCGATTGCTTCGCCGGCGCGCATGAGCGGAACCGCCAGTGCGGCACGGAAGCCAAGTTGGCGCGCAAAGTCGCTGCCCTCCGGGTACTCGGCTGTCTCGGCTTGCAAATCGGTGACATGGATTATTTCTCGGTCAAGGACGGCCCGTGCCGGGGGAAGCCCCCGCAACAGCGGCAGCCTACCCTGCCCGACCGAGCCGAGAGCGGGGATCGGCCCATGGTGAGCGACAAGCCGCAGACCGTCTGCGTCGAGCTGAAATATTCCCGTGCTGTAGCCATCGCAGAGCCTGGCGGCGCTTGCCGCGATCTCTGCGAAGACACGGCGCGGATCAGTCGGGGCGTTCGAGATCGCTGCCAGTATTGCTCGGGTCGCGGCTTGCTGTTCGCTCAGCTCGGCCAGTTCGCGCCGCAGTTCATCCCGCGATTGATGGACGTCGACTTTTGCGACTGACACGACATAGCCCTCTGCGCGTTCGTCAACTGGCCGGCGGCCGCCCATGAAATGTCTTTGAGGTCAGTATCCTACGCTATGCCATTGGCACGCACCATCCACCAGCGGGCGTTTGCGGGCGGGGTTGCACTGCTCTGGGCCGGACACGTCGCAGCAGCAACTCATTGCACGATCATTGGTCGCGCGAGTGACATCGCACGGAGCGAGTTGGGCGTGTCTCCACCACGGCGCCACGCCGTTGGCTTCCGAAGTGCTGACGCTGCAAACGGCAGTCAGCTCGATGCTCGGAAGGCCGATCCGGAAGTGCTTGGACCGTACTGCGCGGGCGGGGCAGGTGCTTACGCGAAGGCGCAGGAAGTCGAGACGGAGATGGTGAAGGATTGCACCGAGCAGCGACCAGCGACGTCACACCGCGCCGAGTGTTGCCGCATGGGCTGAGCGGAGCCAGGCAAGTTCGGACGGCAACGGCAAGTCAGTTCGACCTGGGCTTTGGGCGCCCGGTTCGTTCCTCAGCGTACTGGGCGAGGCGTTGATAACCGGCTGCGACTTCCAGCATGATCCGCCTTGCTTCCGGATCGGTCGTACGCTCGGCCTGAGCATGCGCCTCTCGTGCGCGGTCCAACCAATACTTTTCGTCATGCGGCTTGGGCGGCATGTTCCCCCTCTGCCTCACAACAACGTACGCTTGGGCGATGCGTTCCGCTAAATTTCAGTCGAATGCCTAGCCCTCGGCGGGTTTCGCGTTCGGCCGTGCATTCGTTCCGGCAAGCGTGGCCATCTGATCATAGGCCGACGCAATCTCCAGCAACTGCTGCCTGGCTCGCGGATCGGACATTTGCTCCGCCTGAGCACGGGCCTCACTCGCGCGCTGCCGCCAGTACTCTGCTGTGTAGGTCGTTGGCATGGAGTGTGGAAACGTGCCTTACTCGGCATCGTTCCACACTATCGCAAGGCTCAAGCTGCCGATCCAGGCCGCTAGTGCACCCAACATCCGTGCGGCTCTATCGGCACCAGCATGGCCTTGCCTCTCCGCGTCACTTTCCATCGCTTGTCGGCAGTCAGCTCTATGAGCCGGGCGGCTGCCAGAGCAGATGTGTAACGGGCAATTTCAGGGATCGCAGGAAGCGGATGCTCCGAGATCAGCTCGAGCATGAGTTGTTGTTCGTCCGTCAGCGTGACGCGCATTTTTGAACCCCCACCGTATCGTTGCGGCGCGCGTGTCAATGACGGTGCAGGTCCGGCTAAACTATGGCGGCGTCTCGGTGTTAACCATTAGGGGCTTTTACCTATGTGTCTCTTGTGCACCATTGGCGTACACTGAGCGATAGACGGTTGATATGGCGGGTTGCCTTGGTCCGCATTCTGATTGCAGACGATCACGACATAGTCCGATCCGGGCTGCGAAGAATTCTGGAATCTCACTCGAATTGGGAAGTCGTTGCCGAAGCTGGTGACGGCGGCGATGCGATCCGCAAAGCCGTCGAGACCAGGCCGGACATAGCGGTGATCGACTACTCCCTGCCCATGGTCAACGGGATCGAGGTGACGCGCGAAATTCGATCGCGGTCGCCGAAGACGGAAGTCCTGATCTTCACCATGCATGACAGCGAGAGGCTGATCGAGAACCTGCTGAACGCCGGGGCGCGCGGCTATGTGCTCAAGTCCGATGCCAAACAGCACCTTGTGGACGCGATTGAAGCGCTTGCCGTTCACAAACCCTTCTTCACAGGCAAGGTATCGAAGACGCTCCTTGAAGCGTACATCGCGCGTCCCAGGGGGGAGAAGGCAACCCTCACCAACCGCGAGCGTGAGATTTTGCAGCTGATTGCTGAGGGCTACACGAACAAGCAAATCGCCCACCTTCTGCACCTCAGCCTCAAGACGGTCGAGACGCACCGCGCTGCCATCATGCGCAAGCTCGATGCGTCGTCCACCGCCGATCTCGTGCGCTATGCGATCCGCAACAGGATCGTCGAGGCATAGGGGCGATGAAGACCTGCAAGGTGGTGGTGAGCGGCCTGCACCGAGTGGTCCACCTCCATTGTTAGTTTAGCCGCGGACGCAACGCTATGGCCGGCGGAGCGCTCTCAACAGCTGGCGAGGCCGGCCATGCCACAATCTCCGGCGCCGGCGGTTTGTAGCCGAGCGAGGAATGTGGACGCACGCGATTGTAATGCCGGCGCCATTCCTCGATGACGATCTGCGCTTCGCGGAGCGTCGTAAATATCTCCCCGTTGAGTAGCTCATCGCGCAGCCGCCCATTGAAGCTCTCGACGTAGCCGTTCTCCCAAGGGCTGCCGCGCTCGATGTAGGCCGTGCTTGCGCCGACCGCCCTGATCCACCCCTTCACGGCCTCGGCGATGAACTCAGGCCCCTGGTCGGAACGGATGTGCGCCGGCACGCCGCGCATCAGGAACAGATCGGCCAGCGTCTCGATCACGTCCATCGAGTTCAGCTTGCGCGCCACCTTGATCGCCACACACTCGCGCGTGAACTCGTCGACGATGTTGAGCATGCGGTACTTCCTCCCCTCTGACGTGCGGTCCTCCACGAAGTCGTAGGCCCACACGTGGTTCGGTCGTTCCGGTCGAAGCCGAATGCAGGAGCCGTCGGCCAGCCACAGCCGGCGTCGCTTCGGCTGCCTCGCTGGAACCTTCAACCCCTCGCGTCGCCAGATCCGGCCTACCCGCGATACGCTCACATCCCAGCCTGCCTCGTTCAGCAAGGCCGTGATCCGCCGGTAGCCGTAACGGCCGTACGCCCGAGCCAGCGCAACGATATCGGCCGTCAACCTGGCCTCGTCGGTCCGCCCCCGAGGCGCCTTGCGCTGCGTCGAGCGGTGCTGACCGAGCGCCGCACAGGCACGGCGCTCGGATACCTGCAGCTCACGCTGAATGTGCTCGACGCATCGACGCCGGCGCGAGGGGCTTAGAAGTTTCCCCGCGCTGCTTCCTTCAGGATCAACTTGTCCAGCGTCAGGTCCGACACCGCCTTGCGAAGCCGGGCATTCTCAACCTCCAGCTCCTTCAGACGCTTCACCTGGTCGAGCTTCATGCCACCATACTCGCTGCGCCACCGGTAGTAGGTCACCTCCGTCACGCCAATCGAGCGGATCGCATCCGCCATCGACGTGCCCTGGCCGGTCATCACTTCAACCTGCCGCAGCTTCGCAATGATCTCTTCAGGCTTGTGCCGCTTCCCCATCGTGGTCCTCCAGTTGGCC
>JBIOUH010000095.1:0-32873 GCA_044866955.1 Steroidobacteraceae bacterium
GTCGGCGCGCGTCAGCTCACCGCCGCGCGTGCTGATGTCCACCGAGAGCACGTCGGTGCTGACGCGCACGACGCCTGCGGTGTTTTCTGCAGTCTCGACCGGCTGTTCGGGAGCAGGCGCCGGCGACGCAGAGGGCTGAGCGGGCGTCGCAGATTCCGTCGGCAATTGCGGCACCGAATCCGTGGGCGTTGCGTTCGGCGTCGCCGCGGACGATTGCGTGGCTGCGGGCGCGGGCGGCGGCGCGTAGTCGCGTTGCCACGCCTGGTAGTTCATCCACAGCACGAGGGCCAGCGCGGCCCAGATGAATAATCGTTGGTTATCCATGAGACGCAGGCTTTATCGAGTGAGGCGGCGGCACCGGGTCGTAGCCACCGGGGTGCCACGGATGACAGCGCAGGATGCGGCGCGCGGCGAGATAGCTGCCGCGCACGATGCCGTGATGGTCGATCGCTTCTTCGGCGTAGCAGGAGCAGCTGGGATAGAAACGGCAGTTCGGCCCGAGCATCGGGCTCACGAAATAGCGATACAGGCGGATGAGGCCTTTCAGGACGAAGCGCATTGCTTGACCACTGTTCGCCAATGCCGCTCGAGGCTGCGCGTGATCGCTGCGTTGTCCGCGTCGCGCGCTCCAGAGCGCGCGTTGACTACGAGATCCACTGCGGGCAACTCATGCTGATGCTGGCGAAACGATTCCCGGACGAGACGCTTGATGCGATTGCGGCGCACCGCATTCCCCACGATGCGGGCGGCGATCGCCAATCCAAGGCGCGGCACGCCCGCACCGGTGTTCCGCGCAAGTATCGCGAAGAAAGCGTCGGCCGAGCGGCGCGCGTCACGATACACGCGATCGAATTCAGATTTTTTCCGGAGGCGTTGCGCGGGTTTGAACGGGCGAGCAGGCGACAAGCAGATCGGGAACGAGCTGACGGCGCGGAGCGCGCGCAGCCGCTCAGACAGTGAGACGCTTGCGACCTTTCGCGCGGCGCCGGGCGAGGACCTGACGGCCGGCTCGCGTCGCCATGCGGGCGCGAAAACCGTGAGTGCGCTGACGATGCAGATTGCTGGGTTGATAAGTACGCTTCATTGCTGGCTCTCGCTGCTTTCGTCAGATTTTTTTCGAAGGATGGGCAACTGCGAAAGTTGCGTCAAAACAAGCACATGCCGGGGCGGAAAGAAGGGCGGCAAGGGTACGCAGCGACTCCCGCAGTGTCAAGCGCAAAGCAGGGCTCGACGTCAGAAAGATCGCGCGTTCGGGCTGTGGATAACCCGCGGTCCATCGGTATAGACTCGCCCTCCTTCCGCGTAGCCCGCGCAGAACAATTCTTCGACCGGTTCAACGATAGGGGACGAAACCGTGCAGGGTTCGTTATGGCGCCGCTGTCTTACTCACCTCGAGGCGGAACTGCCGGAGGCCCAGTTCAACACCTGGATCCGGCCGCTCCAGGCCGTCGAGGACGGGCACACCCTGCGCCTGCTGGCCCCGAACCGGTTCGTGGTCGATTGGGTGAACGAGAACGTCGTCAACCGGATTTCCGAGCTCGTTGACGCCGTCGGTTCGCCGCCGGCTCCCTCGGTCGTGCTCGAAGTCGGCTCGCGCGCGGCGGTTCCTCCGCCGGTGGCGGTGCTTCCCCAGAACGGGCGCGCACCGACCAAGGATCTGCCCTCGCTCCTCGGCAGCCGGCTCAACCCGGATTTCACGTTCACCAGTTTCGTCGAGGGCAAGAGCAACCAGCTGGCGCGCGCGGCGGCTATGCAGGTGGCCGAGAACCCGGGGCGCGCGTACAACCCGCTGTTCATCTACGGCGGCGTCGGTCTGGGCAAGACGCACTTGATGCACGCGGTCGGTAACATGATCCGCGGCCGCAACGAGCGCGCACGCGTTGCCTACGTGCACTCGGAGCGCTTCGTCGGCGACATGGTGAAAGCGCTTCAGCACAACACGATCAACGACTTCAAAACCGCGTATCGCTCGCTCGATGCGCTGATGATCGATGACATCCAGTTCTTCGCGGGCAAGGATCGCTCGCAGGAAGAGTTCTTCCACACGTTCAACGCGCTGTTCGAAGGTCAGCAGCAGATCATCCTCACCTGCGACCGTTATCCGAAGGAGGTCGAAGGCCTGGAAGAGCGGCTGAAATCGCGCTTCGGCTGGGGCCTCACCGTCGCGATCGAGCCGCCGGAGCTGGAAACGTGCGTCGCGATCCTCATGAGCAAAGCCGCGCAGACACGCGTGGATTTGCCGGAAGAAGTAGCGTTTTTCATCGCGAAGCGCATTCGCTCCAACGTGCGCGAGCTGGAAGGCGCTCTGCGCCGCGTCGTCGCCAACTCGCAGTTCACCGGCCGCGCGATCACGATGGATTTCGCGAAGGAAGCGCTGCGCGATCTGCTGGCGCTGCAGGACCGTCTCGTCACGATCGAGAACATCCAGAAGACGGTCGCGGAGTACTACAAGATTCGCGTTGCCGATCTGCTCTCGAAGCGTCGCAGCCGATCGATCGCGCGACCGCGCCAGGTTGCGATGGCTCTCGCGAAAGAGCTCACGAGTCACAGCTTGCCGGAGATCGGCGATGCATTCGGCGGGCGTGATCACACGACAGTGCTGCATGCGTGCCGCGTGATCAAAGAGCTTCGGGAATCGAACACTCGCACCAGCGAGGACTACTCGAACCTGTTGAGAACCCTGGCTGGATGACTGTGGATATAGTGTGCAGGAGCTGAGGAGCGTATTGATCCACAAAAAGCTAACAGCTTAAGGACATCTCCCGACGTCTTTGCCCCGAGGGTCTGCCGAGCTGCAGCGTGTTGAACGGATTGGCGATAAAGCACTTACTCACAGAGACGTGGCACGCTCATAGTTACTACAATTCTTAAATATCTATTTATCTAATTAAGAATTCGGACAGGTGGAAAGATGAAGTTCAGCGCAGAGCGGGAGACGATCCTCGCACCTTTGCAGGCAGTGATTGGAGTGGTCGAGCGCCGGCAGACGATGCCGATCCTTGCGAATGTGCTCGTGGTCGGTCGTGGCGAGCAGCTCGCGATCACCGCCACCGATCTCGAAGTGGAGCTCGTCGCAAGAACCAACGTGACACTGCAGCAGCAGGGTGAAGTGACCCTTCCCGGACGTAAGCTGCTCGACATCGTGCGGGCATTACCGGAGAAAACGCAGGTAACGGTATCGATCGAAGGCGAACGTGCCACGATCCGGTCGGGAAAGAGCCGATTCACCCTGGCGACGCTGCCTGCGTCGGACTTCCCGACGGTCGAGGACATCCGTGCGCAGCAGACGCTGACGATCGCTCAGCCCGCACTCAAGCGATTGCTGGACAAGACCCATTTCTCGATGGCGCAGCAAGACGTTCGCTACTACCTCAACGGCATGTTGCTGGAATCTGATGGTAAATCGCTGCGAACAGTAGCGACTGACGGCCATCGGCTCGCTTTCTGCGAATCTGCGCTCGACAGCGAATCAGCCTCATCTCAGCAGGTTATCGTGCCCCGCAAGGGCGTCCTGGAGCTGCAGCGCCTGTTGGGCAACGAAGGCACTGTCGAGCTGGCGATCGGCAGCAATCATATTCGCGCCCAGATCGGCGATATTCGCTTTACTTCCAAGCTGATTGACGGTCGATTCCCGGAATATGGCCGCGTGATTCCAGCCGCTCCGCCGAAGAAGATTCTCGCAGATCGCGACATTCTGCGTGCCGCGCTTCAGCGGGCAGCAATTCTCTCGAACGAGAAGTACCGCGGCATCCGCCTCGCCGTGAAGACCGGCGTACTGACGCTGCAGTCTCACAATCCAGAGCAGGAGGAGGCTGAAGAGGAGCTTGAGATCGCGTACTCGGGCGATGAGCTCGAGATCGGTTTCAACGTGAACTACCTCCTCGATGCGCTCGCCGCCATCGATGTCGGTCAGGTCGAGCTCGGACTCACGGACGCAAACAGCAGCTGCCTGGTCAGTGCGGCCTCGACGCCCCAGGCGAAGTACGTCGTGATGCCGATGCGGCTCTGAGCCGGCCTGTCTGCCGATGTGCTGACCGCGATCGATATCGAGAATTTCCGGTGCATCCGGTCGGCGCATCTCGAACTCGATCCGGGCGCTACAGGCATCGTCGGCGAGAACGGCTCGGGTAAAACGAGCCTGCTCGAGGCGATCTACTTCCTGTCCCACGGCCGCTCCTTCCGCGCCAGTCAGCGCGAAAAACTGCTCCCGCCCCAGGCCGACTTCCTTCGTGTCGTTGGACGAGTTGAGACGCCACGTGGCTCTTTGGTCGCTGGCGTCGAGTACGGTAGGCAGGGCACACGCGTGAACCTCGCCGGGCAGGGTGTCTCCGGCATCGCCGAGATCGCCGAGATCCTTCCGGTGCAGGTGATCGATCCCGGCGTCCATCGACTCATCGAGGAAGGATCGGCACGCCGCCGGCGATTACTCGACTGGGGAGTGTTTCACGTGAAACACGAGTTCCTGGGAGTCTGGCGCCGGTACCAGCGAGCGCTCCAGCAGCGCAACGCAGCTCTTCGAGCCAATAGCGAAGAGCAGCTGATTGCCGCCTGGGAGCGTGAGCTCAGCGAGGCGGGGCAACGCGTCGACGAGCTTCGTGCGGACTACGCGGCGCAGCTGTCGCCGTACTTCGTCGGCATCGCGGATCAGCTGCTGAGCGCGCAGGGCGCTCGCTTCACATATCGTCGGGGATGGGCAGCCGACCATGATTTGAGTCAGGCGCTGGTCGAGTCCCGTCCACGGGACCAACGACTCCGGACGACAACCGTCGGTGCGCATCGCGCCGACGTTTCGTTTTTCTTCGAGGGCGCACCCGCCCGGGATCGTGTGTCCCGTGGCCAGCAGAAGCTCCTGGCGGCGGCTTTCATCCTTGGCCAGCTCTCATTCCAGTCCGTCCTCGGAGCACCGCCAGCGTGCCTGATGCTGGACGATCCGGCGGCCGAGCTGGATGTGGATAATTTGGGGAAACTGCTCGCCGCCGTGGCTCGCATCCCTGCGCAACTCATTATCACGTCGGTCCATGAGGGCGGCCTTGAAGGCGTGAAAATCGGCCGAAAGTTTCACGTGAAACAAGGCAATTTCTTATAATTCCGCACCTCATTTTCCAGGCCGGCCCATGACAGATTCCGACGTTTACGACTCAAGCAAAATCAAAGTTTTGAAGGGTCTCGACGCCGTCCGCAAACGGCCTGGGATGTACATCGGAGACACCGACGACGGCACCGGTCTCCACCACATGGTTTTCGAAGTCGTCGATAACTCGGTCGACGAAGCGCTGGCCGGCTATTGCTCCCAAGTCACGGTGACCGTGCACGCGGATGAGTCCGTCACCGTCGCCGACGACGGCCGTGGAATTCCTGTGGATATCCATCCGGAGGAGGGCCGTTCGGCGGCAGAGGTCATCATGACCGTACTGCACTCCGGCGGTAAGTTCGACGACTCCTCCTACAAGGTTTCGGGTGGCCTGCATGGCGTCGGCGTCTCGGTGGTCAACGCCCTGTCCGAATACCTGCTCCTGACCATTCACCGCGACGGCAAGCTGCACCAGCAGGAATACAGGCTGGGCGAGCCGCAGGCGCCGCTGGGGGTGATCGGCACGACGGACAAGCGCGGCACGATCATTCGCTTCAAGCCCAGCGCCACGATCTTCACCAACATCGAGTTCAACTACGACGTGCTGGCCAAACGCCTGCGCGAGCTGTCGTTCCTGAACTCCGGCGTCCGGATCGAACTGATCGACGAGCGCGACGACAAGCGCGAGGTCTTCCAGTACGAGGGCGGCATCCGCGAGTTCGTGCGCTACCTCAACCGCAACCAGACCGCGGTCCACGAGACGATCATCTGGTTCCGGACGCAGCAGGACGCCGTGACGGTCGAGCTAGGCCTGCAATGGAACGACTCGTACCAGGAGAGCATGTACGCGTACACCAACAACATCCCGCAGAAGGATGGCGGTACGCATGTGGCCGGTTTCCGCAGCGCTCTGACGCGCACCCTGAACAACTACATCGAGAAGCAATTCGCCGCGAAGGACAAGATCCCGACGTCGGGCGAAGACGCGCGCGAAGGACTGACGGCGATTCTGTCGGTGAAGATGCCCGACCCGAAGTTCTCCTCGCAGACGAAAGACAAGCTCGTCTCGTCGGAGATCAAGGGCATCGTCGAGTCCGCCGTGGGCACCAAGCTGGACGAGTTCCTGCAGGAACATCCGCAGCAGGCGAAGGCCGTGGCGACCAAGATTCTCGAGGCGGCCCGCGCCCGTGAGGCTGCGCGCAAGGCGCGCGAGATGACCCGACGCAAGGGCGCACTCGACCTCGCTGGCTTACCCGGCAAACTTGCCGACTGCCAGGAGCGCGATCCCGCGCTCTCCGAGATGTTCCTGGTCGAGGGCGACTCAGCAGGGGGCTCGGCGAAGCAGGGCCGCGACCGGCGCACCCAGGCGATCCTGCCATTGAAGGGCAAGATCCTGAACGTCGAAAAGGCGCGCTTCGACAAGATGCTGTCGTCCGCGGAAGTAGGCACGCTCATCACGGCACTGGGGACCGGCATCGGCGCCGACGACTTCGATCTCTCGAAGCTGCGCTATCACCGCGTCATTGTCATGACCGACGCCGACGTCGACGGCTCGCACATCCGCACCCTGCTGCTGACGTTCTTCTATCGCCAGATGCCGCAGCTCATCGAGAACGGCCACATCTACATCGCGCAGCCGCCGCTCTACAAACTGAAGAAAGGCAAGGCGGAGCACTACCTCAAGGACGAAGCAGAGCTCAACGCGATGCTGTTGAAGCAGGCACTCGAGGACGCTGAGCTCTATGGCGATCCCGCGCAGCCGCCGATGGTCGGCTCAGCGCTCGAGGCGCTCGCGCGTCGTTGGATGGAGGTCGCTGCCATCATGCGGCGCTCCGCACGCCGCTATGACCAGCGTGTGCTGGAGCAGCTGCTGTACATGCCTGAGGTGACCCAGGCCGATCACGATCGCATCGACTGGCTGACGCAGTGGGGCAAGACGCTCGAAGCGCAGCTCAATGCCCAGGACGACTCGGCGCGCCGCTATCGCGTGCGCACGATCGGGAGCACGGACGGCGGCACGCCGCGCCTGCTGGTCGCGCGGACCGAGCACGGCACGACGACGGAGAAGCACATCCATCGCGAGTTCTTCGACTCGGCCGAGTACCGCCGAATTGCCGAGCTGGGCAAGACGTTGTCGGGTCTGCTGCAGCCAGGCGCCTATGTCGTGAAGGGTGACCAGCGCCAGGAAGTCAGCAGCTTCAGGCAAACGATCGAGTGGCTGCTGGAGCAGGCGCGGCGTGGGCAGCTCATCCAGCGCTACAAGGGCCTTGGCGAGATGAATCCGGAGCAGCTCTGGGACACGACGATCAACCCGCAGACGCGGCGCCTGATCCAGGTCCGCATCGAGGATGCGCTCGCGGCGAACGATATCTTCGCGACGCTGATGGGCGACCAGGTCGAGCCGCGGCGCGAGTTCATCGAGAAGAACGCACTGGCGGTCGCCAACCTCGACATTTAGTTTTTCTTACTAACTTTCGCGTGCAGCACGGGCACACGGCGCGGATAGCAAAGATTTGATTAACTCGCTGGCGCGATGGCCGCGATCTGGTGCTCGATCCAGGCGCGCACTTCTTCGTTCAGCTCACGGGGGTCGCGTCCGGCGGCTTCGATCGGCGGGCCGATCACGACGCGAATGAGGCCGGGCTTCTTCACCCAGCCGCGGCGCGGCCAGTAGTAACCCGCGTTGTGCGCGACCGGAATGATCTTGCAGCCGGCGCGTGAGGCGAGCAGGGCGCCGCTCACTCCGTACTTGCGCGTCTCGCCCACGGCGACTCGCGTGCCTTCAGGGAAGATCAGGATCCACATCCCTTCGCGCAGCCGCTGCGTTCCCTGCTCGATCACTTGCGAGACCGCCGCGGCGCCGGCCCTGCGATTGATCGCGATCGGCTTCAGACAGCCCACCGCCCAGCCGACCAGCGGGATCCACATCAGCTCGCGCTTCAGCACCCAGGCTTGCGGCGGAAAGATCGCAGCCTGCGCGATCGTTTCCCACGCCGACGAATGCTTCCACATCGAGACGTGCGTGCCCGGCGGGATGTTCTCGCGTCCTTCGACGACGTGTTGCAGACCGCAGAGCGTCTTCAGCAACCACAGATGCAGGCGCGCCCAGCTGCGAGCGACGCCGTACAACTTGCGATGCGGGAGCCAGCTCAATGCGACGACGACGACGGCGTACAGCAGCGTGCCGAGAAACAAGCACGTCGTGAACAGCACGGATCGCAACAGCTGCAAGCAGACCTCCGCTCAGCCGGGCAGGCGCGACAGATCGGCGAACTGCAGGAACAGGCCGCGCAGTCGAAGCAGCAGTCCCAGCCGGTTCGCGCGCACGTCGTCGTCCTCGACCATCACCATCACCTTGTCGAAGAAGCGATCGACATCGTCGCGCAGGCCGGCGAGCTGGGTGAGCGCTTGAGCGTAGTCGCGGCGTGCGAACAGCGGATTCACCGCGCGCTCCATCGACAGGACGTGCTCGAAGAGCTGACGCTCGGCATCTTCCTGCAGCCGGCTCGTATCCACCGCTCCGCTCACATCGCCCGGCGCTTTGCGCAGGATGTTCGCGATGCGCTTGTTGGCAGCGGCGAGGCTCTCTGCCTCCGACAGCTTGAGGAAGCGCTCGAGCGCGCGCAGCCGCAAGTCGATGTCGAGCACCGACTGCGTGCGACTCGCCAGCACCGCGTCGAACATTTCAGTCGTGACCGCGCGTCCCGCATCGCCTTCGAGGTACGACGCACGCAGACGTTCGACGACGTACGTCCACACTTCGTCGGCCGTTGCCGCCGCTTTCTCCACGGGCTGCGCGGCGACCGCTGTTTCGATCAGCTGGCGCAAGTCGAGATCCAGTTGCCTTTCGAGAATCGTGCGCAAAACGCCGAGAGCAGCGCGGCGCAGCCCGAACGGATCGCGCGTGCCGGTCGGCTTCTGTCCGATCGCGAAAATGCCCGCGAGCGTGTCGAGCTTATCCGCGAGTGCGAGCGCAATGCCGGTGCGAGTCTCGGGAACTCGATCGCCCGAGAAGCGCGGCCAGTACTGTTCTTCGAGCGCCGCACAAACGTCAGGCGGCTCGGCGTCGTGCTGTGCGTAGTACTTCCCCATGAGTCCCTGCAGCTCGGGGAACTCGCCGACCATCAGCGTCAGCAGATCGCACTTGCTGAGCTCCGCCGCGCGCCGCGCCAGCGCGGAATCGGTGCCGATTGCTTCGGCAATGCGGGCTGCGAGCCGGCCGACGCGCTCGGACTTGTCGTGCAGCGAGCCGAGCTTCGCCTGGAACGTCACGTTTTTCAGCATCGCGCGCCGGCCTTCCAACCGCTCGCGCCGATCGGTGTCCCAGAAGAACGCCGCGTCCGCGAGCCGCGGCCGCACGACGCGCTCATTGCCGTCGCGCACTTTCTCCGGCGCGCGGCTCTCGATGTTGGCGACGGCGATGAATTCGTTGCGCAGCTTCCCTTGCGCATCGCGCACCGGGAAATAGCGCTGATGATCCTGCATCGTTGCGATCGGCACTTCCTGCGGCAGCTCGAGGTAGCGCTCGTCGAAGCGGCCGACCAGCGGCACCGGCCATTCCACGAGCGCGGTGACCTCGTCGAGCAACGCCTCTTCGATCACCGCCTGCGCGCCGCTTGCTTGCGCGAGCGCCACGGCGCCGCTGCGAATTCGCTCGCGCCGGTCCGCGACGTCCGCCACGACGTGCGCTTTCAGCAGCGTCTCGACGTACTTTGCCGGGCTCGCGACTGCGAGCGGATTCGGCGCATGGAATCGATGACCGCGCGAGTGCTTGCCCGCGGCGATGCCAAGAATCTCGCACTCGACGACGGTCGTGCCGAGCAGCATGACGACCCAGTGCACCGGTCGCACGAATTCGGCGTCGCCGGCGCCCCAGCGCATGCGCTTCGCGATCGGCAGCGCGTCGAGCGCCGCTTTGACGATGCCGGGCAACAGCGCGGGGGTCGACTCACCCTTCTTCGTGCCGACAAACATCAGCACGCGTCCCTTCGGACCGTCGACCTGCTGCAACTCTTCAACGCTGACGCCGCAGGACGCTGCGAAGCCCGAGGCCGCCTTGGTCGGCTGCCCGGCTGCATCGAACGCGTTGGCGACGGCGGGGCCCTGGCGTTTTATCTCCTGGTCCGGCTGCCGGTCGGCCATTGCGTGCACGCGCACTGCGAGCCGGCGCGGCGTCGCAAACCACTCGAGCTCGCCGTGCGTGATTGCTGCGGCCGCCAATCCCTTCTGGATGCCTTCGGCCAGTGCGCGCGCGAGCGTGAACAGCGATTTGGGCGGCAGCTCTTCGGTGCCCAGCTCGAACAGGAAGTCGCGCTTGGTCATGCGCTGGCTCCCGGCGAGGCGCGCTTGAGCATCGGGAAGCCGAGCGCTTCACGGCTCGCCAAGTACGCCTGGGCGACAGCTTTGGCGAGCTCACGCACGCGCAGGATGAAGCGCTGGCGCTCCGTGACGGAGATCGCCTTGCGCGCGTCGAGCAGGTTGAACGTGTGCGACGTTCGCAGCATCTGCTCGTAGGCCGGCAGCGCGAGTCCGGCGTCGAGTAGCGTGCGACAGTTCGCTTCGTGCTCGTCGAAATGACGGAACAGCTGCGCAGTGTCAGCGAACTCGAAGTTGTACTTCGACTGCTCGACTTCGTTCTGGTGATACACGTCGCCGTAAGTGACGCGTCCGAGCGGGCCGTCGGTCCAGAGGATGTCGTAGATGCTCTCGACGCCCTGCAGGTACATCGCGAGCCGCTCGAGGCCGTAAGTGATCTCGCCCATGACCGGCCGGCAGTCCAGCCCGCCGACCTGCTGGAAGTACGTGAACTGCGTGACCTCCATGCCGTTCAGCCAGATCTCCCAGCCCAGGCCCCAGGCGCCGAGCGTCGGCGATTCCCAGTTGTCCTCGACCAGGCGGATGTCGTGTGTCAGCGGATCGAAGCCCAGCGCGGCCAGCGAGCCGAGGTAGAGATCGACGATGTCCGGCGGCGAGGGCTTCAGCACGACCTGGAACTGGTAGTAGTGCTGCAACCGGAACGGATTGTCGCCATAGCGGCCGTCCGCGGGCCGGCGCGAAGGCTGGACGTACGCGGCGCTCCACGGCTCCGGACCGACCGCGCGCAGCAGCGTGGCCGTGTGGAACGTCCCTGCGCCCATCTCCATGTCGTACGGCTGCAGGATGACGCAGCCGCGCTTCGACCAGTACGCCTGCAAGGCGAAGATCAGGTCCTGAAAAGTCCGGGGCGGGGCGACAGCTTTCGGTGAGGCCATGCGAAGGCGAAGTTCCGGGGCGCGAAAGGCGCGGGAGTATAGCGGGAGAGACCGTAGGCTGTAGGCCCCGGGCCGTAGCCGGAAGAAGGGTTCGCGGTTTCTGGATTTGGCTACAGCCTACAGCCTAGAGCCAACGGCCTTGCACGGTTATAGTGCGCCGGCCCGCACCGACGCCCCGCGACGGCGCGGTCCCAGACTCGACTGCGTCACGACGGACGCCGGATCAAGCGCTTGCCTCGCCGCGGGGCAGTGGCATAGATCCTGCAAACTCGCGAGCACCAAATAACCACCGGCATCGCAGCGGCGAGCGACCGGTGATTAGCAATTTTGCCGCCAAACCGGAGGAGAACTCATGACGACGCCCGCTGAAGTCCTCAGCATGTTGAAAGAAAAGGAGGTCAAGTTCGTGGACCTGCGCTTCACGGACACGCGCGGCAAGGAACAGCATGTCACCGTGCCGTCGCACACGATCGACCAGGGATTCTTCGACGACGGCAAGATGTTCGACGGCTCCTCGATCGCCGGCTGGAAGGGCATCAACGAGTCGGACATGGTGCTGATGCCGGACGCCACCACAGCGGTGCTCGATCCGTTCTTCGAAGAGACCACGCTGATCCTGCGTTGCGACGTGCTCGAGCCCTCGACGATGCAGGGATACGACCGCGATCCGCGCTCGCTCGCGAAGCGCGCCGAGGCGTACCTGAAGTCGACCGGCATCGGCGACCGCGCGCTGTTCGGCCCGGAGAACGAGTTCTTCATCTTCGACAACGTGCGCTACGGCACGACCATGCAGGGCTCCTTCTTCGAGATCGATTCCATCGAGGCGGCGTGGAGCTCGGGCAAGCAGTACGAGGAAGGCAACAAGGCGCACCGTCCCGGCGTGAAGGGCGGCTATTTCCCGGTGCCGCCGGTCGATTCGTTCCAGGACCTGCGCTCCGCAATGTGCCTCGCGCTCGAAGAGCTGGGCATGAAGGCCGAAGTGCATCACCACGAAGTGGCGACCGCGGGCCAGTGCGAAATCGGCGTCAATGCCAACACGCTCGTGCGGAAGGCCGATGAAGTGCAGATGTTGAAGTACGCGATCCACAACGTGGCGCATGCGTACGGCAAGACGGTCACGTTCATGCCGAAGCCGATCGTCGGCGACAACGGCAACGGCATGCACGTGCACCAGTCGATCTCGAAGGACGGCAAGCCGCTGTTCGCGGGCGACAAGTACGCCGGCCTGTCGGATCTCGCGCTCTACTACATCGGCGGCATCATCAAGCACGCGAAGGCCATCAACGCGTTCACGAACGCCGCGACCAACAGCTACAAGCGCCTGGTGCCGGGCTTCGAAGCGCCGGTGATGCTCGCGTACTCCGCGCGCAATCGCTCGGCGTCGATCCGCATTCCGTGGGTGGCGAACCCGAAGGGCCGGCGCATCGAAGTGCGCTTCCCGGACTCCACTGCGAATCCGTATCTCGGCTTCGCGGCGATGCTGATGGCCGGTATCGACGGCATCCAGAACAAGATCCACCCCGGCGACCCCGCGGACAAGGATCTGTACGACCTGCCGCCGGAAGAAGCGAAGCACATTCCGGAAGTCTGCTATTCGCTGGAACAGGCGTTGCAGTCGCTGGACGCCGATCGCGGCTTCCTCAAGGCCGGTGGCGTGTTCACTGACGACGTGATCGACGCGTACATCGCATTGAAGATGCAGGAAGTGACCAAGGTGCGTATGTCGACGCATCCGCTCGAGTTCGAGTTGTACTACAGCGTGTGATCGCACGGCGTGCCGGGTCCTCCGGCCCGGCACGCTACGCACGCGGTAGGCTGCGGTGACGGAGTTCACAGCCCGTCACCGTTTTTGTGTCAGCAAAGGGCGAAGCGGCTATGCTCTGGCCTCATGCGTACGGCGCTCCTGGTACTGATCGCGCTCGCGACGTCGGCTCTGTCGAGCGCCGCAACGGCGGCCGACATCTGGAAATGGGTGGATGCCAACGGCGTCACCCACTATTCCGACCAGCCCGTGCAGGGGGCGACCAAGGTCGAGGTGCGGGCCGGCAATGTGTCGCAGTCGAACCCGGCGAGCGTGGCGCCGTCCGCCTCCTCCGCGTCGGAGCCGGACGCCGGGCCTGCCTATCGCGACTTCGCGATCTATCGCCCCGAGGTCGACCAGTCGATCATCAACACCGGCGGCCAGGTCAACGTCGAGATCCGCATCGACCCAGCAGTGCAGCCGCTGCACGCGCTCAGTCTCTATCTCGACGGCAAGCTGGTGACCGGCTCCCCGCCCAACTCGCTCAGCTATGTGCTGACCGAAGTGCCTCGCGGCGTGCACAGCGTGACCGCCGTGATCAGGGATCAAACCGGCAAGACGATTCAGGAGACCCCGCCGGTCGGCTTCAACGTGCGGCAGGAATCGATCGCGAACCCGCCAGTCGGGCCGACGCTGCGGCCGCCGCCGAAGCCGCAACCGCGCGGCGTCGCGAACAAGGTTCTTACGACGCAGCCGACCTACGGTTCGCTGAACGGCGCACGCCCGGCGGTCAATCCGGCAACCAACATGCCGGTCGCGCCGAAGCCGAAGCCGAAACCCAAGAAGCCCTGACCGCTCGCGCGGCCCGCGCCACCGGCGCTGATCGCATCGGGAGGTGCGGATAGCGATGGCCGCGTTGCCTTCGTCTTTCGCTGCTGCGAGCGCCATGGCCGATCCCGGACGCATCCTCGACAGTCTCAGCACCAGCGTGCTGATCGTCGATCGCGCGCGTGCGATTCTCTATCTCAACGTCGCAGCCGAAACGTTGTTCGGCATGGGGCGCAACCAGGCGCGCGGCCGGCCGCTCGACGAGCTGTTGGCCGACGCGAGCGATCTCGGCGCCATCGTCGAGCGCGCACTGGAAACCTCGCGTCCATTCCTGCGACGCGAGCTGGCGCTGCGGCCGATCCACGGCGAGGGCGAGTTGATCGTGGACTGCGTGGTTGCGCCGTACGACGAAGCGACGGTGCCTGCGGTCATGATCGAGATCAGCGACACGACTCAGCATCAGCGCATCTCGCGCGAGACCGCGCTGCTGACGCAGATCGACGGCAGCCGGCTGATGATCCGTCAACTCGCGCACGAGATTAAGAATCCGCTCGGCGGCCTGCGCGGCGCGGCGCAATTGCTGGCGCGCGAGCTGCCCGACGCGCAAATGCGCGAATACACGTCGGTGATCATCAGCGAGGCCGATCGCCTCGCCGGGCTCGTCGATGCGCTGCTCGGTCCGGGACATGCGCCGCGTCGCGAGCCGACGAACATTCACGAGCTGCTGCAGCACGTGCGTCATCTGCTCGCAGCCGATGCGCCGCCGACGGTGACGATCGAGCGTGACTACGATCCGAGCCTGCCGCCGCTGCCGCTCGATCGCAATCTGATCATCCAGGCGATGCTCAACCTCGGCCGCAACGCGCTGCAGGCGATCGCGCAGAACGCGAGCGGCAAGGGCCGCATCGTCCTGCGCACACGCGCGCTCACCAACGTGAACATCGGCGCTCGCCGGCATCGCGTCGTCGCGAGCGTGCAGTTCGAAGACAACGGGCCGGGTGTGCCCGACCACTTGCGCGAGACGCTGTTCTATCCGCTCGTCACCGGGCGGGCGGACGGCACCGGACTCGGGCTCGCGGTCGCGCAGGACCTGGTCAGCCGTCACGACGGCCTGATCGAGTTCGAAAGCCGCCCGGGCCTCACTCTTTTCACGATCCTGCTGCCCTTCCATGTCGTCCAACTCAGTGAAGCCTCTTAACGTCCGGCTCGTCGACGACGACGCCTCCATCCGCTGGGTGCTCGAGCGCGCTCTGCGCCAGGGCGGAATGGCGCCGACTGCTTTCGACCACGCCGATAGCGCGCTCGCGGCCCTGCGCCGCGATCGCCCCGACGTGCTGATCACCGACATCCGCATGCCCGGGCGCAGCGGCCTCGAGCTGCTGACGCAGATTCGCGCGAGCCAGCCGGAGCTGCCGGTCATCGTCATGACCGCGCACTCGGATCTCGACAGCGCGGTCGCTGCGTATCAGGGCGGCGCGTTCGAATATCTGCCGAAGCCGTTCGACATCGATCAGGCTGTCGATCTCGTGCGGCGCGCGGCTCAGCAACATGTGCTGCCGCCCGAGCCGGCGTCAGAAGCGCGGCGCATTCCCGAGATGCTCGGACAGGCGCCGGCGATGCAGGAAGTCTTCCGTGCGATCGGGCGGCTGTCGCGCTCGAGCATGACCGTGCTGATCACCGGCGAGTCGGGCACCGGCAAAGAGCTCGTTGCCCGCGCGTTGCATCGTCACAGCCCGCGCGCCGCGAAGGCGTTCATCGCGCTCAACACCTCGGCATTTACGGCGGACCTGCTGGAGTCGGAGCTGTTCGGTCACGAGAAGGGCTCGTTCACCGGCGCCGATCAATTGCGACGCGGGCGCTTCGAGCAGGCGGACGGCGGCACGCTGTTCCTCGACGAGATCGGCGACATGTCGCCGCAGCTGCAGACTCGGCTGCTGCGCGTGCTCGCGGAGAACGAGTTCTATCGCGTCGGCGGACAGATCCCGGTGCGGGTCGACGTGCGCGTGATTGCAGCGACTCACCAGGATCTGGAAGAGCGCGTGCGCCAGGGCCAGTTCCGCGAGGATCTGCTGCATCGGCTGAACGTCATCCGCATCGAGGTGCCGCCGCTGCGCGCGCGGCGCGAGGACATCGCGGAGTTGCTGTATCACTATCTGAGCGCGGCCGCGCAGGAACTCGGCGTCGAACCCAAGACGCTCACGCCAGAAGCGGCGGCGGCTCTGTCGAACTTCGACTGGCCAGGCAACGTTCGACAGCTGGTCAATGCGTGCCGGCGCCTGACTGCGACCGCGCCAGGTCGCGAGATCAAAGTCGAAGACATTCCTGCAGATCTTGGCGGCGTGCCGGGCGCCGCGAAGCTGCAGGACGAATGGACGCGTCAGCTGACGCACTGGGCGGAGAAGCGACTGGCGGCCGGCGAAACTCCGCTGCTCGACGACGCGTTGCCGGAATTCGAGCGGACGCTGATTCGCGCAGCGCTGCGTCAGGCGCAGGGCGGGCGTCAGGAAGCCGCGCGGCTGCTCGGCTGGGGGCGCAACACGCTTACGCGAAAACTGAAAGAGCTCGCGATGAACGACGAGTAGGTCGGACCGCTCCAGCGCATCCGCCCGCGCCATTCGCGCATCCCTGCGCAGCAGCTCTAGCCCGACTCTTGTTGTCGGGCTGAGGCCCGACCTACATCCGCTTCCAGCGGCGGATGAGCACTCGAGGTGCCGATCAGCTCGGCCACCGATTGCATCTTGTGCTTCGTGAGGTACGCCGCGATGCCTTCGTTGATCTTCCTGCACACTAGCGGGTCGTAGAACAGCGCCGTGCCGACGCCGACAGTCGTGGCGCCGGCGATCAGAAATTCCAGCGCGTCGTTCGCCGATGCGATGCCGCCCTGGCCGATGATCGGCACGTTGTGCCGCCGCGCGACTTCGTACACCTGGTGCACCTTCAACAACGCGATCGGCTTGATCGCCGGTCCGGATAGACCGCCCTGGATGTTGCCGAGGACCGGGCGCCGCGTGTGGACGTCGATCGCCATGCCCGTCACCGTGTTGATCACGGCAAGCGCATCTGCACCGGCCTCGATGCAGTAGCGCGCGTTCTCGCGAATGTCCGTCTGGTTCGGCGAGAGCTTCACGATCAGCGGTTTCTTCGTCGCTGCGCGGCAAGCGGCCGTGACGCGACCGGACATCTGCGGATAGTTGCCGAACTGCACACCGCCTTCCTTGATGTTCGGGCAGGAGATGTTGACTTCGATCGCATCGATCGGCGAATCGTCGAAGCGGCGCGTCACCTCGATGTAGTCCTCGATCGTCGAGCCGCACACGTTGGCGATGAAGCGCGTCTCGGTGAAGTCGAGCGAAGGCAGGATGTGCGTTATGACGTGGTCGACGCCGGGATTCTGCAGCCCGATCGCGTTGAGCATGCCCATCGGCGTTTCGTACACGCGATGCGGAGCGTTGCCGAGCCGTGGCTCGCGCGTGGTGCCCTTCAGCACGATGGCGCCGGCGTCGCGGTTAGTGAAGCCCTCGATGCGCGTGTATTCCTCGCCGAACCCGACGCAGCCCGACAGCAGCACGATCGGCGAGTCGAGCTTGAGGCGACAGAACTCGATGGATAGGCTCGCGGGAAGCATGGACGGATAGTTTACCCTCCCCGCCAATGTTTCACGTCATCCTGTACCAGCCCGAGATTCCGCCGAACACCGGCAACGTCATCCGCATGTGCGCCAATACCGGCGCGCGGCTGCACCTGATCGCGCCGCTCGGCTTCGACATCGACGAGAAGGCGGTGCGCCGCGCGGGCATGGACTACGCGGAACTCGCGGACTTGCAGGTCTGGCAAAGCCTGCCTGAATGCGTGCAAGGCATCGGGCAGCCGCGCTGGTTCGCAATTTCAACGCGTGGCACGACCCGGTACGACAGCGTGCAATTCGCCGATGGCGATGCGTTCGTGTTCGGACCTGAGACGCGAGGCTTGCCGCAAGCCGTTCTCGAGGAATGTCCGGCGGAACGGCGCCTGCGGATTCCGATGCGCCCCGGCAATCGCAGCCTGAATCTATCGAACGCGGCTGCAGTCGTCGTCTACGAAGCCTGGCGGCAACGGGGGTTTTCGTAAATCATTCCGGCTTCAGCGCCCGGCTCATCAATTCCTTGACGGCATCCTTCGGATGCGCGCCTTGATAGACGACGCGATACACCTGCTCGCAGATCGGCATCTCCACTGAATGGTGTGCAGCGACGTCGCGAACGGCGCGGGCTGCCTGCACCCCTTCGACGACCTGACCGATCGTCTTCTGCGCGTCCGCTGCGTTCGTTCCCGCGGCCAACGCCAGGCCGAAGCGGCGGTTGCGCGACTGATTGTCCGTGCAGGTCAGCACCAGGTCGCCGAGGCCTGCGAGGCCCATGAATGTTTCCTTGCGCGCACCGAGCGCGACGCCGAGGCGCGTCATCTCCACGAGGCCGCGAGTGATGAGCGCGATGCGCGTATTGGCGCCGAAGCCCAGGCCGTCGGAGATGCCGGCGCCGATGGCGAGCACGTTCTTGATCGCGCCGCCGACTTCGACGCCGATCATGTCCGCCGACGTGTAAGCGCGGAAGTTCAGCCCCGACAGTCGCTGCGCGAGATCGCTCGCGAATGCCGCGTCGCTCGCCGCCACAGTCATCGCCGTAGGCAGTCCCGCGCCGACTTCCTTCGCGAATGTCGGACCCGACACGACAGCAGTCGGCACGCGCTCGCCGAGCACCTGGCGCACGACTTCGTGCGGCAGCAAGCCCGTCGTCAGCTCGAAGCCTTTGGTGGCCCAGCTGACGCGCGCTTGCGTGCCCAGATGCGGAGCGATCTCCTGCAGCAGCGAGCGCAGCGCGTGACTCGGCACGGCGATGAGCAGATCGGGCGCGGCGCGCACGGCTGCCGCGAGATCGGTCTCGATACGCAGCGTATCGGGAAACTCAGCCTGCGGCAGGTAGCGCTCGTTGCGGCGTTGATGCGCGAGCGCAGGATCGCGACCCCACAGCACCGTGGGGCGCGCCAAGCGAGCGAGCTGGATGGCGAGTGCAGTGCCCCACGAGCCGGCCCCCAGCACGACGCACGTCGGGCTCTCGGGCGCGGCGGACATCTGCGCGGCTCAGTTCACCGAGGCAGCTGGCGCTTGCGGCTGCTGCTGCGAACGCGTCGCGGCCTGATTGAACAGCGCTTCGAAGTTCACCGGCGGCAGCAGGAACGGCGGGAAGCCGCCCTTGGTGAGCAGATCCGAAATCACTTCGCGCGCATACGGCAGCAGATAGTTGGGGCAGAAGATGCCTAGCAGCCGCTGCATGTCCTGCGCGGGGACGTTGCGAATGCCGAACGCGCCCGCTTGCTGCACTTCCACGAGCCAGACAGTCTTGTCCGCAGACTTCGCTTCCACGCGCACGGTCAGCACGACTTCCTTCATGTCGCCGCCGATGTCGCTGACCGACGTGTTGAGATTCAGATTGATCGTCGGATTGGGCGCATTCGACGCCATGCGCGGGCCCGCCGGCGCCTCGAACGACGCATCCTTCACGTACACCGCCTGCGGCGCGAACTGCGGCGCATTCGGGTCGACGTTCTGGTCGTTGGGTACGGAAGCTTCGTCAGCCATGATGCAGATCCTCTAGCTATTCACTCTGTCTATTCGGGGGCCAGGCCCAGCAGTTTGTTCAGTTCGCCGGAGCGATCGAGGGCGGCCAGCTCATCATAACCCCCGACGTGCAGGTCACCGATAAAGATTTGCGGCACCGTGCGCAGGCCGCCGGTCCGCTGCAGCATCACCGGCCGCTGGTCCGGCTCGTCGTCGAGCTTGATGTCACGCACCGCGACGCCTTTGCGCTCGAACAGGTTGCGCGCCCGCTGGCAATACCCGCACCAGTTGGTCGAGTACATGACCACCTGCGGCCCCTGACTCATGCCTGTTTGCCGTCCTTGCGGGCCGCGCCCTTCACCAGCGGCAGATTCTCCTGTCGCCAGCTCTGCAGTCCACCGCGCAACGTCACAACCTTGTTGAAGCCGCCCTCGCGCAACGTGCGCACCGCCGCGCCGGAAGCATTGCCGCTCTCGCAATAGACGATGACGGGCTTTTCCTTGTATTTCTTCAGCGTCTCGGCCTTGGCGGCAAGCTCGGCGGCTGGCAGGTTGCGCGCCTCGATGATGTGTCCGGCTTCGTAGTCCTTGCTGTCGCGTACGTCGAGCAGCAGCGCGCCTGCGTTGGCGAGGCGCACGGCGTCGGCCGGACCGACGGCACTACTGCCACGCGCGCGTGCGCGGAACTCGAACACGAGCGCGAGAACGGCGAGAATCGCCGCGGCCGCGACCAGGAACGGATGATGAGTGACGTATTCGAAAAATCGATTCATTGCGTGCAGTGCGCGGACTCGTCGCTGCCGGCGATGCGCCGACGGCCCCTACGAGCGGCGGTCCAAAAGGCCGCGGAGTATACCAGCCGCCCCGTCTCCGACACGCCGCGTCCAGTGCGACGAGAGCGGCAGAGCTCGTGAGCGGTCCTGCCCCGGGCCGCGTGTCGGTCATTTGTGCGGCGGCTTATGTACTGTTGCTGTGGTCGACCGCATTTCAAGCGACGGCGGCCGGCATCGACACCAAGGAAGCCGAGCTGCGACAGGTACGCACGCGCATCGAGGCCATCCGCAAGCAGATCCACGCCGACGCGGAACGGCGCGACGCCCTCAGCGGCCAGCTCAAGCAGGCAGACCTGGAGATCCAGTCGGCGCGCGAGCGGCTGTCGGCAGTTCGCAGCCGGCGCATCGAGTCCGAGCAGAAGCTCGCGGGCCTGCGGAATGAGCAGGCGGAGACGCAGCGCGCCGTGGCCGGCGAGCGCGAAGAGCTGGGGGCGGAGCTGACGATCGCCTACATGAATGGCCGGCAGGAGCAGCTCAAATTGCTGCTGAACCAGCGCGACCCGGCGGCCGTCGGCCGCATGATGGCCTACTACGGCTACTTCGGCCGCGCCCGCGCCGAGCGCATCACCTCGATCACCGAGCACCTCGCACACCTGGAATTGCTGGGGGAGAGCATCACGACCGAAACCGCGCGGCTGCGCGAGCTGGAAGCCGAGAACCAGCGTGACGTGAAAGCTCTCGCCGGGGCGCGTCAGCGGCGCGCACAAACGCTCGCGGAGGTGCAGTCGAAACTGCGCACGCGCAACGATCAGCTCGCGAAGCTGCAGTCGGATGCACAAGCCCTCGAGAAGCTGGTCGAGCAGCTGCGACGCGCGATCGAGGAGTTTCCGGAGCTGGCGGAACAGCCGTTCCAGCGCGTGAAGGGCAAGCTGCCCTGGCCCATCAAAGGCAGCTTGCTGGCGAAGTACGGCCAGTTGCGGGCCGGCGGACCGCTGAAATGGCAGGGCGTAGTCATTGCAGCCGAGCGCGGCGCCCAGGTCCGGGCGCCGTACTACGGCCGTGTGGTGTACGCCGACTGGCTGCCGGGGCTGGGACTGCTGATCGTGCTCGATCACGGCGGCGGCTACATGAGCCTGTACGGTCACAACGAGCAGGTCTATCGTCGGGTCGGGGATCGGGTCGCCCCGGGCGACGCCCTGGCGGCCGTCGGGGAGGCCGCCGGGCTGGGCCGGCCTGGCCTGTACCTGGAAATCCGCAAGGGCAAACAGACGCTCGACCCGCAGGAGTGGCTGGGCAAGCCCTAGGAAGGTGACGGGGGTCACGGGAGTGACGCAGGTCACGGTAAAACTGCGGCCAAGATCAAGGACCGGCGCCGGCAGGCCCCGGATGATGCAGTCCAGGGCGCGCAAAGCCCCCAAAACAGCAGGGCGGAACCCTTGGCCGCAGGCACCATCCTCGACGACGAAGACACGATAGAAGCCCAGGCTCTGTCGACGTCGCTCGATCCCTATGGCCAGCTGGTCAAGATGCTGATGCCGCGCGCCAGCTGTATCGCCATCTACGATCGCACCAGCACGCCGCTGTGGCTGTCCGACGGCTGCGACGGTCCGGACCTCACGCATCTCATGGAAGAGGCCCTTGCCGCGGCCGTCAGCGACAGCGCCGATCCCGACGAGCACGAAGGCTTCGCGCGCTCGTGGAGCGGCGATACCGCCTACGTCTTCATCCTGCGCGATGGTGCAACGTTGCTCGGCGCGCTCGGCGTGTCGTGTCAGGACAGCGCCGGCGGCGCGCGTCCGTTCTCGCTCATGCAGGGACTGTTGCGGCCAGCCATTCAAGTGCTCAGCCGCGAGCTCGCGAGTCAGTACAACGTCGGCTTCATGCGCCACGGGCAGGCGCCGCAAGCACCTGCACGCGACTCGGATCTCGAGCTGCTGCTCGATGCGAGCGTGCCTGAGGAGAACGGCAGCGACGACCTCGAGCAACTCGTGCGCAGCTGCGTGACTCACCTGCAATGCACGGCCGGCACGCTGCTCGTGCCCGACATGAAGGTTTCGATCCTGCACGCCGCCAAGCCGTTGAGCGCCGCGGAGCGCGAGCTGCTCGACAAGACGCAGCGCAATCTCTTTGCATGGGTACAGGTGCAGCGTCGCACGCTGATGCTCAACAAGCTGCCGCCGAACAATCCGATGGGCAGCCTGCAGTACAAGATGCTCGCGTGCCCGATCCGACAGGGAGCGCAGCACGTCGTCGGCTTGCTCATGCTGCTGAAGCCGCTTGCCGCCAGCGACTTCGACACGCGCCAGGTGCGCGTGGTCGAGATGATGACGCGCCACATCGCATATGTTCTGCAGAATGCCTACGACCCGGGCACCGGGTTGCTGACGCGACCTGCGCTCGAACAGCGGGCGCTCACGCAACTCGCTGCGGACGGCGGTGCCGGGGAGCATTGCATCGCGTACGCCGACATCGATCGTCTGCACGTGGTCAACGAGAATCACGGCATGCACGTCGGCGACGCCGCGATCGTGCGTATCGCCGGGGCGATCTGCAGCGCGCTGCCCGAAAACGTTTCCGCCGCGCACATCTCCGGCGACCGCTTCGCGCTGTTCTTCGCGAATGAGAGCCTCGATGCAGCCGGCACATTTCTCGGCAGCCTGCGCGAGGCTATCGCCGCCCTGGATTTCCGCCACGACGGCAAGCAGATCGCACTCTCGGCGAGCTTCGGTCTGGCGGCTGTCGCGAGCACGAAGTTTCCGCTGTCGCATGCGCTCGCCGCGGCCGAGGCCGCGTGCAAAGCGGCGAAGGATCGCGGTCGCGGCCGCGTCGAGCTGTACGAGGAAGCGGATCGCAGCATCGTGCGCCGCTACGAAGATGTCGCGATCATTGGCGATCTGCGCGAAGCCATTTCCAACGATCGCTTCCGCATGGACGCGCAGCCGATCGTCGAGCTTGCGCATGCCGGCGGCGCGCGTCGCTTCGAGCTGTTGCTGCGGATGATCGACGGTTCGGGCGAGATCGTCGCGCCGGACAAGTTCCTCACGGCCGCCGAGCGCTACCAGCTCGCGACCGACATCGATCGCTGGGTCGTGCAGTACGCGCTGGAGATCCTGGCGTCGGCCGCGCCGCGGCTGGCGAGCATGGACGCGCACTTCGCGATCAACATTTCCGGGCAGTCGCTCGGCGACGAGCAGTTCCCGGCGTACCTCGAGCACAAGCTGCGCGAGTACAACCTGCCGCCGGGCATGTTGTCCTTCGAGATCACCGAGACCGCGGCGGTTGCGAACATCGTGCGCGCCGAGACGCTGATCCGGCGCCTGCAGGACCTGGGCCACTCGATCGCGCTCGACGATTTCGGGCGCGGACTGTCCTCGCTCACGTATCTGAAGTCGCTGCCGGTGTCGCACCTGAAGATCGATGGCGGACTGATCCGCGACCTCGCCGGCAACGCGCGCTCGCGCGCGATGGTGACTGCGATCGTGCAGCTCTCGCAGTCGATGAAGCTGCAGACCACGGCGGAGTGCGTCGAGAGCGAATCGATTCTCAGCGCGGTCGGACAGCTCGGCGTGACTTATGGGCAGGGCTTCGCGATCGGCCGGCCGCGGCCGCTCGAGATCGTGTTGCAGGAGCTGCTGCGCTCCGGACCCGCGCCGCGCAGCGGCTCGTCGCGGCCGTCGCGCATCGGACTTTAGTGCGGACCTCATGACGGAGTCAGGGAATTGCTGAATCTTCCGTCGCATTGGCCGACCCTTCGCCGTGTACTATGCTTTCGTAAGCCGCCCTCCAACGTCCAGAACCTCTCAGCAATGTCGCGCCTGTCTCGCCTGGGCACACCTGTCCGCTTCGCGCTGGTCCTGACGCTGGGCATCGTCGCCGGTTTCGGGTTGTCCGTCGGCCGCACCGTGCAAGCGCAGCGCGACGTTCCGCTGCCGGAGACTGCTGCGCAAACCGAAGAGAATGCGAACGCGCCGGTGCCGTGGCAGGACGCGAAGCTGCTCGCCGAAGTGCTGGAGCACGTGCGCAAGGAATACGTCGAGCACATCTCCGACCAGGAGCTCATCGAAGCGGCGATCCGCGGCATGATGGCGGACCTCGATCCGCACTCCGCGTTTCTCGATCAGGAACAGTTCGACGAGATCCGCATCAGTACCACCGGCGAATACTCCGGCGTCGGCATCGAAGTTGCGCTGGAGAACGGCGTGGTCAGAGTCGTCAATCCGATCGAAGACACGCCCGCGTTCAAAGCCGGCGTGCTCGCCGGCGATCGCATCATCGCCGTCGACGACGTGCCGGTGGATGTCGAGAATCTCAACGACACGATCGATCGCATGCGCGGCCGCGTCGGCACGCCGGTCAAGATCACGATCGCACGCGGGCCGGACCCGAAGCCGATGGAGTTCACGTTGGCGCGCGCGGCCGTGCAGGTGCACAGCGTCAGCCAGGAGCTGCTCGAGCCCGGCTTCGGTTACGTGAAGATCTCGCACTTCAGCGAGACCACGACGCCGGACCTGGAAGGGGCGATCGCGAAGCTCAAGAAGGCAAGCGGCGGCGCGTTGCGCGGCCTGGTGCTCGACCTGCGCAACAATCCGGGCGGCGTGCTCGAAGCCGCGGTCGGCGTTTCGGACGTGTTCCTCGATGGCGGAGTGATCGTCACTGCGAACGGCCGCGCACCGGACGCGAAATTCTCGATGGATGCGCGGCCCGGCGACGACATCGATGGCGCGCCGCTCATCGTGCTCGTCAACGGCGGCTCGGCTTCGGCTTCGGAGATCGTGGCCGGCGCGTTGCAGGATCATCATCGCGCGCGCCTCGTCGGGAGTCAGACCTATGGCAAAGGTTCGGTGCAGACGGTCATGGCGTTGTCCGACGGGCACGCCATCAAGCTGACGACATCGCGTTACTTCACGCCCTCCGGCGCATCGATTCAGAAGCGCGGTATCACGCCCGACGTGCCGGTCGAAGATCACAAGGACGGCGACGACCGCGCGTTGCACGTGGCACTGGATCTGCTCAAGGCTCCGGGCACGATCCGTCAAAGCAGCGCTGACTGAGCACGCATGCGGCCCGAGCAGCCGGCCAGCGACAATCGAGATTTCGCGGCGACTGTGCTGCTCTGGCTGCATCTGCTGATATTGAGCGCGGGCGCGCTGCAGTTCGTCTTCGTTCCGCAGAACGTTCTCCAACCGTTGCTCGCAGTCGGCGCTCTCTCGTTGCTCGCCGTCAGCATGCTCGTCACGCGCTCGATCCCGGCGTTGCAGCAACAGCTCGCTCGCCAGCATTGGATCGATGTCGCGGTATCGACGCTCTGCGTAGCGTCTCTGTGTGCGGCGACTGGCGCGTCGCGCAGCTCGTTGTTGCCCTTGTTCTCGGTTCCGCTCGCAGGCATCGCCGTCGCATTCGGCAGCTGGTGGCTCGTGGTCATGCTGGCCGTGGTCATCGGTGCGCTGGGTCTGCTGCTCGGCGCATTGACGCCGCAGACCTACATCGGCGACCCGGAATTTCTCGGGCTGCTGTTCAACATGTTCGCGCCCGGCACTGCTGTGGCGCTGGTCGTCGCGGCGCTGGTCGGCCGCATGCACAGCGCCGTTCAGCGCATCAGCGATCTGTCGTCGACGGACTCGCTCACCGGGCTGCTCAACCTGCGCGCCTTCGAAGAAGTGCTGCAGCAGGAGCATCGCAAAGCTGAGCGTTTCAACCGGCCGTACACGCTGGCGGTGATCGACGTCGACAATCTGGCGCAGGTCAACGAGATGCTCGGACACGATGCGGGCAGCCAGGTGCTCGGCATCGTGGCGAACGCGATCACGCGCTCGATTCGCGGCTCGGATGTGGCGGCGCGCCTCGGCGGCGACGAGTTCATCGTGCTGCTGGTCGAAGCGGACGCCGAGACCGGCACGGCGATCGGCCAGCGCATTCGCAACAACGTCTACGCCGGCACGGTATCGGTGGCGAACCGGCTGATCCGCGCCAACGTCAACGTCGGCATCGCGAACTTCCCGGACGATCACCTGTACCCGAAGGAGCTGATGATTCTCGCCGATCAGCGCATGCAGCAGGACCGCATGCTGCGCCGGCCGCCTGCCGCGTAACTCAGCCGCCGGGCGACTTCACCAGCGCCCACACTGCCCAGATCAGGATCCCGAGCAGCAGCAGCAGATTCGGAATCGCGGTCAGCGCGAATCCGATCGAGCGGCTCTTGGGGTCGCGCACATACGTGTTTGCATACACGCCGCGGCCGACGATGAAAACCGCGCCCAGCACCGCCGCCCACAGCGGGCTGATGAAGCTGGCGAAGATCCACAGCGCCGGCAGGAACACCAGCAGCTGCTCCTGCGTGTTCATCTGCACGCGGAAGTGCCGCTCGAACATGTCGTTGCCGCTGATCGCCGGCGCCGGAATGTTGTACTTCCCGCGCGCCACGCCCACCTGCCAGCCGAACCAGAAGAACTGCAGCAGCGCCACGGCGGTCACGATTGCGACGTAAGGCATATTGATTCTCCGCTGAAGGACCCGATCTTGTTATTGACTTCGAGTGAGTCGAGACTTGGCTGCAACGAAGACTAACGGAACTGCGGAGACGAGACCATGACTGGATTCGTGCTGCGCGTGGCGATCGTCGCCCTCGGGCTGTGGCTGGCCACGCAGATTCTTCCGGGCCTTGCTTTCGATCGGCCGCTCACCCTGCTGGTAGCCGCGCTGCTGCTCGGCATCGTCAACGCGATCGTCCGACCGATCGCCGTCGTGCTGACGCTGCCGCTGACATTGCTGACGCTGGGGCTGTTCCTGCTGGTCGTGAACGCCGCGATGCTGGGGCTGGTCGCGCTGCTGCTGTCCGGCTTCCAGATCAGCAGTTTCTGGACTGCGGTCGGCGGCTCGCTGATCGTCAGCATCACCGGCTGGGTCGCCTCCGGCCTGATCGGCAACAACGGCAAGGTCGAAGTGATCACGCGGCGTCACTAGTTTTCTGTCAAGCGGCCAACGCCCTTCGGCAACGCCGTCAAAAGGCGTGACTGTTCCGGCTAGCCGCCCTTGCACACGCGGCGCGCGCCTTCGACCGCCGTTCGATACAGCAGCCAGGCGATCAGGGCGAAGACGGCGACGCCGAGCCACTCCCACGCGCCGAGCTGTAAAGCCTGCGGCAGCGCCATCACGTCCGGGTTCTTGAACTTCCAGACGAAGAAGGCCACGACAATGCCCATCAGTGCCTCTCCCGTGATCAGGCCCGACGAGTACAGCACGCCGTCCTGGTGCATGCGCTCGTGATCGGCGGGGTTCACCGGCTTGCCGGCGCTGCGCTCGACGAAGTACGCGAGGATGCCGCCGAGGAAAATCGGCATCGTCACATCCAGCGGCAGGTAGATGCCAACTGCGGCCGCGAGCACCGGCACGCGGAAGGTCGAGCCGCGCTTCTTCTGCACGGCGTCGATCGCGATGATTGCCGCGCCGACTGCGGCGCCGATCCACACCATCGTCCACGGCAGCTCGCCACCGAACATCGCCTTCGAAACCGTGGCCATCAGCGTCGCTTGCGGCGCCAGCAGCGGGTTGGGATGCTCGGCCGTCGGCACGCCGATGCCGCGCGTCTCGTTCAGCAGGTTCAGCACGGGCGCCATAACCAGTGCGCAGGAGATTGCACCGATCGCCAGCATCACCTGCTGTCGCCACGGCGTCGCGCCAATGAGATAGCCGCACTTCAGGTCCTGCAGGTTGTCGCCGGCGACTGCAGCTGCGCAGCACACGACGGCGCCGATCATGATCGCGGCGACGGGGCCGAGCTTCGAGCCGCTGCCGAGCAGCACGATCAGCATCAGCGAAGCGAAAAGGATCGTCGCGATCGTGATGCCCGACACCGGGTTGTTGGACGAGCCGACCAGACCGGCCATGTAGGCCGACACCGATGAGAACAGGAAGCCGGCGACGATCATCACGATCGTCATCGGAATCGAGACCGCGATGCTGTGGACGATCGCCTGGTACAGGATGAACAGCGGCAGCGTGAACACGATGAGCCCGAACAGGACGGCCTTCATCGGCAGATCCTTCTCGGTCTCTGCGATCATCTTCGACGTTCCGGCGCGCGTTGCTGCGAGGCCGCTGCGCACACCCGAGAGCAGCGAAGAACGCAACGAGAACAGTGTCCAAATGCCACCGACCAGCATTGCGCCGACGCCGAGGTAACGGATCTGCGTAGCCCACACTCCGTACGCAATCGCTTCCGGATCGCCCGCCGGCACGGTGTCCATGAAGTACTGCGTGTAGATCGGAATCGCGATGTCCCACGACAGCACGCCGCCCGCGACGATCACGATCGAGATGTTCAGACCGACGATGTAGCCGACGCCCAGCAGTGCGGGCGACAGATTCGTGCCGACGTACGCGAACGCCTTGCCGATCGAGCCCGCCGTCGCGGCGACATCCGGCAGCAGCTTCATGCCGCTTTGCGCGAGGAGCTTCGCGAAGCCGCCGATCAGGGCGGACACGGCGAGGATCCTGATGCCGCGTCCCGGATTCTCACCGGCCTTGAGCACCTCCGCTGCGGCTTTGCCTTCCGGGAACGCGAGGTTCTGCTCCACGATCAATGCGCGCCGCAGCGGCACCGAGAAGAGCACGCCGAGCACGCCGCCGAGGCCGGCGATCGCGAGCACCCACCAGTAGTTGAAGTCCTTCCAGTATTCGATGATGACGAGCGCCGGCAGCGTGAAGATCACGCCCGCCGAGATCGAAGCGCCGGCCGACGCGCCGGTCTGCACGATGTTGTTCTCGAGAATGTGGCCGCCGCCGAACAATCGCAGCACCGCCATCGAGACGACTGCGGCGGGAATCGCCGTCGCGATCGTCAGGCCGGCGAACAGTCCGAGATAGGTGTTCGCTGCCGCGAGCACCATGGCGAGCACAATCGAGAGCACGATCGCGCGCGCCGACAATTGCGGCGCGTTGCTGAAGTTTGGGGCATTCATGAGTTACCAGCCGCAGGTCTGACCTTTGTTCTTGTCCGCCAGCCATTGCTGCAGCGGGGCGAAGTAATCGAGGATCGCCGAGGAGTCCATCTGCCGCGTGCCGGTGAGCTTCTCGAGCGTGTCCTGCCATGGCTGGCTCTGGCCCAGCGCCAGCATCTCGCGGAAGCGCTTGCCGGCTTCGGCGTTGCCGTACACGGAGCACTCGCTCAGCGGGCCCTTGAACCCGGCTGCTTCGCACAGCGCCTTGTGAAACTGGAACTGCAGGATGTACGACAGGAAGTAGCGTGTGTACGGCGTGTTCGCCGGGATGTGGTACTTCGCGCCCGGATCGAAATCCTCTTCGGTGCGCGGCACCGGCGCTGCGACGCCCTGGTATTGCTCGCGTAGCTGCCACCACGCAGCGTTGTAGTTGTCGGGTTTCACCTGGCCGTCGAACACTTTCCAGCGCCACTCGTCGATCATCTTGCCGAACGGCAGGAACGCAACCTTGTCGAGCGCCAGCTTCATCTGCTGGTTGATCGTCGCCTCCGGGCTCTGCTTCACCGTGCCGATCAGATCGATCTGATGCAGGTACGCCGGCGTCATCGACAGATTCACCGTGTCGCCGATCGCTTCGTGGAAGCCGTCGTGCGCGCCGTTCTGAAACATGAAGGGCTGCTGGTTGTACGACAGGTCGTAAAACACATGGCCGAGCTCGTGATAGACCGTCATCAGGTCATCCTGCGTCGGCTTGATGCACATCTTGATGCGCACGTCCTCCTTGCTGTCCATGTGCCAAGCGCTGGCGTGACACTGCACGTCGCGATCGCGCGGCTGCGTCAGCAGCGAGCGTTCCCAGAAAGTCTGCGGCAGCTTCGGGAACCCGAGCGAGACGTAGAAGGCTTCGGCGGCTTGCGTGATGCGCACCGCGTCGTATTTCTGCTTCTCGAGCGCCTTGGTGACGTCGAGGTCGCTGACGCCCGGATACGGTTCGACCAGCGGATAGATCTCGGCCCACTGCTGGGCCCACATGTTACCGAGCAGCTGGGCGGGAATCGGCTTGCCGTCGGGCACGCGCTCCGCGCCGTAGGTCTTCTGCAGCCGCCCGCGCACGTAGCAGTGCAGCGAGTCGTACAGCGGCTTCACCTGGCCCCACAGTCGCGCCGCCTCTTTCGTGAACTCGTCCGGCGGCATGTCGTATCCGGAGCGCCACATCGCGCCGAGATCGGCGAAGCCCAGCTCGCGTGCGCCTTCGTTCGCAAGCTCGACGAAGCGCACGTACTCCTTGCGCAGCGGACGCGCCGTCGAATGCCAGCCGGTCCACGCTTCGGTCAGCTCGTCGTACTTGTGGCTCGTGGCGAGGATTTCGGTGAGCTGGCCCTGGTCTTTGCACGAGTCCGGCCCCTTCGGACAATACTTCGCCGCGCCGTACATGCCCTCCATCTTCGAGGTTATGCCGGCGAGCTCGGCGCGCTTCGCGGGATCTTTCGGTGCGGGCGCTGCGACGCCGAGCTTCAGCAGCTCAAGCGTGCGCGCGGTCGCGGGGCTCAGCTTCTCGTTCTCGTACGCCTTCGCGGCTTCGACGGCGTTCGTGAAGTACTCGAGTCCGCGCTCGGTAGCTTTCGCGTTGAGGAACTCAGTGTCCTGGTTGATGTACGTCGCATACGCCCAGCCGGCTGCTCCCTGTTCGCGCCCGAGCTCGGCCATCTCGCGATTGAGCCGCGCCACGAACTCGTCGGCGGATTCCTTCGGCGCTGCTGTGCTGTGCGACGTGTCGCGGCTGCAGCCGCTGGAAATTGCGAGGACAGCCGCGATCGCGGCCGCGAGCCGTAGCGAATTTCGCATCATCTTCCCCTGACTCTATTTGACTCCGGGCATCATCTTCTTGATGAACGGCGTCAGGATCAGCAGCACGACGCCTGCGATCACACCCCACCAGAAGATATAGAGGAACTGGCCCGGCATGCTCGGCAGATTGTTCGGATCGAACTCGCCGGAGAACTGGCCTGCGAGGTTGTTGCCGATCGCTGTCGCAAGGAACCACAGACCCATCACCTGCCCGACGAAGCGCGCCGGCGCGAGCTTCGTCATCGAGCTCAGGCCAACCGGGCTCAGGCACAGCTCGCCGAACGTGTGGAACAGGTAAGTGAGCATGAGCCACGTCGGCAGCACCTTCTCGCCCATCACGACGTAGTGCGCGGCCAGGTACATCACGAAGAAGCCCACGCCCATCAGGATCAGGCCGAGCGAGAACTTGAAAGGCGCGGACGGATCGAGGTTGCGCCTGCCGAGCATCACCCAGATCCAGGCGATCACCGGCGCGAAGATGATGATGAACACCGGGTTCACTGCTTGCAGCACGCCGGCCGGCATCTCCCAGCCGAAGATCATGCGATCGGTGTGACGGTCGGCGAACAGGTTCAGCGACGCGCCGGTCTGCTCGAAGCCGGCCCAGAACATCGCGCACGCGGCGAACAGCGCGATCATCGCGACGACGCGCTTGCGCTCGTTCAGATCGAGGCCGGCGAAGAAAGCGAGGTAGGCAAAGTAGCCGGCGGCGAGCGCAATCATGGTCCAGTTGGCAATTACGGAGATGCGTACCGGATTGAGAGCGAGCTTGCCGGACAGCGCGAGCGTCGCGACAACCACGACAACGACCATGAAACCGATGACCGGCCACCAGGTGGCGGGCTTGCCGAGCGGCACGACGCCGGACGTGCCGAGATGACCCTTGGTCACCTGGAACTGCACCAGGCCGAGCAGCATCCCGATGGCCGGCAGGGCGAAGCCGGCGCTCCAGCCGTACGCATCGGCGACGATCGGCACGAAGATCGAGCCGAGAAAAGCGCCGAGGTTGATGCCCATGTAGAAGAGCGAGAAGCCGGCATCGCGGCGCGTGCCGCCTTCCGGATAGAGCTGCGCCACGATCGCGCTGATGTTCGGTTTGAGCAGGCCGACGCCCAGGACGATCACCAGCAGCCCGATGAAGAACAGCTTCGGGTCGCCTGCGGCCAGCGAGCCGTTGCCGAGCATGATCAACACGCCGCCCCAGACGACTGCACGCTGCTGACCGATCAATCGATCTGCGATCCATCCGCCCAGCGGCGCCAGCAGGTAGGTCGCTGCTATGTACAGTCCGTAGACGGCACTGGCGGTCTTGTCGTCGATGCCGAGGCCGCCCTCGGCGATCGCACCCGCCATGAACAGGATCAGGATCGCCCGCATCCCGTAGTAGCTGAACCGCTCCCACATTTCCGTCATGAACAGCGTCGCGAGTCCGCGCGGCTGACCGAAAAGCTGAGGTCCCTGGGTGGAATCGCGCTCGATGTTCTGGTTCATGCGGCTGGGCCCATCCTGCGGTTCGTGGGCGCGCCCTGCCAGGCGGGCGCGCTGGTTGCCTGTTGTTAGTGACAGGGATGTTGCAAAGGTGCTGCAGTCTCACCGAAGAGCGCGCGCGGGGGCAAGAAGCGGCGACCGCAAAGGATGTATACAGCTGAACCGGTTCAGCTTCCGGGTCAGCTGCTGGCGCTCTGTTCTTCGGAGCGCTGCTGCGCCAGTTTCTCCCGGAGCAGGATCCGCGACATGACGATGCCGATCTCGTACAGGAACCACATCGGGATGGCCATGGCCGTCTGCGAAAGCGCGTCGGGCGGCGTGAGGAACGCGGCGATCACGAAGATT